>JAJZVN010000004.1 GCA_021845685.1 bacterium
AACCCCTTCCGCAAAAAATTGCGGAAGGGGTTTATTGGATACAAAAACGGATACATAAAAACCGTAAAAATAAAATATATTAATAAAAACAAATAGTTATCTTATTAGCCAGCTGATTCGTAATCAGTTGATCGTAGGTTCGATTCCTATCGCCGGCTCCAGTTTTAGCAAGAGTTTTAAGAGTTCGATAATTTAAGATTTCGATAGAGTATAATGAAAGTATAATTTTTTTTAAAATTATTAGTATCTAAAAGGTTTACTGTGTCTTTTAAATGAACGTTCGATAAATGAGCGTATCTTAAAGTCATATTAACCGTCTTATGTCCTAAAAGCTTTTGAATAGTCGCCAAATTTGCGCCCGCCGTACAAGCCTACTTGCGAATGTATGCCTTAAATTGTGAAAATGAAAGTCGATAATAGGCGCTTTCTTTAACGCCGCCCGAAAGCCTTTTTAATTCAGCGGGAAAATAAAATATTAAGGAAAAATGTAATTTTATTTTAAATATTACTATTAAAACCTACTTTAAATTTAAAAATAATTATGATAAAATTTAATATAGACGATTAAAAAAGGGGAATTTATGAAATACGAAGAAACCATAGAAGTTATCTCTGTTAACCCAGCTTTTGATTCCGTTAATGGAAAAACGCTTTATCAGGTTGTTTTCGGGAAATATACTAAGTTAAAAAATAACCTTCAAGGTCAACTTCCCGGAACAGATGCCGCAACCAATCAACTTATTTTATTTATTCCTAAAAAAAATGAGTGCCAGTATAAGATCGGCTCTAAGTGGCATATCACGGTAAATGAGACCGGCTCCGTATCTATAGTAAAAATAAAGAAGGAGGAAAAATGATACTATATAATAATTGTCCAATACATTCTAATAACCAGCCGGCTTCCGCTATAAAAACCGTTGATTATATTCAGCCTATAAGTTTAAGTAATATATATAAGATACGTAAGCAGTATGGTATTATTGACAGCGAAAATTATTTTACCGATTGGGAAATAGAACAAATAAATGAAAGCTTATCGGATTATGCCAACGGAAATTATAAAACCGGCGGTATCGACGAACTTCTTAAAGATTTGCGCTCATAAATACCTATGTCATGGATATTTGATTGGTCTCATTCTTTTAAAAAGCAATATGAAAGAAAAGACAAAATAATAAAAAATAAAATTGAAGAAAAACTTAAAGAATTGGCAGATTCCATGGATCCCTTGTCTTTAGGGAAGAAAAAGAAAAACCTTGACTTTCATGCTTTAGATTTAACTTACCATGATAGAATGGCTTACACCATAGATTCGAAAACCAATACCATTAAACTCATAAAGGTTTGTTCTCATAAAGTTGTTTACGGTAAGAACTAACTAATCAGATTTTTTATAAATCCCTTAAAAAAACATTAAACGAATTGAATGTATATGAAATTGTCGATAAAAACTATCGACGCACGTATTAATGTATTTTATGGAATGAAAATTTTCACTATAAACTGTATTTTGTAAATCGTTTCTCCCCAAAATTGCAAACAAAATTCCATATCTTCGCAGGATTCAGCTAATATAGATATTACTGATTTAATAGGAAAAAAAATACTAAAAAAATAGGTTCAGAATTGCTGATTTATTTACCCTTTTTTTGTTGGAATAAATTTTTAAAAAATTGAGATAGAAATGGTAATATTTCTTAATGCGGTTATCTTGCCGCATTTAACTTCTTTGATTGTTTTTTAATAATATCGAATTGCCATGAAAGTTCCGTGATTATTTGGTTATTAGACGTGACGGTGATTTTCCCTAATAAATCTTCCCTGCGTGAAATTATCCCTATAGATAATTCTTCTGATATTGCAAAGCTGGCATATGGCAGCATCTTATCTAATTCGTTTTGAAAAACGTAAAATACATCGATATTGTTTTTTACCAGTTCATCTATAATTTCTTTCATTTTGGTAAAATCATCCTCGTTCTTTAAAAGAAATACTCGTTCGATATGGACGCCTCTTTTTGCCTGTCTGTAATTTTGCTGCGTATGTTCGCGGTTACATCCTTGCCGTATCCCCAATAAAACGGTTCTATAAGATTGCTTACAACCTTAAATGACTGCCCCCGGTTTTAATTCTTTCAATGCAATTAATTTAGCAGCGTAAATATCATGAAAAATAAAATCTCCGCCTTTTTCCGCCTGCTTTAAGAGGATATGAATTTTTTCAAAATCTTCTATAGCTATTTTAGTAGCAATATCCGATTTCCCTTTTTTCAGTTTGTTATACAGCATTATAGTTTCGTTAATAGCGATTTGTTCCCTGAGGGGAAGTTCCAGCGATTGAAAAGCAATTTTTAATCTTTTTTCAAGATTATCGATAGCTATTACAATTTCCTCAAGAATAGCGGCTAATGCAAAAGCTAATACGATTACTATTTTTGTGGAAACGTTTAAATGGAAATACGCGCCTAACCAAAATGTGAAAACTATAAATAAAGTGCCGAATAGTCCAATTAAAATCCGCAAAAATATAACCATCGACATTACATTACCCCTCTTAATATTAAAATTAGCATATATAATAATTGATAATATGTATATTATACAAGATTTATTTATTCTACTAATAAAAATAAGTAAATCCTTCCTATTTTCTCATCCGCATTATCTCATTATCTGTCCGCATTATTTCGTCAATAAGGTTTTCATTTATTTTTACCTTAATTGTTGTAAAAAAATTATAAATACGGTTATCAGGTCTATTTTAAATGTTTTTTTATTTTTTTATATAGTATAAATTAATTATAGAATTATATTACTTGCTAAAGAGCCGCTATATCTGTTTAGCCAAGAAGTCTCATTTAATAATCATCCATTTATTATGGAGTTTATTATCTCAATAAATATTTAAAAAAAACAATCTAAAAATTATTAAGCAAATCATTCAAAGCCCTATTAAGCAGGCAATATTTTTTACTGAATACAAAACCGTAAGAGCGTGCAAAATAATAAACCATTTAAGAGATTTAATGTAATTTTTGTTATTCCGACTTATGGTTTCTTCTTATCCTACGATAATGTAATGTAAAAAAAAGTTATAGTCCCAGTTTATCGCTGTCAGTTTTTCTGCTGCCGCTCTTATTAAAAAATAATCCGCTATATATAACCGGAGCCAGCCACAAGGACATAAAAACAGATATCAGCAGTCCGCCCATAACGGCAATAGAAAGGGGTTTGAGAAGATCTGTTCCCCTTCCTATGCCTATCGCTAAAGGTAAAAAACCAAAAATATCCGCAAGCATAGTCATTAATATCGGGCGAAGCCGTTCCCGAGCTGCAAGGAAAACAGATGAAGGACCAGGAGACGACTCGGCTGCGCCGCTAATTTGTCTGGCTCTTGCGAAAATAAGAATTGCATTATTTGTAGAAATAGCAAAAACTAAAAGAATACCAATAAATGCCGTGCTGTCAAGTTCTATACCTGTAATTAATAAGGCGGCAAGCGCGCCTGCCGCCGAAAGCGCAATTGCTGTCATTGATGCAATTGCGGCACGCTGGCTTGCAAACTGAAAACCAAAAAAAACAAACATAAGGAAAAGCGCAAACATAAGCATTATAGCCATTTGTTTAAAACTCTTTACCTGAGTATGGTAATAGCCTCCCATAACGGCGGTAACTGATGACGGGAGATGCATAGAACTTATAATGGAGCGGGCTTTAGCCGCGCCTTCTGCGAGACCTTCCCCTTTAACAGGCTGAATAAAAATGTAGGCATAAGGAGCCATATCCTGATGTGTTACAAAAGGAACCGCTTTTTTGATTTTTATATTAGAAATATAGTTTAATCTGGTGTGTGTTCCATTTCTTAGAGTAAAAGGCCATTTTTTTAAATCTGATAATGTGACGGATTTCTTTTTAAGAAATATGCGAATAGGTAAAACCTGTTCGCCGTAAAGCATAAATCCTGCGTTTTGTCCCCATAACAGTCTTTTAATTTTATCTGCAATAACCGGCGGCGATAAACCGTAAGCAGCGGCAAACTCAGATGGAACAATGGTAACTTCCGGTCCTGCCGAAGGCGATTTGAAGTTAACATATTGAAAATCGTGAGATTTTTTTAGTTTGTATGCTAAAATTTTACCGTATTTTCTTAGAGTCTTAGAACTTTTGCCGAAAAGCAGCACCTCTAACGGAGCATGGGAACCGGATAAAAAGCCGAGTCGATTAACCATAATCTGCGATAATTTAAGAGCTATAAGATTAGGTGCTGCTGTATGGAATTTATTATATAGTTTTCGCATTACCTCTTCTGTTGTTTTCTTGCGGTTTTTTTTTAGAAGAATAGTTAAATCCCCTTTGTTTGGTGTGGAATAAGGCTGGTCTAAACTTCTGCCGACCACAAGCGAAACCTTGCTTACATTATTATTTTTTTTGGCAATATGCATAAGATATCTGCCAACCTTATATGTAGTGCCGACGCTGCTGCCAACGGGCGTTCTGAACGGAACGACGATAATTCCTTCATCCCATTTTGGCAAAAAGGCTGTCCGCAGGTAAAATAACGAAATTACAATTGTAATTATTAATATAAGCATTACAGGCAAGGCGAGCCATGGCGAGCGCATACCTTTAATAAGTAAATATCCGTAAATTTTCCTCAGCCTGTTTTTTTTATAAATTTTACTGCCGCTTCTTTCTCTTTTAGCAAGCATTATCGTTAATATTGGAGTGATGCTCAGAGCCACTATCTGAGATGTTATGAGAGCTATTACTATTGAAAGCGCCATTTGTTTGAAAAGAAGTCCTAATGTTCCATGAATAAAAATAAGGGGTATGAAAACAATAGATGACGTTATTGTTGCTACGGTCATTAGCGGAAGAATTTTTCCTACCTTTTTAAGAGCAGATTTTCCTCCTTCCGTCTCTTCTCCTTTCATCGTATGGAAACCTCTTTCCACAATAACTATCGCATGGTCTATCATGGCTCCTATTGCGGCAGTGAGACCGCCGAGCGTCATAATATTAAGACCAAAACCGAGAGTGCTGAGAATTACAATGGTTAATGACACGGAAATAGGTATAACGGCAAGAGCTATAAAAGCGCCGTCTATGCGCCGTAAAAATAAAAAAACCACAAATAGAGCGATGAAACCGCCAAGAATAAGCGCAATCCATACGTCTTCAAGATTTGAATGTATTAGCCGGCTTGTATTGTAAACTGAAATTATCTTCATGTCTTTTGGCAGGCGTTTGTTTAAATATTTAATACGGCGGCTGATATTGCCGGCAACTTTAATTGTATTGATATTTAAGTCTGGCATTATATCAATGAGCAGCGCATGACGGTAGCCGCTTACCGCTGCTTCGCGGATTAATGGCGAAGAACCCACATTTACCGTTCCAAAGGCTTTTAAAGGTAAAAGAGTACGTCTTCCGTTTTTCCCTTGCCCTATCGGCAACATAAGATTGGCTAAATCGGTCGTGTTGTAAGGGCGCGGAACAGTGGCTACAATAAACTGTCTGTGAAATATATCTAATACCCCTGAAAAAAAAGGACCCTGATACGACCTCAGCATTTTTACAATTTTTTCTGGGCTCAGATGATATTGAGCAAGGAGAAGCGGGTTTAATTTTATTTTAACTTCAGGCCAGCCGCGCCCTGTTCCTTCAATTTTATATATTCCCTTAACAGAAAGCAAAGCCGGTCTGATCTTGAATGCAAAAATAGGCATCATAGCCGAACTATTATAAGCATGGCGGTTGGAAACAAGCGCATATTCAGCAAAAGGATATACATTCGGAGACATTAAACGGACATCTATTTTGCTGTCAGGAGGCAATGCCACCTGGCTAAGTCGGGACTGAAGCATTAAATAAGCTACATGCGGTTTTATATCGGATTCAAAATAAACAGTTATTTTAGATATGCCGTTGCCGGTTTGCGAACGCACAAGACGAACGCCCGGTTCTCCTTCGGCCGCCGCTTCCAGAGGCGCGGTTATCTTAACTAGCATAAATTTTACAGGCAGTCTGCCGCTATGAACCAAAACAGAAATCCTAGGAAAATTTACATCTGGAAAAATGCTTTGGGGCATGCTGTTAATATAAATCCATCCGATGCCTATAATCATTAAAGACAACAAAATTACCGAAAATTTGTTTTTTAAAAGAAAATTAAGATACCTGCTCAATGTCTTATCTCCACTAAAATACCGGATATAAGACGGGAAACAGGATAGACGATTACCGGTTCGTTTAACCTAATATTTCCTTTTACATATGCCGTACCTTTTTCGACACCGATTACTTTTACTTTTACGGCTAATGTTTTATTATGCTTTATAATAAATACAAAAGTTTCTCCTTTTAACATCACAATCGCCTTTTTGGGCAGAGAAAAAACATCTTCGGCTTTAGCAGCAGTTTTCGATTTTGCAAAATTGAAACTGAGTTTAACCCATTCGCCGGGCAGCAGAGATGAATCTTCCGGCAAATTTACATACACAGGTATTAAGCCGTTATGTATGGCATTATTGCCGATTGAAATTATTTTTCCTGCCCCGCTAAAATGCTTTGTTTTTATACTAACCTGCATATTATCATAAAGTTTAAAACTCTGTGAAGGCGTGACATATGCGGCTATCCACGGTTTTCCCTTGCCGTTTAGCACCGCAATAGAGATTCCTGCGCTTACTATTGCATCATCAGGCACAAGATAATGCACTGTTCCTTTAAAATGTGAAATTAATACACCCTCACTTTCGAAAGCTTCAAGAGAACGGAGTCTAGAATATGCGTCAGCAAGTGATAAGGCTGCACGTTCCTCATCTTTTTTTGCCATTACCCCGTCACGAAACAAAAGTTTTATTCTTTTGAGTTTCATCTTTGCATATTCTACCGAGGCTTTGGCTGAGATAATTCTTGCATCCAATCCAGGCCGGATAACTCTTGCTATAACAGTTCCTGAACTTACGTGTGACGGAAAAAGAAATGATTCTATAATCCTTCCTGTAAATGGGGCTGAAACAACAAGTTTACCCGTGCTATGAACCATGCCGGGCACGGTAATATCTTCAATCCATGCCGATCTTTTTATATATGATATTTTTACGGATATAACAGAAGAAGCATAAGCATTAGTAATGCGGTACATAAAAATTACAACAGAAATCAAAATAAAAGTAAAAAATAACAATGCGTATAGCAAAAAAATTAAATTTAAATTCAATAGAAAGCTTTTTAGAACATTGAGAGTCGCGGGAGTATTTAATCTTTTAATTAAAAAGCCTCTTTTGTAAGATAGAGGCGCCTCACTGCTATTACGCCTGGAACAATCAGCTTTTGCAAATAAAAACCGATGTGTGCCGGCAGCATTTAACCTTTTCATAATGTTACGCCTCCATAAGGAATTATTCCCATATCTATATCTAATTGTGCAGTAGCTAAATAAAACCTGTTTATAGCCTTGGCAAGCGTTAACTGCGCTTTTATCCTGTTGTTCTGAGCTTCCTGTAAAGCGAGCGCATTAAATTCCCCTGCCAAATAGCCTTCTTCAGTCATCTTATAAACACTCTCCGATTCCTTAACCAGAATTTTTGCTCCAGATATTCTTTTTTCCTGAGCTTTTGCAAAACCGTAATCTAAAGCTAATTTCTTCTTTATAGATAATTTGAGGGCCGATTTTGCCGATTGTAATGCCATAAGTTTTTCATTTGCTGCATCTGCATAGTCGCTATGAAGCCCAAAATTTGAAATGGGTATATTTAACGTCACGAAAAATTGCCATCCAAGGTCAGGGATATCAACAGAATTTATCGTATCTTCTCCATATGAGGCGCCGCCTTGAATATTAGGAAGTTTTGCGGCTTTATTTATTGAAACGTCAGCATCTGCGGATTTAATTTCTGCTTTAGCAATCTTAATTAGCGGCTGTTTTTTTATAGCATTCAAAATAAGGCTGTTTAAGGCCGGAAGTTTGTAGTTAGAAGCGTACGCATCTGATAAAAACGGCGATAATTTATCAGTATTAAATTTTTTACAGAATATTTCTATGGAAAAAATATATTCCATAGCTTTTAATCTAGATATTAAAACATTTAAATCTGTTTGCAATTTTGTAATCAAGAAACCAATCTGAACAACATCCAAACGCGGAAGATTACCGGTTTTATATCCATTTTCCGTAGCATTAAAAATTTTTTTAATATTGCTTAATGTTTTTAGCTGTATATTTATCTCATTTTTTAACAGAATCAGACCGTAATAATCCTGCGTCACCTGAGCGGCAATAATTAGACGGGCTAAACGCAGCCTGTATTTTGCAATTTCTAAATTACTCCTTGATAACGAAATAAGGGCATAACTTTTAGGGTTAAATATAGGCACTGTTAATCTGATTTGACCGATATATTCCCGCATCCCGTTAGCAGAAGCAAACAAAGGAGAGCCATTTCTCATTTGTGTCCAGATACCGCCGCCTACAATTGTTATATCAGGCATCAAACCGGCGTAAGCAGCTTTTTTTAAATCTGTTTCTTCAGCAATAATATGTTCTGCCTTTAGTATATTCCCCTGCTTAGACACCGCTCTTTTAATAGCTTGAGACAACGATATCTTGCTAAGAATCCTGCGGTTGGAGGAAGAGGCAGATATAAACGGCGCAGCAGCAGCATTTGCGACTTGTATGCCCGCTGAAACAGTATAAATAAAATAAATCGTAATGATGAAAAGAATAAAATTAATGAACACATCCAAATTGATTTTATTCAATCCAGATATCATTCCAAACATCATTTTTATCGTCGGTACTGCCTTTTTTAAATATGTATACCTCATAGTTTATCAGTTTACTAATTTACAGATTTTTTTGCAATAAAAGTATACTGCACCCATTTGTCAAGACCAATTTTTTATTTTATTACTTCCTTCTTTTAATTCTTTTTTATTATCATTTTAATTATTAATTATTATTTATTTTTATTAGACTAATTTACAGATTTTTTTGCAATAAAAAAAAGGAAGTGTTTTTATTGTAGCATAGACTTAGCCCTTGATTATTTTAATTGTTTTAGCTACAATTAAAATGAGAAATTAAAATAAAAAATTAAAACACATTTAAAATTTATAATTTTAAAAAAGGGGTCGAATCAATGAGAATAATGACGGAAGATGATTTAAAATCCGCTTTTGCAGGGGAATCGCAAGCCCACATAAAATATTTAATATTTGCAGAAGTTGCGGAAAAAGAAAATAAGCCGAATCTTGCCAGATTATTAAGAGCCATATCGCATGCTGAATTCATTCACGCAAAAAATCATTTCAGAGCACTGGGCAATATTAAAAAATCAGATGAAAATCTCGTCAACGCGTATGACGGCGAAAATTATGAAGTAGAGGAAATGTATCCCGTATTCAACAATACAGCTAAATTTCAAAATGAAAAACAGGCCGAAATTTCAACTCATTTTGCTTTAGAGACTGAAAAAATACACAGAGATATTTACAGTAAGGCGATAGAGCTAAATAAACAGGATAAAGATTTTACAGACCAGCATATTTTCATTTGTCCGGTATGCGGTCATACGCATTTAGGAGATGAAGCGCCGGATAAATGCCCCATTTGCGGAAGTCCAAAGGATAAATATATAAAATTTTAACTATAATTATATAATTTAATTAGTTAGATTAGTTAGATTAGTTAAAATGAAATTGCTAAAAATTGCTTTGTCATATCTTTATTTTAAATTTTTTTTTATCAGAATTAATTTACGTTTCATAATAAGCCTTTTTATTAAAATTTTAATTTATTCTTGCTATAAGACAAATAATTATATGCTACCGGAACTTCGAATACATAAAAGGAAGCCGTTGGTGTTTATAAACGTATTCTAAGGATATACTCGCAATGACCGGAAGCGGCTGCATTAAACATAATAACGCAGCCGCTTTTATAAAATTTAAAATTAACCGTTATGAATACCGATTAATACTCATCAATAACTAATCGATAGTAAATAAACAGCTATATTATTCAGACAGGTTTTCTTTCATAGCCTTAATTTTTTTATTCAACATTTTTTTCATAAACTCAAGACGTTTAATTTTGTTGCCGATTCTTTTCTTCATCATTTGCACAAATTCCTTTCTTTGCTGCGGCGTTAAAACGTTAAAGAATTTTTGAAAAAAGTTTGCTTTAATTTCGACCATGTTTTTAACTTTATTCGTAATATTTGATACGAAAACGCTTTTATTAAACGAGCCGGATTTTATTGCCGAAAGCAGCGGATTTCTAAAATTCCCCATATTAGACCTGAAAGCTTTAAATTCCTGACGTTTAAACAGCATAATTTGATGAACCTGATTTTTATTTAAATGCAATTTCTTTTTGAGCATAAAAACATTAAACATTCCAATTCTCATCCGCATATTCATTTTATTGCGGTGCATAAATTTATGCCCCATAAAGTTATGTTTCTGCATACCCTGAAATGCGAAAGCATTGCCCGCAAAATACGTTCCGGTAAAAATAAATGCCAACAAAAACATAAACAGGAAAAAAAACTTAGATTTTTTCATTTTGAATCTCTCCTTTAAATTAAAAATTATATAAAATTAAATTAAATGAATAATCGCGACAGGTAATGTTTTAAATAGCCTAAAATCATTCATAAAATGATTATATCCCATAAATGTTAATTGAAAATAAATATTTAGTAAATGATTTAAATTTTACCGTCGACGGTTCGAATAAAAATATGCGCTTTATTCTGTCCGGTTTCTCCAATTTTTTGACAAAGAAGTTTGTTGCAGTTAATGAAAATTATTCCCTGATTTAGATTATTGATAAGTTAATAAAATCAGAATATATCAGATATGTTATGAGCAAAGAATTTTATTTAAATCTATTTTAAAAATATTTTTTCCGTAGGTATATTCGTATATAATTTTTAATCCGTGTTTTTCGATTATTTGTTTTGTTATATATAAACCGAGCCCGAAACCGTCTTTGTTTTTTGTGTTAAGTTCTTTCGAAAAAGGTTCAAACATAACGTCTTCCGAAATAGGCGGCTTTGCTCCTTTATTTATTATGCTCAAAACGCCTTTTTCAATGCTTACCGTGACGGCCGATTTTCCGTTGGCTTTGAATTTAACGGCGTTGTCCATTAAATTTTTTATGCCAATGCTTAACAGTTCGCAATCCCCTTTAACCGTATAATCGGGATTATCGGAAACAATGTTTATAGCGCCGTCGTTTTTTACGAAAAGCAGTTCGTTTGCCCTGTTTATTACACTGGTTTATACTGCACCCATTTGTCAAGACCAATTTTTTATTTTATTACTTCCTTCTTTTAATTCTTTTTTATTATCATTTTAATTATTAATTATTATTTATTTTTATTAGTATAATTTAAAGGGGGTACCCCCTTTAAAAAATTTTATGCCGCTTTTTCAAAATATTCACTATAAAATTTTAGCGGCGGTTTATATCCCAAAGATGAATGAAGCCTGTGATTGTTGTATTGATGCATGAAAGCGTCAATACCGTCATGCGCTTCTTTTATCGTTAAATATCCCGAAGGATAGATATTATCGTATTTTATAGTTTTCCAAAATCTTTCGATAAATATATTATCTAACGCTCTGCCTTTAGAATCCATTGAAATAGATATCTTATGATTTACTAAAATATTAATGAAGTTTTGAGCCGTATATTGCGAACCCTGGTCTGAATTAAATATTTCAGGATTTCCGTATTTATGTATAGCATCATTTAATACATTAATAGTAAGTCTTTCGTCCATAATAGGAGATAGTCTCCACGACAGAATACTTCTTGTATAAAGGTCAATTATAGCGCATAGATAAACAAAGCCGTGATTTAATCGTATATACGTTATATCGGACGCCCATACCTGATTGGGTTTAGTTACTTTAAGTCCTTTCAGGAGATACGGATACTTTTCATGAGTTGCGTCAGGCATTGAAGTGTTTTTCTTTTTTACCGGATACAGCGCTTTAATGCCCAGTATTTTCATATAACTTAATATTTGCTTAGGATTAGTGTCTTTGCCTTCCTGAATTAAAGTATGATACATGCGGCGGTATCCGTAATACGGAAATTCCGTATATATTTCATCTAACCTGTTTAATATAATTTGATCTAATAATTTTTCAGCATGTTCGTAATAGATTGTAGTTCTATTTAATTTTAACAGCTGGCACTGCCTTGTAATAGACAACGGGAGCTCAGGTTCTACAAGGCTTAATTTGTCAATCAAGCCCAAGCTCCCTACTTTTTTTTGCAGCCAGTCTCGTTCCATTACAGTTCTGCCTAAAGTTTTTTCTAAGTTTTCTATTTTTTCTTCTTTTTCTTTTAGTTCGTCTTTGTATTTCTTAGAAGATACTGAGTCTTCGTAAATAGCGGAAGCATTCTCAAAGAATTGCTTCCTCCATACCTGAACGCTTTTAGGCAGTATTTTATATTGAATGGCTATTTCATTAGTCGTCTTGCCTGATTCTAATAGTTCTAAGACAACTTTAGCCTTAAAATCAGGAGAAAACTTTCTGTGGTTTGTGCTCATTATAACGCTCCTATGTTTAATTATAATTATTATTTTAATTATATTTAAATTTATTATTTTAAATTTGCTAATTTTTTAATCTTTTTATTATTTTTCTTATTAGCTGATAGTAATAAATTTTAACAGATTTTTATAATTATTGTAATTGCGGAAGTTCAATTTTAAAAAAGCTGTCTTAATTTATAGGTTCATTATATTAGTCGCTCCGGAGATGAGTTTTTGAATGTCTTCGTCGGAGAGGGTTTTAAGACGGGATAATTCGTTAAGTTTCTTAATTCCGGTTGCAGGGTTCTTATCGATATAGCCTTTTTCTATGCAGAAATTAAAAAAGTTATGCAATATAGACATTTCGACGTTGGCAGAACGGAAAGAGATTTCCGATTCTCTTTTTCCTTGATTTTTAGGCAGATTTATAGTTTCAAGTTTCCGTTTAAGCTGATAATTTTTAATATCTATTCTCGATATTTCTTTAATTTCTTTATTTTCAAAAAGGGGTAAAAAATGGTTATTCAGGATAGCCGCCTTATCGTGAGTCCATTTTTTTACGTTAGATATATTTTTTAAATAATTCTGGTAGGCTTCCGTAAATGATAAATGTTGACTAATATTCTTTGCCGGAATATCAAACCGGTTCCTTACGGTATCCGCGTGTATCGCCGACGCTATTTCGACCGCGACGGATTTATCTTTTGTTTTGCAGGAATACTGATATATTTTCTTATCTATCCTGAATTTACACCAGAATATTTCGCCGCGCTTATAAATATTCATTAAAAAAATGTATCCGTTTTTGTATCCAAAATTAGTTAAAATTAACTAAAATTTATCAAGGTTTATAAAATATGTCAAGAGGTTTTTTTAGTGGATAATGCCGAGAATGGCTTATTTTGCTTATGTTTACTGCGGTTTTAAAATGGAGCCGGCGATAGGAATCGAACCTACGACCCGCTGATTACGAATCAGCTGCTCTACCACTGAGCCACGCCGGCATACATTTATTATAAAAGTTTATTATTTTTTATAGGATACAATCTGAATTTATAAGTTTTAAACATTTTGGCTTTACATATTTTTTCAGTATTATCTTTATTTATATTTTATATCTACGTAATTTTAATATAATTAAAAATAACTGCAAATAAAATTATCAGATTTATTGAATTGTTTTTAAAATATTTCTAACATTTTTAACAAATAATATTCTGTCATTTTCATCTTCTATTTCTTTAGATAATAATTTAATGAACTCTTCTACATTTTGGTAATTAAAATTATCAACAGTCTGATTTAATTCCTTAATTTTTGATTCAAATATGATAAATGCTATAGGTCCAAGGCTACTTGCAAATAAATCTTTAATGGCTACAATAACATTTATAGGAATAACATTACTGATTCTATTATTTACATCATTATTAATATAATTTGGGGAAGAGCTGTTGATTGCCAAATTATCGTCAAAAGTCGGGAAAGTTTTATTTGTACCATAACCTGCAGTTTCCTGCATATTATTTTTAAAAAATGAAGAGTTAGACGATAAGTCTCCAAGTGATCTATTTACTATTTTTATAAACTCGCTCTCAAGATAAGAAGTCTCCATTTTAACTAAATTTACATTGGAATTTTTTTTGCTTGCAATAAAAATAAATCCGCTCCCAAAACTATGTAAAATGACATTATGAGATTGAAAACTTAAAAATAAAGAAGAGATTTCAATCGAAGATATTGAATAAGATGAAAATAACTTGCTGATTTCTGCCGAAGCTCTTTTGATATCGGATTCCTTTAAATCCTCGTTATTAGAACTAAACTGTAAAACATCACCGTCTAACGATGATATCGCACAAGCTTCCACTCCTGAAATAGATAATAATTTTTCAATTATACTTTTGTCTTTATTATCCATAATGAAATAAATAGAAAATATTTTTATTATATTAATATATTCTGACATTAATATATTATTATATTAATATACACAATAAATTAATAAAATATAATTTTTATTCTGTAGATATTATTTTTTTAGCTTTCCAAGAGCTTTACCGCTTCTGTTTGTGTTTTAAGAGCCTGAACTGAAGAAGAAACGATAAGACTATAAATTATATTTTTATTATTTATAATTATTTTTCTATAATTATTATTAGCTTCGCATATAACACTATTTAGATCCTGAAAACTGAATATACCGCCTAATTCTTTACTTTGGTTAAACAAAAATAATGTATCTGCCGATTCAAAATCTGGATCTTTTATATCCTTAGAATAAATAACTTCTCCCGAAGACTTTAAAACAACAACTCCTTCTACACCTGTTATCTGAGATAGATTTTCTCCTATAGCATTGATATCCTCGTTAGAAACTTCATAATTAAAAGATGATAAATCGTCTTGTAAATTTTTATTTAGATCGTAATCATTATCGTCATCAGATGAAACCGCTTCAGGGTTATTAATTATTTCTAAAATTTCATCCAAAGATTTATTATCAATTTTATCTTCATCTATGTCATCAGGCATCGGCTCTCCAATACTGACATTAATACTAATCTGTCCTTCTAAATCTTGCAGTTCTCTAAAAACGTCAATATTTTTCTTATCATCAAAAGATGCGCCGATAATCACACCTGCATTATAATATATTACACCCTTTTTATTGTTTATTTCAATTGAAAGTCTAACATCGTCAAATATAGAAAACTGATCTAATTGATATCTGATATCTTCTAATACCATATAAACCTACAAATATACAATGATAAATTAAATGCATTTTATTATAAAACAACTTTTTTCATTATATTATTATTAAATTATATTTTGCAAGATAAAAATGCAAAATTATTACAATAATAAGCAGTTTTAAAATAAAAAATCATTATTTAACTACATTTAGCAAAATAAGAACAAAACAAATTAAAATAAAAAATTTTAACTATACTTATTTTTAAAAAATAAAGAATAGAGCATAATTAGAATAAAAATTATGGCTTCAAATAATTTAAGATATTATTTATTTATATAAAAACTATCGCGTTTATTTTATATCATTTATCTCAAATAAATAACAATATTTTTATTTATTTGAGATAAATATTATATTTATATAATTAAATTTTAATTAATGAGGAAGGCTAAACAGCATTATAATTATGATTGAACGATTGAGCACAGATATATTCCCAGTGTTCTATTGTAATATAAAATGTTTTTAAAAAAAATTCAAAATGCAGATAATCATAATTACACAAATGTTAATATTTGCTAATTTTATAAAATCCTATCGTGATTAATATAATATATATAATTATTATATATATTGATTATATCTTAAAAATAATTACAAAATGTTTTATGGCGTCCCCAGCGGGATTCGAACCCGCGTTGCCGCCGTGAAAGGGCGATGTCCTGGGCCGTCTAGACGATAGGGACATAAAACAACAAGCAAGAATATTAATTATATAAAATATTTTTTAAAATTGCAAATAAAAATTTAAAAAATATTAACAAATGATATGTGATACCCTATCTAAATTATACGGGGCTTAAAAAGCTGATATAAATAAAGTGCACTGCCTGCCCCCTGCCCCCTGCCCCCTATCGGCGGGGTATTTTAACAATGCCACAACAATTTATATGTGATTTATATGCGATATTTATATGTGATATAACAAAAATTATAACTTATAATAATAAAAGGTTGAACTTACTATAATTTAATAGACTCTTTTAAATTTTCTGTTTACCGAAAAATAAGACTAAAAAGCTTTTCGCTCAATTTGAGGTTACTGATCTATTCACTTTATAACAATTATAGCAAAAGATATTAAAATATCATATATAGCTCCCTAATTCCGCGATAGAAATCCTAATTAACTCCCTTCCCCTATTAAGAGGGGAAGGGAGTTATAGAAGTAATTATTTCCTATACAGAATTAAAAACAGAATTAAAGTTTTTATTTTAATAAATATAATCTTAATCTATTAGGGATATTAATTATATAATATACTAAGCTTAAATAACATTAAGCTAAATACTCTATATACAAATAAATAACATATTATATTATATTAGCCTCTGCTTTTACCCTAATTACTTTCAACTTAGATAGTTTTAAACTCTTTTTCCGCACCAACATTTGAAATAAAAATATCATGAGCGTGCATTTTTATATCAATAGTTAAATTTTTAGATAATATCATCATAAACTTAAGTCCTTGCATAACTTCCGGATCTTTTGCCAGCGATAATAACGACAGGACACCGCCTTTTTGATATTTTTCTTCTTTTACCGTATTTATTGTTTCCATTGTTGAACGATTTATAGATTTGATAACTTCTTTCACATCCATCTGGGTTACGAGGGCTTCTATCATCGCCTGACCTGTATTCACAACCCTATCTATCAACCCATCGGTAAACATTCTCCTTGCTCCTGCCGCTGCATTGGCAAGTTCAACTAAATTGTCCAATGTGCCGCTGTCAATAAATTCCTGACCTACATCTAGAAGCGGCTTTATGTTATATTGTAAGGTTAGTTCAGTTAGCTCCGCTAATTTCTCGGCAGTTCCTGCCATACGTTCAATCATCGCATCCGTCGTTCCTCTGTTAAATCCTGCAACAAAATCACTCATTTCCTTAAGAGTTTGAAGCGTGCCTGACCTTTCAAGTTCATCAATCTTTTCAAGTGAAGATTCTATAGACTTTGATATTTGCTGCGTTTTTTTAACAAGTCCCCCCATATTTTCATCGCTAATAGCGTCGGCTATCTCTGACAATTTCTCGGCAGTTCCTGCCATACGTTCAATCATCGCATCCGTCGTTCCTCTGTTAAATCCTGCAACAAAATCACTCATTTCCTTAAGGGTTTGAAGCGTGCCGGACCTTTCAAGCTCGTCGATCTTTTCAATACCTTTTTTCATGCTTTCAGACTTTTCGCCGACAGTTTTAATCATGGAAAGCTGCTCTTCACCGGAAAAACTATCCATCATAGAAAGACCTGTAGTAATATTATCGGCCACCCTTTGAACTATCGCATCCGTTGCTCCTTCTCTCTGAGCTTGAAGCATTGTGCTAAATTCATCTATAGTGTCCAACTTGTCAATTATATTTAATAAATGTTCAAGGGCTTGCGGTTTTTCCGTGAGTTTTTTTGTCAGGGCGGCAGTAACATCTATTTTTTCATTTTCAACCATAATTTGCCTCCTATTCTATTCTAACCAGTTCTATTCAGTTCACTTTAGTTCTATTTTATTATTATTTTTTAAACTGTTAAATTAAAGAATACCCATTGGGGTAAGCCAGTAAACCTTATTGTATGTTAGTTTAAACCAGTGAATAAGTGTAGAAGGAGAAACTGGGTTTGGCGGATTATTGTAATCAAACACAATATACGTTGCCTTATTTAGTCCAGTTTCGATAAAACAAAACACTTTTCCGTCATATCTGAACGGCGTAAGACCTTCTCTTAACTCGGAAGCGATATTTTCAACAATAACGTCTGATTCAAAATGCGCAGTTGAACCTGCCTTGCTTATCGGCAGATTTGTTGTATCGCCTACAACATAAACATTACTGCTTCCTTCCATTTTTAATGTATATCTGTCTGTAGGTATAAATCCGTTTTGACCAAGCCCTGAATCTTCGATTACCTGGGCACCTTTATGCGGCGGAATGGCAATTAAAATATCATATTTTAAAGATACCCCTTCTAAACTTGTTATTGTTTTTTTGTTAGCATCAACTTCCTTCATATTAAATAATGTTTCGGTTTTTATGCCTCTTTCAGGAAATGTTTTTGCCGCAAAATTGGCTACAGATTCTAATCCGTGTAATCTCCCGATAGGATATGTATAAGTGTACTCAACTTTGTCTCTTATTCCTTTTTGCTTAAACCATTCATCAAGCATATATGTAACTTCCAAAGGAGCAACAGGACATTTGTGCGGAAGACCTATAGCAAGAACTATTTTGCCGCCTTTAAAATTCATAAGCTCATGCCTTAATTTAAGACATGCATCTAATTCGTAAAACCAGTGCCCGCCTTCTCTTAATCCTGGAATTACTTCAGGCGCAGGCCTTGAACCAGTAGCAATAACTAATATGTCATAATTTAAAACTACACCGTTTTTTAAATGAACTTCATTTTTGTCTTTATCAATTTTAACGGCAGGATTAAGATGCAATTCTACCATAGGATCAAGAAGATCTCGTTCATTTCTCGTAAGTTCCTCCTGATTTTTTAATCCTAAAAGCATATAAAGCAAACCTGGCTGATAAAAATGAATAGGACTATCTGAAACAATTTCAATAACAACTTCACCTTTTTTTAATTCATTTCTCATCTTTTTAGCAAGAAGATTTGCTATGATAGTTCCGCCTACCCCTCCTCCTACTACTACAACTCTTTTTGACATAACGACCTCCCTTACGTTCACAATTTTAGTTATTCATTAAATTTACATTACACAAATTATTTACGGCTGCATTAAATATTTTAAATATTGCAGCATAATATTGCTCAAAACGCTTTAATTAATCCAGCGATAGAAAAATTTTAATTGGCATTAAATTAATATTATATAAATACTATCTAAAATAAACGCCATCGCTTTCACCTTTATGGTGAAAAAATAAATTTCATCATTGTCAATATCAGTATCAGTATTAATATCAGTAATTATTAAAATTTGAAGAACTTTTTGTCTGTTATCTGTTATATAGTTATATAGTTATATAACAGAATTAATTACTATATAAAAAATATATTTTATATTTATATTATAAAAATGTCTTAAAAACACTTTTATATTTTTTTACATTTCTTTTGTTTTTTTGGCAAAAATTCTCCAATAATTATTTTCCTCTAATACGCCCAAAAACTCCTGATTAACTTTTTTTAACCATTCAGGAACATCTTTAGCGCTTCCAGCATCTCCTGATATAACTTCTATAATCGCACCTACAGGCTGCTGCCGCATTTCTTTTATTAGTTCCATTAACGGTCCGGGACAGTATGTCCCTCTCGCATCAACTACAACATCAGGTTTAATATCTTTTAAATCCGCCATGAAAAACCTCCGATAATTAATTTATTTTATTTTTTTTATATTATTATCTTAATCAGAATAAAAATTTTATTTTTTATTTTATTTTATTTATATACAATGACGCAATAATGATACAAATATATATTAAAAAGTAATTGTCTGGGACCCTTCCATAATGCCGAGAAATGCTGCGAGTCCAAGATGATCGTCTACAATATCTAAAAGGTCTTCTTTTTTTAAATCCAGCAAATCCATTACCATAGAGCAGGCATAAATTTTTAATCCACCGAACATTTTTGCCTGATCTAACATATCGTAAAACATTTGCGCTTTTTTTTCTTTTAATTTTTCAAATATTTTGCCGCCCGTAAATTTATTTTCTTTTACATTTACTTTTAAAAAATTATAAATAGCATTCATAGTAATAAATATTGAAACTTCTATCTCTGAAACAGCTGCCACTGATGAAATCATAGCTGCAACATGTGCTTTTTCATAATCTTCCGATTCAAGTATAATTGCTAATTTCTTAAATTCACTCATAAGTAATCTCCTGATATAATGTTTACTTTTAATTATTATTCAATATATAAAATTTAAAATAATATAGTTTGCAAAATATATGCCCGGATTATAATATTCTGTTTTAAATTTATTAATTATTATTCAATTATTGTTCAAATCTTTATTATTATTAACTAATATTCAAAAAAATATTATATAAATTATAATTTAAAGAGATATTATATAAATTATAATTTATAATTTTCTGTCATTTTGTCAAATATTTTCTGTCATTTTGTCAAATTTGATAATAATTTTTCGGAATTATGTACTTGGCAAACCAATCCTTAGTATTTAGCATAATAACCGCAGATTGCATCGGACGCGTGGTCCGATATGTCGCTACAGCTCCTCGCAATGACGGTATAGGTAGTCATTGCGAGCGTAGCGGACGAAGTCCAGCGAAGCTCACCAATCTCGGTTTGCCAAGTACATAATTCCGAAATTTTTTATACAATTTATTATTTAAAAATTAATTTACTTAAAAAAGTATAAAATTATGAAAAATAAAAATAAAACTTAAAAATATTTTTAAGTTGACATAATGACTTTAAAGTCATTATAATCAATAAATAACATTATAATAAATAAATAATAAGTAATTTATTTATTTATTCAATAAATATAAATAATTAATTTAATTGTTTTATTGTAAAATAAAATTACAAATTATTTTATTGCAAAATACAATTTAATTTAATTTAATATTTATAATCGTTAAAAATAATTTTAACATTGCCGTATTAACAACAATGTAAATGTAATGGAATATACAAAATCCTATAAATATTTAATACTCGGTTTAATTGTATCATTTTATTTTATGGTAATGCTTGACATGAGCATTGTAACTATAGCTATACCCCACATTATGTCTTCTTTAGGGGAAAATCTTACCAATACAAACTGGATTATGATAGCATACACTATATCATCGGCTATTTTTATTTTGCCTATGATATTTGTCATTAAAAAATTCGGTCTTAAAATTCCTTTAATAGTATGTATTGTAATATTCGTCATTTCTTCAACTCTTTGCGGATTATCTTTTTCATTAAATGAATTAATATTTTTCAGAATTTTGCAAGGCATTGGCGGAGCAGGTATTATGCCTTTAGGTCTTGCTTTAATGTCAAAAATTTTTAGGCCCGATGAAAGAGCAAAGGCAATGGGGATATGGGCAATAGGTTCTATGGTGGCGCCTGCAATAGGACTTACTCTCGGAGGATTTATTACGGAATATATCACATGGAGATGGATTTTTTTTATAAATATTCCTATCAGCATTATTTCATTAATAGGCATTGTTATAATTTTAGAAAATGACTATGCTAAAAATGCGTATAACGGAAAATTTGATTTTATCGGCTTTATTCTTTTTTCTATAGGTATAGGGTTTTTAATGGTTGTGTTTAACGAGGGTGAAATTAAAGAATGGAATTCTGCATATATACATATAAGCGAACTTATGAGCGCAATAGGCTTCATTTCATTTTTAGCGGTTGAGCCGTTCATTAAGTATCCGCTTATTAATTTTAACATATTTAAATACTTTAATTTTTCAGTTATCACGCTTATAAACGGAATAAGAGCAATGGCTCTCTTCGGAATTATGCTTTTTGTTCCTGTATATTTGCAAAATATGATGCATTATACTCCTTTTAATGCAGGCTTAATTATTATGCCGCAGGCTATTGCAGTAGCTATATTTGCGCCTATCTCAGGGAGACTTTCTAATAAAGTAGGGAACAAAATGCTTATTATAATAGGTATGATCTTTTCGGGATTCTCATTTGTAATGTACTCAAATTTATCTCTCCAGTCTAATTTGGCTGCTATAATTTTGCCGGAAATAGTACGGGGTATAGGATTTGGTTTTTTATATGCACCAATAATGACGGAAGGATTAAACGCCGTTCCTGATGCTTTCATACCTGAGGCATCGTCGCTTCTTCCCGTTACAATGAGAATATTTGCAGGGTTGGGCGTTGCACTGTTTGATAATCTTCTTGTAATTAAACAGATATTTTATTTAAATAAATATGCCGATACGATAACATACGGTAATCATCTATTTACACAATTTTCGGAAGAAATTAGAAAAAATATTTTAAATAAAATCAATCCTGGAATTATTGCACATTTAAGGCAAAACCCCTCATTAATTATGGTGGACTCATTAGTTCAAGTATTTGCAAGTATTGCAGCCTATGATTATATTTTCTTGTTTGGCGGAGCTATGACTTTATTAGGCGCAGTTTTTGCATTAGCTTTAAAAAATAAAAAACATACATAAAACATACATAAAAAAATAAATTTAAATTAGATTAATAAAAAAATAGCATTATAAAAATTTAACGGAATTATGCACTTGACAAACCAATTCCAGTATTTGACATAACTATGAGATTGCTTCGCTTCGCCCGCTACTCTCGCAAAATGACTGCCTATTCCGTCATTGCGAGGAACGATAGTGACGAAGCAATCTCGGTTTGTCAAGTGCATAATTCCGAAATTTAATATTATTTTATCATATTAATTCATTATCATATTAATTCATCAATTCATTAATTTGATAAAAACATAATTTTTTATATTTAAATATTTATTTTTTTATATATTAATTTTTATACAAACTATTAAAAATAATAATTATCTAATAAATAAATTAACTTGACAAAATTAGCCTGCTAATTTAAAATTGTTAATGTAATTAATCGTATCTTTTTTTATACAATTTCTTATTTATATTTATAGGCACGTAGCTCAGGGGTTAGAGTACTACCTTGACACGGTAGGGGTCGGCGGTTCGAGACCGCCCGTGCCTACCAGTAAAAACCGCAGTAAACAAGCACTTCCGGCAACATTCCGCTTGACTCCGATATGAATCTGGATGTAAAATTATGAGTGAAAATGCAGTAAAATGTAAAAATTTTACTACTTATTTACTATCCTTACTACCATTTATGGGAATAAAAAATGGCATCCATTTACCGCAAAAAAGGCAAAGATATCTGGTATTACAGCATAACCTACGGGGGCAAAAGGTACCAGGGGAACCACTAAAACTACCGACTGATATAGAGTCATGAAGTATATATCCGGCGTTTAAATATTTTTAAACTTAAATCAAAAAATTAAAGCCCTTAAGGTGCAAATTAAAAGGATTTATTAAATATTTAATAAGGTTTTTATTATTTGCTTTAAAACTTGCATATCGTTTAAATTTAATTTGCCGATTTTATTCTTTAGTCTTTTTTTGTCTATTGCCCTTAACTGAAATATAAGCGCAACCGAAACAGAAGACAAATTATTAGAAGAATCGGGGAGGACAGCAAAAGTAAACGGAAAATTTGAAGCTTTTATTTGCGTGGTGAACGGTATAATAAGAACGGTAGGGACTTTGTCTATATTATCAGATGTTTGAACTATAATTGCCGGTCTTAAACCTTGCTGTTCACGTCCTTCTATAGCGGAGGCGGGAATTTCGACAAGATATATATCTCCAAAAATCAAGATAAATTACCCTCAAAATCGTTTAAAGCTTCATCGCTTAAAACATCCCATTCCGAAAATTCTTTTTTAAGGGCAAAATATCTGCCTTGAGCGACGGTTTTTGACTGCAAATATTCTATGAAGTCGAGAACTTCGAACTGTTTGTCTTCAGGCAGTGAGTTAATGGCTTTGATTATTTTACCGGATAAATCTATATTTAATTCGTTTTTAAAAGCATTAGCGCCCATTTTTAAAATTCCTTTTATTTTTTTCATGATTTATTTACATTGCCTCAAAATTCATTTGTTTATATTATACCACGCAAAATCTTTTACACAAAATAGTAATATTGTATAATTATTTTACCATATACTATAAAAAATTTAAAAAATAATGCAAAAAGGAATATGTTATTTCCTATAAAATTCCTAAAAGATTAAAATATTATTTTACAGTTTCCTAACCAAATTAATACAAAACCATTAATTAAAAATAAAAATCTTTATTTGTAAGGGTTTACAAGATGCACCCCCACAAAATAACTTTTAAACGCACACAGATGTGTTTTAAGGGCTATATGTGCTATCTAAGGCATAATGTGTTGTAAGAATATATTTGTAAGTCAATATAAAAATTATTAATTATTATTAGCTTTAATACGGCGCCGGAATATCTAACTCTTTACAAATTTTTATTGCCAAGAAATCGGAAATTTCTTTATGTCTGGGAACTGGAACTTTTACGGCAGGATTTTTAGGATTTATATAATGTGTGTGATTTGCCCCTTCCTTAAAAAAGACGCATCCATGCTTTTTAAGATATTTTATGAGATATTTCTGCTTCATGCAAGGGCTTTCTTCAAATCTATGAATTTCTCACAAACTATACCGGAAATATTTTTGCAATCTTCCAGTTCTTTAATAACTTCTAAAAGATTTTTTTCAGCCTCTTCTATTGTCTTTCCCTGAGTCATTGCGCCAGGTATATCGTCGGTATAAGCAACCCACCATTTGCCGTCCTTTACAAAAGTGGCTTTAATTTTTTCCATGGTTTAATCCTTTTATATTGAAATATATTTTTATTTTAATATTATATCATAAATTTATTATAATTTTTTGCATTTTTGTTTTTATTTATAACCTATCGTTTATAATTATAATAATTAAAGACTATTTACGGTTATTTACGCCAAAAATTAACATTCATAAGTAAAGAATAATAGTAAACAATCATACTAAAATTAAGTAAATATTTTATATCAGATATAAAATTGGTATCGGCGTAAGAGTATGACCATGTCAATGTTGTCGTATTATAATTTGCCATGGTCATGTCCATTTCATTTCCCTGCATTTGGGCATCAAATGTTGTTCCGTAACCAAATCCCAAATCGCCGACGAGTTTTGGCGTAAAAGCGTATTGCCCTAAAACACCTATCATTGCCAGCCAGTTTGAATAGTGTTCATTTTGACCATTATTACGCCGATATTATCCCTTTTCCATATATGCCAACCCAATTCGCCGTAAGGAGTAATTATAAAATTATTTGTAATAGTGTGTATTCCGTTCTTATTGGACACCGTTTACGGGAACTACTGGACACCCTTTACGGAAATTACTGGACACCAATTACGTTTTTAACTGGACACTAATCTCACAGTTAATCCTTATTATTTTTTTATATAATACTATTCACTTTAAGTCAATAAATTATTGATAAATTATTTATTGTTAAAGTCAACTAAAATTCTCACCTAATGGCGGATTAAATTCCCCACTTTCAAAATGAGTTAAACTACTATTTTAATTATTCATTAATAATTTTATTTGCCCTCCTTGTATTTAGCATTTTTTAAACCTTGCTGAAATATATTATGTTAATGGTTTAAAAAAGAAATTTAATATTAGATAAGTTTTTCATAGAAACCTGGTATATAATTATATACATATTGTTGCACATTTGTATAAAATATGTAAAAATAATACTATGGATTTTGAATGGGACGAGTCTAAAAACAACTCAAATAAAAGTAAACACGACATCTATTTTGAAACGGCAAAAAATATATTTCAGGATGAAAACTGCGTTGAAATTATAACTCCGTATCCAATAAAAAATAGGTTTATTACCATAGGAAAGCTTGACAGAAAATTATTGACCGCTATTTTTACTATAAGGGGAAACGCCTTAAGAATTATTTCCGTAAGGCGTTCTAGGGAAAAAGAGGTGAAATTATATGAAGAAAAATACTTTGGCTAAAACCGCGGAGGAATTCGACCGCCGTTTCGATGAAGGCGGAGACATTGCCGACCTTGTCTATATTTCTAAAGCTGTTATAAAGTGCGGAGGTAAAAAAGTCCGCCTTACAATCGACGTGTCCGAACCATTAGTCAGGGAAATAGATGATATAAGAATGAAAATAGGCGTCGATAGGGGTGCGTTAGTTAAAATATGGCTTTATGAAAGAGTTAAGCAGGAAAAAGGCGTCCGGTAATTTTTACGACATGTTTTAAAATATGCTATAATTAAATAAAAGTTATAGGGAAAATAAAATGCAGACTAATCTTGCCGTAGCACATAAATATTCGGATTATCTTAACGACAACGAAAGGAGAGCCCTGTCCGAATTAAAGGAAAAGATTAACGAAAAATACCCCGGAGCAGAACTTATCCTTTACGGTTCTAAAGCACGGGGCGATTACCGCGAGGATTCCGATATAGACCTGCTTATCGTAATTAACGATAAGCATAACATAGACAAAGATATATCCTTCGAGGAACTCGAGAAACTTTATTTTTTAGCGGTAAATAAAAAAATAAGGGATGAACTATTAAATATCATATTGGACATAGAATTAAAACATGATATTTTTATTGATTGGCAGATAAAAAACAAAAGTTATCTCCAAACAGGACTTGCGCAAGTCGTTCCTTTATATAAAAATATTAAGAGAGAGGGGATAGAATTATGACCCTCGAAGAAAAAGATAAAAAAGCTTTGATAAAATACAAAATAGAAAGGTCGGAAGAGGCGATTAAATCTGCAAAAAGGAATTTTGAGGCAAACGATATGTTTGGTTCTGCTAACAGGATTTATTATGCCTGTTTTTATTCCGTAGAGGCTTTATTTCTCACGAAGGACCGTTCTTTTTCAAGCCACGAACAGTTAATAGGGAATTTTAATAAAGAATTTGTGCATAATAGCGGTTTGATTGATAAAAAATATGCCGCCATTCTTAAAGAATCTTTTGAACAGAGACAAACCGGCGATTATGGCGATTTCATTAAATTCGATAAAGAAGAAATAGAATCTTCACTTCGCGATGCGGAAGAATTCGTCAAAGAAATTAATAAAATAACAATGAATTATGTTAACGGGAATTGATTTACTACCATATTACTACTCTATTTTAAATATCCGCTAATTTATAAATAATATCAATAACTTATAATGTAGATTTCAGCCTTGACACGGTAGGGGTCGGCGGTTCGAGACCGCCCGTGCCTACCACAGTATTTGTAAGAGGTTACGACGGGTTTTAAAATATTCGTTTTTATAGTATAGTATAGGCTATTTTGTAGTAATATGATAACCATATAACTTATTCTCAAGTTCTTGGGCGTAATCTTCGTCAAGCATACTCTTACAATGTAATGAGTTTCTTCCGGACAAAAAATCTATTAATACGGATATTATACTGATATTATATTTTTGTCTTATATAAACTTGAGATTAACAAAATAAAAGTTTTCATATTCAATCCGCTTTACTATTTTTAAAATGCGTTCCTGAGTGAGAATTTGCAGTGCTTTGTCTATATAATTCCTAAACAGCGCAGAAGATTCCTGTATCAGCCAAATATTACCGCATCCTAAATTTTGTTTTGCCTCATAATTCCATAACTGGCATAAAAACACGATAATAAAATCCCTTATTTGCTTATCGTTATCGCGATTCTTGCCACTATCATAGTTTTCTATAATTCTTCTTGTATCGGCATGGCATTGTTCATAATTCAGGTTTTTATGAAACGAAAACCAGCTTCCGCTGTTTCGGCTTTCTTTCTCCGTTTTTATTTCCGCAAATAAAGCCGGTTCAACATTACCCTCACCGTAAACGCAAAAATCGAACCGGCACAAATTTAAAGTTTTGTCCTCTGCGCTATCAGATAATTTTATCTTAAGTTCTTTTTCTAAAAAAGATTTAAGCACGGATTCAAAATTTTTCTTTTTATACTTTTCGTCGATACGATATGACATAATCTAATTATTTTTTACTGAATATGGAAAAATTACACTATTTAATTTAATATTTTTATGATTTATAAAAAGAAGGGCATAATTATTCAATAACATGTTTAATTTTCAATTTTTCAAGTAATTTGCTTTCATCACAATCCCATATGTCATTTTCTTTTATAAGGCCTTTTTTTAATGCTTCTTTTATAGCTGGTCCATCTGCTTTTTTCATTTTACCATCAGGACATCTTTTGTCATCAATTCTGTAAATACTATAAGCTTTTGTGCTCATTTCTAATCCTCCTATTTGTGCAATTTAATTGAACTTACTATAATCTCTTTATTATATAGCACATTTTTTTATATATTCATTTTGCTCTATAAATATATCCAAGGTTCATTAAGCCTCAGCTCTAACTGTTTCAATTCATTGTTATATCGATTATTATTTTCTTTTAATTCAATTTGACTTATTTTTTGTTTAAGGCTTTCAATTTCATTATGTTTTCGAGCAATTTTTTCCTCTAACTCTTTTATTTTTTTAATTTCTTTATATTTTATTTTTTTATTGTGTATAAATACTATAATCCCAAATATTATAACAATACCACTTATTAAATATCCCAACGGAAGAAAATTATTCATAAATATATCGCTTGCTCCTGCAATCAATATTCCAAGGATTATTGAAATAAATAAAGAGTAGCTAATATATCTATATTTATTCGATTTTTTGCTTAATTCTGAAAATTCTTGTTTTAGGACTTCTAATTCATGCTCTTCGTTTTCAATCTCTATGTTTATATTTTTTAATTTATTAGATTCTTCTTCTGTTGTTTTACTTATATTGTTTTTTATATTTTTTATTTTGTCTTCTAAATCGACTTTTTCCTTAAACCATTCATCTTTAATTTTTTTAATTGAACTTTCTACTTCTTTATTATCTATTAAGTTATAATATATTAAAAATTTTTCTCTAATTTCAGGCCTCATTCGAAAAGTTTGGCTTTGTCTATTAAATATTTCGATATTCTCGCCGGCAAAATTGTTTAATTCAAATGCTTTGGTATATTCATAAACTTTTTGCAAAGCCTCTTCGTTAAAGTTTTCAAAAAGACAAAGGTCTAACATTAAATTTCTTTTTAGTGTGTCAGGATAATCATTTATTATATTTTTATAAATTTCCACTTTATGTTGGTAATCGTCATAGTCATTTGGGGATTCTTGTCGAATTGCCTTTTTAATATTTTTTTGTATAATTTTATGAATTTGAAATTTTTCTTTCTCTTTTTCATGTATCATGGTAACTTCATTATTATCTTTAAGCCAGTTGTACGCTCTTTCGGCCTCATTTTTTCCTAAAAACCCAGATAACGCATCTTTATCATAATAATTCAAAAAGGATGCTATGGTTATCCATTTCTTTTCCTCTTCGTTTTTATTCCAGAATATTCTTTCGCAAGCTTTATTTATAATTTCTGCTGTTTCACCATCATAAGAAGCATTACAAAAAATATCAAGTAAATAAGGAACTCCGTCTGTATTTTCGAACGCTTCATCTGCTCGATTGATATCGATGCCTCTTTTCTCAAGATACTCGGCTATATCTTTCTTTTGAAATTCTTCTAAATTAATTTTAAGAATATGTTCTTTATATCTGTCCCATCTTTGTAGATTATCCGTTTTAGTAATATCTTCTCTACCAGAAATAATAAATCTTGGGTCAAATTCTTCTGATTTTTCAAAAGCTGGTATTAAATTTTCTATAAGCCAACTGTTAATATCATCGCTAATTTTCTCATAAGTATCAAAAACAAAAATAATTTTAATAGGTTTTTTATCTTCATTATATATAATTGGTTTGCGTAAAAATTTTTTTTCTGTAGTAAAAATTGATTTTTTCAGAGAAGTTATAAAACTTTTTGCCATATATTCGCCTGGTTTCTTAAGCAGTTCTTTATATTCTTGAGGCATTATTTTTTTTTTAATTTTTAAATAATACTCTTCTAATTTTTCCAATGGGAGGTTAAGGTTAATTTGAATATCAAACTTTTCAAATTTAGCATTAGTACCTGTATCGCCTTTTTTCTGTTCCTTTTCTTTAAGTTCATTAATTTCTTTAGAAAGTTCAATAATTTCAAGATATCCATTTTTTGCTTTTTCAACTTTGGTAAAATCTTTAGAAATATGCGGAATTTTAGTTAAAAATGATTTTGTAAGGTCACGAACAAATTCAGGTAAATTTTTAAATTCAGTATCTTCATTTACTTTAAATACCACAATATTATTATTATCAACATTAAATTTTTTTTCTATATTGCTTATAAGAGTAGTTTTTCCTATTCCACCAATACCGAATATAGAAATTATTTTACAAATACCATCGCTATAAGGTTTTTTTAATTCAGTTATAATTTTTTCGGCTTGAACATCGCGACCTATAAATAAATTGTCCATGGCATATCTCCTTTTAACGTAAAATAAAATATATAATAAGTGTCCGATATAAACCGCTATCTATCTACGAGTCTAAGAAATTACCGCTATACGCAGTCAACAAATAAGCATTAAATATTAAAATTTTATGTTTTTATCCAAGATAATTTTTTTAAAAAATAAGTTGAATAGAATAATTATTGAGATTATTTCTAATAACGCCCAATCGACCGTATAACAAAAATCTTTTTAGAAATTATAATCCCGGGTTCCAAATATTCTCCGTATGAATAGCTGTCATACAAAATGCTTTCGGGATAAGAAACTCCCTGATATGAAAGTGTTCCATTTGCTGTAATTTTACTATTATTTAAATATATGATACCGGCGCCGAGTATTACCGGAATATTATTCAGTTTGTAATTATAATCCACATTTAAACCGAAAGCAAAAGCTGTTTTCACACTTGAAAGACCGCTTGAGGAATAAGGATATCCTTATACTATAGTGGCATTGGCTCCGCTCATGTTTGTGTCAACTAATCCAATATTACCGCCGATATACAAACCGGAAAAATTAGAGTTACCTCCTGCATAAGCATTACCCGTTAAAAAAAATACAGCAGCAACAACAATTACGATGTAGATAAATTGTTAATTTAATTAATAAAAGTAAACATTTTAAAAATTATAATGAGATTTTACATCTTAAACATAAAAATGTCAATAATAATTTTATGTTTAAGATTATAGTATTTCCTATAAATTGTCTTAATAATAGATATTTAAGTTAAACTTAAATATTGAGAAATTAATTTTATGCCTAAACATAAAAATGCAGCGCTATTTAAACATATCGGTTTTAAGATAAGAATTAAAAGGCGGGAATTAAAGTTTTCTCAAGAAAAATTGGCGGAGATGCTAAATGTTGCATATACTCAAATATATAGCTACGAGACTGGAAAATTCAAAATACCGCTTGATTATCTTCTAAACTTGGCAGAAATTTTTAAAGTCGATTTGAATTATTTCGTATCGGATTTTAATACCGGTAAAAAAGAAGCGCAAAATAAAAAGGATACAGAACTTGAGAATTTGGTTTACAAGGTAAAAGAAATTTATAATCTAAAAGATGAAAGTCTAAATTTCGGACTTGAAAAATGTATTGAATCAATATATGCTGTTGCTGTAAAAAAAGCGTTAAAATAAGGTCTAATTAATTATCACGGTATTACTCCAGCATATTCAAATTGATATTATTTTTAATATTATTTTAATATTATTTAAAAATATAATTATGGTATAATAAAAACAATATGGAAAAGATTATTAATATAAATATAGAAAAATTGCCGGAAGGCTTATATCTGGCTACTTCGGACGATATTCAAGGACTTATTGCACAGGGAAGAACCATTGCCGAAACAATGGAAATAGCTTCCGACATAGCTAAAAGACTGCTTGAATTGCAGGATAATACTTCAGCCGACAAAGACCTTGAATTCACTTCCATTAAACTCCCCATAGTCGTAGGTTTGTAATGGGTAGCCTTACCGGTTTCAAATACAGAGAAATCGTCAAAAATTAAAAAAATTAGGTTTTGAATTTTTAAGGCAAGGGGCGGGGAAGCAACAGAGGTGGCCATAAGCTAACTCATATTTTGGCTTTTATTTCTTCTTCATTGATAGATGATAATACGATACTATCACTATCAGGTGAAGGAAAATATGCAAGCATAAAACTCCTAACTCAACTTCACCGTTTTTATTATTGTAAAATTATAACTTATTGATATTGTTGCATTTTATTTTTTATTTTGCAGTCCACATTGACATTTTTATTGCCCCCATAAATATAGTAATATCAATATGCTGCTGTTAATTATGGTGAAGTTGGGTTAAGAGATGATGAAGAATGGGGGGATATATTATGGAAAAAAACGAAAAATACAGGGATAGGGGTTAAATCATTGTTATACAGCCTGTAGTTTTTTAATTTAGAACCTATCTATTTTTGCATTTTACAAAAAGACTTATTTATAAGACAATGCGGTTCCCACTGAGGCTTCATGATTATCAAACATATATTTAGCATGGTCAAATACATATTTTCTGTCGAACATTCTATCTATTTCAAAATGCGCTCCCGTCTGCTTTATTTCATGTTCCTCTCTGCGTCTTAACATGACAAACATTGACATCCTTTAAGGTTTGCCGTCAATCATAATTTTAACGTCCACGCCTCTTTTAACGGCATATCTGATAGCGTTCAATATCAGTTTATCGCTTAAATAATAAACATTAATGAATGTCTAAATCTCTTTTGGCGTTTCTCTTTTTGCGTTATTAATAAATCCAATAATCGATTTCACGCCAGCGTTAGGCATAATATAAAGCATGATATCTCCTTATCGGCTCTAAATATAAACTGCGCTTTATGCAAAATTTAATAAAAATAAAAAAGCGGAAAGACTCTTTAGCCTTTCCGCTTTAATTTTTTAACTTATTATTAACTTAGCAGCAGTATGAATAATATGCTATACTTTTGCTTAGTCAACAATTAGAATGCAAAGTCAAGACCTGAACCAAGTATATTGTCTTGTGTATGATTTGTGAATACATATTCTAAATATAAATGAGCATTATAAGCTAAATTATATTCAGCTTCTAAATTCAACGCATCTTTTATACCATTATTTGAACAATTACCGCTTGTATATACACCAGTTTGATATAATTGTGAATCAGAGCATGAAGTACCATAAGTTCCATTATATCCTTCTTGCGCACCCTTATGTGACCATGAATATGTTGCATAATCAGCTGAAAGCATTAAGCCGTTTCCAATCTGCGGAAATAAATATCTTCCGTAAACTTCAAAGTCGCTATATCCGTTAGATGATTGCGAGCCGGCTATAGTTCCATTAGCATTATAATATGTAATTCCGCTTGGTCCGTAAGGATTTGAATCATTCTGTTCCATCCATGTTAAACCAAGTTCATAAATGTCATTAGATAAATCAACATCAACGCCGTTTACCGTAACTCTGTTGTTATAAGTTTCGCTTACGCCGTTTACACTCATCGGTTCGCCGATTGTTGCGCCGTAATAGCCGAATTCCAACTGACCTAAAGAAGCTAACGGATAATATTCTTTTAATTGATAAGAATATTCCATTGCATTAGAGGCTTGTGCATTAACTAAATTATACTGATTGGCTCCGCTGTCATTTGTTACCGTTACTTTATACCACAAATGATAACCAGGCGTTCCGTAAAGAGCAATACCTTCGTTTCTTGAGTGAATTAACGCTCCTGCTTCACCGTCAGCACCGATTACTAATCCTTGAGCGCCTGCGCCGGCTCCAACAGGACCTGCACCTAAATAAAACGGCATTTGTCTGTAAAAATAAGGACTTGCAGTAGTCACCTGACCTATTTTTAAGTTTAACAAATGTGGAGCAATTCCAAATCCGCTTCCGATACCGTTAATTGAGGCAAATACCTGTTTTTGTGCAAGAGCGGGATGTGGATTTTGAGCTGTTGATGTAGAAGAATTATAATGAACATAAAATGAAATCGAATTTGCAAACGGAGTATAAACCTTAAATGCTCCAGCTGCAACTAAATCAGCTTCTGCGGTAAATGCATCGGTTGCAGGGCTAATATTTTCATTGGAATAGTGCTGATACTGAATAATCGGTTCTATCATTACAGGTATCGGCCATGGGTTCGGCAATGACAAACCTTGCGTTATCTGTGTTGCATCGGCAGGAGTTCCGTTGGTGCCGGGAAGTCTGAAGCCATTTCTCCAGAATGCTCTTCCGAAAGGATTTAAGTTTGGAAATACCGTATGGCAGACTGCGCATGAAAAATGATATTTCTGCGCAAAAGCAGGAATTGCGTTTGCTTTTTTAGGGACTATTGCGAAAGAAACCCCTAAAACAAACAATGCAATTAAGAACACTGTAAGTTTCTTTTTCATAATTCTCCTCTCTCTTTTAAAATTTTTAAATAAAAATTAATTAGAACATTTAATTAATAAAAACTAAAAATACAATCTCCTACTACTAATAGAAAATAATTAAAATAAAACATTCTTAAATTTTAATTCAGAATTATTAATTCGCTCACCTCCATAATAAAATCATTATATGCCAATATTAATATTAAAAATATTATATCACTTAATTTTTGTTTGTAAATATTTTTATTAAATATATAAAAAATAATAAAAAATACTTATATGACTATTAAATTATAACTATTAAATAAAGTTAAATCAATAATCAATATATAAAGTAAATCCAATATGTAAAATAAAATATTTATTATAATTTAACCTATAAATATATACCGCAAATTAACTGCGCCGTCAACATAAAATTTTATTCTTTATTAGAATTTATGAATATTAGATTATTCGGTTTTATATATTATATATCGCAAAGCATCTGCATTGTCAATATAAATTTAGTTAAATTCCTAACTTTTCCTTATTTTTTATGCAGGACATTTGAACTTTCTATTTTTATTAAATATTTTTATATTATTTTTATTTGTCCTGTATATCAATATACAGGACATTATCTATTTTATAAAATAAGCAGCATAATAATATCGCATAGTTATAATGTCCTGTAATATATAAAATTCATAGAAAAGTTAGGTAAATTATAATTTGTTATTAAACGGAATTGTGCGTAATTGTGCCGTTTATGCCGATTCAACTGAGGCATTAACATAAATTTATTCAAATTTATATAATATTTATATAATAATTTTTTATTTTTTTATTATTGATATGTTTGAAAGATTTTTTAGAAAAGTATTGTTTATTTTTTTACATAAACAATATACTCGGAACCTGATATATCGTAAGAAAGAAATTCGTGACATGTTTTCTTGCAGTAACTTTTTAAATCTTCAATTATGCCTTGGTCTGAGGCAATAACTTTTAAAACTGAGCCGTCCGGAATTTTTTTAAACTCTTCCGCTACTTTCATAATCGGCACCGGACAGCTCAAACCGTATGTGTCTAATTCATAATCGTAGTTCATAATTTTATGCGGTCTTTCTAATTTTTAGATTTAAATTTCATTTATTTAATTAATATAAATTTATAAATTAAGCATGTTCTAATCCTTCTATCCCTTCATGATCATGATCGCAAGTTTCTACTTTTGCAATATGACCTTTTCCTGCCTGAACGGATTTATAATCTTCAATAGCAAGGTGCAGGGCATCTGCAGCTAAATTTGAACAATGCATTTTTACCGGAGGCAGCCCGTCAAGAGCTTCGGCAACGGCGGCATTAGATATTTTTTCTGCTTCTTCAAGAGTTTTACCTTTTACTAATTCCGTAACCATAGAACTTGTCGCAACGGCGGCTCCGCACCCAAATGTTTTAAATTTAACATCTTCTATAACATTATCTTTAACTTTAATATAAATTTTCATTATATCGCCGCAAGTAGGATTCCCTAATTCTCCAATACCGTCTGCATTTGCTATTTCACCCACGTTTCTGGGGTTTTGAAAATGATCCATAACTTTTTCTGAATATACAGGCATATTAATTTCTCCTTTTAATTTTAATTGTAATTTTTAGTTTTTTACTTAATCTTTAATTGAGTTTTTATTTAATTAATAAATTATTGCCAATAACTATTTCTATTTATTTATATCTCATTTATTTATATCTCATTTATTTTATTTTACTGTTTCTTTTTTGGCTTCTTCGTATAACGGCGACATATTTCTTAATTTTTGAACGATAGGCGAAAGCTGTTCCACAAAAAATTTAGCGTCTTCTATAGTATTGTCTTCCCCTAAGGAAATAAGCAAAGAACCTTGAGCTAAAGCGGCATCAACACCTATCGCGGTTAGCACATGAGAAGACTTAAGTATTTTAGAAGTGCAGGCAGAACCGCTTGCGACCATTATTCCGCTATTATTAAGCCACATAAGCATAGATTCGCCTTCAATATATTTAACTACAAAATTAATATTATTAGGGAGTCTCTTTTCTCTGTTTCCGTTAAGATAAACTTCGTCAATTGAAGATAAAACTCCGTCAATAATATATTTTTGAATAGACAAAAGATGTTCCTTTCTTTTGTTAAGTTCGTTTTTTGCTAATTCGCAGGCGACTCCGGCGCCTACTATCGCAGGAACATTTTCTGTCCCCGCTCTTCTGCCGAACTCCTGTATTCCTCCGTCTATTAAAGGCATTATTCGTGTTCCTTTTTTAAGATAAAATAAACCTGCTCCTTTAGGACCGTAAAATCTGTGAGGCGCGGCAGACAGCATATCTACTCCTAATTCTTTGACATCTGTTTCAATAAATCCGCAAGAAGTATTAGCGTCCGTATGCATATAAGCGCCGTTTCCATATTCGTGAACTATATTAGAAATTTCTTTTATATTTTGAATTGTTCCTATTTCATTTGAAGCGTTAGTTATGCTAACTAATATTGTGTCTTTCCTCATAGCTTTTTTAACATCTTCAGGATTCACAAAACCGTCTTTGTCAACAGGAACTAAATTAATCTCAAAACCAAGCTTTTCAAGAGATTTAAGCGAGTTTAAAACACTAAAATGTTCTATGCTTGAAGCTATTATATGTTTTCCTTTATCCATACGCGCTAAAGCCGCGCCTTTTATCGCAAGATTGTTAGATTCAGAACCGCTTGAAGTGAATATCACTTCATTTGAATTGCAATTAAAAAGCGAGGCAGCCTGTAAACGGGCTTTATCTAATGCCTCTCTTGGCGCATCCCCAAGATTATGTATACTTTGAGCATTGCCGTATTCTTCCATAAAAAACGGTTCCATTGCGGCTTTGACTTCAGGTCTCATTTTTGTTGCGGCAAAATGGTCAAAATTTATCGTCTTCAATTTAAACCTCCTTAATGACAAGAAAAATGAACATATTATTAATATATTTAATTTTATTTATAATTACACTTATTTTACTTATTATTTTTTTATTTTTCTAATGGCAACAATGTAATAATAATGACAAGAAAAATGAACATATTATTGCTATATAGAATATTGTATTTATTTAATACCTTAAATCACAGTTAGAAATTTCTTTTTCTGGATTCCTGCCAATGCAGGAATGACTTTGCGAAGGTTTAAATTTTAACCTGTTTGGTGTCATTCCCGCTAAAGCGGGAATCCAGTATTTATCATATGCTGAATCAGTTTTAATAATTTCTAACGGTGATTTAAATTAATATATTAAATAAACTTTATTTTACTCTTTATAATTATTAGTAAAACATACATTACTAAATTAGTCAAGTATTATTGAAAAAAAATAAGGAATAAATTATAAGTTATTCCTTATTTTTTTTATATTTTTATTTTTTTAAATACTTATTCTTTGCAATGCTTACTGTTGTTTTAGTATTAGTATAAAGGAGGGTATATTTAAATCTGACTCCACTCCTACTATTTTAAAAACCGTTTAAACAATACAATATTACAATATTATTTGATAAGGGGGGTATATTTAAATCTAACTCCCCCCTATCCCTTTTTTTAATATTAATATTATTTAATACTAATACTGCCCATTTTAAATATTTTAATACTTTAATATTTTAATACTTTAAGTAAAATTATGCTAATAAGCCAATAAACTCTAAAATCTGCATCGTTTTTTCTTTTTATTATTTTAAAGAATCAAGATATGATGCAAGTTCAAATAATTCTTTTTTGTTAAGCATTTTATGGTCAGGCATAATTGCCATATAAGTTTTGCCATTAACTTTAACCATTGAACCTGATTTAAAATGTTTTCCCGGCGTCGCTATTTGAACTTCAATCCATTTAACTGAATGTTTTAATAAGCCTTCTTTTGAAAGATTGGGTCCTACATTACCGCCTTTGCCGTCTATCGTATGACATGCAAAACAATCAATGCCGGTTTTATGAGAATGAATAAGTTCGCTTCCTAACTGAGCAGCGCTAAGTTTAACAGGAGCGGTCAAAGCTTTAACGGTAATGTAGCCGAAAATTATTACCAATAAAATAAATACTACTGTAATTCCTTTTTTCATATTCCCCCCTTAAAAAATAAACGGATAAAAATCCGCAAATATATTTTATTTTAATTTAATTAATTTAATAAGATATTAAAGAAAAAACTCCATACGGTTTTAATTTTTCCCTGCCGTTCAGGAAAGTTAATTCTGCCAAAAAAGCAGTTTCTACAACTTCCGCTTTCAATTCCGATATTAGCTGAGCCGTGGCTAACGCAGTACCTCCCGTTGCCAGAACATCGTCTGCTATAATAATTCTGTCATTTTCTTTAAGAGCGTCTTTATGAATTTCCAACGTTGCGCTGCCGTATTCAAGGTCATAACTGTTTGAATTGCAATCACAAGGAAGTTTGCCCGGTTTTCTGACAAGTATAACGCCGCATCCAAGTTTATAGGCAAGCGCGGAACCTATAATAAATCCTCTTGCTTCAACGCATACGACGAAATCAAGAGATTCGCCTATATAGCGGCTTCCAAGCATATCTATCATATAGCTGAACGCTTTAGGATTTGCAAACAAAGTCGTTATGTCTTTAAAATTAATTCCTTTTTTGGGAAAATCAGATATTTCACGGATATAGCTTTTTAAATCTTCAGGCTTTGAGATGTTTTTCATTTTTTATTTGATGATAATTATTTAAATAATAGTTTAATTGACAATTTATTGATTTATTTATTTAATAGTTATACTTATTTAATGTTTTTAATTTTTTAATGTTTTTGTTTTAATTTTTTAATGTTTTAATGTTTTTTAATGTTTTAATATTTTAATGTTTAAATGTTTAAATTATATTGCTATTTTTTGCATAATTATTTAAGAGTGCAGATAAATTGTAATTATTTATATTGATTGCTATATTATTTTTACTATAAATTTTTTTTTATTTGTTTGTAATAAATATGTCTTATATCAATAATATTTATATTTTGTAATTATAAAACATCATTTTTTTTATGTCAATCATTTAATAAAAGTTGCCTGCATCATTTAATATCTGATATTATATTAGTATCTAATATTCATATATATATTATTTATAAATACCTAATCTAAGTTTTAACACCATAAAAAACGCTTCAAAAATAATTGATTTTGACATTTTAGATTTTCCGAATGTTCTTTCGTAAAAAATTATAGGTATTTCTTCATAAACGCATTTTTGTTTTACAATTCTGTATTTCATTTCTATTTGAAAAGCATAGCCTTTTGATTTTATTCCTTTAAGATTTATTTTATTAAGACATTCTGCGCTATAAGCATTAAACCCTCCCGTTAAATCGGTTACATCTATGCCTGTGATAAATTTAGCATATATATTTGCAAAATAAGAAATTAAAAGTCTGCTCATTTTCCAGTTAATAATTCTTATTCCGTCTTTGTAACGCGAACCGACAACCAAACCGCACTTTTTATTTTCTATTATTTCAATAAATTTTTTTATTTCTCCCGGGTCATGCGAAAAATCACAATCCATCGTTATAACATAATCGTAATTATTTTCCGCCGCAAATTTAAAACCCTCAATGTAAGCTGTTCCAAGCCCCAATTTTGCATGCCGTTTTATTAAAAATAACCGCTCTGCGAAAACATAATGACCGTCAATTTTTTTGTTTTTTAAATTTAAAATTATTGTATTTGTGCCGTCAGGTGAATTGTCATCAACAATCAAAAGATTTATTGTGTTAATATTATTGCTGCCATTAAATTTATTTATATTTATATTATTTCTGTCATTGTTATTTTCCTTGCCATTTAAAGATAAAGACAAGACAGAATCTATCATTTTTTCAATATTGTCTTTTTCATTATATGTAGGAATTACTACTAATATTTTCATTTCATTTCATTTCATTTAATTTAATTTAATCTTAATTTTTATTTTATTCTATTCTATTCTATTCTATTTTTTTATTCTATTTTATTCTATTCTATTCTATTTCTTTAATCCTGCGATAGAAAATGTTTTAGATAGTTTAATACTAAGCAATACTGGATTCCCGCTTGCGCGGGAATGACACCCAAAGGGTGAATGTTTAAATCCTCGCTAAGTCATTCCTGCGTAAGCAGGAATCCAGAAAATAAATTTCTATCGCAGGATTAGGGTATTTAGTTTTAATTTATAGTTTTAATTTATAGTTTAATACAATCTTTTAGACATATGCCTAAGAGCATATTCCGCATTAAAATCTTTCATAAAATAAATATAAAATTCTCTTACCGGCATAAATTTTCTATATATATCAAGCCTGCCTATAAACTTAATTGATTTAAAATATTTTAAATAAGCAGATACAGGATTTATCATATATTTATTGTCCATAACAAACATAGCGTCTTTTCCGTTTAAATCAAGAAGTTTATTTTTATTTTGCCATATATCATACTGGTTCAAAAAACCCGAAATATTATATATGTCAGGCTTCATATCAAAAGCAGGTTTAAAATTTCCGTAAAAAACCAGCTCATCGCTTATAGCGTAATGATGAGTGAGTAAGAATAAAGACGGGTATTTATTTTTATATCCAAAATATACAATTTTCAAATATTTTGCGGAAGCCGCCCAGCCGAATAAATCATCTGTAATATCGGCAGTTTTAGCTTTACCTGGAATATGCGGGATTAATTTAAAAATACCGCCTTTATGTAATCTATGCTCTTTATCTATATAGCTTATAATATTTGAAACAGGGATAAAATTATAATAAATTTGATAATACAAGACCATGCTCATAAAAAATCCAATAAAAAGAGCAAAATATATAAAAAATTTGAAAAGATTAAGTTTAAATAAATTTAAAAATTTTTTAACGCTTAATTTGCTATTTTTATCATAATTATTCGACTTTATTGAATTCTTCTTTAAAGAATTTAAAGAAATAGAATCGGCATTTTTACAAATTTTATTTTGCGGCGGTGCAGTTTTAGAATATTTGCCGCTATTATTACCATAATACAAGTTCATATACTTGTTTATCGCCGAACTTATAAAAAAACCGGCGAGAGGGAAAGCGCTTAAGTATCCTATATCCGGCCAATGAAACAGTATCCTGTGAGAATAGCCGTTTATAATAAAAAAAACAAGTATTGGAACAGACATACTTAAAGCAAATAATATACTTTCATTTATAATTTCTTTTTCATTTTCTTTTTCATTGTTTTTTTTAATGTATTTATTAAACCTTTTATCCTTCTGGACGGGATTCTGAATTAAATTATCTTCATCTTTATCACATTTACTATATTTATTAACTATACTATTATTATCAGTATTATCATTATTATCAGCATTATCATTATTATATTTTTTAAAAATATATTTTTTATTGCTTTTATTAAACAAAATATAATAAACAAAGTAAACAAAAACAAAAAATAAAATAATATATATCAATGGACTTATTGCAATGAATTGTTCAAGCCAATTTTGAAAAAATAAGACGACATTTGAAATAGGACTTGAAAAACCATGCGACAACTGAAATTTAAAAGAAATAAAATTATGAATTAAATTCCAGTAGATTACGGGAGAAAATACAATAACGGCTATCAAAAGAGTAAAATAAGGATAAATAGTTTTAAGCAGATATCTGTTTTTATTGGAAAATAAAAGATATAGCAATGCCGATGGAGGTATCAAAGCTGCCGTATATTTGCTTAAAAATGATAATCCGAGAAAAATACCTGCAATAACCCACCATTTAGTATATCTGATGTTAAATTTAGCATTAGCATTAGCATTAGCATTAGCATTAGCATTAGCATTAGCATTAAGGTATGTATTATTATTATTTTTATTAATTTTTTTATTAACTTTGCCAGGCTTTTCGCTATTATAAATAAAATTGTATCGGCTATAATTACAACTATTATCCATTTTATTTGCCGCAATATAAAAACTTATTAAAAAAAGCAGGGAAAAAAACAGCAGCGGCGTATCGGGCAGCATCATAACGGAAAGGACAACACCAAATATCGGAGAACACAAAAAAAACAAAAAAGCAAAAAAAGAAGCTCTTTTATCTTTAAATAATAAATAAGTAAAATAATAAATCAAAAAACCGTCAAAAAATGAAAATATAATAGCGGTTAATCTAACTGCTAATTCGCTTTTGCCAAAAATGTGCGTAAAAAAATAAATGCAATATGCAGCAAGCGGGGCATCGTCAAGATATCCGGGCGACAGATGAAGCGACCAGACATAATAATGCGCTTCGTCATTTCCAAGATTTAATGTTGCGGCAAGATGATAATGGATTAAAAAAGCGATGACCGATAAAATTACAAGCCAAATTTCAAATTTATATGCTGCTAAATAATCTAAAATCTCATTAGATTCTTTATTTATTGTATTATTTATTTTGTTTATTTTATTTGAAATATTTTTAAAATTTTTCACTATCTATATTGTCTATGTTTAATTTAATTATTTTTATTGAGATTCAATTTTAGTTTGTCTAAAACGAAGTTAAATCTGTCTTTTAATTCCATAGACGCATCTACGGTTATAATATAAGGCTGCGAAACAGGCTCATCAAGAGTTTTTTTCATCTTTAAATATATTTCTTCGTCGGCATCAGAGTAATCGGAATAATCGGTTAAATTAAAATCTTTATTCTTTTGATTGTTTGTGCCGCCGTAATTGAAGCGTTCAGGATAGTCAGTTAAATTAAAATCCGATGCCGTTCTCCTGTTTTTAAGCCGTTCAATAATTACACTCTCTTTATCCTCATCTATTTTAGAGTAAATAACTATAAAATTACAGTAGTTTTTTATAAAATAATCAATAAATATTTTTCTATGACTCTCTTCTAAAAATGTCGCATCCATAACGACACTTTTTTTAAGTTCAACGGCTCTTTTAGATTCTTCAAAAATATATTCATAAACTTTTTGGCTTATTGACTTATCGTATAAATATAAATCTTTTGACGCAAATAATTCTTTTCTTATTTTATCAGAAATAAATAATGATGCATTTAAATATCTGCTTAAAAGAAAAGAAAGAGCAGTTTTTCCGCTTCCGGGAAGTCCTATATTCATTATAATGATAGGTTTTTCTAATAGTTTAGCATAAAATGATGCTAAGTTAAAATAATTAACGGCTTCATTAAAACTATTTGAACTATTTGAAATGCTTAAATTATTTAAATTAATATCATCATGAATATTAATGTCATTTATATTATTATTAATATCAATGCCTTTGTTGCCTTTGTCTATTTTGCTTTCATTATCTAACCGTAAAACAGATATCTTACATCTTACAAGAGCCCTGTACAATTTATATATTAAAATTACTTTAAATTCAAATTCTCTAAATAAATTTATTAAACCGGTGCTGAAACAATTTTTGTAATATTCAAATATTTTAACAGATTCATAGAAATAGCCGTTATACTCCATATCCATCAACAAAAAAGCAAAATCTAAATAAGTATCCTGAAATCTTAATTTTTCGCTGAATTCTACGCAGTCCATAATACATATTCCATTAATTTTAGAAATATCTCCGATAACAATATGTTCCATTCTTAAGTCGCCGTGACAATCTTTAATAAAACCTTTTTCTACTCTTAATTTTATATACTTGCCAAATTCTTCAGAATCTATAAAATTATAAAAAATATTTTTAATATTATTTAACTTATTTAAATTACTTGGATTGCTTGGATTATCCAAATTATTTTGATTATTTTGATTACTTAACTTATTTAGATTATTTAAATTACTTCGGTTACTTTGATTACTTTGATTACTTTGATTGTTCTGATTATTCTGATTGCATAAATAATTTAACGCATCAAAATTTAACCCTTTTTCTTCACTAACAAAATTATAAACAGCTGAATAATTATCGTCAAAATTATCTTTTAGTATATCAACCTTTCCGAACATTGAAATTCTTTTTGAACTATTTGCGTTTTTATGAAAAAGATAAATCCTTTTAGCCGTCTTTTGTAAAATATTATCAATATTATCTAATGGGGACACATTAAAATCGGCATAAGCTGTTTCCGGGGCTGCCTTATCCTCGCAGGTGCTAGCTCGAAGTCTGCCCCCTTCATCGCATTTATTATTATCGCCTTTGTAATCAAATCCATATCGTTTTTTACTGTTGGCAAGAATACTGTTTAAGAATTTATCGCCTAGAACGTGTTTCATCCTTACCAGATAATCGACAATTTTTCCTTTTTTGTACCCTAAAAGCAGACTGCCGTCATTTTTTAGCCTTAACTCCGGCATATCAAGGTATATTCCGGAGCATGACCTTCTATTCAGCGACAATTCTTTTCTGCAGTAAAATTTCCTTTTTTCTAAAGACATATAATCCAGAAATCCGAAATTAACTTTTTTCTTTTGTTTATATGCAAATTTTTCGGTGAGATAAATTAACGAAATGTGGGTTTCAATTACTTTTATTTTATTAATATTTTCAGGAGTGATTTGTTTATTTTCAAACTTAATAATAGCTTTAATAATATCTATGGTATTTATCTTATCGGCATTTATTTCAGGAATATTTATATCTGGCATTTTAGAGGTAAAGGCTTCAAAGTTATTTGCATTTTCATCTTAGATAATTATATATTTATATTTATACGAATATTTCTGCTGCTGCTGACTTATTAATTAATAAATAGAATAAATAATAAATAAACTATGGATTTTAATTCACAAAAAATATTTCAATAATATTAATGGGATTTTATATTATTTTAATTGCTACATTTTTTAATTTTTTGCGCTGCATAATTATAATTGCTATTATTTTTCTAAAACACTGGATTCTTTTGCCATTTTTTGCAATTTTGCCATTGCTTTTGATTCAATTTGTCTTATTCTTTCTTTGGTAAGATTAAAAATAACGGCAATTTGATGTAAAGTCATGGGGTTTTCATAGTTTAATCCATATCTTAGCGTAATAATTTTTCTTTCATTTTCTTTTAATGAAAACAGCCAATTGTTTAATAAACTTATAGTTTCAAGTTTATTAAGTATCTCATACGGCAAAGTATATTCTTCATCTTCTTTGATAATATTAGATAAAGACATATTTTGGTCGTCATCGTTTTGCGATATTGAATAATCTAATGAACTTATATTTGCAATTGAGCCGTAAATTTTTTCGACTTTATCTACATTCATTCCTACATAATCCGCAATATCTTCTATATTTGGCTCATAACCTTTTTCTTTTTCTAAATTTTTTGAAGCTTTTGAAATTTTAAACATATTTTCGGAAACATGTATGGGAATCCTGATAAGCCTTGCGGAATTTAATATTGCTCTTTCGATGGATTGCCTTATCCACCATGTAGCATATGTTGAAAATCTGAAGCCCTTGGACGGCTGAAATCTTTCAACTGCTTTCATAAGCCCGATATTTCCGTCTTCTATTAAATCTTCAAAAGGAATACCCCTGCCAAGAAACCTTTTTGCAACCTGTATTACAAGTCCAAGGTTTGACTGTATCATTAAATCTCTTGCTTCTTTATCGCCGTTATTAGCTTTCAAAGTAAGTTCATATTCCTGATCTCTTGTTAAAAGCGAGTGTTTATGAATATTTCTAAGATATTGCGTGTAAATATTATTATTGGTTTTGCGATATTCATTGTCGGGTTCGTCAAAAGATATTTTATCGTCATTATTGTCTATATTATTTTCTGTCATAATATTTTTATAATATATTTTATATTTTAAAATTTTATATTTTAAAATTTTATTTAATTTATATTTTATTTAATTTATATTTTATTTAATTTAGGCTGCAAAACCTGATTTACCAATAAGTTTTACAAAATTTGCCGACGCTATTATCTTTTTTTCTATTTTATCATTATTTTTTTTAATTACAAAAATATTTTGTTTAGAATCTATCTCAACGGGCATTACTATTATGCCTCCGTCTTTCAGCTGGTCAATTAAAGATTTCGGTATTTCAGATAAGCAAGCTGTAACAATAATTCTATCATAAGGAGCATATTCTTTAAAACCTATAGAACCGTCTCCGATTATAAAAGTAATATTTTTAAAATCTAAATTATCAAGAATTGTTCGTGATTTTAGAGACAACTCCCTTATTCTCTCTATAGTATAAACCTCCGATGCAAGATTGGCTAAAATTGCGGTTTGATAACCTGAACCTGTTCCTATTTCTAACACTTTATGATTTTTATTTAATTCAAGCACGGAGGTCATTAACGCAGCGGTATAAATTCCCGATATTGTCTGCTTATGTCCTATCGGAAGAGGCGCATCAGTATAACTGAGTTCGCTAAAAGATTCTTCCACAAAACTATGCCGAGGTATAGACCTTATGGCGTCAATAATCGCCGTATCATGAATACCGTTAGATATAATATATAAATTAATCATTTTTTCAATTAAATTTTTATAATTAGCCATAAATATATCTTAACTCAACATCATTGTTTTTATTATTATAAAATTATAACTTATTTATATTGTTGCATTTTATTTTTTAAATGAAAAATCAATATTTTTTAATTTTTCAATAGCATGATAATTTGTCATATCAAGCTGAATCGGCGTTATTGAAATAAAACCACCGTGAACCGCTTCATAATCGCTGTTTTCAATATCTTCAAATTTTATGTTTTTGCCCCATATCCAGTAATATTTTCTGCCGCGAGGGTCAATTTTTTCAACGACAAAATCTTCGAAATATCTTTTACCCTGTCTTGTTATTTTATATTCAAAATCGGGTGAATTTATAATAGTTTGAGGGATATTAACATTTAAAAAAGTATATTTTGGAAGCTCTATCTTGGCAACAATATTTGCAAGACTAGCAACAAACTTTGCCGCTTTTCTAAAAGAAAGCTCAATATCTTCTTCCATTGCAGGGTCTGTAGGCAGGTATCCTCCGCCTTTATTTACGACTAAAGAAACCGCTATTGATTTTATACCCATTATAGCGCCTTCCATAGCAGCTGAAACGGTGCCCGAATATGTTACATCATCGCACATATTGCCGCCATAATTAATTCCGGAAATAACGAGATCTGGTTTATATTTTAATATAGAATGAATCCCTATATTGACGGCATCGGTTGGTGTTCCGTCAACAGAATAAATTCCAGGTTTAATCTCGTGAACCCTTAACGGTCTGTCAAGGGTTAAGGAATGGGAACTGCCGCTTCTTTCCCTATCTGGAGCGACAACAACCGCGTTAAAATTATTACCCGAAGATTTAAACTCATCCAAAAGAATGTTTATTCCAGTTGCAAAAACTCCATCGTCGTTTGAAATCAGAATGTTCATCAATTAAAAATTTATTTAAAGCGGTTTATAATAATTTTTTAAAATTTATTTAAATTATTATTTTTTATTAAGATATAGGAAATATAAAATTATTTTTTACGGGATAAAACATTTTTAATCATTTTTAACTCTTCAATAGCTTTGTTAATACGTGTATTAGAATCGTTGCTATAATTATTATAACTTTGTAAAACTTCTGAATTGTCACTGCTATTAGTGCAAATTAATTTATATGAGCCTGATTTTAAAGCATTTCTAGCGCCTTTAACGGTAAATTTTTTATTATACAGCAGATCTTTTATTATTAAAAGTTTTTCTATCTCTTTTTTAGAGTATAATCTGTGAGAACTGTTTAATTTTAAAGGTTTAATAAATTTGAATTCGGTTTCCCAATATCTGATAACATAAGATTCTACCTTAAGAATATCGGCTGCTTCTCCAATCTTATAATAAACCTTTTCTGTTTCATCCTTCCAATCCATTTTGTTTATTTACTTTGCTTTTTAATACATTAGAAGGTTTAAATTTAAGAACCTTTCTTTCGCAAATATACATTACTTCGCCATTTTGAGGATTCCTGCCTTTTCTTTTTGATTTTTCTTTAACGATAAAATTGCCAAAACCTGAAAATTTTAATAATTCGGTTTTCTCTGCTTCATATTTTAGCATCTCAAAAAATGAATTTACATATTTAAGCGAATCATTATGCGAAATTCCAACTTTTTCATGAACTTTTGAAGAAATATCAGATTTTGTTAAGGACATTTTTATTTTAATTTTGGATAATTTTATTATTTAACATTAAATTAATAACATTAAATAAATTAATAACATTAAATTAAAACATTAAATTAAATAGTACACTTAAATAGTATATTTTTATTGAAAATTAAATCTTTATAACGTTTATATTTTATATTTTAATACAATATTTTAATATAGTACAATGACAATCGCATATTAAAAAAAATATTTAAAACATTCACGCTATAACGCAAAGCAAAAAATAATTTTATACTATATTTAATTTAATTATATCAATTAAAATTAATTACAAATATAATTAAATATTATATGAAATCATGCAGCTTGCGCAGCAACAGTTTTAACTATTTCTGAAAATGCAGCAGGATCTGACGCCGCAAGTTCCGACAAAATCTTTCTGTTCAATGATATATCGTTTTTCTTTAACATATTCATAAAAACAGAATAAGAAAGTCCGTTCTTTCTGCATTCGGAATTAATGCGAACAATCCATAAAGCTCTAAACTGTCTCTTTTTAACTTTCCTGTCCCTATACGAATATTTTAAAGCTTTATCCACAGCCTCCTGTGCAGTTTTAAAAAGCCTGTGTCTGGCTCCGTAATAGCCTTTTGCCTGCTTTAATACTTTTTTATGTCTTTTTCTTACAGATATTCCTCTTTTAACTCTCGGCATGATTTAATCGTAAAATAAGATTTTTTAACAATATATTTAATCAATAATATTTTGAATATTATATTCAAAATATACCGCTTGAAGCATACTATAAAAATACCATGTATAAATTAAACAATTAAATTACAATATTAGATTCCAATATAATATACAGATTAGAACATATAGGATTGCAATATATAATAATATGTAAAATTCATACAAAATTTTCCGCATTCAAATTAAAATTAATATACTGTTAATAAAATATTTTATTTTGACGCCTCCCTTATTTTATTTTTTTTAAATTTAGTTTAATAATTTTTAGTTATTTATCTGTATTAATTAAATATGGTAAGATAAATCATAAATAGGGTATTAATTTCTTTATATTCAAAGAATCTACCGCATTTACAACTCCTTTTTTAGCCAATCTTTTTTTCCTTTTATGAGCTTTTGATGTTAGTATGTGACTTTTGCCTGCCTTATAATGCATTACTTTTCCAGTTCCCGTAATCTTAAATCTTTTTTTTGCTCCTTTGCTGGTTTTAATTTTTACTTTTTTCATATTATATCCCTTATTAAATATATTATATTTAAATATAATATTAAATTTAATTGCATACATACTTACTGTATGTATATTATTCTATAATTTAAAAATTATATATATATTTTATAAATCTTTATAAGCCATTATGTATATCATTCTATAGTTCTATTGTTTCAAATTGTATGTATTTTTTATAAGCTTTGCTGCAATATTTATATATTACTTTATAAATATTAACTTTTAAAAATAAAAGAAAAATTTTCAAGCATTAATTAATAAATTGTGTTTTTCACAATAAACTTATCTATTTTTATTTATTATTCATCTATTATATCTATATCATATATCTATATCACCTTAGTCTATCACCTTAGTCTGAGGGCGCGGCGATGGGTTCTTAACGGGAATAACTATTGTGCTGAACGTTTTTTTTGCATCAGGTTTAATTGGAGACTCTGGAACTCCTATATCTTTAATATCTTCAATAACCCTTAGCAGAACTTTCACGCCAAGATCCGTATGAATTATCTCCCTGCCTTTAAATGAAATAGTAAGTTTAACTTTATTTCCTTCTTTAAGAAAAGAAATAATATTTTTTAATTTAAAGTTATAATCATGATCATCGGTATTAGGTCTGAATTTTATTTCTTTAGTATGAATAATAACTTGTTTTTTCTTAGCTATCTGGTCTTTTTTATTTTGCTCATATTTAAATTTTCCATAATCCATTATACGGCAAACAGGAGGCGTTGAATTTTTTGAAACCTCAACCAGATCTAAAGATTTTTCTTTGGCAAGTTTAATAGCATCGGCTAAATTTATTATACCTAATTGTCCACCTTCATCATTGACTACACGGACCTCTTTAGCTTTAATTTCTTCATTGATATCAAATTTTTTTTGGATATTAATATTCCTCGCTTATAATTTATAATTTTAATAATTATTTTAATCTAAAAATTATTACATAATTTAGTATAAATTGTCAAGGACGATTTACTGTCCCCGAAATTGCCGATATAGATTGTTAAATATACCGCAATGTATTAAGAAATATTGAGTACGGCAATTTATGCTATTCTTTTCGCATATACACTTTCAGAAAAATTAGATAAAAGAATATTTTTATATTTATTTGCCTCTATTTTATTATTTAAATTATTATAGCATATATAAATATAATATAAATCTTTAGGAATTATAGGCAATCCTTTATATTGCGTAAGAACAATTTTAAACATATAAGCCGCATGTTCCCACATTCCTGCATTAAAGTAATATAGTCCTGTAAAAAATGTATTTTTTGAAAGATGTATATTAATAATTTTTATTAGTTTCATTGCTTTTTTTGAAAATTTACCAGAAGGATATTTGGAAATGAGTTTTTCAAATTCAGTTTTAGCTTTTTTTGCTTGATTCTGAGATCTTCCTACAGCCAAAATTCTTTTAAAATGAGACATACCTATATAAAACATTGCAAACGGGACTTCTTTTGAACGCGGATGGAGAACTAAAAAATCAGTATATGCTCCCCCCGCTTCAATATATTTTCCTGCAAGATAATAAATATCGCCTAATTTTAATTCTGCTTTTCTTGTATTGCGGTATGACGGATAATTAGTTATAAGGGATTTAAAATTCTTTGCCGCTTCCGAATAATTTTTATTTTTAGCTTCATATAAAGCTTTTTTATAATAAACCTGCGGCGGCAATATCTTCTTTTTGATATTTTTAGAGGCACACCCCGAGAGCAGAAAAGAAAAAGAAAAAATAGAAATAAATAAGGTTAAAAGAAATACAATATTTGATTTTCTCATAAATTTATTATTTGCTTATTATTATTTAATGAATGTAATAATTAATATTTAATTTAATTTAATTGTTAAAAGCTTTATTTAAAGTTAATTTACTTCCTTTTGAAAGTTTGATAATTATTTTAACATTATATACATAATCGTCAATACTAATTTTTAACGGTAGGTAAATTCCGCTTTTTTTAATATATTTACTAAATTTTATTATTTCAATAAATTTTTTGTTTTTTATGTATGCAATTTTATATACAAGAAATTTGCTGTTAATATACATATAATAATATTTTTCTTTTATTTTTGAAATATTAGATTTTATTTTATTTTTATTAAAAATTTTATTCTTAATCTTTTCCGTATTATTTGCTTGTCTGTATTCAAAAAAATATCCGTCTTTAGTATTATAAAAAATATCGGATTTATTTATTTTATCGGTATCTTCTAAGTTAAGCAGTATTCTGACTGATTTAAATATTCTCTTATAAGAATCAATGCTTTTAGTTTTATATTTTTTATCAAACAAAACCTTTATTGTAAAATTAGGATTTTTTTTAGTCCTGCGTGTATTGGTAAAAATTGCTCCTGCATTGTCAACATTAGCTGAAAAAACAATATTTCCGTACATGTCCATTATTACAAATTTAAGATATTTTCCTTTTGAATATTTATAGAATCCTGATTCTTCATAAGAAATTCCGTTATAATCATATATCATTATTGCCCTTCCTGAAATATTCTTAAATCCGCTATAATTTTTGATTACTTTTTTTATGACGGTTTTTTCAGGGAAAAAAATATGCTTATGTATAGGTATAGATACAGCTTTTTCTTTAATATTATTGTAAGCACATCCTGTTAAAAAATATGAAACGGAAACTATAAGAAATACTGCAAAGATTTTAAAAAATAGCTTCATTAAATTTTATGTCGTCCAATTTTATATTATAATTATTTTCATCTGTAACAAAAGGTATCTCTGCATTGTATCCTGCGATTCTTAAGAATTCATTATAAGCATCTTTATCTGTTTCTATATTGTGGAGTTTAAAATTTATTCTTTTAAGAATTAATCCGCGTATAGCTTCATTGCATTTTTTTGAATCGGAACGTCCGAATATTCTAATGATTTTCATATCTAATGTCATATTTAATATGTATCTATTACTAATACTAAGAATGAATAAATATTATGCGCCGTAAATACTAAATATTTATTACATTTATTATATTAAAAAATAATATATCGAAAAAACTTATTTACTTATTTATTTAATTATTTACTTAATTACTTATTTACTTATTTACTTAATATATTATTATATTCATTATATATGTTTATTATTAAAATTTAAACCTTTATTTCAAATAATTTTTTATAATCTTTTCTACAGTTGTCTCAAATTCTTCGTATTTAGACAAATTTGACGTGCCTCCCTGAGCAAAATCTTTTTTGCCTCCGCCTTTTCCTCCGAGTTCTTCTGAAATTAATTTTATTATTTTAGCAGCATCCATAGAGCCTTCGGCAATAGCAATATAAATTATTTTTTCATTTTGGTAAAAAGATCCTAATATAATAACAAAGCTATCACCGTCCGAACTTAAATCATATTTAGATTTTACCATATTTGCCAATTCTTTAAGTTCATCTGGATTAAAATTGTCTAATTTCTTTATTAAGTACGAATAATCTCCTAGTTTTTTAAATTCTTTGTATAATTTCCCCGCTTTAAGCATAAAATTGCTATACTTAAGTTCCTTATTCTCTTTTTCTATGAACTCATAATCATAATAGAGTTTTATTATTTTATTATAAATATCGGCTTTATTTGAATTCAAAAGAACTATTATATTATTAAGATTGTCTTCCTGAATGTAAACCGTATTAAGATAATTATAGCCGGTAACTGCTTCTATTCTTCTGATGCCGGACGCAACGGAAGATTCTGATGTTATTTTAAAAAAACCTATTGAACCTGTTCTTTCAATATGTGTTCCGCCGCAAAATTCTCTTGAAACATCTCCTATATTGACAATCCTTACTTTATCTCCGTATTTTTCATCAAAAAAATGCAACGCTCCTGAATTCAAAGCTGTTTCCATTTCGGTTTCTTCAATTTGCACTGCATAATTTGAAAATATAAAATCATTCACCATCATTTCTATTTTGCGAATTTCATCATCTGTTAAAGGTTTAGTATAATTAAAATCAAATCTTAATTTTTCCGAGTCAACATAAGAACCTTGCTGTGAAGAAGAGCTTCCGAGAACTTCTCTCAAGGCGGCATGTAAAAGATGGGTGGCGCTGTGGTTTGCTTCAGTCATACGCCTTAATTTTTGGTTTACTTTAAAAAAAGCTTTAACTTGTGCATAATCAGGGCTGTTGACCGCCGGTATATTTAGCTGCCCTATTATTCTGCCGTGATGTAAAAATATGCCTGATTTTGTTTTAATGGTTTTGTCAACTTTAAAATCGCCGGATTGCCATTCTATTATGCCTTCATCTCCCTTCTGTCCGCCGCTTTCGGCATAAAAAGGAGTTTTATCGGAAATTAAAAATCCGGTTGCATTATTTTCCGGATTATTTAATAAATTGCCTTCTTCGTCTAAAAAACCGATTATTTCTGCTTCTTCCTCAAGATTATTATAGCCTGCAAATATAGTAGGATTTAAATCAAAATCTAAACCGATAAAATCTACTTTTCCTTTTTTTTGCTTTGAATAATTTTTTTGATTTTGCATCAATTTTTCAAAGCGGGATAAATCAACATTTAAATTATTTTCATTAGCGGCGTCTATAGTCAGATCAATGGGAAAACCGTAAGTATCGTATAATTTAAAAGCAAAATCGCCGCTTATTATTTTTATTTTTTTCGTTTCTAAATGGCTAATTTCATCTTCAAGCAATTTTATACCTGAATTTAAAGTTCCTTTGAAACGCTCAAATTCATCAGATATAATCTTTTCGAATATACCGAAACTTTCTCTTATCTCCGGATAAAACAAAGCCATTGTTAAAACTACCGTATTTCCGATATAAACTAAATTGTTTATATTGAGATTTAATTTTAAAGCATATCTAAAAAGCCTTCTCAATATTCTTCTAAAAACATATCCTCTTCCTTCATTAGAAGGAAAAATAGACTCCGAAGAAAGAAAAACCGATGTTCTTATATGATCGCTTATAACTCTTGCCGCGGTATCGTAGGGATCATCTCCGTCCTGATATTTTTTTCCCGTTATATTGTCAATTTCGCTAATATAAGGCGTAAAAACATCTGAATCGTAATTTGATTTAACGTTCTGAAGAACTCTCGCCATTCTTTCAAGTCCCATACCTGTATCTATTGAAGGTTTTGGAAGATTTGAAAGTTTTCCGTTTATATCTCTTTCAAATTGCATAAATACTAAATTCCAAATTTCTAAATATCTCCCGCAGTCACAAGTTATATCGCACTCCTCATGCCCCCACTCAGAAAATCCGGTATCAAAAAATATTTCGCTTGAATAGCCGCAAGGACCAATATCTCCCATCTGCCATAAATTAGTTTCATCATCCAATTTATATATTTTTTTTTCGTCTATTTTTATTTTATCCTTCCATATCAAGTATCCTTCTTCATCATTCTTATGAACTGTGACAAAAAGTTTTTTATCGTCAATTTCAAGTTCGTTAATAAGAAAATCCCATGCAAATTCAATCGCTTCATTTTTAAAATAATCTCCGAATGAAAAATTGCCGAGCATCTCAAAAAAAGTGTGGTGTCTAGTAGTTTTCCCCACATTCTCAAGATCGTTATGCTTCCCGCCTGCGCGCATGCATTTCTGGACTGTTACCGCTCTTTTAAAAGAAGGTTTTGTAATTTCGGTAAAATAATCTTTAAATTGCACCATTCCTGCATTAGTAAACATTATTGAATTATCGCCTGCGGGAATTAAAGACGAACTTGGAATATGTTTATGTCCTTTTTCTTTGAAAAAAGCAATAAATAATTCTCTAAGTTCATTGGAAAGTAAATATTTCATATAAAATTGATCCTTTTGAATTTTTAGTTTGCAATAAAATAAATTATTAATCGGCTAAACAGTTTTATTGTTTAATCATCTTTAGTTTAATTTAATTTAATTTAATTTAATTTAATTTAATTTAGTTTAATTTAGTTTAGTTTTAGTTTAGTTTAATTTAATTTAGTTTAATTTAACAGTTATTAATCTTTTTAAAATTTTCCATTTATTATATCTTCTACCGCGTTGGAAGAAAAACCTCTCCTTTGCAAAAAATCATATAGTTTTTTTTTGTATCTTATTTTATCTTCTTTATATTTTATTAACGCAGGTTTCTTTTTTTCAAGAGCTTTTTCGGCAATCTGTCTTTCTTCTTCCTGGGTATATAAATTTTCTAAAAGATTAGCTACAAGAGAACTGCTTATACCTTTATTATGCATTTGGTAGGCTAATTTCATTTTGCCTATCATTTTTAATTTACCTATTCTTATCATGTTTTCGCCGTAGCTTTCATCGTTTATATAATTTAAATCTTTAAGCTTTTTTATAGTTTGGCTTATAGATGAAGTAGAAAATCCTTTTTTTATTAATTTTTGGGCCATTGAACTTTCAGAATATGATTTAATTGCTAAAAGTTTTAAAGCATAATCCATAGGAAGTTTTTCGGTATTACTTTTTAGCACTTTCATTTTGTTTCCCATATAGACTGATTTGAGGATCCGGATCCGGAAGCAGAGTCTACACCCGATATAAGCAAAGCCAGATCATTAGGGCTGGTTGATTCGGCTAATGCATCTTCGTAAGTAATAAGATTGTTTTTATAGAAACCGTATAATGATTGGTCAAATGTCTGCATTCCGTATTGAGTACTTCCTGCCTTAATATAGTCTCTTATACCTGAAGTCTTATCTTCATTCAGGATGCAATCTTTTATTGTTTCAGTGCCTATTAAAATCTCGGCTGCCGGAAGTCTGCCCTGTTTATCGGCTCTTTGAATAAGACGCTGGGATATAACTGCCGTCATAACGCTGCTTAACTGTATTCTTATCTGTTTTTGCTGATAAGGAGGAAAAACGGCTATAATCCTATTAATAGTTTCCTGAGCATCTAATGTATGCAAAGTGCTCATAACGAGGTGCCCTGTTTCTGCAGCGGTAATTGCAGTTTCTATGGTTTCAAGATCTCGCATTTCTCCTACAAGAACAACGTCGGGATCCTGCCTTAACGCTTCCCTGAGTCCATGCGAAAATGAATATACATCCATGCCTATTTCACGCTGATTTACTATTGATTTTATATCTTTATGAAGATATTCTATCGGGTCTTCTATCGTGATTATATGAACAGACTTATTAGCGTTAATATAATTTAACATTGAAGCTAATGTCGTGGATTTTCCGCTTCCCGTAATACCTGTTACTAAAATAAGCCCTCTTTCTTTTAATGCAACCGATTTGACAATTCCGGGCAAACTTAGCGTATCAATAGAAGGAACGCTAAAAGGAATATACCTCATTGCAATACTCAAACTATTTCTCTGAGAAAAAATATTTACTCTGAATCTGCCTACATTGGTAAGACTATATGCAAGATCTACGTCTTTATTTTCCTGAAAAACTTTTATCTGATATTTATCGATCATACTAAAAGCTATCTTTTCAATAACTTCTTTTGAAAGAACTCCAAAATCATGCTGAGGAACTAATTCTCCATTAATTCTAAAAACAGGAACGGAATTAACCTTAAAATGTATATCGGAAGCTTTTTTCCCGACGGAAAATTTTAGGATTTCTTCAATAAATGTAAGTGGCGAAATGCTTAAGTCTATCAACTCGCTTTGTTTATCGGACATAATTTATTTAAATTATCTTTATATATTAATATTATAAATAATAAACAATTTAGTTTTTAACGCTTTAAATTAAAATGTTTCATTATTTTTTCCATGATTTCATTTTTAATATCGGGATTGCTCCTAAGAAATTCTTTAGCGGCTTCTCTTCCTTGTCCTAATCTTTCTTTTCCGTAGCTGAACCATGTTCCTGCTTTGTCTATAATTCCGCTTTCGGAACCTATATCTACTATATCGCCTTCGGTAGATATACCGCTATTGTATATTATGTCAAACTCTGCTTCTTTAAACGGGGGAGCAACTTTATTTTTAACTATTCGGGCTTTTGTACGGGAACCGACTACTTCATCTCCTTTTTTAATAGATCCTGTCCGCCGAATATCAATACGTACCGAAGCATAAAATTTAAGAGCATTTCCTCCTGTCGTAGTTTCAGGAGAGCCAAACATAATACCTATTTTCATTCTGATTTGATTAATAAAAATCACTGCTGTATTTGATTTTGATATAGCCGAAGTAAGTTTTCTGAGAGCCTGAGACATGAGCCTTGCCTGAAGCCCCATATGAGCATCGCCCATATCTCCTTCTATCTCGGCTTTCGGAACAAGTGCGGCAACAGAATCAATAACTAAGACATCTACGGAACCGGAGCGGACAAGAGAATCAGCTATTTCTAAAGCTTCTTCGCCTGTTCCCGGCTGCGAAACTAAAAGATCGTCAACATTAACGCCTATTTTTTTCGCATAACTTAAGTCTAAAGCGTGTTCTGCGTCAATAAAAGCGGCTATACCGCCTTTTTTTTGAGCCTCGGCAATTATCTGCAATGTCAAAGTGGTTTTTCCTGAAGATTCAGGTCCGAATATTTCAATGACTCTGCCTTGCGGTATACCGCCTATTCCGAGAGCTATATCTAAAGAAAGAGAGCCAGTTGATATTGACGGTATATTCTCTACAATCGGCTTACCGCCTAATTTCATGATAGACCCCATGCCGAATTGCTTTTCTATCTGAGAAATAGCTAATTCAAGCGCCTTTTTCTTTTGTTCTGTTATTAAATTTGCATTATTCTTATTTTTTTCTTTTTCTTTTTCTTCTACAATTGAGTTGCGTTGCTCTGACGATTCGGAATTATTAATTTTTGAAGTCATAATTTAATTTATCCTCAAATTTGTAATTATAAAAAACAAATACTTCAATCTTTAATTTATTTATTTAATTGATGTAAACTTAAAGCAATATAAAAGTTCATTTTTAATTTATTTATTTATTTAATTATTTAATTTATTTATTTATTTAATTTATTTATTTATTTAATTTATTTATTTATTTAATTTATTTATTTATTTATTTATTTATTAATTTATTTTATTTATTTATATTGATATTATATTATAAATTCCATAATATCAAGTTAAAATAATCTTAAGAAAATTTTAAAAACAGGTTACATTATTGTTACATTATTGTTAAATTTTTATGGAATAGTTCATCGTTATTTTTTGAGTATCATTCCTGCTTACGCAGGAATCCAGCCTTGTTAAAGCATTACTGCATTTTTAATAATTTAATAATTTCTATCAGCAATTTTAGATCTTAAATATTTAAATATTTTATTATTATTATTTTATTTCATTGCTTATCCTGTATAAGCCTATAAATCCAGAATAAAACCATTTTGGAAGTATAGATTTTTATTTCATTTCTTGTGCCTGAAAAATTATATTTTCTGACTTCCTGAATATTATCCGAAGACAAAGCTATAAATACGGTTCCCGCAGGATAGTTATCAGTTTCTCCTTTTGGTCCTGCAAAACCTGTTACTGCTGCGCCTATATCGGAATACGCTTTTTTTCTGATATTTTCAGCCATTACAACGGCGCATTCGGAAGATACCGCTCCATATTTTTCTATAATATCTTCATCAACGCCAAGTTCATTTATTTTAGCAAAATTGGAATAAACTACCTCTCCTAAAATAAAATAAGCCGAAGCTCCCGGCGGATCGGTTAATTTATTTGAAATATAACCGCCTGTGAGCGATTCCGCAATAGCAACGGTAATTTTATTTTTTTTAAGCAAAGCCGAACAAACGGTTTCTAACTCGTCATCGTCATATCCGTAAATAAAATTATTAAACTCCGAAAGCACAATCTCGTCTATTGTTTTTATACCGTCGTGAAGCTTTTGGGTTGAAATACCTTTTATGTAAATATTTAAGATAATTTCACCGTAAGAAACCTCATAAAAATATTTTAAATCGCCAAATTTATCGCTGATACGCTTAAGATGATTTTCAAACTCTTTTTCTTTAAGACCGAACAATTTATATTTTCTTTTTTTTATAAAATAAGATACTCCTAATTTTCCTATCATTTTACCAAGAACATGATTTTTAAACATTGCTTTTGCATCGTCAGGCTCTAACGGCATAGCGGCAAAGAAAATCGGTTCGGTCAGATAAAATCCTGAAAGCCCTGAATTTTGATTCGGTATAACAAATGAATTTTTAGGAAAATAGCATGATTCCTCGTAAGAAGTTTTAAAAGGCTTACTTTTAGATTCATATACAAGTTTCATTAAATCTAACGCATCTTTGCTTTTTACTATTTCCCTTTTTAACGCGTTGCATACCATTTCGGGTATAATATTCAGATCTTCTTTTAAACCGCCGCAAACTAATACTGCTGAAGAATCGCCTGAAATCATATACGACAATACTTTATAAATACTATCCGATGAGTCGTCGGGAAGACACACGGCTTCTTTAAATTTTAAATTATAATCGGCAAGCATATCTGAAAAATTTAAAAGAACTTCGCCTGCTTTTTTAAAATCATAATTATCGGCAATAATTAATATCTTAATATCCATTGATAATTTTATAATTATTTTTTATTTTTATTTAATATTTTAACACTTTGAATATAAAACTAATTTTAGATTAAGTATTAATTTATATTTATTTATATTATAATCCTACAATTATAACAATTATTAATCTTAAAAGCACTGCGGAAATAACCGCCGCTATCACATCGTCAAGCATTATACCTATTCCGCCGCCAATATGCTTATCGGCAAATCCCACGGGGAACGGTTTAATTATATCAAAAATTCTGAATAATAAAAATCCTATTAAAACATAGACTATTGAAAACGGAGCCCATAAAGCTCCGAGCATAGTGATTAAATAACCTACAACTTCATCTATAACAACTTCGGAAGGATCTTTCTTTCCTATAATTTTCTCAGCTCTTGAAGAGAAAAATACTCCTGCAAAAAATAATACTATACATAAAATAATATAGTATAAAAAATTTAAATTGTGCAAAAAAATCAAATATAAAATCATAGCGGCAAAAGTCCCTGCAGTTCCAGGACCGTAAGGAAAATAGCCTACATAAAAAAAAGTGGCAAATAATATAGAAATATTATCTAAAAAATCTCTTTTTTTCATTAGTGTTGAATCCTCTATTAAATGAAAATGAAACGGTATGCGTCGTTTCCACTTTCGAAACTTTTCCGCCTACGCGGGAATGACTTTGTGAGGTTTGTTATTTCACTTTTTGGGTGTCATTACTGCGAAAGCTGAAATCCAGAGTTATTCTTCAATAGAATTTATAAATAATTTCTATTGAAGAATTAAGGTTTTATTTTATTTAGCTGTTATTATAATATAAGGCATAACATTTATTACATTTATTGAAATTTAGTTTGATTCATACTTATATCATTTACATCAAACATTTTAAGGCTGCTTATTTCTTATTTCTTATTTCTTATTTAAAATTAGCCTGATTGATACTTATATCTACGCATTGATATATTTAATAATATTGCGACGGCAGACATATCCACAACAAGCGAAGTTCCTCCATAACTAAAAAACGGCAGGGGAACTCCTACGACCGGCAATAAACCGATAGCCATAGCAATATTAATAACCGTATGCAGTATAATAATAAATAAAGCTCCCGAACCAAGCAAAAATGCCTGGAGTCTTTTAGTGTTATAAACTATTTGAAATCCTCTTATTATTAAAATAAAATATAATCCAATCAAAATTATTGACCCGGCAAATCCAAACTGCTGCGAATAAGTAGAAAATATAAAATCCGTCTGTTTGGCAGGCAAAAAATTTAATATACTCTGGCTGCCGTTTCTAAATCCGTCTCCGAAAATTCTTCCTGCGCCGACGGCTATTTCAGATTGTATAATGTTATATCCTGCCCCTAAGTAATATTTTGCAGGATGTAAAAATATAAGAATTCTGCTTTTCTGATAAGTCTTGAGATGCATCCATATAATCGGCGCGGCTATTATAGCTAAAAATAAAGCAATTATCATTGAAGTCTTTCTAATACCTGCAAGATAGATAATAATACATCCGACAAAGAAAACAATAAGCGATGTTCCAAGGTCGGGTTCTTTAGCAATAAGCAAAACTGGAATAATAATTATTAAAAACGGAATTATCAAATCGGTTAATTTATAAAAATTTTTTTTATGATCCGTAAAATATTTTGCCAAAACAAAAATTAATGTTATTTTCATCAGTTCTGAAGGCTGTATAGTAAATAATCCAAAGGAAATCCACCTTGAAGCGCCGTGCGATATTTTGCCTTTTACCAAAACTATAACTATTAAAAACAATATTACCCCGTAAATATAATATGAAATATCTATAAGGGTATTATAATCGATTGATATAATTGCAAACATTATAAAAAAAGAAATCCCAAACCATATAATCTGTTTTATAACATAAGAGTCAAGCAATTCAGAATGATTAAAGCTTAAAGAACCCAACAAATTAATTATGCCCAGAAAAGAAATTATTATTACCGTAAAAAATAAAATAAAATCAAAATTTTTAATATGATCCGATAATTTCATTTGTATTTTATATTATTAATTTATTAATTTTTATTTATTATAGTATTTTTTATTATATTTTTATAAAAGGGACATATTTAAATCTGTCCCCTTTATATTATTACTATATTCTATTATATTTTATTTTTATTAAATTTTATAAATTATTTAAAATTAAAAACTTGTATAAATAAAACTTGGAAGTTTTTTATTATTATTCTTCTTTATTTTTTTAAGAGATGGTTTCCAGAGACCTTTTTGCTCAAGATATTTTTCTACTATTTTTTTTGCTATAATTGCCGCATGCGCCCCAAGAAATTTTGCATGCATATCAAGAATAACAACCGCAATTTTTGGATTATTCATAGGGGCAAACCCGACAAACCATGCATTATCTCTGTCTCGTCTCGGAATATTTTTTGCATCGTAAATAGAATAGGTTTTCGATATTATTTGCGCAGTTCCGGTTTTACCGCAAAATGAAATACCGCGAATCTGTCCGTTAACGGCGGTCCCGTTTTTTCCGTTTACCACTTCGTAAAGACCTTTTTTTATAGCTTCTATATAACTTTTTTTTAACTTAATCCGCCTTATTAATCTGCTTTTAATTTGCCTTATTATTTTGCCGGAACTTGATACAATTTTACTGACTATATACGGTTTATACAGATAACCTCCATTTGCTATAGCGCTATAAGCTTCAATAAGCTGTATAGGCGTAATAGAAACATAACTTTGTCCGATTATAGAAGACAATGTTGAACCCTTATACCATTTTCTATGATAAACTTTATAAACAAGTTTCCTTGTAGGTATAAACCCAGGATTTTCCGCAGGCAAATCAATTCCTGTTTTCTTGCCGAACCCTAATAAATGCGCATAGTGAGCTATCTGGGAAATATGAAGCCTTGTCGCGAGAGAATAAAAATAAGTATCTACGGATTCTTCTAATGCGGTATATAGATTTATTTTTGAGTTTTGATTAGGATTCCAATTATAAAATACGGCATTTCCAAGTTTAAAAGTAGGTCCTGCAAAAATTTTTTTATCAGGAGTAATCAGATGAGCTTCAAGACCTGCCAATGCACCGACAACCTTAAACGTAGAACCCGGCGCCATCGAATTTTGTATAGCTTTGTTCTGAAGCGGATGTTCATTGTTATTTATGATTTTTTTCCATTCTTTTGCCGAAATACCTTTAGAAAAATAAACCGGGTTAAAAGAAGGAGTAGATACCATGGCAAGAATTTTCCCGTTCCGGGGATTCATTGCAATAACGGCACCTTCTTTATCTTTCATAAGTTTATAGGCAAGTTTTTCTAAAGCAAGATTAATTGTCGTGTAAATATAATCACCCATTCTCGGTTTTTTAACTACAACTTTTCCGACTGTTTTGCCGGACGAATTTACTACAACCCTTTTCTCTCCGTCTTCTCCATGCAAATATTTCTGATAATAATATTCTATACCCGTTTCTCCAACTATATCTGAAGGATTAGCATACGAATACTTTTTCTCTTTTAATTGCGCCGAAGAAATTAATCCGACATATCCGAATATTTGCGCACCCATATTTCCATACGGATAATGTCTTATAGGTATTTTTTCTATAGAAAAACCGGGGAGATACAGCTTATTTACTTCAAAAACCGATAAATCTTTTATAGATAAATTTCTTATTAAAACTATTGATTCATAATTAGGAATAAATTCTTCTTTTTCAACTATGCTATATAATTTAGAATATTTTTTATGAAATATCGCAGCAATTAAACGAATCTCTTTTTTTAATGATTTAACATGAGCAAGAGTAATAGCAATATTAAAAGATGATTCATTATCTACAATAATCTTGCCGTTATCTGATAATATATATCCCCTCGGCGCAGGCAGATAAATTACCCTTGTGGCATTATTTTTAGCAAGATAGTAATAATGATTCCCTTTAATAATCTGCAAAAAAAATATTCTTGCAAGAATTAAGAAAAATATTATCGAAAAAATTATTGCAATAAAATTTAATCTTTTTTTTTGGATATTAAATATTTCGTTTTCGTTAAATGAGGATGACATAAGACATATAATAATATATATTTATACTATAATTAAAAAAATAAAATTTTAAAAAAATAGGAAGAAAACCGCCTTTCATCACATAAAACCTGGCAGGTTTTATACATTGCGAAAAGGAACTTCTATGCGGAAGAGTTAAAATTTTTAATTTATATACTACAGAAATAATATATTTATAATTTTTATTTAATAAAATAAATAAAATTTATAAATTCAATCCGCTGTGATTAATTCCTTCAATATCTACAGCAACGGTTTTAAATCCTATTTCTTTTATTTTTAATATAATATCAGATAATGACTTATATTGCATTAAATTATTGATTTGCTCTATAGGAACTTCAATTTTTGCAAGTTTCCCGTAATGTCTTACCCTTATCTCGCCAAATCCATTTTGCCTTAGTAAATCTTCGGCTCTTTCAACCATCTTGATTTTTTCTTCAGTTACAATATTTCCGAACGGTATTCTTGATGCTAAACAAGCCATTTGAGGTTTGTCCCATGTATCAAGCCCAAAAAATTTAGAAGCATTTCTTATGTCATTTTTAAAAAACCCTGCTTCTTTTAAAGGAGATAAAACATTAAATTCTTTTTCGGCTTTCATTCCAGGTCTGTCTTTAAAGTTAGCCTCGTCTTCCGCGTTAGTCCCGACCGACAATTTATAACCGTCAGGAATATAAGGTCTTATTGTCTTAAACAATGCGATCTTACAAAAATAACATCTTAAATAATCATTTTTCAAATATGATTCGTCTAAATACTCTTTAGTTCTAACTATAATATGTTTTATTCCAAATTCAGACGTCTTTTTTTTGCAGAATTCAATTTCTCTGCCCGGTATAGTGAAAGAATTGCCTGTAACAGCCATTACATTTTCAGCGCCGAGCGTTTTTCCAGCAATAAATAATAAAAAAGTTGAATCTACTCCGCCGCTGTATGCAACGGCAATTTTTTTTTCATTGCCTAAAATTGATTCAATTTTTTCTATTTTTTGCGATAAATCCTTATTTATATTCTTATCCATATTGATTATATTTATTTATACTATATTTATTTGACTAAACCTAAACACGCTGCATTATTTTATTTATCAATTGATTATTCAATTTTATTTGAGATTTAGACTCAAGATATTTTACATAATCGTCTAAAAATTCAGTCTGTTTCTCAAACATATAATTTCTATATACGGAAAATCTCTTACTGGCTGCAAGTTTAAATGCGGGGAAATGAACCGATTTTATTTTCAATACTGCAAATCCCGATTTTATAGAAATAGGAACTAATGAAACTTTTCCATTAATTCCAGACGACACCGCTTTTAGCACGGCTGCATTAAAATTATATTTTTTAAATTTATTCGAAGAAATTAATTGCGCATTGGTTTGTAAAGAAAAATCAACTATTTTAGCTTTGAATTGCATTCCTAATTTTTTAAACCCTGTATTAGAAAGAACAATTTTTTTGATAAATTTATAGGCATTATTTTTGGTTTTAAAAATAGCTGCTTCAAAAGCTACAGATTTATTCCGCAATCTGTAATTATCTATAATTTGCTGTTTATTAAAACTAAAAGAACTTTGAATAATTGTGCGCATAAAACGTCTATTTATATCATTCTCATAATGTTTTTCAAAAATAGCCGGGGTCATATGATTCTGTGCAAGAACTGAGGTAAAAACCGCATTGCTGAAATTTCCGTTTTTTTGAAATGTATTAATACCTGCTATTTTATTTGCAAGATAATGCTTGGAAACACTAACTCCAAAATCGTTTATTCTGTTTTCTAAAACTTTATCCGCTATAAGTGAAGATAAAGTTTTTTCCGCTATATATTTTTTTATTGTATTATTTAAAACTTTACCGTATGATTCTCTGTAATAATTTTCAAGATTACCGTAATATCTGTAAAATGCGGATACAGTAATAGGTTTTCCATCAACCGTGGCTACATTTTGCGAAGATATAGCACCGCCGCCGCCCATAATATAGGGCAAAAAGCTAAAACCTACTATAAATAAGAATCCTACTATAATTGTCACGATTTTTCCAAATAAAGAACCGTAAAATCTTCTTAAAAACTCAAGCATAAATAAATCCTCTTTTAATTTTTTAAATTTAAATATAATATATAATTACAATTTTATACGCCTTACATTTTTAATGCAAATAAAAAATAATATTAAAGAATTATAACTAAGTAAATCTATTAATTTAACTTTTAATTATGGAACCGTTCAACGATAGTTTCGCAGGCTGCAATTATATAGATTTGAATTTTGCAAAATTGGATATTCACCGTCTAAAAAGAGCCGGTAAGCCTGAAGCTGTTTTATGCGATGGAAAAACTGCGGAAGAAATTTTTAAAATAGCAAAAAAATTAGAAAATATTGCAAATAATGTCATTTTCACAAGAGTAAATTATGAAATTAAAAAACTTCTTCTTTCAAAATGCAAAAAAACAATATATTATGACAAAGCAAAAATAATTATACTAAATCCGCAGCAAACGGAGGAAAACAAACTTCACGGCAATATTCTTATCGTTACCGCAGGCACTGCGGATATATCCGTTGCGGAAGAAGCTGCCGTAACTGCCTCAATTTTAGGAAATAAAGTATCTAAACTTTATGATATCGGTGTTGCGGGATCTCACAGACTTTTTGACAATATAGACAAGATTAAATCGGCTAACGTAATCATAGCAGTTGCAGGAATGGACGGGGTGCTTCCGACTCTTATTTCAAGTTTAGTTGATTCAACCGTTATAGCAGTTCCTTCATCTAACGGATACGGGACCGGATTCAAAGGAATATCAGCGCTTCTTTCTATGCTGAACAGCTGCTCCGGCGGTTTACTGACAGTAAACATAGACAACGGATTCGGCGCCGGATTAGCCGCAAGTATTATTAATAAAAAAATTAAATAATTAAACTTTCAGACCAGTTTTTTGACGTTTGTATCTAAAATAATCTATTTTTCTAAAAAAATAAAAGACTACGGGAGACATTGCGGAAGTAATAATGCTGACAGGCAATAGATACAATAAAATATAATAAAACAAGTTATATTTAAATTTAAAATAAATGACACTTATAACAAATATTAAAAAATAATAGAATATTGACGACATGAATGTTATAAAAATTTCATAAATTATATTATCCGCTAAAAACTTTTTCCATAAATAAAAAGCGGCAGTAAAAATAATAACGCCTGCCATAGCATAAGCGTAAGGGTTTAAGGCAGTAAAACATCCGTATACGTAAAAAAATAAATAAGACGCTATAAACCCGTTAAAAATATTAAAATAAAGAGCAAAATAGATTATAGCAATAAGTGCAAAATTAGGTAAAATTAAAGGATTTTCAAAATAATTTGAAAAAATAAGAGTAAGAATAAGTAAAAAAATAGAAAAGAGAGTTATATAAGTATTTCTTATTATGTTATCTCTCAATGAGAACATTTTTTGAATTAAATAAATTTTTATGCGGTGCCACTATTATTTTTTTAAATATATCATAAGGCTTGCTCGTAACTTTAATTATATGACCGACGGACAATCCTGCGGTGAATACTCCGCCTAATCCTGAAGTTAAAATTCTATCGCCTATATTAGCCTTTTGGGTAGAAAAAACAAATTTAATTTTTAAATATCCGTTTCCGATACCTTTGGCTATTCCTACAACGCCTGTTTTCGCATCAACTACCGAAAATGCGCATTTTGGATTGGTAATTGCAATTGCTTTTGAATAATAATGCCCTGTTTCAATAATCCTTCCTATAACCCCGCTATCCGATACAACCCCTTCACCTACATTAATTCCGTTGTTTTGTCCTTTATTTATATAAAAGCTTTTAAACCATGATTGTATACCATGAATTGTAATAACGGCAGATATAGTTTTTTTTGAAATAACATTTTTTTTTAAATTAAGAAGTTTTCTAAGTTGACCGTTTTCAATTTTATATATATTTAATTTATAAAGTTTTTCATTAAGAATATTATTTTGTTTTAAAAGTATCTTATTATCTTTTTTGACTGATATTAAGTCAATATAATTTGAAAAAATATTTGACGATAATTTTACGGGATAATCTGCAATTTTATAAATAAAAAATATACTTGTATAAATAGGCCCGGATAAAAAACCGCTATATTTTTTACTGTTTAAATGCGCTAAAAATATAACAAGGGTCACTAATATAATTAATATCAGTAAAAAAAAATCTTTATTTTTTCTAAAAAATTTTCTAAATCCTCTTTGCATGAAAATTTTCTGCCATAAAATACGGCAAACTATTTTTTTAAATAATAAATAATAATTTAATTAATTTTCAATAATTAATAACTTTTGATTAGACATTATAATATATATTTATTAATATTAATATTAATATTAATTTTCAAGAACAATGTCTTTTAATATATTCAGTTCGTCTAAAGCCATACCTGCGCCTCTTACAACGCAAGTAAGCGGATCATCCGCTATGATAACCGGAAGTTCGGTATTCTCTCTTATTAAAATATCTATATTTTTTAAAAGAGCGCCTCCTCCTGCAAGAGCGATACCTCTATCTACAATATCCGAAGAAAGTTCCGGCGGTATTTTTTCAAGTGTAGTTTTAACCGCATCAACAATTTGCGAGACAGTCTCCAATATCGCCTCGTAAATTTCAGTTGAAGTAATTTCAATAATCTTAGGAATTCCGCTTACAAGGTCTCTGCCTTTTATGTTCATTGTAGATATTTCTTCGGCCGGGTAAGCCGTACCTATCGTCATTTTAATTAATTCTGCCGTTCTATCCCCAATTAAGAGATTATATTTTTTCTTTACATATTGAATTATAGCATCATCTATTTTATCCCCGCCAACTCTTATAGATTTTGCATAAACAATACCCGACATTGAAATTACCGCAACTTCGGTAGTTCCTCCGCCGATATCTACTATCATATTTCCGGCAGCTTCTGTTATAGGAAGACCTGCTCCTATCGCTGCAGCGACTGGCTCTTCAATTAAATAAACTATTCGGGCTCCGGCAGCCTCGGCAGATTCTCTTACCGCTCTTCTTTCAACAGCAGTAATACCTGAAGGAACGGCTATAATAATTCTTGGTCTTACTAAAGTTTTTCTATTATGTATTTTTCTTATGAAATATTTAAGCATAGCCTCTACTACTTCAAAATCTGCTATAACTCCGTCTTTCATCGGTCTAATAGCTTGAATGTTTCCTGGTGTTCTGCCAAGCATTTTTTTTGCATCCCTGCCGACGGACAAAATTTTCTTTTCTCCTCTTGAATTAATGTGCACTGCTACCACGGAAGGTTCATTTGAAACAATACCTTTGTCTTTTACATATATTAAGGTATTGGCTGTTCCCAAATCTATTGCGAGATCCTCCGAAAACATTCCTATTATATTATCAATAAACATACTCCCAACCTCTTTAATAAATAATTTTTATGAATATAAATAATTAAATTTTAAATTTAAATAATATACAACAATATAAAGATAAAGTATAAAGTATAAAGTATAAAAATATTATAAATAAAATAATTTTTATTTATAATATTTATAATTATAATAAATAAATGTGTAGTAAATTAATGTTATATCAGATTTTTATTGTTTTTAGCAACAAAAAAATTAAAAAATAAAAATTCATTGTTTTGATTTTTATAAAATTATTTGTTATTATTACATTCAGGTCTTTATAAATTATGTTTTAAAATTTAAAAAAATATAAAAATATTTTTATGGATAAATTATTTATATCAGATTTAAAAGAAAATGAAAAAGCGGATTCAATTTTTTTAGTAAAAAATAAATCATTGCTAAAAGGAAAAACAGGGAAAGATTATATATCTCTTAAATTATCGGATAAAACAGGCGATATAAAGGCAAATATTTGGGACAACACTCAAAAATTTGCAAATATTTTTGAGCCGGGCGATTTTATAAAAATCAAATCAAGAACAAGCGTTTTTCAGAATGAATTGCAATTAAATATTACGGATGCCGAAAAAATTGACATTACGGGTAGTGACCTATGCCTTTTTCTAAAGTCTTCAAAATTTAATATAGATGATATGTTTTCGGAGTTATGCGCTATATTAAGAGAAAATATAAACGATAAATATATCGGCGAACTTATAGAATTATTTCTAAACGATGAAAAATATACCGACAAATTAAAATCTCTGCCTGCAGCCAAATCTATTCATCATGCATATATAGGCGGTCTCCTTGAACATACTCTCAGTATCGTAAAAGCAGGTCTTTTAATGTCTATACATTATAAAGACTCGGTAAACAAAGATATAATGCTGGCAGGCTGTTTTCTGCATGATGCGGGTAAAATACAAGAATTAAAATTTAATAAAAATATTACGGAATATTCCGATGAAGGCAGACTTATGGGGCATATCGTGCTCGGCGTCAATTCTATAAGCAATAAAATAGATTCCATCAGCGGCTTTCCCGAAAATATGAAAATTCTTATTCTGCATTCAGTTATTGCTCATCACGGCGAATTAGAATTCGGCTCTCCGAAAAGGCCTAAAACCATTGAAGCCGTTATATTGCACTTTATAGACAACATGGATGCAAAAGTAAATCAATTTGAAGGGTTAGCGGAAGAAACCGCAAAACTTTCTTCCTGGAGTAATTATTCAAAGCATTTAGACAGATATATTCTCAATTCTAAATCATATTTAAAAAATTACGACGATAATAATAATTCAGATAAATTATCAGATAAATTAAATACAGGGATAAATTTTAATGAGGATTTATCATGCTAACCCTTAAGATGTCATTCCCGCACAGGCGGTAATCCAGTGTTTACTGACTTTGAAATATTTCAATATTTTCTATTGCAGGATTAATGAATAAAAATTAAATTTGAATTAATAATATTTACCGCATCAAAAAAGAAAATATTTTAAATTTTTTATGAATTTTTATGAATCAGAATATTATTTATATAGATTGTTTCAGCGGCATATCCGGAGATAAATTTTTAAGCGCTTTATATAATTTAGATTTAATTAAAGAAAAACAATTTTACGACGCAGTAAACAATTTAAATATAAAGGATTTTTCTTCAAAAGATATTTTCTTTGAAAAAACGCAAAAAAAAGGTTTTAACGGATTATCGCTTAAAATAAATCTCGATAAAGCATCAGTAAAATTTAAAACAATCCATGAAGTAAATAAACAAATTGATTTAATTAATTTTAAAAATGAAATTAAAAACGACATACGTTTCATTTATAATATTTTATTTGAAGCAGAAAGCTGCGTTCACGGTAAATCTTTAAAAGATTTACACCTGCATGAAATTGCAAGTATAGACACTCTTATAGATATATCATTATCCGCTTTTATTATAAACGAACTTAACCTAAAAAATAAACATCAAAATAATGATAATTCACACAATTTTGCTTACGGAAATTATAATATAATTTGTTCAAAAATTAACTTAGGTTCCGGCATAATTGATATTGCACACGGTACTTTATCGGTACCGCCTCCTGCCGTTTCTTACATATTAAAAGAAATACCCGTTTACGGTTTTGGCGACGACACGGAATTAACCACGCCGACAGGAGCCGCTCTAATTAAATATTATGCAAGCGGATACAGCGAAAAAATACCCTCAATGGAAATAATTTCAGAAGGTTACGGATGCGGCTCAAAGGACTTGGATAGATTAGTAAATATTTTGAGAATTTTTTACGGAAAATTAAATAAACATTCTTTTATCTATAATGACGGCGATGAAGATTTACATAATTCATATATAAATTATGGCGAAATTGCTGAGATACAGTGCAATATTGACGATATGAATCCTGAAATATATGATTTTGTGATTGAAAAATTATTTAAAAACGGAGCATTAGATGTTTTTTTAACTCCGATAATGATGAAAAAAAACAGACCGGGTATCATTTTGAATGTTTTATGCGATATTCCGCTAACAAAAAAATTATCTAAGGTAATAATGGAAGAAACTACTTCTATAGGGCTCAGAATAGCAAGAAAAGATAAAATTTATATAGACAGATTTATAGAAGAAATAGAAACACCTTTCGGAACAATCAAAATTAAAGTATCTAAAGCCGGAAATAAAATTTTAAATAAAAAACCTGAATATGAAAGCTTAAAAAAAATAGCGTTAAATAATAATATTTCTTTAAAAGAAGTTTATAATGCAGTTAATAAGTTAATAAAATAGTTAAATAGTTAAATAGTTTTGAAATTCCTAAGTTATATAACGCAAAATACTATATCTTTATCTTTAATGCTGCAATAGAAACTATTTAGTTCTAATACTAAATAACTCTCTCTGGATTCCCGCTTTCGCCGGAATGACTTTGCGATGTTCTCTCGTTTAGCCTTTTAGGCGTCATTCCTGCGCAGGCAGGAATCCAGAGTATAAAAGTATAAAAGGTATCAAGAAAAAGGTATCCGATTTATTTTCCGCAAGAAAATAATAATTATAAGATATCAAGCTGCTGAGGAAAACTAATCGGATACCTTTTTCCTATCTATCCTACGTCATTATACTTGCGTAATTTGAATTTTACTCCTTTTTCTTCCGCTATTTTTTTAACTTTTTCTATATCTAAATCTTTTAATCCGACTGCGGACACGATGACTTCATTTATATATTTTTTTGATTCGTCTATAAATTCTAAAATTGATTTAAAAGGCTCTATAATTGAACCTATATCTCTTTTTATCTGCGGTCTGCAAATTGCATTATAATAATCGCTATCAGCCGCATTAAGACTTATGCTTATACCGTCTATATATTCTCCGAGTTCTTTTGCTATATTGCGACCGTAAACAGCATTTGCAAGCCCGTCCGTATCAAGTCTTACATATATTCCTTTGTTTTTGAGATGCAGCGCAGCTTTTTTAAGAACGTCAAGACGCAAAGTCGGCTCTCCCAATCCGCAAAATACGACTTCCTTAAAGTTGTAATAATGAAAAATAGATGATAAAACTTCGGTTTCCGAAGGTTCTTTTTTAAGCTCCAGATTATATCCCTTTACATTAAAATTAACTGCGCCGTGTTGATATTTAGGACAAAAAATACACTGATTCGTACATTTATTAGTAAGATTTACATAAACCGAATCTCTAATTTTATAGGCGACGGCAGGATAAAAGCCTTCAACTCCGTTTAATGAAAAAAGATTTACGGTATTTTGCACCGTTAATTCTTTAAATTTTTCTATGTCAATATTTTTTTCGTCTGCGATTGTTTCGGCTATAAATCTTACATAAGACGGTTCGTTCCTTTTACCGCGATATTTTTGAGGAGCAAGGAACGGACTGTCTGTTTCTATTAAAATTTTTTCATCGGGAACACCTTTAATAATATCCCTTAAATGTTGATTTTTTCTATACGTTATCTTTCCTGCTATTGAAATGAAATATCCAAGATCTAAAAATTTATTTGCATCTTCCGTATTTTTACCGGAAAAACAATGAATAACCCCGCCGTAAAATAAATAATTAGAGTTATAATAGCTTTTTAAAATTTCATATGCTTCGTCGTAGGCATCTCTTATGTGAACGGCAATAGGAAGTTTATTGGCAAATGCAAGTTCTATTTGAAATCTGAATAATTCTTCCTGCTTTTTTTTGTCTATAACTTTTTCACCGTCTTCAAAATAGTCAAGTCCTATTTCTCCAATCGCTACAACTTTTTCTTTCAAATTTAAAAAATTTATTTCAAATAAATTTTTTAAATCATTAAGGCTTTTATAATTGCTTTTAGGATGAACTCCGAGAGTAGTAAATACATTTTTATGTTCATTAATAATCTGGATTGTTTTTTCTAATCTTTCGTTTTCGGCTAAAGAACCGATGGATATAGCATGAGTTATGCCAAATTCTTCCATTTTTTCAAATACTGACGAACGATCGGCGTCAAAATCTTTCATTTCTAAATGGCAATGGGAATCTATCATAGTAATATCAAGGTAATAATATATTGTAATATTTATTTTAAAATATTAAATTAATTTCAACGCTCGCTTCAGTTTATTGCATTACGCTAATCTAATTTTTTTCACCCGTTAAATTTTATCCGTTAATCTTGGAAAAAGCATAATATTTTCGTCCGATATTTTAAAACCTTCTTTAAATATATCTTCTACAGGAACAAATTCATTGCATAGCAAAAAAGATTTAATATTTAGCAGAGTATTTATTTTATCCGATGTTTTAGGCATAAACGGATAAATAAAATAAGAAATATAATATATTGAAACAATGGAACTCCTCAATATAGAATCTAAAAGTCTGATTCCTGCTTCATCATTAAGGTCAATTTTCCAGGGAGCGCTGTCATTTATATATTTGTTGACTTTATTTATAAATAAAAATATATCTTCTAAAATTTTAGAAAATTCAAAATTTTCATATCTTTCATTTAACGAGCTATTTAAATATTCCGCATAATTTATTAAATCAATATTTATTTCTGCAGAAAAAGGCACTACTCCATTTTTATATTTCTTAATCATTGCCGTAAGTCTTGAAACTAAATTGCCTAAATCATTGGCAAGTTCCGAATTGTATCTTGTCATAAAATTTTTAACCGTAAAATCTCCGTCTAATCCGAAAGTAACTTCCCTCATTAAATAATAGCGCAGCGGATCTTCTCCGTATTTATTAATTATTTCAATGGGATTTACGACATTGCCGAGCGACTTGGACATTTTTTTACCGTCCATAAGCCACCATCCGTGAGCAAAAACAGTTTTAGGCAGAGGAATACCTAAAGCTAAAAGCATAATGGGCCAGTATACCGTGTGAAATTTAAGTATATCTTTTCCGACAATGTGATGAGCGGTGTTAAAATAATTTATAAAATTATTTTCTCTGCTTATGCTCAATTTGTCTAATTCATCTGATTCGTCTAATTTATTTAGTTCGTTTATTGACTTATCTTGATTTAAATTTAATTTATAATTTAGATAACCTGCTCCGGTCAAATAATTAATTAAAGCGTCAAACCAAACATATATAACATGTTCAGGATTTTCCGCCGCTTGAATTCCCCATTTAAATGATGTTCTTGATACGCTTAAATCATTTAATCCTTCTTTAATAAAACTTATTACTTCATTTTTTCTAAAAAACGGCTTAATAAAATCAGGATTGTCTTCAATATGCTTTAATAGTCTGTCTTCATATTTTTTTAATTTCAAAAAATAACTTTTTTCTTTTATCTTTTCGACCTGTCTTCCGCATTCAGGACAATTCCCGTTAACAAGAGATTTTTCTGTTAAAAAAGTTTCGCAAGGAGTGCAGTACCAGCCTTCATAATCAGAAAGATATATATCCCCTTTAGCCAAAAGTTCAGAAAAAACTTTTTGAACAGTTTCAATATGGTCTTCATCGGTAGTTCTGATAAATCTGTCATAAGAAATATCTAAAGAATTAAAAAGTTCTTTAAATTTTATATGGACGTTGTCTGCAAGTTCCTTGGGGGTTATGCCTCTTGATAAAGCTTCTTTCTCTATTTTTAACCCATGCTCGTCCGTGCCGGTCAAAAAAAAGACCTTGCATCCTGAAAGCCTTTTGAATCTTGCAAGTATATCGGCCGATACCGTAGAGTAAGCATGCCCTATATGAGGTATGTCATTCACATAATATATAGGTGTAGTTACATAAAAAAACTTTTTATTAATTTCCATTTTTAATTATAAAATTATTAATTATTTATATAAATTTATATAATATTTAATATTTGTTATATATATAATAGCAGCAGTCTTTTATTTTTATTTTATTATTCAATAGTTAATTTATTATACTGTCGTCTTATATTATGTTATTTATTATTTATATAATATGTAATATTTGTTATATATAATAGCAATAGCCTTTTATTTTATTATTCAATAATTAATAATTAATAATTAATTTATTATACCGTCTTATATATTATGTTATTCATTATTTATTTTATTGTTTATTATTTTGTTCTTCTGCGGCGGACTCAGGAACGGCAGCGACAATCTCCGAAATTTCTTCTTTAAGCTCTTGACTGCCGCATCCGCAGCTATCATCATCTGAAGAACAGAACATAAAACAGCATAAAAGCCTGCCGCATGATCCTATCATTCTTCCTGAATTCTGTTTTTGAAATTTAGCGCTTGCAGCTTTCAGAGTAATAGGCGCAAGTTCTTTTATGACAGAATTACAGCAATACATTCTGCCGCATAAACCTATTCCCCCAAGCAGTTTACATTCATCGCGTATATTAATTTGGCGCATTTCTATTCTTAAATGAAATTTTGCCGCCAGTATCTTAACCAATTCTCTAAAATCAACTCTTTCTTCAGCGCTATAATAAAAAATCATCTTATTTTCCGAAGAAAGATATTTAACTTTAAGAAGCTTCATCGTCAAACCTAATTCCTTAACTTTTTGATCGCAAAAAATAACTCCTTCGTCTTCTTTAGGATGATATTGAAACTGGCTTACATCTTCAGTGTTATTTACTTTTCTTAACACTAAAGGCATTTGAGCTGCGACACTTGACAGTTCCTGTATAATATTTTTAATTTCGGGCATTTCAGACGCAATGCCTAGAAAAATTTTACCGTTTTTTTTAACTAAAACTTTATCGTTAATTGTAATATTTAAAGCACAGGCATTAAATTCTTCGGATTCAGCGCCTTCGTATAATTTTATTTTTACTGTTCTCATATTTTTTATATTTTGTTTCCATTTTATTATTATTTAATTTTAAGTTAATTTAACTCAACTTCATCGTTTTTATTATTATAAAATTATAACTTATTGATATTGTGGCATTTTATTTTTTATTTTGCAGTCCTCATAGACATTTTTATTGCCCCCATAACCCCCATAAATATAGTAATATCAATATGCTGCCGTTAATTATGGTGAAGTCGGGTTAAAGTAAGTTAATTTTATGTTCTTATTGTTATTCTTGCTCTTATCTCTTATATTGTTATTAAAATAATTTTAAAATTGCTTGCTAAAACAATTATTTTGATTGCTATATTTCTGAAAAATACCTGTCTAACGAAATATGCTTATTTAGATTGTAATTTAGATTATTGATATGGTTTAATGTAATTTCAACCATTTCTGATAATTTTTTTTTATCTAAATTATTAAGCTGAGATATTTTTTTTATTTCTTCGTAAATATCTACATTATATATTAATTTTATATTTTTTGTAACCAAATAAACTAAAATGTCTCTCAATATAAGAAGCATGACTTCAAAAATATAGCCCTCATCTATTATTATATTTGTATTTATATTATTATCCGAATATATATTGTTATTAATATTAATATTCAAAGAATTATTTTTAATAAAAGTTTCGGATGAATCTGATTGAATTATAGCTTGCTTTTTACTTTTACTGTTTATTTTATTATCAATTTTATTATTTTTACTGCCGTTTTCTCTATAATTTTTTAAAATATTATTAAATTTGTCAGCCATATTGTAATTATAAAAAGACAATTTTTTATTAAACGATTCGCTAATAAAAATATCAAAAATATCATTGCGAAGTTTTATATAATTACCTGAAATAAGATTCACCAAATTTGATATACTGCCTCTTGCGAGTCTTGCATAAGCCCGCAATGTATTATCATCATATCCGCTGCTTTCATTGAAACAGCTTTCGGCATACTCAAACAGTATTTCTTCCTGTATCGGCTTAAAATTGACAAACATACATCTTGAAATTATAGTAGGCAAAATATTATTTAAATTTGCTGCTATTAAAATAAACACTGTTTTTTCGGGAGGTTCTTCTAAAATTTTTAAAATTGAATTCATTGCGCTGACATTCATTCTTGAAATATCATCGACAATGACAAATCTATGCATATTGTTTGGGGGCAAGAGAGAAAGGGACTTGGCTAAACTATTAATTTTTTCTATATTTATCAGTCCTTTTTCATGTTCTACATAAATTATATTAGAACTTGTTTTGTTAAGTATGCCTGCACACGAAAGACACTCTCCGCAAGGATAGGATAAATTGCGATAAGCAGAATCATCAAAATTATTATTATTATTATCATCATTATTATTTATATTTAAACAATCTTCGTCTCTACCTTCGTCTTTAATTGATAAATTGTTGAAATTATTTACATAATCTGCGTCTTTAACTAATTTATTGCTTAATTTATTACTATTAAAATCTAAACATAATACCGAAGAGGCAAATGAAAAAGCCGTAAATTTTTTTCCTATGGATTCTTGCCCGTAAAATATTAGACCTGAAGGAATCCTGTCTTTTAAAATTAAATTGTTTAAAAAAGTTAATTCGCTTTTATGTCCTGATACCTTTGAAAATCCGTAAGGATAATTATTCATAATGCCGTATATATTATTATATTTTGCAATAATAGGTAATTCCATTATTATACAATAAGCACATATTATATAATATAATAAATAAGCACATATTATATAATATGTGCTTATTAAAATAAATCACCAAATCGTCTTAAAAATTTATATTTAAAAAATAATCTAAATCGGATAAAATTTCAAGTACTATTTCGTCGGAAGTCCGGGAAGCATTTATTAATTTGATTCTATTTTGATACTTTTTGTAAAGTACTTTATAATTGTCTCTGACTTTAGAAAAGAAATCAATTGATTTAACATCAAACAAACTCTTTTCATTTTTTTTTGATATTCTTTTGCTCGCTGCTTCGGGGTCTAAATCAAGTAAGTAGGTTCTATCTATTTTTATATCATTTATTTCAAGAATAAAATCATTTATTTTTATGATAAATTCTTTTGCTTTTTTAATTTTAGATTTATCCGCTGTTTTTTCAAAACTTTGATAAGCAAACGTAGAGTCTATAAATCTGTCGCATATAACAATATCATAATCTTTAATTTTATGTTTAATACTGCTCAAATGAGCCGTCCTATCAGATGAAAATAAAAACAGGCAAATTAATTTATAGGATATTTCATCTAAATTATTAATATATTTATACAATAAATTATTTCTTTCACCGCTATTTTTTAAAATATATTCTTTAATAAAAGCACCTAAAGGTTCATCGGTAGGCTCGGCGGTATAAAAAACTTTCAAGCCTTTCGCCTGAAGTCTATTTTTTATTTCATATCCTGCCGTAGTTTTTCCGCTTCCGTCAATTCCTTCAAGAGTGATAAATAAATTATTGCGCATTATTAGTTACCTTTATCCCGCATAAAAACAATATTCCCGCCATTTTGGTTTATTATATAACAGTTTATTGCATGATATAAAATACGAACTAATAAGCAAAATAAACAATAACCAAAAAGTGATTTATGGATAAAAGAATATCATTAAAAATGGAAAGAAGCAATTCAAAAATTACCGCTTTTAAAAGGAACAATCAATAAACAATAAAGATTAAAGCAGAAATAAAAAACCCCGAAGCGGTTAGCTTCGGGGTTAAATTATATTGACCAACTAAGTTGGGCTAATACAGATTTAGAAATTCCAGATAACGGCAGAACCTAATGCTACTACATTTTTATGTGCAGCTGTACTTGGAATACCACCTGTAGAAGTAGCAGTAAAACTATCTACGCCGTTTCCAGTCCATACATACGCTCCCCATGCCTGAAATGCCAAAGTTTTTGTAAAGTGATGGGTATAGTTCAGATCAAATTCCGTTCCGATATTATGACCTGCAAACATACTGGTTGAGTGTGATTCGCCTGGAACAGTCAAATTAGTTCTGAGCCACCTGGCATAAACTACAGATTCTTGTAAAGCGTTAGCTCCAGGAAGATGTTCAGTTGCGTCTACCATAGCAACCCATTTATTTGAAAGATTAGATCCTAATGCAAATATTCCCGTAGGTCCTGCATACATATAGCCAATACCCGGGGAAGCCATTTGAATCGGCTGCCAGTTTGAACCGATTACATCTCCAAAAAATGTTCTTGTATTTTGAATCTGAGAATAATATGTAAAGTTGTAATGTCCTGCTGAAATTGGAGCACCGATACCAAATTTAGCGCCGACAGAAACCGGTAGTGAAGTGCTAAGATTCGTTAAACCGCTTAAATAGAGATCATAAGAATCTACGGAATCATACTGGTTATTTCCTGATGGCGTAACAGGCAGAGCTAAAGGATATCCAGCAGCAGCAGCAGTAATACTTTGGTTAGAAGCAATTATACGCCCTCTAAAAAGGTCAAATTCACCAGCTAAAGTAGTCCCCGCATATGAGTATTTTGCCGAAAGACCACCAAAGGTAATATTTGCGGTAGGATTCATTGAATCAATAGTCACTGGAGTAAAAGTCGTTGAAGGTGCTCCAGTAGCAATAACCTCTGTTGGAGTAGTTCCAAATTGATTTAAATGAGCCTCTGTCAGCCAGAAACCAAGTGAAGTATGATAAATCGGCTTAAGCGTCATAAGTTCAAGTGTTGGAATCGTTCCCATTTGAATGTGCGTATAATAAGGATCTCCTGCAGCACCGGGTATAGGTTGTCCTGAATATTGACTGCCTGGATAAATAGTTTGGAAATTTGCATAATTATTAGTATTGCCAACAGGATTAGAAGATCCTGTAACTACTGAACCTATGAGAGTTCCTGCAAATATTCCTAAATCAGCTGACTTAAGCGGTATAAAATCGCCAATGCCATCTGCATTAGTATTAACTGCAATACCAAGACCGAACTTAACGGGCATACGTCCAAACATAATAGCACCGATCGGGGTTATCAATCTGATGTATGCCTGTCTTAATCCGAATGTATTAAAATCATGATTAAATCCTGTAGGTGCAGGTGTTTGTCCAAGCGCATACCAGCCGTTTATTCCATAACCGTTTGAAGTGCCGTTATAGCCGTTAGTTAAATCGAATTGAACGAATAAAGCAGCAAGGGGCATACCGTTAGCCAACGTATCATATTTGATGCTTGAATTCAATCTAAGTCTTTGAGTAAGCATATCATAGGTGTTTTGAGTTGGAAAACCAGATGCGTTATAAAAATCCTCATATTGATTCTGAGACCAAAACGCCCTTGCAATGTATTGCCCGCTCAAACTAAAGGTAACACCGTTAGCGCTCGCCTGTGAAGCGGCAAAAGACGGTGTTGAGAACATTGTTAATGCCAAAAAGCCGGCTATTGCAACTGTAAGCATTGCCAGCATTGAAAATTTTTTCTTCATCTTTACCTCCATTATTAAATTTAATTTAAACTTTTAAAAGTTAAAAACTTGAAACACACCCCTATATGTATTATAAATTTTTTATCATATATTCAAAAGCATTGTCAAGAAAAATAATTATTTTTTTAAATTATTATCTTATTGTAAAACATTCATTTATTATAATATACGAATATTCTTAATATACCTCTTCAACAGTTTACTTATTCAAATTAAGTAGCTTAAGTATCTTCTGTATTTATTTTAAACATTGACAAATCATAATTTTCCATCTTTACTATGTCTTTTTTGATTTAAGATCTAATATAATTTTATATATTTAATATAAAATTAACATTATAAAATAAATTAAATTTTAGCTGTTTATTACATATATAACATATATAAATTATAAATAGAATTATCAATTATTTATTGCAAATTAAATTTTAGGTCACAATATAATAATTAATAATGAATGCAAAGAATATGCCATTTATAATTAATAAAGATATGAATAAATAAAAAAATAACAAAATTAGGTGATTATTGCATAGCTATGTAATAGCTACAAACGAAATCTATCTTTATATGTTATATAAATTATTGCATAAATTATGAATTTTTATTCGCACATCTTCATGATATGGTGAATTAAAATTCACATGCTATAAGAGTTTTATGAAAGTTTTACGCTTCTATGCGCTATTACGCTTACAAACCCATTTTGTATTTTGCAATAAAATAATGGGGAATTTCATTTTACAATAAACGTGCATGCGGTTTTGTATCAAATATTCTAAATTATGTATGACATTTTATTCTAATTTTTTTACAAAATGAATAAAATATGAAGGGACATTAAAGAAAAGAAAGAAAAGACATTAAAAAAATACAATAAAATAAGGGATTATTGAAGGTTTTTAACTGGCGGGGCCGACGGGGATCGAACCCGCGACCTCCGGCGTGACAGGCCGGCGTTCTAACCGTCTGAACTACAGCCCCGCATAAAATATAAATATAAATGACAAAAACTACCGCAGTAACTTTAGAACGGCAATAATAATTCCGATTGCAACACCTACTTGAGCTGCAAATAATCCGGCAAACCACTTTTAACAATACTTAACTTAATTATAATGATTTATAGGATAAAGTCAAGAAATTAATTGACAATCGGTAGTCTTAATATAATATGAACATTTTTTATCTATAATAATAAATAATTAATATAAATATAATAAAAAAAATAAAATAGCAATAAAATAATTAAATTAAATGCGGCTCTAAAAAAGGTTTAATAAAATTGGAAGGCGGAGTATGGCTCGAACCTGCGAACTCGGCTTGTAAAGCCTAATACCATAAAACTTAACTTATTGATATTGTTTAACTTTTAACATTCATTATTAAAAATTTTATGTGACGGATTTGTGCCAAAAGGGCTATTTTGGGCGGTTATTTTCTTTGCCGGTAGAATGAAAAATAATATCGAATAATCTTTCGTTAGTCTTGTTCATATAATCCACTTTCTCGGAAAGGGCGTCTATCTTGGTATCCAATTTATCGTCAAGGGCGTCTATCTTACCGTCGAGACGGGCTATATTTGTATTAATCTTTTCGTCAAGATGTGCTATATCGGATTTAAGTTCATTTTTAAGAGAGTCTATCTTGTTGTCAAGGGCGGTAATCTTATCGTCAAGACGGGCTATATTTGTATTAATCTTTTCGTCAAGATGTGCTATATCGGATTTAAGCTCGTTTTTAATAGCGTCTATCTTAATATCCATAGCGTCTATTCTGGTATTAGTCCCGTCTATTCTTGTATTGGTAGAATTTATCTTTTCATCGAGAATATCTATTTTGCCTATAAGTTTTTGAAGGTCGGGGACTATTAATTCCTGAATGACTTTTCTTATCGCATTTTCCTTAATACTTTCCGCAGACATTTTAAACTCCCGTTTACTATTAAATTAATCCTTTTCTTAAATTATACCGCTGGCCGTTAAAATAGTAAAGATTTTTTTTAGCGGGGGACGGCTTTCATCCGCGGTGCCGTCCCCCCTTATTTACCCATTATTAATCCTTATCTTTAGCTTTACTCTTATTTATATCCTTTCCTATAAACATATATACGGTCGGAACGATAAATATAGTCAAAAAAGTACCTATACCCAAACCGCTCGCTATTACTAATCCTATATCAAATCTGCTTACCGCTCCTGCTCCTGTAGCTATTAAAAGAGGCACGACTCCAAAAACCATTGCTGCGGTAGTCATTAATATAGGTCTCAGTCTAGTTGCTGAAGCCTGTTCTATGGCACTGCGTTTATCCAATCCTTCATTTTTCTGTAAATCGTTTGCAAATCTTGTGATAAGAATACCGTGTTTACTGACAAGTCCTATCAGCGTAACAAGTCCAACCTCGGTATATATGTTAATAGTGGCAAAACCGAGACTTAAAAATATCAATGCTCCGGTTAACGACATAGGAACGCTCACAAGTATAATAAGAGGATCTAGAAAACTATCAAATAGCGCCGAAAGAACTAAGAAAATAATTATAAGAGCGAAAAAAAAAGTTATAACCATGGTAGAACCTTCTTCCACATACTGCCGGGACTGTCCTGCAAAATTATATGAAAATCCCTTAGGAAATATAGTTTTAGATATACTTTTAAGATAATTAAGCGCCTGACCTATAGTTACGCCAGGTTTAGTCGTAGCGGATAGCGTAACGGAATTTAGCTGGTTAAACTGGTTTAAAGATTCAGGCACCACGGACGTCTTAATTTTTATAAAACTCGAAAGCGGCACCATATTCCCGTTAGAAGCAGCTACATAATAATTTTTTAACATGCTTGCATTAAATCTGTATTTCTGTATAACCTGAGGTATAACTTTATAGCTATAACCCTGCATCTCAAACCAGTTTACATAGTTTTCGCTCAACATCGTGGAAAGAGTATCGCCTATCTCTTGCATATTTACACCCATACTTTGAGCCTTGCTCCTGTCAATGGAAACATTCAAAAGAGGTTCGTCATATTTAAGATCGCTATCCATATATAAAAATAAACCGCTCTTCATAGCTCTTTCTTCAAAGCTATCGGAAACACTTCTTAATTCGCTGTAATTTGCGGTGGAAGTTATAACAAATTCAATGGGTAAACCCTGAGAACCGGGAAGACTCGGCAAAGGAAATGCGACTAATTTTAAACCGGTTACCGTATTTAATTTACCCTGTAGTTCAGGCGTTAACTGCATCTGCGTTTTTTTTCTCTGACTCCACGGCTTAAGCAAAAAACCGGACATAAGAGAATCATTGCTTGAAGCTCCTAGTGCCATAAAATAATGACTGAGCTCAGGAAATGTTCTATAAATGCCGCCTATCTGTTTTGCATATAAATTAAGATTTTTAAATGTGGATGTTGGAGCGGCTGTTCCCTGAACAAATATAACCCCCTGGTCTTCGGTAGGCGCAAGTTCCGTTTTAGTTGTTATAAATAAAAAATATGCGCTGACTAAAACAACAATTATCACGAATGCGACTACAGGTTTGTAATCTAATACGCTATGTAATATTTTGGAATAAATTAATTTGATTTTATTAAACATAACATCTAAAAAATGCGGAAAACCTTTTTTGCCCATATCGGGTTTAAGAAACTTTGACGACATCATAGGAGATAAAGTCAGGGCAATAATACCCGATATTATCACCGTGCCTGCAAGAGTAAAAGCAAATTCGGTAAATAAAGCGCCCGTAAGACCTGACATAAAACCTATAGGCAAAAACACCGCAACAAGCGTAATGGACATTGCTATAACCGGAATACCCAGTTCTCTTGCACCGATGAGCGCCGCCTCTACAGGCTTTTTTCCTTCTTCAATATGCCTGCTGACATTTTCCACTACTACTATGGCGTCATCGACGACAAGACCTATAGCCAGAACCATTGCAAGCAGCGTTAACAGGTTTATAGAGTAATGCAAATAATACATAATAAAAAGGTTTCCGATAATGGACAACGGTATAGCAATTATCGGTATTATTACGCTCCTGACAGAACCTAGAAACAAGAATATAATGATAACTACTATCAATATCGTTTCTACTACCGCTTTAATAACTTCGCTTAAAGAACTTCTTATAAAAGTCGTCCTGTCGAATGCCACTCTAAGTCTGAGATGCGCGGGCAATTGCGCTCTCAGAGACGGCAGGATTTTCCTTATATTATTTACAACCGTCAGAGGATTGGCGGTAGGAGTAATAAATATACCCATAACAACGGCTTTTTCTCCGTTCATAATATTTCCGGCGTCATAACTTTGAGAACCAAGTTCTACTGTACCGATATTCTTGATTCTAACTAAAGTACCGTTGTCGTTTGCTACAACTAAATTTTTAAATTGCTTAACATTGTGCAGATACGTGCCTGCAGAAACATTGACCTGCAGGTACTCGCTTTTTGTATATCCGTTTGCGGCAATATAGTTATTATTCGCAAGAGCCTGCGAAACCTGTACCGGCGTAACATTAAATTCTGCCATTTTTTCAGGGTTAAGCCAAATTCGCATTGCAAATGACTTATTGCCGTATATCATTACCTGCCCGACGCCGTTTATTGACTGTATTTTTGGCTGCACCGCCCTGCTTATATAATCGGTTATTTGAGAACCGCTCATTGACTTAGATGTAAAAGCCAAGTAAAGATATGCCAAATTAGTTACGCTTGTTTTAGTAATAAGCGGAAGCTGTGATTGTTTAGGCAATTGATTTAGAACTGCATTTGTCTCTGAAAGAACCTCGGCAAGAGCGGCATTAGAATTATAATTAAGCTTCATAAAAACGCTTATAGTGCTCATACCCTCTTTACTAGACGATTCCATATAATCTATGCCGTCAGCGGAAGCGATTGCCCTTTCAAGCGGCATTGTTATAAAACCCTGAACAACATTTGCATCGGCGCCAGGATATGCTGTTTGCACGGTGACTAAGGTGTCTTCAACTTTTGGATATTCTCTCAAACTAAGTTCCGATAAAGACCTTGCACCCAAAATAAGTATAACTAGACTCAAAACAATAGCAAGTACTGGTCTTTTTATAAAAATATCGGTAAAATTGCTCGCTTCGCCACGTGTTGAACCGTTCATTTATGAATTCCCCTTACCGTTTATTTTACTGTTAATGCTTTTTTATTGTTGTTTTCTATTACAACCTCAACACCGTTTCTCAGTTTAACCTGTCCTGCGGTAACAACCGTCTCGCCTGCTTTTAAGCCTTTTAATACAACTACTCTGCCGTTTCTAGAATCTCCAGCCGTTATATATTGCGTATTCGCCACATATTCGTTATTCTTTTTTGTAACGACATAAACAAAATCTCCGTAAGGATTATATGTTATCGCAGTTGCAGGTACTGTAATTACATTGTGTATTACGGGCAATAAAACGCTGCCCGTCACAAACATTCCAGGTCTTAAAATAATATCTTTATTGTTCACCGCCGCCCTGACGGTTATATTGCGGGAAACGTTGTTTACATCTATGCTTATTGTTTTTATTATTCCCGTGAATATTTTACCTATATGCGAATCTACGCTTATATCTATTTTTTGATTAATTTTTAGCCTGCTTAAATCATTCTGAGGCATAGTAAAATCTACATATATAGGATTAACAGAATACAGAGAAATAATATCGGCACCCGTATTTATGTATTGGCCTAAGTTTACCGAGGTCTGTCCTCTTATCCCCACTATCCCGGTAAAGGGCGCTCTTATAGTCATATTTTGTATAGTTACTTCGGTTTGCTTAATCATAGCTTCATTCTGTTTAAATGTGGATAGCATCTGAATATAAGACGCTTTAGATACGGCATTTTTTTGATATGCCTTTTTATATTGTTCGTAGTTAAATTTGTTTACTATTAATTGTGATTTATATTGCTGCAGCTGGGCAAGCTGAAAGGAATCGTCCAATTTAACTAAAATTTTATTTTTTTTAACAAACTCGCCTGAACTGAAATATATGCCTGCAACTTGTCCTGCAACCTGTGTAGTTACGTTTACGGAATTTACAGATACTACATTGCCTATTGTCCTTATATACGGCTGCCAGTCGCCGATCTTAGACAAGGCAACCGACACATACACTGGAGGATATTTCCGCTTCATTGCAGCCATATGCATTTCATATCCCTTATAAGCCTTATATCCAAACAACCCGCCAAATATAACCAATAAGACGACAAATGTCAGTAAAAAACGTTTTAACATAAAATTGCCTTCTGCTTAATAATTAATTTTATAAAATAAAAAAGTAATTGACAATATGACTTTATAGTCAGTATAATTAGAATATATTAAATTTAATTGACAGTCAATAAATTTTATTATAAAATGAAAAAGAAAATTATAGTTTTAATTTACATGAATTTAGCATTTTTTCTCAGCGGGTGCGCCTTATATACCGCACCAAAAGAAGTTGCGGTAAAAATACCGAATAAATTTAAATATTCGGTTAAAACTCAGAGATATTTCATAAAAAATGACTGGTGGAAAAACTTTAAAGATAAAGAACTGAATATTTTGGTCGGCAAAGCTCTTAAAGATAATTTAAATTATCTTATTGCAGTAAAAAATATTCAAGTTGCAAGAACTTATGTATCTCAAAACGAATCTAACTTATTTCCTATTATTAATTTTAGCTACAACGGTTCAAGAAATAAACTACCTGCTTATGGAACTGGCACTGTTCAGAAAGGGGCGTCTTCATCTTCAACTTCTATTTACAATTTAAATCAAGCCGGCTTTAGCGCATCTTATGAACTTGATGTTTGGCATCAAATTAGTAACACGATAAATCAGGCAAAATCTAACGTTGCTGTTTCTAAAGAAGACGCAGATGTTATAAAATTAACGCTTATCAGCAATGTAGCGCAATCATATTTTCAAATAATTGCGCTTAATGCGGAAACTAAAAATTTAAGAAAACAATACCTCGCCGAAAAAGAAATTTTGAAACTTAATTTAGTCCAATATAAAGACGGACTTGTTAGCGCAGAACCCGTGGAAAATGCAAAAATTTCACTTGAGGCTTTAAAAACCTATTTAAATAACTCTATAAAACTAAAAGATATTACGCAAAATACGCTCGCGTATTATCTTGGAAAATTCCCAGAAAAATTTAAAATAGAAACAAAAAAAAACCATCTTTATAATAATTTTCAAGATATAAATTATATCAATTTAATACCGCCGAACATCCCTTCGGACATATTAACCCAAAGACCCGATGTTAAAGAAGCCGGATACAATGTTTTATCATATGCTTATGCTAAAAAAATAAGCCTTGCCAATTTTTTCCCTACATTCAGCCTAACAGGCGAATATGGCTATGCAAGTCCGAGCCTCGGTAATTTTATAACCGATGCAAACAGCGTATGGAATTTCGGTTTAAATATATTAGCTCCTATTTTTAATTACAAAGAGAACATAAGCATTTATAAAAGATCACAGCTTCAATACAAACAGGCTGTTCTTAATTATAGAAACACCATAATAAATGCGTTCAGCGAAACGGACAGCGCTCTTGCTTCTTATAAAAGAGATTTTAAAACTTTAAACAGTTATAAAAGCAATGTGATTTACTCCTCAAAACTATTTCATATTTACAGTGTGCAGTATATGGCAGGCATTACAAACAGGATAACATATTTAACTTATAAATTAAACCTGCTCAATGCTAAATATAATCTTATAAATCAAAACCTGCTTTTGCAAGAAGATGTTATAAATATATATAACACGCTCGGCATGGGGCTTAAGCAAAATGCTTAATATTATTTATTAAACGACGTAAAATTGCCGATTAAAATGTACATCATGATTAAAGTTCCTAATCCTGCGATAGAAAATTTATTTTATATATTTATTCCTGCTTTCGCAGAAATGACTTTGCCTGTATTTAGTTTCTAATCCAATAGGCATCATTCCCGCGCATGCTGGAATCCAGTGTTTGTCTAACATTAGAAAGTTTTGGATAGTTTCTAATGCAGGATTGAAGAAAACGTTCATTGTTGTCAACTTTTAATTTGTCTATTGAATTTAACTTTTAATTTGTCATAATATCCCGTTTATTATTATTTTTAGTTAAGGAATAGACAAATTAAAAGTTATTTTGTTATAGACATTTTAAAAGTTATTAACAGAAAAAGACGTTCATTTGACATTTATTATAATTTAAGATAGTATATAAAAAATTAATCTAATAAGCACAATATTACTGAATACAAATAATAAGTATAAATTAATATAATTAATATAGGTATAATTTAAAAATAATATTAATAATGTAAATATAAAGGGAGGTAATCAATTATGAATCCAACGGTTCTAAGATTGAAAAATATTATTGCAATTTCTTGTTTAATAATATTTTCGGCTGTAGCTCTTAATCTGTTTATACAATCCAATGCGTTTGCTATGAAAACTAATGTAAATAATGCTGCTTTTCAATACAAAAAAGGCATAGGTGCAATGCATGGCGGATATAATATGACAGCAATCCAGCATTTTCAAAAAGCTATAATTTTAAAACCTCATTTTGCAAAAGCATGGGGTAAAATGGGAATCGCGCTTCATAGGCTCGGTTTTCCTTCATTAAGCATTGTTTCGCTAAAAAAAGCTTTGCAATATAATCCGAAACTCATCTGGGCAAAAAAATTTCTTAAAAAATACGAAATGGAACCTGGCCGCTAATTGCCGTTAATTTTTTTATTTATACAAATAATGCCTTAATTACTTATTTTTTTGTATCAAATTTATAACTTTGCGATCACGTTCTTGCTTGTTTACTATTATTGTAAGGTGAGAGGACGGGGATTGCAAAGTTATTCTCGTCCAATAGCTATTATATATTATATAAGATACAGGCGTCGAAAGCCGCTTATTAATCTACAAGATAAAACCTACAAGATAAAACCTACAAGATAAAATCTACAAGATAAAATCTACAAGATAAAATCTACAAGATAAATAAGATAAATCAAGAACTTTTTTCCATAATAAATAAATTTATCAAAAATATTACGGAAGCGGCTATTAATAATGCCGATGATATTTTTATGAGATTTATGTCTAAAATAAGTAAAGAAAATGATGCAGCGGGAACAGCCGCTGCAAATAATATTAAATCTATATATTGCATATATTTTTTTTGCATATTTCCTATTAATCCTTTATAAGCGCCTTTTTTTACTTTTTCAAATTTTCTTAAACTTATTAAAAACGGAAATATTTTATGCAAAAAACCGATTATGACCATTCCTGCATAACCAAATAAACCGATAAATCCGAAAGCATAATAAATACCCGGATTTTCAGCTATTGCTCTTTCGGGCAAAAATAATATTAAATTCCCCATAAAAACTGCAGCCAATAAAAAAATAATACCCAAATACAGATAAAAAATTGTAATATCCCATTTTTTCTTAATCCTGCCGTTCATTAAATTAAAAAATTCAAAACAAAATACAATTATTCCGGCAGATAATAAAATGCTGCCTGCATAAAACAAACCTAATCCGAATAAATTATAAAACCCGTCTATAATTGAAGAAATTACAAGTAAAATAATTCCTGCATTTAATAGTATGAAATCCGCTAACCATATAAAATTTTTAGGCGTTTTTGTCATATAAAACATTGGAAGTAAACGATAAGATATTGCAATAAACAGCATAATGACAAAACCTGCGAACATCAAATAAATATGGCTCATCAAAGAATCAAAAATATATTTTCCTCCTATATTAAAATAAAATGAGAGTGCCATATATGTGCCTATTGAAAGTCCGATAAAAAGATAAATATAGGCAAACAAGATTCCAAAACTTGTGTAGTCCCATTTTCTTATCTTTTTCAGGCTTATCATCATATTTATATTGTAAATAATAACCGAGGCAAATAATAAACAGCCGCCTAATGCAATGAAGACAGGGCTAAAATAATGCATTCCCGCAATAAAAACTATAAGCGCAATAATATAAACATAATAAACATAGTAAAATGTTTTTTCAAAAGCTATTTTAACCCCGAGAGCAACAGGCAATAGCATATAAGATGCTCCCATAATTACCATTAAAAGAAAACCTAAAGTAAAAATATGTGTTAAGGATATTATTTTCGTGTTCATAAAAAAATAAGTCAAAAAATTATTTGAATCAATAAACATATAATAAAAAAACAATATTAAAAAAATAGACCCCGTTTTAATATGTCTTAAAGCTATATTTACGGAACTATCGCCGGAATTCATAGTTTTTCTCCTTCTGCAACATATCATATAATGTAATTTTTAATTTTTAATGCTTATGCAATTTCTCTAAAATTTCAGGTTTTATCATAGAATAATTCCATTCGGGTTCCCAAACTATATTCACCTCTGCGTTTTCTATTCCTTCAAGTTTTTTTAGCGATTCTTCAACTTCAAATTTTATTACATTGCTTAGCGGACAGCCTTTTGAGGTTAAAGTCATAAAAACAGCCGCTTTTTTATTTTGTTCATCAATTTTTATATCGTAAATCAATCCTAAATCAACTATATTTACTTCAAGCTCCGGGTCTATTATCTGTTTTAAATTTTCTAAAATATCGTTTTTTGTTATCATAATGTATTACCGCCCATTAATTAATTTTTTTCATTTTATTTTATTCAAATATTATTATTATATTCTATTATTATATTCTATTATTATATTCTATTATTATATTTTTATATTATCACAATAAAATTAAAAAAAATTTGATTATTATCACAATTTGTATTAAAATAAAAAACATGAATAATAAAACTGCGCAATATCCTTTTAAGTTCTTTGTTAAATTAAGCCTCCCTGAATTAACAGGGATATATGCTTTAAATCTTGCAGAACTCCTTAAAGGTATTAAGATATCTGACGATGCCATATTATACTATCATACGCATCATTTTTTGCTTCAATTTCATAGTACTGCGCCTGCAGCTCCTAATGATTTTGCTTATTGGATTACAAGCATACTTGGAGAAAACTTTCTAGGTGAAGAAATAGCGGGCATTGATTTATTCAGTTTTAATTCAATGGAAAAATTTAAATTAAAACTTATTGCAATTATTGAAAATTTTATTTCCAAAAATAAAAAGACAAGGCAGGTTGAAATGTCTTCAAGATTTAATTTTATGAAGTCAATAACATATATTATGGATACTAAAAAATATGCCTACTCTCTTGAAGATTTCGTAAATATTTTACAAAATATGTCTGTTTATTCTCTTTATTATCATTTTTTTGAATCTTCTTTCAGATTAAAAGAAAGAAAAAATGATTTTTCAATGTGGATAGATAGCGAATTTAAATTAACTAAACTTGCTTCTGACATAAACAATCTTGACTTATATACCCATACTATGAATGAATTAAAAGTTGTAATAATAAATTTAGTTAAACAATATTTATAATTAATTATCAATATATTTTTACCAAATTCTTAAAATGAATCCAATAAATAATTATGCGGAAATTGTCGGCAGCGAAATAATTGACGAGCTTAAAGAAATAGCGTCGCATTTAGAAGGAAAGATTGTACAAAATATTAATTCAACAGCGGTGGGTGGCGGCGTCGCTGAAATATTAAACAGAATGATACCTCTGCTTAAACAGCTAAATGTTGATGCAAGATGGGATTTTATTAAGGGAGGAGAAAAATTTTTTGAAATTACAAAAAAAATTCATAACTCTCTTCACGGAATAAACATTGATATAACAAAAGAAGAATTTGACCATTTTGATCAAATTACAAAAGATAACTTAGCTAATATGACTCTAAACGGGGATATAATATTTATACATGATCCTCAGCCTATCGGACTTATAAGAGCAAAAAAACAGGCAGAGTTTAAAGAAAAAAAATTTATATGGAGATGCCATATAGACATCAGTTCGGCTAATCCTAATACTTTTAATTTTTTAAAAAAATATATAGAACTTTATGATGCTTCTGTATTTTCTTCTCCTTTATTTTCAAAAAAACTTAAAATCCCCCAGATGTTAATTGCTCCCTCAATAGACCCTTTATCCGATAAAAATAAAGAACTTGATAAAAAACAAATAATCGAAGTCGCAGACAGATTTAATATTGATTTAAATAAAAAAATAATAACTCAGGTATCAAGATTTGACAGATTAAAAGACCCTCTCGGAGTAATTGATGTTTATAGATTAGTTAAAAAATATATAGACTGCCAGCTTATTTTGGCGGGCGGATCCGCCGACGACGATCCCGAAAGCGTTGAAGTATATAAAGAAGTTCTTGAAAAAGCTAACGGAGATAAAGATATTTTTATTTTAAACCTCCCGCCTACCAGCAATATTGAAATCAACGCAATTCAAAGAATGTCTACGGTAATATTGCAAAAATCAATAAAAGAAGGTTTCGGGCTTACCGTTTCTGAAAGTTTATGGAAGAAAAAACCGACCATCGCCTCGGCAGTAGGCGGTATCCCACTACAAATAACACATAAATATTCAGGATTGCTTTCAAGAACCATTGAAGGAACCGCGCTTTATACAAAACAGCTTCTTCAAAACTCTGAATATGCAAATAAGTTAGGTCTCAATGGACACGAACATGTTAAAAATAATTTTCTTATAACGAGACATATAAGAGATTATTTATTATTATTTATAAAAGTGCAGCATAATAAAGAAAACATAATTTATTTATAAAAATTTATTTGATTGCAAAACTTAATTTGCAAATTAAATTAATATTTGATATTATAAATAAATTATTTTTAATCATAGTTTAATCATTTTGGATTTTGGAGAGATGGCCGAGCTGGTCGAAGGCGTTCGCCTGCTAAGCGAATGTATGTTTATAAAGAACGTACCGAGGGTTCGAATCCCTCTCTCTCCGCCATTACAAAATAATTTAAATTTTTTATTCTTGTATATTTATAACATAATTTATTTAATAATATATTTATAACATATCAATAATAAATATATAAAAATTTTAAATTAAACCAATAAAATTAAACAATTATCATATATTTGCTTCAAATTAAACAAAACAACAATCCAAATAACAATCTTTCTTTCATTGCCTAATTAAAAAAATACGGTAGAATTTTAAATATTAAGTTTAATTAAAATAATTAAAAAATAAAATAGAATATTCTTAACCTGACTTCACCATAATTAACAGCAGCATATTGATATTACTATATTTATGGGGGCAATAAAAATGTCTATGGAGACTACAAAATAAAAAAATAAAATGCTAACAATATCAATAAGTTATAATTTTATAATAATAAAAACGATGAAGTTGAGTTAATTTTTTTAAATAATTTTAATTAGAATTAGATAGTAAATAATATAAAGTCATAAATAATTACAGCAATTATGCCGCAAAATAATTAATAAACAGATTTACAAACTAATAAGCAATACTATACTATATATAAAATAATTAAAAAATAAATTAAAGAAATATAAAAATAATATCCAGCAAACTTAAACTTAATTGGGGGTGAATACTTATGGAATACAGTATGCCGCTTGGCAATTTATTAGATGTTATTAATGATTTTATCGAATCAACCGACGAATTTTCATATGAAGAAATTATTGAATTATTAAATAATCATACTATAGAACTAAATTGCGTAGAAGATGACGACGATTTTTTATGTTCGCTTTTAGAAGAAATTTCTGAAAATTCTGACGAAGACGAAGAAAGCGATGAAGAAGAGGAAGAGGAAGAAGAAGAAGAGGAAGAAAGCGATGACGATGAAGACAAATTTTAAATAATTTAACTCTAATCGCCGAGAATTCCATTTCCGTAAGGTATAAAACCAAATAGGTTTTATGGGGTGTTTATGGAATGATAGGCAATATAATATTATTCGTTTTTGACTTAACATTATAATATATTTTAGCCCAAAATTGCCGATAGAAAATTTTATTCAGGATGACCGCTTCGCTTTCAGTTTATAGGCTCGTGAACAGAAACGGCGTGCGTTTATACATTGGAATTTTTTCCTTATTGGCGGGAACTACTCTGATGGATTTTAATGGTTAACCCGCTTATATGCAGTCATTCAGAAGAAAGCAGGAATAGGAATATAATATTCATTGATACATTACGTTCATTGAGTATGTTAAATAATATCTATCGGCAATTTTGGTTTTTTAGTTATTATACGCTTTTCAATTTTTGCGTAAATCAATTATTCTTACAAAATCGGTAGAACCGGGCTCCCCGATTGGCAGCCCGCCGGTAATGATTGCATATTTAAATTCACTAAAATTGCTCGTAAATCTAAATTGATTATTTTTTTTGTTATTTTTTATTTTATAGCTATTATCATCTTTAATAAATTTTACAATATCTTCAATTTGAACATTTTTTTCTGCTATTTTTTCCATTACAAGAGAAATCACGCCGAAATTAAGCGCCAATCTTCTTTTAACCGATAAATCAGGAACTATAGCTATTATCGGCACAATAGGTCTGAACGATGAAATTAAATTTGCCGTATAGCCTGTTCTTGTAATTGCCGCAATAAAAGAATCTTCAATTGTAAATGAAGATAAAACGGCCATTTTTGCAGCAGCATATGATATATTATCAATTCTTTGTCTAACTTTACTGTTAAAAACTATGTCAGATTCTTTTTTTTCATTATTTTTATATTTTTTATAGCTATTTTCCAATTTATTTACATTGAAATTACTTATAATATTATTAACTTCGCCTTTGCTTAAAAGCAAATTCTTAAAAAAAGAACTTCCTTCGGTAGTTTCTATTATTTTTTCCATGTAGCTCACCGAAAGCTGCGGATATAGCCCGATAGCCGTTTCTTCGGAAAGCATAACCGCATCCGTCCCGTCTAACAAAGCATTTGTAATATCCGTAACTTCCGCTCTTGTAGGCGATTCATTACCGACCATAGACTCAAGCATCTGAGTTGCGGTAATTACAGGCTTATTTAAGCTATTGGCAACAGATATTATCATTTTTTGTTTTAAAGCAATTGTTTCTATCGGGGTTTCAACTCCAAGATCTCCTCTTGCCACCATAATTCCGTCGGATATTTCTGTTATCTTATAAATATTTTCAATAGCTTCCGATTTTTCAATTTTTGAAATAATAAAAAATTTTTTAGAAGGATAATTTTTCTCTAAAAAATTTTTGACTGCTTCTATATCGTCCGATTTTCTGACAAATGACACCGCAAACATATCTGCATTATGTTCTGCTCCAAATTTTAAAGCTTTAAAATCATTGTCGGTAACAGAGGGAACGCTTAAATTAACATTAGGAAAATTAACACCCTTTTCAGTTTTAAGTATCCCTTCTTTAATTATTTTACATAACAACTCATTTTGATTTAAAGCATATAAAACTTTTAGTTTTATTTTGCCGTCATTGATAAATATCAAATTATTTCTTTCAACATCTTTTATTAAATATTTATAATCTATGGCTATATTTTTTTCATCGGAAAATTCTTTTATATTTGACAATATAATATCTGAATTTTTTTTTAATACAATTTCCTTTTGCAGTTGTTTGCCTGTTCTAATTTTAGGACCTGGCAAATCAATAAGAATTGCAATATCATTTGACAACTCTCTTATCGTCAGCATAAGACTTTTAAATGTATCTTCGTCGCCATGCGAAAAATTTAGTCTTGCAACATTCATTCCTGATTCTATAAGACTTTTAATTACTTTTTTATCGGAACTTGCAGGACCTAACGTACATATAATCTTAGTTTTTCTTAAATACATAAACTAAACTAACCCTCCTCCAGTTGCGGATATTGAATTAATACATTGGGTTATTAATAACGATTAATTTGACTGATTCATTAAGAATTAAATTATTTATTTAACTGTTTGATTAATTTTATATAGACTTAATTATTAATTTGCTGAAAATATTTCTTTTAGTCTGTCTTTTAGACCGGAGTTTCTTTCTTCAATCTTTGAATGCATTGCAATAGAAAAAGCCTTGAATGTGCCGAATATCACCACATTCTTTTTTCCTCTCGTTATAGCGGTATATAAAAGATTTTTCTTCAGCATCATATAATGAGATTGATGAAATATTATTATTACATTGTCAAATTCGCTTCCCTGCGATTTATGTATAGACAAAGCATAGGCAAGCGATAAATTGCTGTAAACATCCAGAAAATCATAAATGACCGGCTTGGAGAAATTCACCGTCAATGTTTTGCCGATATGGTCAATACTTGTTATAGCCCCCGTATCTCCGTTAAAAACATCAAGGTCATAATTATTTTTAATCTGTATTACTCTGTCGTTTACCCTGAATTGAACACCGTTGCATATAAAGGTATCTTCAATGCTATTAATATTCTCTATGGGATTAAAAATTTCCTGAAGTATTATATTTAATTTAAAATAACCCAACTCGCCCTTACGCATCGGCGTTAAAATCTGTATATCACTGAAATCGATATGGCTAACGCCGTCTTTATTTATTATTTGTTTTGCTGTTCTTTTATTTTTAACTTTTTTTATAAAATCAATAAAATCTTCAAGAACATAGACTTTTCCGGTTTCTTTTTCATCATATATTTTTTTATATTTAATCATAAATTCGTTATTTTTTTTAGTTTTTTTGTCATCAGGATTATAATTATTAGAGCAATAATATGTAACAAATTTTTTATTGTTAAGAAGATTATGCGCATTAAGATTAATAAGACCGCCCTCATTCTGTCTAAAAACTTTGGTAAGAAAAGTAGAAGGGATAATATTTTCATTAAAATTTATTAAATCTCTGAGCAAATCCCCAGGGTTTACAGATGGCAACTGATTAACATCTCCCACAAGCACTAGTTTTGCTTCGTTTTTCAAAGCCTTCAGAAGTTGCGAAAATATAACTGCGTCCACCATGCTCATTTCATCAATTACTACTAAATCAAAAGGAAGCTTGTTGTTTTCATTATATGTGAAATAAGACTCGTTTGTTTCTCTGTTAATAGTCGCTTTTAACAATCTGTGAATTGTTGAAATGCTATAAGTTGTGCCGTCCGCAGCATCAGGATTATTACGTTTTTCATCTGCAGAAAAAATTATGTCTTCCAATCTTTGGGCTGCTTTTCCTGAAAGAGATGTCAAAGCGATATTCTTTTCTTTGTGAATTTTACAAATTTCTTTAATAATTGTAGATTTGCCTGTCCCGGGTCCGCCGGAAATAATCGAAATTTTATATTTTAAAGCATTAATTATCGCATTTTTCTGCTCTTCCGTAAAAAATTCAGAAAAATTATGGACTGTTGCAGCTTTATCTTTATTTGCGTCGTAATAATCGCCACTTACATTGCGGCCGTTAGATACCCCTTGTAAAAGCAACCTTTGCAATTCTTTTGCGATTCTTAATTCAGAATAATAATAAACTGGAAGATAAATTTTTCGTTTATTGAAATCTAACGAATAGATATCGGCATTAACATCGGCATTAGCGCAGGTATTGGCATCGGTTCTAACATCTACATTAGCATCTTCGTTTTTAAAATCAGAAAACAAAAAAGGTGGATCTATTATTATCTGTTTTGCTATATAAAGCTCAATTATAAATTTTTTTAAATCTGTAAAATTAAAATTAACTTGTTCATGCAGGACATCGGCGTTTGGATTAATTTCTCCGTTTATAACGGTTTCATCGTTATTTCCGAAATCTTCTATCATTTCAGAAATATTATTTTTAATATCAGAAAAATAAACAAAAGTATTACCGTTATTCATACATAATTCGTTTATCAGATATTTTACTGCTTCTTTAATTCTGTTTGGGTCATGTTTAGAAATACCTAATTTGCTAGCCATGATATCTGCTTTTCTAAAACCTATACCCTTTATTTCTGTGAAAATATACGGATTTTCTTTTGCTAATTGAATTGATTTTTCTTTAAATTTATTATAAATAGCTTTAATCTCATAATCACTGAACTGATAAGGTTTAAAAAACATTATGGCACGTCGCAGCCCTGCGCTTGATTTTATCCCTTCAATTACAAAATTTATTTTAACTTCGCCTATGCCCTTGACCTCTCTGATTCTTTCGGGTTCATTATCAATTATATTTAAAGTTTCTTCTTTAAATTTATTATATATCTCTTCAGCTAAAAATTTGCCTATGCCTTTAAATATATTGGAAGACAGATAGTTAACTACTGATGTTTTTGTAGTGGCAAGAAATAATTCATATTCGTCAAAATTAAACTGATAGCCGTATTTTTTATGATAAATATACCTGCCTTTAAGTTTAATTTTTGAATCTACAACGGGCATATCAAAAAAATTGCCTGAAGCTATTAAGGTTCTGTCCTTAGAAAAAAGCCTCAAAATAATAAAACCGTTGGTTTGATTATAAAAAATAATGCTTTTAATTACACCATGGATAATTTGTGGTTGGGAATCATTGCGAGTGTCAGAACCGTCGTCTTTTGCAGAATTTATTTCAGCTTCCTGTGGCTTTGCTTCAGTACTTGACTCTATCTGCAATGATTTATCGTTCATTTTTTTCTATTTAGAAATTATTGTGAACTGCCTATCTATGAATTGATATGCTTTCTGTTTCATAATATGACAGAGATTATTTGATATTATGAATACCCGCCGGTATTTTTAAGTTTTATTATATTATATTATTAACTTATTTTAAATGATTATTACATTTATATTATTTATTATAAATTTTGTAGTGTCTTGCGGCTAATTGAATAATTTGTAATAATTTTGATTTAAAATTTTATTTTAATTTGTTAGAAGTGAATTTTTTAGAAGTTGTCGGAACAACATGAAAAGAAACATCGGGAAGAGCGTCTATAAGTTTATTAACGATGCTTCTGTAAAAAAATTTCAATATTTTTCCTTTTTTTACGTTGGTGGCGCCGATAACAACATGCGATATATTATTATTTTTAACAAAGTCTATAACACCTTCTACAACATCGTCTGCCTGAAAACTAAATACCGCTGCGCCAATGTTTTCGGCAATTGATATATTTTTAGCAAGAGATTCATCGTAATCTTTATTGATAATTCCTATTTTATGTCTATTTCTTAAATTTATATGAAGCGCGTAAAAATTAGAACTAAGTTTACCCGCTAATTTTGAACCTATTCTTAATAACCTTGCAGAATCTGGGTTTGAACTTATTAAAACTAATATTTTCTCATTTGATTTCAATTCTAACTTATCTTTTGAATTTCCGATATCAGCGGACTGTTCGCTTAATTCATCTGCTACCGTTCTTAAAGATAATTCTCTTAAAGTAATAAGATTTTCAAGTTTGAAAAAATTTTCAAGGGCAATAACTATTTTGTCTTGAGAATAAATTTTTCCTTCTTTTAACCTTTTTATTAATTCATTGGCAGGAATATCTATATTAATAATTTCCGTAACATAATTTAAAATATAATCGGGCACCCTTTCCGTCACTTTAATCCCCAATTCAGATTCAACCTTTTCGGCTATTGAATTTAAATGAAAAATATTCAATGTCGTAAAAACGCTTATTCCAGATTGGAATATATCAATAACATCTAGATATCTTTTTATATTTTTTGAACCCTGAATATTATTGTGAGCCAGTTCATCTATTAAAACAATATTCGGTTTTCTTGCAATAATCGCTTCAGCATCTAATTCGTCAAATACGGAATTTTTATACTCTATTTTTTTTCTTGCAATCATCGGTATTTTGCCGATTACTTTTTCAGTTTCCTTTCTTCCATGTGTTTCAATGATACCTATTACAACATCTATGCCGTTTTCAAGCAAATAATTACCGTCTTCAAGCATTGCGTAAGTTTTTCCTGTTCCTGGAACCGCCCCTAAATATATTCTGAAAACATTAGCGTCGCTTGAAGAATATTTAATTTTATTTAATACTGAATCTGCGGAAGGTCTGTTGTATTCAATTTTCAAAGGTTATACCTGCTTTACTTTTAAAAATTTAAAATTATTTATCACAAAGTTGCCATAAATTTGCCGTAAATCCCACAAACTTATAATTATAATAATAAAGAGTGCATCAATAATATATCGTATCCCAAAATTGCCTATAGAAAATTTTATTCTGGATGAGCGCTGTAATAACCCTGCGTATTATTTATTTTATTATACTGCCATAATATTTTATAATATATTTCATCTAAAAAAAAGCAAAACCCCGCCTGCTATAAGCGGGGCTTTTGAAATTTTAAGACTTAAAAGGCTTTTAAACTTAAAATGTATATAGCGCTGCAATAATCTACATAGTATATTTTCAATAATTATACTTAAAAAGCCTTAGCCTTAAAATGTGTATAGCACCGTAAGATTAAATGTATTTTGCGACCTTTTCAGGCTATCTAATCCAGCCGGATATATAGAGTGATTTGCCCTTTGATTTTCAAATTCCAATCTGAATTGCATATTTTTAAACATCTTATTTGACGGAGAATAAGCCAGTGTTAAAGTAGAATCGACAAAGGTGTACGAATTTCCGGGTGTTACGCTCGGTTCAAATAAACCGTTAGAATCAACCGCAAAAGCCTCCCTTAATGTCTCGGCAATCTGACCGATTGAATAATCATGCTGATGGTGAATATAAAAAGATGTTCCGTTGAAATATCCTTTGTCGTAAGTTGAACTATTGGATAGCACAAGTGAAGGATATACAACCTGACCCGGCGTTATCCCGTTAGAATTTAATATGCTTTGATTTAATCCGCCGGCAAGACCCGCATCGCGCTCCAAAACAAACGACCAGTCGGCAGTTGGGCTGTAAACTGCATTAGCATAACCGTAAAAACTTTTATTTATATTATCCTGATATACAGTATTATTGTTGGCGACAAGGTAGCTGTTTGCCCCGTAAACAAAGCCTCCGTTAAACGTGATAACGCTGAGCGGAGTATATGCCGCATTAAACTCTATCGTCGGTAGATTGTTTATCGGCACGACGGTATTTTGCGAATTTGCTATGCCTAATGTCGTCTGTAAACTTGGGATAAAATTATATGTAAAAAATATTCCCGTATATGTCGATGGCTCAGCATTATCTAATAAAGAATATGTGTTGTTCCAGTTTCTTGTCATGTTGAAATCTTCCCAGCCCAAGAGTTCCTTTTCTTTACCTATATGAATATCTAACCCGCTTCCGATAGGTAAATTTATATTTATATAAGCCTGTCTGATGTCAAAAGGTCTTCTTTGTTGTAACGGCTGGGTAAAATAAGACGGGTTGCCGTAATACGCCTCATAAAACTGAATATTTTGACCGAAATCAAAAGATATATGAAAACCTACGCCGTAAGGATCAGATGCGTTTCCGGGCGATCTTCTTATAGTAATATCGGCTTGATTGACCGCAAAACCGTCAGACTGCCAGTTATCGCCATAATTCGCATTATAACCGTTCGGTTTTGCAAAATTATATGTATAAGACGCTGCCAATGTGCCGAGTAACTGTATATTTGAAAAATAAGAATTATTTTGATTGTTTTTTTGATTTTGCTTCAAAGCTTTTAGTTCTTTAGAAAGATTGTTTAATTTTAATTCAAGACTTCTCATAGTTTTATTGGTATTAGTATTATTACTACCGCCCGCGCCTATAGCATTTTTAGCCGTGCCGTTAAAGCTGTCAGCTAAAGAACTTTTGATAAAAACATAAGGGAGCAATATAAATGTTAAAAATATAAAACTTATAAGAACTGCTTTTAAATGATGTTTTAATTTAATTCGCATAATTGTTAATGTCTCCTCTTTAATTGTTAAATTTTTATTAATTAATAATTTTACTAAGCGAAAATTTACAAGAATTCAAATTCAATTATGTTAATGCAATAAAAATGCCAAAATAACATCCATGTAATTTATAAGGCTTTTTAAATTTAGCAAAAAAATTTCTTCTTAAAAATGCCTCAAAATTAATCAATAATAAAATTTAAAAAATATATGACTAATTTTTAGACAATATCTTAATTAATTATCATCGTTATATTCTAAAACATTAACAAATTGCTTTTAGTATTTTAGATAATATGGAGATAAGTTATAAGCATATCAATAAGCTTTATTCCTATAAACGGAGCTATTACTCCTCCAAGTCCGTAAATCAATAGGTTTCTCGTTAAAATATCCGACGCCTTTGCAGGTCTGTATTTAACGCCCCTTAAAGCAAGCGGGATAAGAATAATTATTATAATAGCATTAAATATAACTGCTGATAGTATAGCCGACTGCGGCGAAGAAAGTCCCATTATGTTTAACGGTGCAAGCCATGGCATAATAGGCGCAAACATAGCAGGTATTATTGCAAAGTATTTTGCCAAATCATTTGCAATAGAAAATGTAGTAAGCGACCCTCTTGTTATAAGAAGCTGTTTTCCCGTTTCAACTATTTCAATTAATTTTGTAGGGTTTGAATCTAAATCAATCATATTGCCTGCTTCTTTAGCCGCCATTGTTCCTGTATTCATAGCAACTCCGACATCTGCCTGAGCTAAAGCTGGAGCATCGTTTGTGCCGTCTCCGGTCATAGCAATTAATTTGCCTAAAGATTGTTCTTTTTTAATAATAGCCATTTTTGTTTCAGGTGTAGCTTCTGCTACAAACTCGTCAACCCCCGCTTCATCGGCTATAGCTTTTGCTGTTAGAGGATTATCTCCCGTAATCATAATTGTCTTAATACCTATTTTTCTTAAACTGTTTATTCTTTCTTTAATGCCGCCTTTTACAACATCTTTTAAATGAATAATGCCGAGCATACGGCTATTAACGGCAACAGCTAAAGGAGTTCCTCCCTGTTTTGAAATATTAGCGGCGGCTTCTATAAGCTTTTTATCTACAGCTCCGTTATTCTGGACGACATAATTTGAAATTGCTTCAACTGCTCCTTTTCTAATATTTTCTTTTTTATCTAAAATATCAACGCCGCTCATTCTTGTCATAGCGGAAAAAGGAATAAATTTTATATTATTTTCGTCTAAATGTCTGCCTCTTAAACCATATTTTTTTGCAAGCGCAACTATAGAACGTCCTTCAGGAGTTTCGTCGCTAATTGAAGAAAGCTGTGCATAATCGGCTAATTCATTAATATTCACTTCTTCTGCAGGAATAAAACTTACAGCCATTCTATTTCCAAACGTTATTGTTCCTGTTTTATCAAGCAAAAGCGTATTTACATCTCCTGCAGCTTCTACCGCTTTACCCGACATAGCTATTACATTATGCTTAACAAGCCTATCCATTCCTGAAATACCTATTGCGGAAAGCAGCGCTCCTATAGTAGTAGGAATTAAACATACTAAAAGAGCAACGTATATAACCGGAGAAATATATCCGTGAAAATACGCAACCATCGGTTCAATAGTGACAACCACTACGAGAAAAAGAGCGGTAAACATAACAAGCAGAATATTTAAAGCTATTTCGTTAGGAGTTTTTTGTCTTGACGCTCCTTCAACTAAACTTATCATTTTATCAATAAATCCTTCGCCCGGGTTTGAAGTAATTTTTATGGTAATCTTATCGGAAAGGACTTTTGTTCCGCCTGTAACAGCGCTTCTATCTCCGCCGCTTTCCCTTATAACCGGAGCAGATTCTCCCGTTATAGCAGATTCATCGACTGATGCAATACCTTCTATGATTTCACCGTCCCCTGGTATAATATCGTTCGATTCGCAAATTACGATATCCCCTTTTCTTAACATTGAAGCTTTAATTTTTTCTTCTTTTCCGTCGGCTTTTAATAAACGCGCTATAACTTCGGTTTTACTTTTTCTAAGGCTTTCAGCCTGAGCTTTGCCTCTGCCTTCGGAAATACTTTCGGCAAAATTTGCAAAAATAACCGTAAACCACAGCCATAAAGTTATCTGAACTATAAAAAGCATATATTTAAAATCATGTAAAAATAAATTTTTAAAAAGAATTGCCGTAGTAATTACAGAACCTATTTCAACTACGAACATAACAGGATTTTTAATCATTACCTTAGGATTTAATTTCCTGAACGATTCTATAATCGCCGTTTTCAATATTTTTTTATTAAATGCCGATACGTAATACGCTTTGTTTGACATTGTAATTTCACTCCGATATTTATTTTGTTTAAATTTAAAATCAAAAGTTATTAATTTTAATAATTTTAAAATATATTGTAATTGCGTTTATTTAACATATATTTAATCGAACAGAACAGACTAAACAGACTAAATATTTTTTAATCTACCGTTTAACCCTAATCCCTATTTAGAACTCCATAATATACAAAAAAAATAATAAAAAACCCTTATGTTTTCTATAATCGGGATTATGGTTTAATACAATATTATACAAATCAAATCTTTAAATGTTATAATTTATCTTTATAATCATACTGATAAAAATCAGCCTGCAAGACCCGAAAAAACCTTTTTAAATAATTTTTTATTTTTCACTTTTAAAATTTCGGCAAGCATAAGATTAAGTTTATCCGTGTTTAATCCGGGCGTGCCGAAAATCCCGAACTGCCTTCCGGAAATATGGTCTATAACAAGCTTGCGCAGTGTTTTTTCTTTGATTCCTGTTAATTTTGAAATTCTCGGCACCTGATCAAGGGCGGCGGCTATAGAAATATAAGGTCCTAGACCCGAACCTGAACCCGTTACTATATCAACAGGAACATTGCCTTTATTAACGGTCGGATTTTCTATTAAAAACTTATCTATAAGTTTCTTTTCAATAGCTATATATTTACCGTTTGTAGGAGCATAATTAGAACCGCTTGATTCTGTGCCGTTATAGCCGTTTCCCGCATAAGACGGTCTTCCATTAAATATATATGGAGAGGTAAATTTTTCGCCTATAAGCATTGACCCTATCGGCTTAGAGTTTTTATAGATAATGCTGCCCCCGGCTTGAAAAGGGAAAAATACTTTTCCTACACCCCATATAAAAAATGTATATGCGATAGAGCATATAACATATAATAAAAGCGTTATTTTTATCATTCTTATTAATTCTTTTGCCATAAAACACCTCTATGCTTCATTTTTTTATTATTAAATTGTTTTTGCAAAAATAAAATAAAATTAACCATCATTTATTGCAGAATGAATTAAATTAAAATCTGCTTAATGACTTAATTTTCTTAACTTATACCATTTATAAAAAGCTACTCCGCCCCAAATAGTTTCCGCAATCCCAAATGGCCATGTACCGGCCAGCCAGCCATAAACTGCGGATGCAATACACGCCATTGCAAAAAGAAACGTAAACAGGCGCGAACGCGATTCTAAAGCGTAGAATATAATCATTAGAAAAACAGCAGCTGCGCCATATATAGTTAGAATATAACTATTCATAATTAACCTCTGATAATTAATCATCTTGTTACGGTTAATAAAGTTAGTAAAATAAATGTCCTTTAACCATTGCAAAATGTTCGGCAATCGGTCCTAATGCAAGCGCAGGGAAAAATGTCAATGCGCCGATTAATATTATTGTTCCCAAAACAACGGAGTAAAATAAAAAACCGTGTTCAGGGAAAGTTCCCGCAGATTCGGGAATCCTCTTCTTTTTTATAAGAGCGCCTGCTATTGCTACTTGGCATATAATAGGGATATATCTTCCAAAAAATAGAGTAAATCCAAGTATTACATTGTAAAATACGGTATTTCCGTCTAATCCTGCGAATGCAGATCCATTATTTGCAACACTTGAGGTAAATGCATACAGTACTTCAGAAAGTCCGTGTGGACCAGGGTTAAATATTCCTGCTAGACCTCCTGCGGTAGAAAGTGCTATACCAAACGGCACAAGTATTATGAACGCATGTGCAAACATAGCCAGTGTAGCAAGCGTTACCTCTTTTGCCCCTATCTTTTTACCAAGAAACTCCGGGGTTCGTCCTACCATAAGACCTGCTATGAAAACCCCGATTATCACCATGGTCAACATATTTAAAAGACCGACTCCTTTACCGCCAAATATAAGATTAAGCATCATTTCAGCCAGAAGTATCATGCCTGAAAGCGGCATAAAACTATCATGAGCGCTGTCAACATTTCCTGTAGTAAAAGCAGTAGTAGCCGCGGCAAAAAACGAAGTCTGAGCGATACCTATGTGTTCCTGCTTACCTTCCATATTGCCGCCAGGATTATATTTAGTAGCCGTAACATTTGCGCCTAAATGCGCAAGAAAAGGATTACCGTGCGCCTCCTGTGAATAAATTACGGCAATGCATATAACTAAAAGAGTAGAAGCAACCCAGAATAATGTCCATGCGTGTTTTTTATCGTCTATCATTATTCCGTACATAAAAAAAAGAGCAATGGGAATGGTACCCATCATAAATATTGTAAGCGCATTAGTGAACGGATTTGGATTTTCATACGGCTGCGCGGCATTTGCGTCATAAAACCCGCCTCCGTTTGTACCGAAATTTTCGATTGACACCATTGACGCAACAGGTCCAACCGATAACGTTTGTTTTGTTCCCGTCATATTCACGACTTTTTTTTGCATAGTAAATGTTTGCGGAACGCCTTGAGAAAGCATTATAATTGCAAAAATAACCGATAACGGAATAAAAATTCTATATATTGCTTTAATAAAATCGGTATAGAAATTTCCTACATATTTAGCTTCATGCCTGACAATTCCTCTTATAAAAGCAACAGCAAAAACAAGACCCGTTGCGGCAGAAGTAAATTGCAAAAAAACAAGCGCCATCTGCGAAAAATTTGACATAACTTCTTCGCCGCCGTAATTCTGCCAGTTAGTATTTGTTATAAAACTTATTGCCGTGTTAAAATCGAGCGCCCACGGAATGCCTGGATAATGCATCTGATTAAACGGAAGATAATTTTGAAATCTTAAAATCAGAAACACAACGGCAAGCATTAGAAAATTAATAACAAGCCCTATTTTTAAATAGGTTGTCCATGTCATTTCTTCTTCTTTTTTTATATTTAAAAACCTGAATGTTAAATTTTCAAACGGATTAATCAGTTTATCCAAAAAAGTAGGTTCATATTTAAAGATATGCGCAAGATACTTACTTAAAGGAACAGCTGCCAGAACCATAATTAAAAGTACTGCGATTATTTGTAAAACCCCTGTAAAAGTCATTTTAATCAATCCTTATTTAATTTTATTTTTTAATTTTAATTTTAATCTTCTATAAATATAAATTATAAATTTTGTTTATCCTTATATCTTGTCAAGAAAATCTATTAATAAAAATAAACTTGCATACATAATTGCTATTGCGACTAAAGCTAATAAAAAAGTTAACATTTTAAAATCTCCTATAAAATTAATTTAAATAAATCAATTTAAATTTTAATAAACTTTTAATAATACTTTTAATAATAAATAAATGTATGTCAACTTATATACTATTTTATACCGAGGATAATAAATTGTTTATTGCAAACTAAAATTTCATATTATCGTAAAATAAATTTAATGTAGTTTTAATGTTGACAATAATTAATTTTAAATTTTTTATAAACTCTAAAATTTATCCGGATATATCAATACATAAAACAAATATATTAAAACTATAATTGAAACTATCAAAAGAATAGTATTTTCTATCATAATTTTTGTTATCCTCCATTTTTATTTTCATTACAATATTTTCATTTATGATTTGTTTTGATAAATAATTTTTTATATTATTTATCAAAACAAAATTGATTTAGGCAAAAAAATAGCCGAAGGATATAGAACCTTCGGCTATTAAAGAAATTTTTAATATTTATTTATCACCTGATTAAAATCAGAGATAATTAATAAATAAGTATATAAATTAAATAATCAGTAAGTAGTTTAATTAGTTTAAATTATAAATATAATTCAATCGGCAATCAGCTATATACCTATAATAAATATAAAATAATAATTGGAATTAAAAATATTAAATTTAATCTATTTTTTTATAAATATTAACTAAAAAATCAATATTAAATAAAAATGGCAATAGCAATAAAGATTATTTTATAAACTAATATTATAAATATCAAATTTTTAAATTCAAATTTTAAATTAAAACTACTTAAAACTACGTCTTGGTCTTAACTCTCTTTAATAGCTTACGAAGTTAGCTGACGGGCTAGGAGTAAAGAGTAATCCCTTATTTTCTCATTATGTTATCAATTGCAATACATAAAATAATAATAAAAAGCAATAAAAATAAAGAACAAATATAATAAATTTTTATCTATTTATTTTATATTTATTTTATATCTTGCTATTTTATCAAATTGTCATTATTGATTTAATAAATAAGAAAATATTAGCCCCAAAATTTCTGGTTCCTCCGTTTCCATTGGATAATTAATGGAATTAAGCTTTAATTTTCAAAGAACGATTATATTTAATTTAAATAATATAATATATTTAACAAAAAACATTGTCAAGAAAAATCGGATTATTTTTAAAAATCATTTTAATCCCGATAAGTATTTTGCAATTGCATTAAGTTGAGATTTTGGCATACCATGATGATTTGGCATAATAGCCATAAAAGATTTACCGTTAATAGTCACCGTACTTCCTGAAGCAAAATGTGCCGACGGACTAACTATTTGGGTCTTTATCCATGCAATGGTTCTCTGCGAGCCGATATGAGAAAGATCTGGACCAATGGAGCCGCCTTTACCGTTTATTGTATGACAGGTAATACACCCGTCAGATGCAAAAAGCTGCCGACCTGCAGCCATAGACGCAGTTGCGGTTGATGCGTTGGTTGTAGTCATAGCCGTAGAAACAACTTTAGGTTTATTAATAAAATGCGGTTCTTTTGGCGCAGTTATATTAAATTTTGGTCCATCTAAGGCTTTTAAAAAGGCAACTATTTCATATTCTTGTTTTAAAGTAAGATGCAGCGGTTTAATTAATTTAGATTTATTAGGTATATTTCCGCCGCCTTTGTTAAAAAATTTTACTACATTCAAAAGACCTTTTATGCTTCCGTTATGCATATAATACGGTCCTATTTCTCCAACATCTATAAGACTGGGCGTAAGAAATTTATATAAATCTGATTTTTTATGCGTTATTAAATATCTGCCGAGATCTCTTTTGACTTTATTTGAATTTTTCAGGTGTGTAAAGGAGTAAGTAAAATAATGCCTTGTTACAGCAACAAGTTTTGCGGTTTTACCTTTAAGATGCAGCGGCGGCACCCCCAAAGCATGAAATTTATTATCGGTAAACACCGGACCGTAATGACATCTTATACATGAAGCTTTTCCGATAAATAATTTAAATCCTGCTATAGCCTTTTTTGACATTGCATGTTTATTGCCTTTTATATAACTGTAAAATGGGGTTTTAGTGACGACTATTGTCCTCTCAAAAGATGCTATCGCTTCAGCCACCATTTTCGGTGTAATAATATTATTTGCGTGAAATACCTGTCTAAACATTTTTCTATAAACAGGAATTTCGAAAAGTTCCGCCGTCAAGTAATGAATATGTTTGTTCATTTCAAACGGAGCAGTTATCGGTCCTAACGCTTGCTGCTCCAAAGATGTCGCTCTGCCGTCCCAGAATAAAAACTTAAGATATCCTGAATCTATGACTGAGGGAGTGTGCCGCCAGTGCATTGTAGTAGGATATGACAAAGAGAGCCTTGTAGGAGTCGTAAAACCGTCTGCTGGAACATGACAGGATGCGCAAGATAAACTGCCGTCGCCGGACAATCTATTGTCGAAAAATAGCATCTTGCCTAATTTTATTTTTTCTTTAGTCTGCAGGTTATTTTTAGGAATTGGAACAGGTTTTAAAATAAAACTTTTTAAATTAACGGCGTAAACATTTTTAGCTATGATTATTGGACAGGAAAGTATAAAAAGCATCATAGCAACAGATAATAAGAATCTTTTTGGAAAAACCATGACTATTCCTCCTTTTTAAGAATAAATTAAATTATAAAATTACTTTGATTCTGCAATGACAGCTGCAATATTAGCTTTTAATCAATTTTATAATTTAATTATTATAGTTTAAACACTGATATTAATTATATAATATAAAATAATATTAAAAAAAATCTACAAATTGCAGAGCAGCAGGTTTATAACAGCTTTTATAACCTGAAAATATTTAATGAACAGTATAGCAGGCAACTAAACTATATGATTGAAGAATTATAAATAAATAATAACTGTTAAATATTTATCTTATATTAAGATATCTTATATTTGTTAAAAATCAAGGGCGGTTATAAAAAAAATTAATTGCATTATATTAAAATTAAAACAGGCTGCAATTTTTACAAAATTGCAAATTAGGCGTCCTCTACAATAAGCCCGATTGTGTAACATGCCACTTATTTATACTTATAGAAGTTATTACATACAAAATTGCAAATTAGGCGTTTTCTACTCTGTTTCTTCCGTTTTCTTTTGCCTTATAAAGCGCAAGATCAACTCTATATTCAAGACTTTCTTCGGTATCGTTTTTGTTAAAACTTACTACTCCAAAGCTGCAAGTAATATTATTTCCTGTTGAAAAATTATGATTTTCAATTTTTAATCTAAGTCTTTCCGCTAATTCTTTCGCTTTGTCTATATTTGTTTCAGGGGAAATTATCATAAACTCTTCTCCGCCGATTCTGGCAAAATAATCGGCTGTTCTCAGGTTTTCTTTAACGGCAGTGGATATTTCCTTAAGAATAATATCTCCTGCTTGATGACCTAAATTATCGTTGATATCCTTAAATTTATCTATATCAAACATTATGAGGGACAAAGGTCTGCCGTATCTCATTGCCGTATTGAAAGCTTCGTGAAATTTAGCCTTATAAGCTCTTCTATTATAAATTCCGGTTAAATCGTCAAATTCTGATAACAATTTATAATTTTCTTTTTCTTTTAAAATCTTTTGCTCTTCCAACATTTCATTTGTTATATCTGTTAATACGACTATAACGACCCATTCGCTATTATAAAATATAGTGCCGCCTAATACTTTAACCCACAATTCAGTTTCACTTTTATTTTTAAGTTTAAAGATAAATTCGCTTATAAATTTTTCCCCATTCAGTCTTCTTTTAATATTTGATTTAATTTCTTCTTTTTGTTTATTATTTACATAGAATATATCCCATATATTCATATTATATAGTTCTTCTTTGGAATATCCGGTTAAATTTTCCATTTCAGAATTGACATATATTATTTTTTCTTTATTCAGACTTATAGGTACGCCTATATTTTCAATTAATATTTTAAAAAACTCTTTCTCGCGTTCAAGTTCATTTCTTAGATTTATCATTTCGGTTATATCTATAAAGCTTGCAAGGGCGGTTAATTTATCTTTATATTTTACGGTTGTAGATGATATTAAAAGCCAAATTTCTTTATTTTGTTTTGTCAAAGCTTTAAATGTGTAATGGGATTGACCCATATTTTCTCCGCTTAATCTTTTTTCTATAGCTTTTTTTATTATTTTTTTGTCAAATTCATCGGAAAACACATCCCAAACATATTTTTGATAAAATTCATCTTGCGTATAACCTAATATGCTTTCAGCCGTCGGATTTGCATAAATGTATTTTTCTCTGTAAAGTATTATCCCCGTAATTAAATTCTCCGTTAATATTCTAAATAGCTCTTCCGATTCTTTAAGCTTATCTTCTAATAATTTTCTTTCAGTTATATCTAAAATTATGACCTGTAAATATGTTTTATTATTTAATAGAGCAGCGACTACATAAACTTCAACTATTTTTATTTTCCCGTTTTTAAGTTTATGTTTAAAAGTAACGGTGCTGCTCCCTTTTTCTGCTGCCGACTTCCTAAAATTTATCAGCTCCTGAATAGTATTAGATACATTTATGGATTCTACTCCCATATTTAAAAACTCATTTTTTGAATACCCGTAAAACTTAATGGCTTCGTTGTTGACATCTATAAATTTACCTGTTTTAACATCTACGATAAAAGAAACAAGCGGCAGATTATAAAACAAAGATTTAAATCTTTGTTCGCTCTTCAATAAAATTTCATTAAATTTATTAAAATAATAAAAAAATAAAATTAGCATGATTATAATTACAACGGTTGCTATTATAAATATATAAACGGCAATATTTATAGTCTTTAAAAAATATATCCTTGTTGCTTTTATAATGTTTATCGTAGACAAATGGGATAAATACAGAGTATCTCTTAAAAAAATCTTATAGGATATTTTAGACGATATATATTCAGGATATTTTATAATTGCTGCAAGAATAGGTTTGCTAATATTTTTCCATTTAAAATATGATTTGTTAAAATATATTATAATTTGACGATTATTTTTTAAAAATACGCTATTTTTTTTAATAAATATATTAAGATTTTTATACTGCCTGTCGGTTTTTTGAAACCTGAGGTTTAGTGTATTTAACGCTTTTTTAAACCCTTCTTTTTGAATCGGCGAAGGTTTTAAAGTGCTGTAATATATAACTTTATCCAAGCTGCTTTTAATGTTTCGTATATCGTTATTTAATTTTATTGTTTTTAATAAAAGATTTGAATTAAATGAAGAAATATTTTTTATGGGAATCGGGCCTGTAAAAAATAAAACACCTGCAATTAATACAACAATAATTATAAATAGAGCACCTGCAAGATATATATTTTGATTTTTTATCATTGATATAATTTTATTGCGTTTTCCGTTTTCGGGGGGGGGGGGGGGTAGAATGCGTAAATAACGCCAACTTTAATTTTCCTTATTTATTATATTATCTTCTAAATTTAAAGATTTATTATAATATAATAAAATTTCACCGTCAATCAAAATATTTATCCCAAAATTGCCGATAGAAATTATTGAGAATACCGCAATATTTCAACAATAATGGATGCCTGCCTTCGCAGGAATGATACCCGACAGGTGAATTTTTAAAATCCATCAAAATCATTTCGCGTGGGCTGAAATCCAGTCTATAAATTTCTATCGGCAATTTTAGGTTTATAATATTTATAACAAAAATAGTCTCAAATACAATCCCAGCAATGTAAAAAATAAAACAGGAACGGTTAAAATTATTCCGACTTTAAAGTAATAACCCCAGCCTATTTTAATACCTTTTCTTTCTAAAACGTTTAGCCAGAGTAAAGTTGCCAAAGACCCTATAGGTGTAATCTTAGGACCTAAATCGCACCCTATAACATTAGCATAAACGGCAGGTTTAAGCATTATATTTTTTAAATTTGCAGAATGAATTGCAAGAGAGTTTATCATAACCGTAGGCATATTATTCATTATAGAAGATGTGAACGCCGCTAAATATCCCGTCAACATTATAAGAGCAAAACCGCCATAATGGGAAAAATAAGCAATAAACTTTCCTAACATATATGTCAATCCGGCATTTTTCAGACCAAATACTACAAGATACATGCCGATTGAGAATACGACAATGCTCCAAGGAGCATTTTTAAACACGGTTTTTAAATTAACGGCTGGACTTTTTAATCCTAAAAACACAAATATCAAAGCAAACGCAATGGCAAATAATGAAACGGGGAGATTAAGAAATTCGCTTGCAAAATAACCTCCTAAGAGTAAAAGCAAAATTAAAAAAGAATACTTAAAAAGTTTTTCATCTTTAATAGCTTCTTTCGGCATCTTTAACGATTTTACATCATAGGTTAACGGTATGTCTTTTCTAAAAAACAAATAAAGCGCAAATGTTGAAATTATAATAGAAAAAATATCCGGAGCAAACATATTTATAAAGTAAGTAAAAAACCCTATATTAAAATAATCAGTAGAAACAATATTTACTAAGTTTGAAATTTTAAAGGGGAGGGAAGCCGTATCGGCAATAAAACCACCTGCCATAATAAACGGAAGCATATTCTTTCTTTGAAATTTAAGAGCCTTCATTTTTTCGTAAACAATCGGAGTTATAATAAGAGCCGCTCCGTCATTTGCAAAAAAAGCCGCGACTAAAGCGCCGAGAAGTATGACGTATATAAACATTTTTCTGCCGCTTCCTCCTGCAAATCTGGCAACATGCAAAGCAGCCCATTCAAAAAAACCGACCTCATCAAGAATCAAAGAAATAATAATTATAGCTACAAAAGTAAAAGTTGCGTCCCAGACAATATCCACAACTTTAAAAATATCGCTGTATTTTATAATTCCGAAAATAAAAGCTAAAACAGCGCCTATTATTGCGCTATAACCGATTCCTATATTATAAGGTTTTTTAATAATCAGAAAAAGCGTCAAAAGGAAAATAGCGACGGAAAATATAATATCGTATTCTTGAAGTGTAAGGATAATCATAGATTAACAATAAACAAACAAATTAAAATAATGAAAATTAATAAGCTAATTATATTTCAATGTAGGGATTATCTACGTATTCTTTTGTAATATTTATCGGACCTGCTGTTATAGTTTTATTAGCTTTATTATCTGTATTGCTATTTGTATTATGATTATTTTGATTTTTATTTTGCATTTTGATTCTTAATTTTTTTGATTATTAAATTCAAATTATAACTATTTTAAATAATTATTGTTTAATAATCAAATAAATTAATAGTTGACAACAACAAATTAATTTTAAATTTTTATAGATAATTAAATATAAAACTTAATTATCTATAAAAATATTCTATTTTTTTGATTGCTATTTTTTATATTTATATTTAATCATAAGTGAATAATTCTAATTCTTCATTAGATTTTCTAATCATATCTTTTTTCTTTCCGTATTTTCCCGTAAATTCACCGTTTGCTTTTCTTTCTTTAAATGTTTTCTTAACGATATGTCTATTTATTTCTTCATAGGCATATTTCTCCTCATCTTTGTAATTTTTTAGTCTTTGATTCGCAAGATTAATATATTCTTTAGAAATTTCTATTCCAATAAAATTATGATTTAAAATTTTAGCGGCAATTAAAGTTGTTCCGCTGCCGCAATAAGGATCAATTATTAAACCTCTTTTCTCATCCATAATCGAATAAATTGACCTGACAGGCAATGCTAATGGAAAAGGAGCCGGATGAGAATTATTTTGTTCAGGAGAAAATCTCCAGATAGACGATAACAAAGCATGTTTAGACTTTAATTCCTCCCCGATAAAATTTTCATTATACGGTTTATAAAGCCAGTATATTCTTTCTTCTACTTGCCAAAATCTCCAGCCTCTTATATTGCCGGCAATCATTCTATCCCATATTATTTCCTGCCTGACGCTCCATTTTGTTTGCCTTATCCAATCCATTGGATGCAGCATAGTTCCTCTTTCCCATCTTAATTTATGATTATAAAAAAAAGAGCCTCCCGGTTTTATAATTCTAAACAATTCATTTAAAACAGATATTTGATTATTTTGATATATTTTTTCATCTATCTTATCAGTTCCGTTTGAATATTTTACATTTGCAACTAACCACCCTTTTTTGTTTTCTCCTTTATTATAAGGCGGCGAAGTTACACCCATATCAACAAAATCATCGGGTAACTTTTGCAAAACATTTAATATATCGCCTTCAATAATTTTGTTTGAATATTCTTTCTGGCTCATTTTGCTTTATCCTCCAAAAAATTATAAAAATCTTTAGATATATATGATTTATATTCTTCTAATTCTTTTTTGCTTAAAATATATGAAATTTTTAAATTCTTGCACTCAAAAAAGTCCTTATAAGTGAAATCAGCACTTCTTAAAAATTGTCCTTTTCTTGTTTTGCTGCCTTCTAATTTTGATAACCATTTATTTAGTTTATTTTTTAAATTATTTATAAAATTTTCACAAACAAATGGAAATTCAATAATATAAATAAGTTTACCGTCAACAAACCCGCTTACAAGCATATTTAAATCTTTTTCGTTTAAATTTTTAATTAATCGTTCAGGGGTATAATCGCTAAAATTTCCGCTTCCATTTAATTTAGCCGGTGATGTAGACCTTTCTTTTCTTTTGTATTTATTAAACTCTTCTGTATTAAAATTTTTAGGTTTAGCTTCGCAATTAATAGTTTGCCCTGAAATAAATACATCTTGCTTAAATCCATTATAGCCTATTTTGCTTTCTTTATGCATATAACCCGCTAACGTAACTGTTATAAACTCTCTAATCGTTGATGAATTTTTATCATTGATATACATCGTCAGTAAATCAATAAGCATTTGAACCATGTTATCACTTGGCTTATTTATAAGATAATCATTTAATTCTTTATGGGTTTTCGTAGTATATATTTTTATCGTTTCTACTAATTCTTTATTCATATTTTAATTTTTCCTTTATTTATCTATTTATCTTATCGTCTTATTATTATCATTGGTTATCAGGCATGTATAGCTTATTCTTAATTTATTTTGGAGTTTGTCAATAGTTTTTTGCTGTTTATTATAAAAAATATTGCCTTTATAGCTATATTGCTTAAAACTATATCATTGAGACGGGTAATTATTTATAAAAATTAATAATTTTCAAAAATATATAAATATATTTAATTTGATTTAAAACCCATACTTGCGTATGAGCCCTTTTAACTCGCCGATTATTTTAACTTTGGATTTACTGATTATAATAGGTTTATATGCCGGATTAGAAGGCATAAGTTTTACCATACCGTTTTCTAAAGCATAATATCTTTTAAGCGTGGCTTCGTAATCGTTTACTATTGCCGCTACAATTTTTCCATTAGGGGGGACTTCATAGCATTCTTTTAATATAATTATGTCTCCGTCTAAAATCATATCTTCTATCATAGAATCGCCTCTCACTTTCAAAGCAAATAATTTTTTGCCGCTATTTTCCGCCAAAATTTCAGGCAATTCTATCATTTCATCAGTTTGAATAGCTTCTATAGGATAACCTGCGGCAATATATCCGTATAAGTGGATAAAGCTGCGCTGCGTATTAATAATATCATCATTAGAGTTATAATTTACTATATTATTATTATTGACTATATCGCCGGCGTTACCAATATTATCCATTGCAATAACCGTATTATTAATACCTGTATTATTATTGCTGTTTATAATGCCGTTCCTTGTATGGCTGCTTTTTGTATCTTTTATTAAACGGATCAAATTTTCTCTATCGCCGATAACCTGTAATGTTCTCTTTTTACCCGGAATATTTTTAATGAAACCTCTTTCAGTTAGTGATTGTATATGTTTAAACACGGTAGATTTTGAAGATAAACCAAGGGCTTCGGCTATTTCGCTATAAGAAGGCGAATAACCCCTGCCGTTAATATAATTTGTTATAAAATCAAGAACATCTTTTTGTTTTCTACTTAACATATTTTAATAAAATTTATTTAATTTTCTAATATAATATATTTTCTTAATAATATTAAATATTTTTATTATTATTGCTATTGCTGTTATTATTATTTATGACGTTGCTGTTTATAATGCAAAAATTTCAATATATATTTTTATTATATATTGAATTATAATACGAACAAAAGGCGAACGCAAGTATTTTTTTATTAATTTTAAAATATTGAAAAATTTTCTATTTTTTAGTTCTAAAATTATTTAGAAAATTATATATTATAATTATATATTATATTATGAATTATAATAAATTATAAAATTAAAATATAAAAATGGCCACATTTAAACCTGAATAGTTAAAATATTTAATACAATCTAACTATTAAATATTTTATTGCTTATAATTAAGCATTAAAAAGGTCTAAAGTGGCCAAGATTTTAATTTGATTAATTAATATGATAATTAAATAATTAATATGAATACGATTTATTTTATTTCAATTTTAATAGGTTTTGGAACAGCAACTTTTTTCAAAGTTACTTCCAATATACCGTCTTTTAATACAGCATCGGCAGACTCGCTCTCAACATCCGACGGCAATTCTACACTTCTATAAAATGATCCGCACTGAATTTCTTTTCTGTAATAATCTTCCTTCTTTTCTTCTTTTTCTACCTTATGCTCTCCTTTAATAATTAATACATTTTTATGCACTTCAAGTTTAATGTCTTCTTTATTTACACCTGGAATAGATGCTTTTACTATTATTAAATCATCTTTTTCAATGACATCTACCGCAGGCTCACCTATTCCGGGAGTCAAACCCCAAAATCTTTTCATCGTCGAAGGCATAAATTCAGAAAAAATCTTTCCGACATCATTTCTAACATCATTATACACAGGATCCCACCATGAAATGTTTGCCATAATAAAACACCTCCCAATTAAATAATTTTAAATAATTAATATAAATTCAACAGCATTAATTAATAAATTTAATTAATAAATTTAACATTAATGCATTCAGTTGCTTTAGTTTTACACTCTCTTTACTCTTTATTTTAATTATACCACAACATTAATTAATAAATTTAACATTAATACATTCAGTTGCTTTTGTTTTACATTCTCTTATTTTTTATTATACCCCAGTTTTTGAAATTTTCAAGAGCGGGCTCTAATTAATACAATCTTTGTTTAACTTGGTGAAACTGCAAATTCTTTTATTCCTATGCCCATGCTTTTTGAACTGTTATCAGTATATTAATCTTTGCTTAAGCTATTAAAACTTTAATTTTAAATTTATTTAATTTACGCTTTATTGCTTATTGCCGGTATGTTAATCTTTATTTATATTATTAAAACTGCCTCTGCCTATATTCTTTACATCCTGACTTTGAGGTTTAACCTGATTTGCACCTTGTTTTTGGCTTTCTGTATAACTGCTGTCTTGCCTTTGCCCTTGAATGTTATTGCCGGTATTTAATATTTTATTTATATTATCAATATTGTTATTGTCACTATTAATATTCAGATCGTTTTTAAATAATAAATTTGTATAAGGATAGGTTATATCAATACCATTCTCCGCATATCTTTTTGCTATTTCAAAATTTATATCGCTTACTACATAATGCCTTAAAATAGCGGACTCAATCCATATAAGAAGGGTAAGATTAAATGTGGAATTTCCAAATGTCTCAAACCAGACGCTTGGTTTAGGATCTTTTAGAACTTTAGGATGCTCTGAAGCGATTTGAAGTAAAATATCTCTTGCCAAATCAAGTTTTGAAGCAGTTTCTTCAATACCGACTGGAATATGAATTCTAATTTTAGGGTCTTCACGCGACCAGTTAATAACATTTTCCGATATAAAAGTAGAATTTGGTACTATAACTCTAATGTTATCTCTTGTTGTAACGGTAGTGCTTCTTGTTCTTATTTCAGTAACAACGCCGTCCAAACTGCCTACTGTGAGATAATCGCCTACCATTATAGGTTGTTCAAATAGTATTATTATTCCGGAAATAAAATTACTTAAAATATTTTGAATGCCAAAACCTATGCCTAAACCTATAATGCCTGCAAATATTGCAAGAGAGCTTAAGTTAATGCCTAAAATTTGGAAACTGATAAAAAAACCGACTATAAAAATAAATATTTTAATAAACCTTTCAATTATAAGCTTAGTACCTTTATGTAACGAAGATTTTTTTAAATATTCTTTTTTTAAAAACTTTGTTGACAAACGAGACAATATATAAGAAAGTATAAGAACTAAAATTGCTACTATGATAGATAAAATTGATAATTTTAAATCGCCTAATGCTACAATTTTATCATTCAATAAATGGAATATTTTATTCATAATTTATTATTTTATTTTTTTATAATTTTTTACTAAATTTTTTACTATAGGTTGCAGCTAATTATTCAAATATATTTTTATTATTTATTATTTTAATTTATATTTATTTTTCATTATTAATTATTTTTATTTTATTTTATTAATTCTATTTTATTTTATGTTTTAATGTTAAATATTATATAATTCATAATTATGATATATTATTTATCAATTGTTGACAATAAAATAATAAAATGATAATTTTATATATATTATAATATATTATTAATATTATTTTAAAAATTTGTTAAAAGCTATAAAATTATAGAATAATACTACATTTCATAAGTTTATAAGTGAAAAACAAAAAATGCAAGCAAGCAAGATTTGCCTAATGTAATTTCAAATCATCGGGACGTGGCGCAGCTTGGTAGCGCACCTGCATGGGGTGCAGGGGGTCGCAGGTTCAAATCCTGTCGTCCCGACCATTAAAAACCGCAGTAAATAAGCAGTTCACGGCAAGCCGTAAAAAAATCACATTGCTAAATTTTAGTCGATTTTATATAATTTTATACATAGTTTCGTCACCTATTTGCCACCTTTACTCACTATTAAATTACGAAAGACATTATGTATGACAAGTGTGTATAAAAAGAAAGACAGCAATGAATATGTTTTTAACAATAACGGTAAAAAACTAAACTATTTTAAGCGTTCCCTTTATACCGCTTGCAAAAATGCAGGTTTTAAAGATATGCATATTCACGACCAGCGGCATGTTTTCGCAAGTAAAATGATAAAAAGCGGTACGCCGTTATTTACCGTCGGCAAGCTTTTAGGGCATAAAAAATCGTCAACTACCGAAAAATATGCCCACTTGGTGCCGGAGACATTGAAAAAACGGTTGACGACATATGGGGGGTAAAAATAAAATATTTGCATTAGTAATACCTTAGTGTTATAATAATATAAAACATTTTAAAATAAAGAGGTAATAAATTATGAAAACATTAGCCATAAAACCAAGCGAAAAAAGAATATCAACGAGCATAAAACTGAATAAAAAAAACAGGGATTTTGCGAAGGATTTCTTTAAAAAATATAATCTTACTTTAAGCGACGGGATTAACATATTCCTTGCCAAAGTAGTCATGGATAAGAAGCTTCCTTTCGAGCTTGAAATACCTAATAAGGAAACCAGGAAGGCTATAAGGGAGGCGGAAAGAGGAGAAGTGACTTATAGTAACAGCGTAGAAGATCTTATGCGGGAACTAAGAAGTTGAAACTTAAGCTCTCTAAATCAAATAAGTTTAAAAAGCATTATCCAAAAAGAGTTAAAAATCAAGAAGATGATGTAATTTTTATCTCCGTCATCGAAAACTTATTAAACCAAAAACCTCTGGAACCCAAATTTAAAGACCACAGATTAACCGGTGATTTTAATCACTGCCGGGAATGCCACGTAAAAAATGACCTTCTTTTAATATATCAGGTTTTAGGGGATGAATTAAGACTCGTAGATATCGGAACCCATTCGCAGTTGTTCGGATAAATCAAAAACGAACCAAACACTCTCCTTTTCAAAATTAAACCGGCAAAAATTTTTGCAATTCTTTTTGCGATGGTGGCGATGATGATGGTGCCCCCTTATATTTACTATAAAAATTCCTGTAAAAAAGAGACCGTTCAAAATTCTGTGTCAATCCTGTATAATTAAATTATAATTAATTAAAAGGAGATTGACGCAATGAAACAGACAGAACAAGAAATCTCAAACTGTACACAAAAATTTGATTTTTATACTCCTTTAATTCGTTTCGCTCAGGATTTTTAACGTAATTTTATTGATTGCTTCGATAAATTCTTTGGCTTTATTTAAATTATTTTCAACTTCCTCTTTTTGAAAAACCGACGAAATTCCCGTAATCTCCGGTTTGTGTTGTTTCAAATAATTCCTTTAGGATCGATGAATATTTTTTATTTACTAATCCCGTATGAACAAATTCTTTATTAAAACTGCCTATCAAGCTTTTGTGGCTCGAAAACGACAACCCTTTAATAAGCAGCAAGGCTTCGGCGGAGTAATAACTTGCGTAATAAGTTCTTTGAACGGCGGTGAATAAATCGTTTTCCTTAAAATTTCTTTCAGCAGAATTAAGAGCATCTAACGAGCGCTCTATTTTATATTTTATAAGCGACTCCCTGTCTTTCGCGTTCAGAGTCATATCGCGACGCCTTCTTTATTTAAGTTCTCGAATAGAGGCACTATGTTGGCAAGATTAGTTTGAAGATAACTTTTATTCTGAATATTTAAATCGAAAAAAACGCCGTATTTTAATTCCACGTCAACCGCTTTACCTATTATATCGCTTTTTAATTTGTAATTTACCGGCAAAAAATATAGTTTTTTTAGCTCTTCGAACGTTATATTTCTGTCTATCTTATAATTGTCCGGTAATGCGATAAGCACATCTATATCGGATTCCTTATTGTAATCCCCTCTTGCTTTTGAGCCGTAAATAATCAAATCGGCCCCGGGATAAGATTCCAGTATCCTGCTTTTTAATTCTTTTATGGCTTTTATTTCATTATCTTTAAGCTTTAAAGAATTTAATGTTTTCATGTTTATATTTTACCACTTCTGGAATATTTTTAAAATACACATCCCTTTTTTATTTTGGCCGGCCGCCCAAGGGTGGAAATCTTAATATCCTCGGCATGGTTTTAAATTCTCGAAATAGCCGTTTTTTTGTTTTAAGCTTAACGGCAAGTTCTTCCTGGGTTAATCCTGCAGACTCGCGCATCTGTCGAAGCGTCGCTCCGATTTTAAACTGCTCGTAGCCCTCGTCGAATCCCTTTTCAAAAGACGGGTCTATTTTTTTTCTTTTGTCTATGTATTTTTTTAAATCGCTCATTTGCGGCTCCTTTTTATAAAATATTGTATTAGCCCCCTAATTGACTGGAATAAAATAAGACACTATAATGAAGTCAATCGGAAGGTAAAAAATGGGATTAAATTTAAGAAGAAAATTTTCGGATGACGACAAGATTAAAATACTGCAGGAAGGAACAATCAATGGAGTTCCCCAGACATTAAGAAAATACGGAATAGGCCAGAGCCTTTTTTACAAATGGAAAAGAGCTTTTATAAGAGACGGCGTGACCTCACTAAACGATAAATCCAAAGATCCTGAATTAATCCGCCTGCAATATGAAAACGAGAAGCTTAAAGCTCTTATAGGCGAAAAAGAGTTTGAGCTTAAAATAAAAGACGAGCTTTTAAAAAAAACTCTATTGAGAAATCAGACAAGATTGAATTAGCAGATAAGTACAAAGACAAAATAGCAGACGTTCTTAAATACATTGGTCTTTCTCCGAGTTCTTACTATTACAGGAAGAAAACGGGTAATAAAGGAAGAAAACCTTCCTCCGTTACCGTTACGGCGGAATGGGCAGCAGATAACAAAGCGGTTATAGAAGAGATAATAAATCTTTTATCTTTGGAATTCGTAGATTACGGTTATATTAAAGTCTCAGAATATTTAAAACAAAATAAATACAACATTAACAAGAAAAAAGTATACAGGCTTATGAAAGAAAATAAATTATTGCACAGACAGAGAATAAAACCGGTATTTGATAGAAAGTTCGTTCAATTCAGGAAAGTTGCGGCAGATAAACCGTTTTCTTTTTTAGAAATGGATATTAAATACGTTCATATCAAGGGTTTGCATATAAATGTATTTTTACTTACTATTTTAGACATATTCTTAAGAATGGCGTTGGGCTATATCGCAAAACCTTCTATCACTAAAAAAGATACGGTAAATTTATTAGATTCGGTTATTAACAAATATTATATAAAAAGCGCTACCGTAAGAAACGATAACGGTTCGCAGTTTATTGCCGGATATACCAGAGATTACTTAAAAGAAAAAGGTGGTCTAACCCCCGTATTGTTGGAGTAATTTAAGACACTTTTTGGTTTATCCTCCCTGAAATAATGAATTATTTTAGGGGTAAATATACCATTTTAGGTGGGTGAAAATAAACGCAATTTAGTGGGTGAATTTATATTAGCATTAACATCAAGTAAATTTATTTACATATTTTCATAATAATATTTATGCAATCTTGAATATTGCCACAATGTTAATTAATTATACAGGACTGACGCAAAAATTAAACGGCCTTTAACATTTTCCCCAATCTGCATAAAATATATTATCATCCTATAAATAATAATTCTTTTGATAACCCATATATAGACTATCATTTGATTGAAAACGATTTATCAAGCTTTGTTGCTTAGCTTTATCAAGATTATCCCACCATAAAGGAGAAATATAAATATTTTCGCAGGAAGAAAATAAAAACCTAATAATAGCGTTAGTTATTCTACAGGGCTTTATCTGGTTTAATGATTGAATAAAATTTTCGCAAATCATATTAGTTCCTATCCAAGAAAAAATAACATAACCCAAGCCTGCAGATGAAAAGGTGTTATGGTAAATATCAACAGGCGTAGTTTCTAAATATCTTAAATCCTGAATAAGGTTCCCGTTAAAATCATAAATTGGCTTTGTCATACCACTAGCCATAACGGTTGGAATCTTTTTAAACTTTAAAACCAATGAATTAAAATTATCGAAGTCTTTTGATATCAACATATTATCAAAATCTGATTTATATTTTTCTAAATACTTCATTCCAACATTTAATCCAGCCTTATGTTGGGCGTTATCTTCCTGCAAAAACATTTGTTCGGAGGGAGTTTTACCGGAATGAAGTTCCGTAATAATATTCAAATTTGAAAAGTCAATACTACATTTCCTAGTAAAATACTCCATGCATAATGCTCTATATGCATGCAGAAAACATTCTTCTTTAGATCCGCTAAAATTATTATCTTCTATTTTCGTAAAAAGCGAATTGTCATGTTTTGAGCAAAAGCCGGTAAATATTGACGCAACACCTTTGCCTATTTTTTTTGGTCTTACTTTTCCTCCATTTTTTATTGCACTTGATAGAGAAGAGATATTAAAACCAAAAACATGGTCATTTTGCGATATCTTTTCAAGGGATGATTTTGTAACCGAATGCGCTTTAATTATTCCGCCTTCGCATTCCCCTTTCAATAGATCAGGAACAGAACAATATTTTTTGCTGTATGAATTATTAAATGCCTTATCCAATTCACTGATTTTTACCGACGGTTTATTTGGGCTATCCAAATGACACTTCTTATATTTCAAGCCGGAACCGCACGGACATGGATCATTTCTGCCAATTTTGTTGCTTTTATTATTCATATTATTTATATTTTTATTCCATACTGCAATAATGTTTTTTGCAACTAAAAAACCTCACTTTTGCAATTTAATTTTCCCCATCATGCTGGGGAATTTTTTTCGTTAATTTTAAATTAATTGTTATAAAATATTTAACCTATAAGACTATCCAGTTTTCAAGTATCTAAAAATATCCGTCTAAGGTGTCCGAAATGGCTATTATATCTAATAAATATGTCACTAATTTGTAAATATTAATATTTTTATTATTTTGAGCCGCAATTTTTTTCCAGATATAATTTGAGCGCTTCTTTCTCAATATCCGTAGAGGATTTATTTTCAAAATCTAATTTCATCTGGTAACAAATTAAAACATTAAGAGATGGATTTAATTTAACTTTCCCTTCTATTAATCTTATAGCTTCAGCGGTTTCACCTTTTAAAGCCAACAGCTCAAAATAAGTCAGAAGAAGATAATCAGAAAATGGATCTATTTTTAGACCGTCGTTGATTATTAATTCCGCCTCATCAAACATGCCTGTTTCTATAAGCACCCAAGCTTTAGAATCGTATGCATCTGTAAAACCTGGATCAATGCCGATGGCAATATCATATCCCTTAAGCGCTTCATCGTATTTTTTCAATTCAAACAGTGAATCGGCTCTTCCGAAATAACAATCAGGATTATTCGGATTGGCTTTTATAGCTAAATCATAGTTATGTATCGCTTCTTCATATTGTTCTAAATCATAAAAAGTTTCTGCTTTCATATGATAATAATCGCTAATTTCTTCTGGATTTAGGCTTATTCCGATATCAAATTCCTTCAATGCTTTATTGTAATTTTTAATATCATTATAGCAGATACCTTTATTTAGGTGATATTTTGGGACATTCGGATTAATTTCAATGGCTTTTTCGTAATCTATCATTGCTTGGTCGTATTGTTCTAATTGGCTGTAAGCATTCCCCCTTGCATTATAATATGGAGATTCATCCGATTTTAAATCTAATGCTTTATTGTATTCTTCTATTGCATCGTTATATCGTTGCGAATCATATAAAACCTTACCTTTAGCGAAATAATAATCTGCAATTTTATGATTTAACATTATCGCCCTGTCAAAATCCAAAAGAGATTCTCTAAGCTGATTCATTTTTTGAAAAAGATCGCCCCTGCTTATATAGTAATCAGGATTTTGCGTGTTAAGCCTAATAGCATTGTTGTATTCCGTCAATGCCTCGTCCAGCCGTTTTAGGTTCTTTAGCGCATCACCTTTTTTGAGATAATAATCGGGGTTATTTTGTTTTAAGCTTATTGCTTTAGTAAATTCAATAAGCGCTTTTTCCGGTTCATTGTTTTTTATATATGCCAAGCCTTTGTTATAAAACACGTCTGCATCGTCATCAGGTTTATTTTGTTCTATGGTTTCTAAAGCTTTAGATTGGCTTTCGTTTATGTCTGTACCCAAAAATCTGAATTTATTGTTTCAAGCAGATTATTAATATCGTTTTGTAACTTCTTAAACTCGTCTAATTTATCCATATCGATTTCACAGGATGTTTCTATATCTAATAAGAATTTATTGACTTCTTGAAGTTTATTGTAAGCGTCGGTCATTAAATTTTTTATTTTTTTATCATTAATCATTTATACTCCCTTTTTATTCATCATGTTTTTTAAGCTTACTATAACCAATAAGAGATGCCAAAATGAATATTACGATGACTCCTATTAACAATCCATTTTTAATATCGTTTTTTACATGACTATGAAATGCGGGAGATAATAAAATGTACGGAAAGCCGACCACTTTGATTGAAAGAAATGTTATAAATACCGCTAAAAGCGTTCCGATTGCAATCCATATCCATTGCTGAGAAATTTTTGAATTTTTAAACTTCCAAAAAATTACGCCTATAATCAAAACAAGCGTTATTATTTCTATAATTTCTAATAAATAAGGGTTAGATTCGGACCATCTATAAAACAATATAAATATAATATTTTTTATAATTGTGGGACCGAAAAACCCAATTAGTAAAGATAATAATTCCCACATAGGAAATGCGAATCCATAATTATTTACATTGTTATCTTCCCAATCGATGTTTTTGTTTAGCCTCTTATTTAAAAGGCTACCGTATTTAAAAAAGCTTTCTATAAGATTGTTAAAATGTTTAACATTTTCGGAACTTGCTTTATAAAGGTTATCAAACAACATAGTATCTACTAACTTTGAATTTTGGTACAATCTAAACCCAATAAAATTGGTCAATATAACATTATTATATTCTTTTGAGTATTTTCGGACTTGATTCTGACAGTCTTCGTTATCAAGGTTTATTGAAATATTCTTGCATTCGATGCATCCTATTAATTTGCCATCACTATAAATGGAAAAATCGGGCTTAAGGCCTGTTCTTATGTTTTTTTTGTTGATAAACAGATTCCATATTAAACTCGGAATAGTCAATGAGCCTTGAAAATAAAGGGGTAAAAGTGGCTTCTTCATATCTATGATGAGTTTTCTCAGGTCTTGTTGCAATATCCCTTATTCCATTTAAATAGTCTGTTAGCTCTGTATCGGTATACATAATTAATATTTTTTAATATAAAAAATTAATTTATATACAATATATTATTATATTTCTATCATATTTTTTAAAACCTCATCATCGCTTCTAACTTAATCCCGTTCAGGACATAAACATAAACCGCGTTGCTGTTATAAGCCTGCGCCCTGCCTATTACCCTGTATCCGTAATAATTAGCCGTTGCTTTGCCGTATTGCCTGGCTTCGGCAATTACATGATTTATAACAGGTTTTATGCCTTTTGGCAAGTTATTCCATCCCGCCATATTCGTGTTTTTAACCTGCGAAATATTACCGCCGCATATCTTGTAATTTTCAATCGCTCAATAAGCCGGTTTTGGAAAGCCCTGCGTTTGCCTTATTACGCTTATTAATTTACAACCCGATACAGTTGTCGTTATCGGTATAGCGTTATAGGTATAGGCTCCTTGTGTATAAATATAAGGACTGTTTGAATTATAAACCCGCATGGCTAATTTGTTAAAGTTAGGGTCGGATTTGGCGTAATTTCCGCCAAGCGTCCAGGCGGAAACCGTGTTTGCAGAAAAAAGGATAAGCGCAAATAAAAATATTTTCGATATGTGTTTCATTTTTTTAGGTCTATATATTAATATTTATTGTAGCGAAGTTATTTTTTGTCCGTTTTGCGGATAAACCCCTAACGTGCTAATTTCGTTTCTTTTATTATTATACATTCAAAAGCTCCATTAAATTGTTTATTTTATTAACAGGTTCCGGCAATGTTTCATCTTTATATCCGCGATTAAGTCGATACGCCTTGCAATCCAGGTAGTTTAAGTCTATATGATGAATAATTGCGTTGTAATCGTTTATAAAATATTTTATTCCAAATTCCGAAATAATTCTATGCTTTTCTTTTGTATCAATATAATATATAGGAATATCTTATTGCTGTATTTAATATAATAAGCGTTTTTTAAAGTAAATTTTTAAAGATTCTTTTTTCATTTCGTCTTTTTACTCCCTACCGCAAAATAAGTTTTTCTGAAACATTATTTATTTTTTTGAATGAAATTTTTATGTTATAATGCTAATTAACGAGGTGAAAAATCATGACAATAAATTATAATGCAATAATCACTAAGGAAAAGGATATTTTTGTCGCCTGGTGTCCCGAGCTCGATATCGTATCGCAGGGAAGTTCCAAGGAAGAAGCCCATTGCAATCTGAAAGAAGCGCTCGATTTATTTATCGAGGCGGCGGATCCCTTAGAGGTTCGAAACAGGCTTAAAAATAATGAAGTCATAATTTATCCTATGGAAGTTAATTTTGGCTAAACTAAAGATTTTTTCCGGAAAAGAACTTTGCAAGCTATTGAGTCTTTACGGATTCGCTGAAGTTCGCAAACGCGGAAGTCATATAATAATGCAAAAACAAGGCAAAGAAACTACTATAACCATACCTGTGCCGGAACATAAAGAAATAGCATTAGGAACATTGCAATCGATAATCAGGCAATCTGAACTTCCCAGGGAATTATTCGAAACAAAATAATCTCCCTTTAGCACACATAAAAATTATAAGTGCCTCGGAGGGATAAAAATAATGTCCCACAGCTCTATAAATTATAGACGAGCCTAGTTTAAAATCGGTTTTAGAGGATAGGTGTTAATGGTATTAAAAATTTTAATTCTATTTAATAATTTTTATAATTTCAGATATATCTTTTCTTGCAGTTTTTGATTGTCTTTCAATTTTATTTCCTATAGGAATTAAGGCGACAAGATTATCAGGTTTATCAATTTCAAGAATTTTTTCAATTTCCTGTTTTGCTATCAACGGTCCTGTCATCCAGCAGGCTCCTAAACCTTCATTGTGTGCTACAAGCAAAATATGGGTTATAAAACTGGAAACACTCTGCAGTCCGGGGTTCACAATAAATTTTCTTATATAATTTCTTTCTTTATCTGTTTTTTCAAGTATTGCATCTATAGAACCTATATAAGGTTTTTCAACAATTGCCAAAACAATAGGGGCATCTGTAAAAAAAGTATAAACGGCGGGAGCTTCTTTTCCTATAACTTTTTTATAAACCAATTCTGTTTCGCTGCGTATTTTTTTAAGAATATCCTTGTTTTTTATTATCAAACAGAACCAATTTTGAGAATTCCCGCCGCTGGGAGAATTTGCGGAAATATTTATTATATCTAAAATTTTATCAATACTAACATCTTCATTGGTAAATTTCCTGATACTTTTTCTGGTTTTTATAGCGTCTATGATATCCATGATATAAAAATATAATATATAATTAATTTAACTTAAATTAAATTAATTTATGATAATAAATAAAAATAATAAATTATTTTAATTTACATTATTAATTAAATATATAATATATTATCAAACCTTCTTTTTTAATTTTATATTAATTTTATTATATTAATTTTATTTTAATTTTATTATTAACTATTAAAATTAAAACTCGTCCTTTCATTCTGCCATTCTACCATCCATTGCGGGTATAGCTTCTTAGGGGACGTAGTTTTTGACAATTCGGCTATTTCTTCATCGGTCAGTTTAACATCTATGGATTTAATATTGTCTTCAAGCTGGGACATTTTATTTGCTCCTATAATAACGGAACTCACGCCTTTTTGATGTAAAAGCCAGCTAAGAGCGGTTTGAGGCGTTGAAACACTTTTATCTTTAGATATTTTCTTTAATGCATCTATGGTGTCGTATCCTCTTTCGTCAACTGGAGGAAAATTAAATTCGCTTCTTCTTGCGCCCATCGGTTTTGGATTTTCTTTAGTATATTTTCCCGTTAAAAACCCGCCTGAAAGCGGAGACCACGGAAGGACTCCCAACCCTTCTTCATTGCATAAGGGCAAAAGTTCATGCTCTAAATCTCTTGCAACAAGAGAATAATAAGCCTGCAAGGAAACAAAAGAATGATAATTATAAACTTTAGATAAATACAGAGCTTTCATAATATGGCGCGCAGTCCAGTTAGAAACTCCAAGATATAAAACCTTTCCCTGTTTTACTAAATAGTCTAAAGCTTCCAGCGTTTCTTCAATAGGTGAAAACATATCCCATCCGTGCACCTGATAAAGGTCTATATAGTCAATTTTTAACCGTTTTAAACTGTTGTTGCAAGCTTCTATAATATGTTTTCTTGAAAGACCGGCGTTATTAACGTCTCCTTTGCCGCTCATAGCTTCTTCGCTCAAAGGAGATCTTACCTTTGTCGCAATAACATATTTATCTCTTGACACATTAAGCTGTTTTAAAGCATTGCCTGTTATTTCTTCAGACTGTCCGAAAGAATACATATCCGCAGTATCAAAAAAATTTATTCCGCTTTCATAGGCGTATTTAACCATTTTATTCGCATCTTCCTGTCCGACGGCACCGATATTTCTAAAATTAAATCCGAATGTCATAGTTCCGAGGCATAGTCTTGATACTTTAAGCCCTGTTCTGCCGAGATTAATATATTGCATAAAAACCTCCGATTTAAAAATTTAGTTAATATTTAATTGCAAAAATGCTTCATTTATAAGTTTATAAAGGGAGTGTTCAATATTTTGTGTCAACCTGATGTGTTAAAATAATATTTTGTTATATTAGAACATAGTTTTAATGTTTTGTCAATATAAAATTTGATCAAATTTTAAAAGTTTTTCGTATTTATA
>JAJZVN010000005.1 GCA_021845685.1 bacterium
TAAGATATAAGATATAAGATATTTTATATTAATAATACTTTAAATTATTTAAAGTTAATATAAAAGTAATATGAAATTATATTTTTTAAAAAAATCATTAATTTTATTATTTTCATTATTTCTTATTTATATGATTTTTTTCTCTTTTTCCAAAATTAATTATTCTCAGAAAAACACGCAAACTCAATTGATAACTTTTCTTAAATATTCCTCTATTAAACCTGAATTCATAAAATTTATAGATTTAAATTTCAACACATTATTTTCCGATTATTTTTGGACATTGTTTGTTCAAGAGGCTTCTTCGGAAAAATTAGCTTATTTGCATTATCCTTATATGTATAAAATTTCGCTTATAACGGTAAAATTAAATAAAAGATTTAATTATGCGTATCAAGCTTCAGGAACTCTTTTAGGACTTGCGGGAAAACCAAAAAAAGCGATAAAGATATTAAAATTAGGTCTTAAAAATATGGGAACAAATTGGAACATTCCGTTTCTAATTTCATTTAATTACTTTTATAATATGGGAAATTACAGTAAAGCTGCTTATTATCTCAAATACGCGGTTGATACTGAGGGAAGTCCGAAATATCTTGAATTCTTGTATATTAAACTCCTTAATAATTCGCAAAATTTTACAAAAGCTAAATTATTTCTTGAAACAATGTATAAACATAATAAAAATCCAATTATAAAACATATTATAAAAGTTAGAATAAACGCAATAAATAAAGAAATTTATTTAAAATCTAAAAAAATGAAACTTCATATACCTTATAGTTTAAAATTATTTATACCTAAAAAAAATAAATAAATAATAAATCAATAATTATATTCGCTAATAAGCAGGATAAATCTAAATCATCTAAAAAGGCAATTATTTCAAATGATTGAAATTAATAATGTAACAAAATATTTTAGGGTCGGCTTTTTTGGAATTAAAAAAAATGCCGTAAGCAATCTTTCTCTTGCTATAGATAAAGGGAAAGTAACAGGTTTTTTCGGACCTAACGGGGCAGGAAAATCAACAACTATTAAAATGATAGTCGGACTTATCAAGCCTTCTTCGGGAAATATTAAAATTAACGGATATAGTTCTTTAGATTATAAAGCACGAAACAAATTAGGCTTTTTACCTGAAAACCCTGCATTTTCTCGAGGACTTAAAGGCATAGATATAATAAAATATTATTCAAAAATACTTAATATTAAAAATCACAAAGACGATACTGAAAGAGTATTGAATCTAACCGGTATATATTACGCCAGAAATACTCAAATACATAAATATTCAAAAGGTATGACGCAGAGGCTTGCTCTTGCCGTTTCTCTCCTCGGAGATCCTGAAATATTAGTTTTTGACGAGCCGTTGTCAGGTTTAGACCCTATAGGCAGAAAAGAATTTAAAGATATTATACTGCATTTAAAAGAAAAAGAAAAAACTATATTTTTTTCTTCGCATATTCTTGCCGACAGCAAAGAACTATGTGATAAAATAGCAGTTTTAGTAAATGGAAAATTGTTAAAAAATAATTCATTGTCTTCTTTAGAAAACGAAGCCGATAAATTTTATGAAAAAATTGATAAAAATGTTAATTTGGAATATAAAAATCCGTTAGAAAATTATTTATATAGTTTAATGATGAATAATAACAATAATAATAAATAATTAATAAAATATACAAAAAATACTTTATTCGGCATTTTATTCTTTTAATGAATAAAGACAACAACAATAATAAATAATATGAAAAAAATACTTTATTCGGCTTTTTATTCTTTTAATGAAATTAAAAATTCAAAAATATTTTATTCATTTTTAATTTTTGCATTAATTTTAATTTCAGGGAGCTATTTTGTGTCGCAAACTAGTTTTATAGACCAGGGCAGAATTATGGTTGATTTTTCAATATTCGCAATTTCAATATTTAACATTTTTATAGGAATTTTTATAGGCGCATCTATTGTGTATGACGACATAGAAAAGAAAAGTATATTTTTAAATCTAACAAAACCTATAAAACGAAGCTATTATTTAAGCGGCAGGATATTAGGGCTTATAATGGCTATAATTTTATCTACTTTTATTATGATGATAATATTTTACGGCGTTCTTTTAATTATGAAAACATATATAAGTCCTGTATATTTTGGAAATATCGGTTTAGAAATTGTACCCCAGTCTATATTTGTTCAAGGATTTTTTATAATTATAGAATCAAGCTTTATTGCAATAATTGCAATCTTATTTTCATTAATCACATCTAAGGCTCTTGCCTCAATATTTACAATTATAATACTGTTTATAGGGGAAGTTTCCGATAGATTAAACGCTTTAGTTAAACCTGCAAAAACAATAATAGACGGCAAAGTTAAAATTGAAAATCATATAAATCCGTTAATGGCTTTTATAGTGCATTTTTTATACACTGTTTTGCCTAATTTTTCAATCTTCAACATTTCTGCAGAAACTTCTTATAAAATAAATATACCTGCCGATATTATATTTTATCGCACTCTATATGGATTATCATATTCAATTTTATTATTTATTGTAGCTCTTGCTGTATTTAATAGAAAAGATATTTCATAATAATAAATTAACAATCTATTTATATTTATATCATAATTGACTATTAAAATAAAAATAAATAAATAAACAAATATGAATACATCATCTAATGTTCTTATTTTTGATACCGAAACCACAGGTATTATATTTCCTGTTTTAATAGAAGCAGCCGGTATTTACATAGAAGGCAGTCCTTTTGACGAACAAAACAATTTTTTTATTCAAAGATATAATCCTGAAAAACCTATAAGTTATGGAGCAATGGCTATTCACAATATATTAGACGAAGAGCTGCTTGATTGCCCTAAATCGTCTGAATTTAAATTAGATGAAAATATAAAATACATAATAGGTCATAACATTGATTTTGATTGGTCTGTTATAAGCAAACCTAATGTTAAAAGAATAGACACCTGCGCCATGGCAAAAGCAGTCTTTCCAGAAATTGACTCTCACAGTTTAGCTTCTTTAAGTTATGCTTTATGCGAACCGTTTAATAGAAAAAAACTGAGAGAAACTTTAAAAACTTCTCATAATGCTTTAACCGATGCTAAACTTTGTCTAAGTTTACTAAGAAAAATATTAATAAAAAAAGATTTACATAAGTGGAGTGATATTTATAGTTTTTCGGAAGAAGCGAGAATACCTAAGACAATGCCGTTTGGTAAATATAAAGGAACATCTATAAAAGATATACCGCCTGACTACAAAGAATGGATTAAAAAACAACCCGATGTTGACGAATATCTTTTAAAGGCATTAAATTAATATCTAACAATAGAAAGTTGTAAACACAATACGATAATCACCGCAAATACAATGCTGTCGAGCATTAAATTAATATCTAACAACAGAAAGTTGTAAACTTTTTATATTTATATATTGATAATTTATATATCTTATATATAAAATTAGAAAATAATTATTTTTTAATTTCTAGACAATCCTATATAGTAATTTTTAAGGTACTGGAGATATTCTCTTATTAATGATCTGAATTTATTATAATCTTTTTGTTTAATTCTTGATGATTTAGATATAAATTCTGATGTACATACCAATTTATTATTGCTATCATTATGAATATCGGCACATTTTGAAAATATTTTACCTGCCGCATTACTAATATTTAATAAAGGGGGCATATAAAATAGCTTAAATTTCTTAGGTAAATTAATAGTTATCTTCGCTTTATGTTCAAAAGGATAACCTATCAATAAAGGGTAAATTCTTTTATTGCGCAAAACAAGATGCATCATTGAATTATCAATAGTTAAAGGCAGATGAAATATAAATTTATTTCCTGAACCCTGCATATAATTTTTATCACCGAATTTTAATTTTAAAATAACATTTTTTTTAATATTTTTAATATGTAAATATTTAAAATATTTTATATTAGCCCCCGGAATAAAGGAATATAAAAAATCTCCGGCTTTTATTAACTTTTTATAATTATTCATATTTTTCAGACGTGATCGTTCAAATTTAGCATAAACACCTTTATAGATATAAGATATTTTGCCCCTAATTCCGCCATTTTTGTTTATTTTGCCTTTAAAGATATAAACTTTTTTATTTTGTTTAAAATTTTCTTCAGGCAGTATAACAAGCTTATATTTATTATGTCCTAATATTTCAAGGGCTTTTCTTCCTGCAAGCGAAGAAGGCAGTTTAAACGCTTTTACGGAAGAAGAGTCTGGAAAAAGATAAAATGTTTTGTTTGCAATTATTACGGCTACTATAACCGAATCAAATTGCATCGGATTTATAATATGTTTATTGAGGTCTGAAGTATTCAGCGATGTTGTAATTACAGGATATGCTTTAACATGTTCAATTTTTAGCAGCGCAATCAATAAAGCGGCTAAAGATTTTGAATCGCCGTAGCCGTCGGAAAATGTTTGAAAAGCCTTAGCGGGTTTATATCCGTTTATGCCATAACCTATCCCCGTATATTGAAATGATTTTGTAAAATTATAATATAAATTTGATATTTCTTTTAATTTTTTATTAATTGTATTTTTACCGTAATTGAAATGTTTAATTACAGCAACGTCATTATTTTTATTATTTTTAACCTTATTATTATTTATCTTATGAATGTAGTTAACCATATTTTTATTATAAACTTCGGCTGATTTGAATAAATAGTAAAACCTTGAAGAAAGTTCTTCCCATGAATTAAATGAAGAAACGGAAATATATTTTCTATAATTTTCTAAAGAAGGCATATAGTTTTCTCTTTTTAAAGCAGATAAATTTAAAAAACTTAAATGCAATACATTATATTTTTTGTTTTTTATTATTTTAATTGTGCGAACGCAATTTGATTTTTTAATATTATGGAGATAAATATTTAAATACATATTTACCGGATAATATATAATTAAAGATATATGTTTAACAGGAATAGTTCTGGTAAAATTAACTGTATCAAAAACACTGTTTTTAATTAACGGTTTAAATGAAGTAATTTTGTATGAATAATGCAGTATAGACCCTGTTTCTACCGCAGGCATCGAAATTGTAAAATATTTAATATCCGAGTAAATAGGATAATTAACAGCAAAATTTGGAGATACGATATTTATTGCATGTTTTCCGAGCTTTATTTTAAACATTCCGTTTAACAATGTATATGCATTAATTAATTTCAGTCTTTGATATTTTAATGAGTACGGAATTACAACTTCAGAATATTTATTAATACTTCTTTCGGATAAAATTTTAATATTAGTGCTAACATTTTCTGTTAGCTGATATTTCTTGTTAATTCTGATTTTTATTATTCTGTTAAGAATTTCTGCGCCTGAATTTTTGTTTGCCTTTAATGGCTTTTTAATACCCGCTGTTTTACCGATGCCTTTTATCTTAGATATAATTTTATTATTAATTACACTTTTTTTAACTTTTTTGACATTAATAATTTTAAAATTATTTGAAGTGTTTAAAGCAAATACTTTATGGCTGTTAAATAATAACATGCTGCATAAAGTAATTGATAAAATAAATCCTATTAAATATATTAAAGATAGGTTATCTATTTTTTTTTTATTTAGATTTAGTTTGATAAAAATAAAATTAAAATATTTTTTTTCTATGTCGGCATTATTAATTTTCATAAATTTTCCTATTTTTACTTTATTTATTTATTTATATTATTATTTATTTATTTTATTATTTATTTATTTTATTTATATATTTATTTTATTTATCTTTTATTTATCTATTTATTTATTTATTTATTTTATATTATTATATTCATTTAATTTCAATTACATATAGAAAATATAGAAACATGCCTAAGCGGTATCTCTATTTTTTATTTTTATTTAATTTATATTACATATATGGAATATAGAACATTTTTCACAGTTATCTTCATTTTTGCTTTTAGTGCAAAGGTCAAGAATTCCAAGTCTTGTTATAGCAAAATCGTATTTTATAGGATCAAAATAATCTAATTTTTTCAAATTTTCCGTTATTTCAAGAGCCATTTTAAAAGAAGGATTTTTAAAATTAGTTAATCCTATATATCGGCATATTCTTGAAATATGAGTATCAACAGGCATTATTAATTGTGCGGGCGATATTTTAGACCATATTCCAAAATCAAGATTATCGGAATTTCTTACCATCCATCTTAAATATAAATTTAATCTTTTACAAGGACTGTTATCTGAAGGAGATGTAAAAAAGAAATGAACCCTTGCATCCTTTGGCGGCTTGGCGGAGCCGTATATATGAGTATAATCAACTAATTTTAAAGCTCTTTCCGAAAAACTTACAATAGATTCTTTCAAGTTTAAAGCAATAGGAACGTAACCTTCCATAAAAAATTTTTCAATAGAATCATATTGCTTAATAATTTCGCTTAAAATGTAAAATAAAGCGATAAAATCGTTTTCTTTTATAAATCTGTAATATATGCCTTTAAATTGTTTAAAACCATCTTCTATTTTAAAATTTATAATAAAATCATAAAAGTTATGGTTAACTATTTTATCTATTTTTTCTAATATTTTAAGAATCTGGCTAACGTTTCCAAATGCAAACCCTGCAGCAATAAAACCTGCTATCTCTATATCTCTTATTTTGTTAAATTTACGAACAAAACCTAAAGGATCGGAATAAAGAAAAGATTCCTCAAACTTTTCATATAAATCTTCAAGACATTCTTTAATTTTAATATTTTGATTTAAATTTTCTACGGGTTTTATTTTTCCGTTTTTATATAAAAAAGTTCTTCCGCTTGACAAAGTCCAGCAATCATTTTCTTCTAACGGATAAGGAACATCCCTTCCCCGTCCTACAAAAGTTTCTGTTCCGTCAATTATTGTGAGCCAGTTAAAATTATTATCCTGCCATAAAATAGGTTTAGTCAAAGTTTCGTTTGAATTAGAATCATTTAAATCAGCCATTTATTTATTTTAATTATTGACTTATTAATTTTATAAATTAAATTTTTATTATTTATTTAGATTTTTTTATTATTTTTATTATTATGATTTAGATTTAATTTTTGTTTTATTTTGCGCTATTATAAACTGTTATGTTATTATTTATTTATTTTTATATTGTTTTATTTTACGCTATTATTATGAATTGTAGAATTATTTTTTATTTAAATTTATTTATTATTTATAATTATTTATAATTTATAATTTATAATTTATAATTTATAATTACTTATTTTATTGCTCTGTAATTTTATAAGCAAAATCCATCCCGAACTTTTCACATTTTTCTAAATCTTCTTCAAAAGGAACCATTTGTATTTTTAGTCCTTCAAGCAAAATCTCAAACTTCAAACTTTTTAATATATCTTCTACCATTTTAACAGCTTCGCCGCTCCAGCCATAACAGCCGAATACGGCAGCTTTTTTATTTTTAACGTTTAGCATAACCAAAGACGATATCATATCAAAAATAGGCTTAGGCGGCTTAGCGTTAAGAGTCGGAGACCCCACGATAACTCCGTCAGAATTTTCAATTATATCAACAACATCGTTAATATCGGCGCTTATAAGATTACATAATACAACATCCGTTAAAGATTCTATTTGCGCTCCCTTTACCACATGTTTTGCCATCTCTTCCGTATTTCCGTAAGCTGATGCATAAACAACAGCTATCTTTTTTAAACTTTTGTTTTTTTTAATATCCAAACTTCTATTGTAATACCAATCTAAATATTTTTGTAAATTTTCTCTTAATATCGGCCCATGAGAAGGAGCAATTATATCAAAATCATAATTTTTTAATTTTTCAATAGCGCTTAGCGCATAATTTTTAAACGGACGCATTATGTGTTCAAAATAATATTTGAAAGCGCCAAATGCTGCTTCCTTATCATCTATTAAATCATTAAACATTTTTTCGTCGCAATAATGAGAACCGAGAAAATCGCAAGGCATCAAAATTTTATCTTCCTTAAGATATGTGAACATCGTATCCGGCCAGTGCAAAAATGGAGCACTTATAAATTGAATAGTTTTACCGCCCAAATCTATTGAATCTCCGTCTCCTACGGTTATATTCTTGTAATCGGCTTTTATAATATGCTGAACAAAATGATGCGCATTTTTTGAATATACTAATGTAGCATTTTTTGCTATTTCTTTAATGCTGTGAAGAGCACCCGAATGATCAGGTTCAGTGTGATTTATTACGATATAATCTATCTTTGAAATATCGGTAATACCGCTTAATTTATCTATTAACTGGTCCTTTGTATTTAATTTCACCGTATCTATAAGCGCTGATTTTTCTTTGCCTTGAATAAAATACGAATTATAAGTTGTGCCGCGCTCCGTAGGAACAACTATGTCAAAAATTTTCAGGTCAGGGTCAAAGGCTCCTACATAATAAACACCTTCTTTAATTTTAATAGCCTTATTTGTATTTTTTGTATTTTCCATTATCACCGTCAGTTTAAATTTATAGAAGCTAAATCAGAAGTTAAATCAATCGAAGTTTATAAATTTAAGCTTAAACGCCTCCATAATTAATTAAAAGTTAAATTTAAAAGTTAAATTATTAGACTTATCCTCTTATTATTTTATTATTTTATTTTTATGATATATTTTATTTTAATTCAAATTAAAATAAAATAAGTTAAGGTATAAAAATATATCTACAATACTGCTCTGATTGATTAATGCTAATTAATATTGTTTATTATACAATTTTGTATTATTATATAATTTTTTGAGTTAAATGTAAAATAATAAACATTATTAATTATAAAATTTATTTGTTTATATGTTGAATACCATTATAATTACAGCAATGTATCATATATTTCTTGCTTCAATACCTATTCTTGTTGCAATTGATATATTCGGCATTTTGCCAATATATATTGATTTTATCAAAGATTCAGATGAAATTGAAGAAAAACATATCCGCAACAATTCTCTTATTACAGCTTTTACGGTAGGATTAGGCTTTTTATTTTTAGGAAAATTAGTTTTTTTAATTATGGGAATTTCTATTTATGATTTTGAAATAGCAGGAGGTATTTTACTTTTCATAATATCTATAAGAAATTTAATATCAGGAAAAGAAAATTTAAAGAAATCTTTGAACAATGCAGATTTAGGCGTAGTTCCCATAGGAGTTCCTTTGATAGTAGGACCAGGAGTTTTAACAACACTTTTAATATTAGTAGGGGTTTATGGATACATCATAGTTACAATTTCTTTTTTTATAAATATTTTAATAGTCTATATTGTCTTAAAAAAAACCAGAATTTTAATAAAATTTTTAGGTAAAACAGGGTCAACCGCTGCAGGTAAAATAGCAGCTTTGCTTCTTGCAGCATATGCAATAATGATGGTAAGAAAAGGAGTTGCTAATACTATAATTCATTACTTGAAATTAAAAATGTGATTTAATTTCACTTATTTGTAATATAATTAAAGTTGGCTATTGCAATAATTTAGCAACAAATGCACACCGATAACGTAATGCTTAATAATAGTGAAATAATTATTTTATGCAGACTTGTTAAATTTAAACATTAAATCTAAAATGCATAATATCGCCGTCTTTAACAATATAATCTTTGCCTTCAAGCCTTAAAGAGCCTGTTTTTGCGGCATTTGCTTCAGAACCAGCTTTAATAAAATCATCATAAGAAATAACTTCTGCTCTTATAAAACCTTTTTCGAAATCAGAATGTATTGTTCCAGCGGCTTGCGGAGCTTTAAAACCGTTTTTAATTTCCCATGCCCGTACTTCCTGCTTTCCCTGTGTAAAAAAAGTAATTAAACCTAAAAGTTTAAAACTTTCTTTGGCTACTATATCTAAAGCGGAACTTTCTATACCATAATCGGATAAAAATGCCTTTTTATCGGATTCTTCAAGTTTTGAAAGTTCTTCCTCTAATCTTGCACACAATTTTATAACCGAAATATTTCTTGAATAAGCAATTTGCGTAATATCATCAATTTCTTTATTTGAAGATGAAGGAGAGATAAATTCTTCGTCAACATTTAATATATATAAAAAAGGTTTTATTGATATTATTCCAAGCGATTTCAAAATGTTTTTTTCTTCCTCTGAAAAATTATCGCTGTTTAAATTACCGTTATCAGATAAAATTTTGCTAACATTTTGTAAAAATTCAAGATTTGTTTTAGCGGTTTTATCTCCGCTTCTGGCGATTTTTTCTAATTTTTGCATATGTTTTGCTATTATTTCAAGATCGCTTAAGGCAAGTTCCGTATTAATTATTTCTAAATCTCTAACGGGATTAACTTCACCTTCCACATGGACAACCGTTTCTTCCTTAAATATCCTTATCACCTGAATAATTAAATCCACTGTTCTCACATGGGAAAGAAATCTATTGCCTAGACCTTCTCCCGAAGAAGCTCCTTTTACAAGTCCTGCGATATCAACAAATTCAACGTAAGTCGGGGTTATTTTATCCGGATTAACTACTATATCGGCTAATTTATAAAGCCTTTCATCGTTTAATGGTTTAATACCGATATTAGGATCAATTGTGCAAAAAGGGTAATTGCTTGACTCTGCATTTCCTGAAGTTATCGCATTAAAAATAGTTGATTTTCCTACATTAGGCAAACCGACAATACCGCATTTTAATCCCATATTTTATTATATTTTATTATATTTTATTATATTAATTAAATTATATTATATTATTTAATTATATTCATTAATCCTGCAAAATTAACTCAACTTCATCGTTTTTATTATTATAAAATTATAACTTATTGATATTGTTGCATTTTATTTTTTATTTTGTAGTCCCCATAGACATTTTTATTGCCCCCATAAATATAGTAATATCAATATGCTGCTGGTAATTATAGTGAAGTCGGATTAAGAATTAAAGTGTATAATATAAATTAGCCTTTTAGAATAGAATTAAACTTATTCATTGTCTTTGTTAAACCATCATTAATAAATGATATAATAATATCATTTAACATATCAAGAATTTCAGGCATTTGTTTAATTTCATCTTTAGAAAAACGGCTCAATACATAATCTGCGCCTGTTTTAAATTTATTTCTTAATTCAGAATTAATGCCTAATTTTAATCTTAAAAATTCTTTACTCTGTAAAGAATTAATTATTGAAATAATTCCGTTATGAGACCCGCCGCTTCCGCCGTATTTTATTTTAATCCTTCCGTAATTTAAATCGAGATCATCATGGATAACTATTATCAATGGGCCATTATCCATATCTATCAATTCATTTTTATTGTTTTTATTGTCTGATTTATTTATTTGAATATCTGATTTTTTATAAAAAATATTATTTTTTTTTAATACTTCTTTGACGGCAATACCGCTTAGATTCATAAAAGTTAAAGGCTTAATCAAATAAATAATCTTTTTATCTGCTAAACCGAGAAAACTTTTACTTGAAATAGCATAATTTTTTTTATTTATAAAATCAGGAAAAGAATTTGTTTCCGCAAAACTATCAACTGCTATAAAACCAAAATTATGGCGGGTAAATTTATATTCAATTCCTGGATTTCCAAGCCCAAATATAAATATATCAGATGACATCAGCTTATTTTTAATCAGTTTAATTTTTTAAATAATATAAAATAATAAACTTATTTAAATTAAATCAATAAATTAAATTTATTCGCTTTTGGACATGAAACCCAAAGCTAAAAAGCTTTTGCGACATTATCAAATTAATAAAATTTATTCGCTTTTGGACTGCGTCTGAGGTTTTGAGGCAGCAGTTTGCTCTGCTGTTTCAGATTTTTCTTCAGCTGCTTTTTGTGTTACCTCTTCAACATTTGGTTCTGCAATCATAACAATAGCAGCTTCAGGATCCGTTATTATTTCAAGTCCTTCTCCTATTTTTAAATCGCTCGCATGGAGTATATCGCCCACTTGAAGATTTGACACATCAACGTTTATAACATCAACTATGTCTTTGGGGAATCCCGATATAAGAATATGCCTCATTAAAGGCTCTAATATTCCGCCCAATTTAATCCCTTCAGCTTTTCCGACAAAATGCAATGCAGCTTCTATTTCTATTTTTTCATTCATTAAAACTTCATGAAAATCAATATGAATTACATTGTCCTTTACAGGATCTTTCTGAATTTCTTTAATAACGGCAGTCTTTCCGTTTATCTCTTTTTTATCGCTGGTGACATCAATAAATGAAGAAATAGACGACTTGGAAAATGTTTTATAGAACTCTTTATAATTTAGTGAAATTGACACCGGCGAAGAATGTTTACTATATATAATTCCCGGAATAAATCCATTTTTCCTTAAGGATTTAACATTTTCTGTTTTTTGTCTTATATTAATGTTTAAATTAACTTTTTCCAACTTATATCTCCTTTTTATCTTTATTTATTATTTATTAATATTTAGTTTTATCCTATTATTACTGAAGAATAGATTATACCAAATTTTTTATTAAAAATATATTTATTTATTTTAATTACGATTAAATAAATAAAGAGCTGACGGAATCTTCATCATATATTCTTTTTACAGCTTCGCCTAGAAGAGTGGCAACACTTAATACTTTAATTTTTTCTGAGCTTTTTAATTTATCTTTTTGATCAATACTATCTGTAATTATCAGCTCTTTGATAGGCGAATTGTTAATTTTATTAATAGCATCGCCTGATAATATCCCATGCGTAGCCATCGCTATAATTTCTCGAGCTCCATTATCTTTTAGCGCAACTGCGCCTTGAGTAATAGTTCCTGCGGTATCTATCATATCATCCAGCATAAGAGCTACTTTATCTTTTACATCGCCTATAACATTCATTATTTCAGCAACATTTGCTTTAATTCTTCGTTTGTCTATTATTGCTAAAGTTACACCTAAATGTTTTGCAAACGCTCTTGCTCTTTCAACTGCTCCGGCATCTGGCGAAACAACTACAATATCTGAAATATTATAATTTTTTTCTTTTATATATTCGACCATAATAGGTACTGCGTAAAGATGATCTACTGGAATATTGAAAAATCCTTGAATTTGTCCTGCATGCAAATCCATTGCTAAAACACGGTTAGCTCCTGCAGTAGTAATAATATCAGCGACTAATTTACTTGTTATAGGTACTCTAGAAGCAGTTTTTCTATCTTGTCTTGCGTACCCATAATAAGGAATAACTGCGGTAATTCTTTTCGCCGATGCTCTTTTCATAGCATCAACCATTATCAGTAATTCCATTAAATTTTTATCAACAGGGGTAGATGTAGATTGAACTAAGAATATGTCATTGCCTCTAACATTTTCATTAATATTTATAAAAGTTTCTCCATCGCTAAAACTGTATACTTCAGCATCACCGAGAGGAATACAGAGATAATCGGCCATTTTTTTAGCTAATTCATAATTAGAATTACCTGTAAATAATTTTAATCTGTCTAACATGAGATTATTTTCCTCAGTTAATTGCGTAAAGTAACTATTAATTAATAAATTACCAGCGAAAAAAGATACTATTTACATAAACCATAAATAATATATTGTTTTGGAGTAAACTATCAATAAATCAATCTGCAAATTGTCGCCATAAGCCATAAATTGATAGACTTTTTGTCTTAATTATAACTACTAAAGTGTATTCTTGCTATTTCAAATTATTTTTAAAATATTTTTTACTTTTCTATTATTAAATTCTTAATTATATTAATCAATTAATAAATATACTCAGTTGGCTGGGGCGGGAGGATTCGAACCTCCGAATGCAGGAATCAAAATCCTGTGACTTGCCGCTTGTCGACGCCCCAATAAAAAAATAAAAATATATTAAATCTATCTAACCAATATAATATAACAAAAAAAATTACTCTCATTAAATATATTAAATTTATTTCATATATTTAATATATTTATTTATTATAATTATTGTAAAATTAAATTAATCTAAATCATTGTCTGTATTGCCAGCAATTTTTTCATTGTAAGCCTTTAATACTGCAGATTCAATTAAATTTCTGGTTTCATTATTTAAAGGATGGGCTATGTCTTTAAATATGCCGTCTTTTCTTTTTTTGCTAGGCATTGCAACAAAAAGTCCATCTTTTCCGTTTATAATTTTAAGATCCCTCACTACAAAGCAATTGTCAAATGTAATCGCAACATAAGCTTTTAATTTTTCTTCATTAACAGGAAAAACATTAACTTCGGTGATTTGCATACAAGAACCTCCAAATTTAGCCATTAATTTCAGGCTTTTTTATTCAAATTAATTTTGCAATTGATTTAATTTTTCTTTAAAATTAGTTTCTCCTAAAAATTTAAACTTTATTTGGCTGCTAAATCTTTCTTTCCCAATATTATTCAAATATATTAGTGCATCTTTTTTTGATTTAAATACTCCGAACATAGCCGACCCGCTACCTGACAACATACCTAATTCGGCTTTCATATTTTTTTTTATCATAGAATTTTTAATTTTTTTAAGTACAGGGTATTTATTCAGTATTACATTTTCAAAATCATTTTCACATTTTAAATCTATACTTAAATTGATGCAATTTTTTAAATCTATATTTTCAAAATCATTCTCATTCTTTATATTTAATTTATCAAAATTATAGTTAAAGTTCAAATTGAATATGTTATAGTAATTTATTTTTTTTGTCAATACTAAATCATCAAATGCATCATAAGCTTCTTTGGTGGATACTCCAAATTTTGGCACAACTACAGTTATATAATATTTCTTTAACGATCTTTTTGATATTGATTTTATTATTTCACCGTTTCCGGTAACAAAAGAATCTTTTTCCTTTAAATAAAAGCTCACATCGGAACCTAATTTTATTGCAATATTATTTAATTCATTATAATTTAACGGATTATTGTATATTTTATTTAAAATATTAAGCATTCCTGCCGCATCGCTTGATCCGCCGCCTAATCCTGCCTGCATAGGAATATTTTTTTCAATAATAGCGTTTATATATTTATTTTTTAAATTAATTGTATTAAAAAATAAATTAGATGCTTTAATGATTAAATTTTTATCAGTTGACAGCTCTTTTTCAAGATTTTCTGTATATTCTTGTAATTCTTTTTTAGTCAATTGGCTGGCAACAGCTTCTCCCGGTATATTTTTTAATTTATTTCTATCTTCATTTATTTCAAATGTTACTTTGTCAAAAATAGATATTCTTCTAATTATTGAAAAAATATTATGTAAATTATTGGCAGGATTTTTTTCGCCGATTTTTAAAATGAAATTTACTTTAGCAGGAGCTAAATAAGAATATCTTATATATTCCACAATGATGTTACCGATTTAGCTGCAAAATTGATAAACGGCTGCGGAAATACGCCGAGTATTAAAGTAAAAATTAAGCATAGAATTATTACTATAACTAAAGCAGAAGTTACGTGATTTTCTTTTATAATTTCCATTTGACCGTTATTTACGGTTACATTTGAATCATTAATTACATCAGCGATAGAATTATTATTGGACTGATTATCTACCATATACATTTTAACAATTATTTTAATATAATAATATGCTGCAAATGCACTATTTAATATAGCTATAAAAACAAGCCAGTAATATCCAGATTTAATAGCAGCGGAAAATACAAAAAATTTTCCCATAAAACCGGACGTTACGGGTATTCCCGCCAATGACAAAAGAAAAAAAGAAAATGCTGCTGCGGTGAGCGGGTATTTAAATCCAAAACCGTAATAGCTTTTTATATCAACTGAAGCTAATTTTAAATTTTCAAACATAATGACAATTCCAAAAGCGCCTGCAGTCATAAAAATATATGCCAGCAAATAAAATAAAGTTCCCGATATACCGTAATAGCCGCCTGCAATAATTCCTATTAATATATAACCTGCCTGTGCAATAGAAGAATAAGCAATAAGACGTTTTAAGTCAGTCTGCAATAATGCCGCAAAATTACCGAATGTCATAGTCAACACGGCTAAAATCCATAAAATATTATAGAAATTTAATATATTAAAGCTATATATAGAAGTAAAAACTCTAATAAATATACCAAAGGCTGCAACTTTTATTCCTGTTGCCATAAGATTTGTAACAGGCGTAGGCGCTCCGTCGTAGCTGTCAGGTGTCCACGTATGAAAAGGAAATAACGACATTTTAAATGCCAGACCAACTAATAAAAGAACTAATCCTATTGCTAAAAAAGTATGCGAATTATAGATGTAATGCGCTTTGTAGCTTTGCTGAAATATAAAATTATGTATTTTATATAAATTTAAATGCCCTGTCGCAGCATATATAAAAACAGACCCGAATAAGAAAAAAGCTGAAGCAAAAGTACCTAATATAAAATATTTCATAGCGCCTTCGGTACTTCTTGATTCGCCCTTTAAATAACCTGTTAAAATATACGCGGCTATAGACATAAATTCAATTGACAGAAAAATCATAATAAGATTAATTGATGACACTAAAAGCATCATTGCGGAAATAGAAAACAAAACAAGGCTATAATATTCGGGTATTAGAACATTACGCGTATCAAAATAATTTTTTGATAATAAAATAGTAAGAAAACCGGATAATAATATTACAGTAAAGAAAAATACATCAAATTTATCAAAAATAATTGAACCGTAAAAACCATGTATTGTATGATTAGATAATATAAAAAGATAAAGAAAAGAAAATACAATACCTATTAAAGCGATATAATAAGAATTTTCGCCGTTCTTTATACTCTTAAACAGTCCTAATAATAAAATAATAAAAGCAAAAATTATTAGTACCGCTTCAGGCATTACACTCAATAAACTTTTTTCTAAAAAATATTCGCTATACATTTGTGTTAAATCAAGCATTGAATAACCCCATTTTTGCTTTAATTAGATTGTAAGCATATTTATTATGTTCTATTATATTCACAAAATGTACAACTGTTGGATTTATTCTGCTCAGAAGTACATCCGGATATAATCCTATAAAAAACATTAATAAAATTAACGGTAAAACGGTAATTATCTCTCTTAAAGTCATATCTTTAAAATTTTCATTATTTTTATTTGTAATATCCTGGAACATAACCCTTTGGAACATCCATAATAAATAAACTGCCGTAAAAATAATACCGCTCGTTGCAAATATAGTAAATACAGTGTATTGTTTAAATGACCCTACTAAAATTAAAAATTCTCCGACAAATCCGTTTAATCCAGGCAAACCAACTGATGATAAAACCGCTATCATAAATAAAGCAGCAAGAATTGGAGCTTTTTTAGTCAAACCCCCAAAATCTGCAATTAGTCTTGTATGACTTCTTTCGTAAAGCATTCCTACAAAAAGAAAAAGCGCTCCTGTAGATATGCCGTGATTTATCATTTGAAGAACAGAACCGTCAACGCTGACTGCCGTCATCGCAAACAATCCAAGCACTATAAAACCCATGTGCGATACGCTTGAAAAAGCGACCAATCTTTTTAAATCTTTTTGGACTATTGAAACTAATGCGCCGTAAATTATACTGATTACTGCAAGGACAAGTATAACGGGCGTAAGTATAATAGACGCTTCTGGCATCAACGGGATTGCAAATCTGAAAAAACCGTAAATACCAAATTTAAGAAGTACGCTGGCAAGAATAACGCTTCCTGCCGTAGGTGCTTCGGTGTGGGCATCAGGTAGCCATGTGTGAAATGGAAAAAGAGGTATCTTTACGGCAAATCCTAAAAATATCGCTATAAATAAAATTATCTGCAACGTTAAAGGGATATTTGTATGATAAAGCTTTAATAAATTGAATGTGAAATTGCCTGTCTGGTTATAATGCAATATAAATATTGTAATTAGACCGAAAAGCATTATAAGCGAACCTGCCAGAGTATATAAAATAAATTTAACCGCTGAATAAACCTTCCTGCCCGTACCCCATATTCCTATAATATAATACATAGGTATAAGCATAAACTCCCAGAACAAATAAAATAAAAGAATATCTAGAGAAGCAAAAGCACCAAGCATGAATGTTTCAAGCACAAGCATTAAAATCACAAATTCTTTTACATGTTCTTTAATATATTTATAGCTTGATAATAATGCTATAAATGTCATTAAAGTCGTAAGCAATATCAAAAATAAACTTACTCCGTCTATGCCGAGAAAATACGTTGCCCCGAATTCGCGAATCCAGCTGAATCTTTCTACAAATTGAAATTGATATGTATTTGACTTAAAATATATAAATAAAAATAAAGAAATTACGAATTCTGCCAGGGATAAAATAGTGGCAAGGTTTCTCAATAAACCTTCCGCTTTTTTATTTATAAAAACCAGCAGAAGAGCTGATAATAGCGGAAAAAAAATTATTATAGATAAAATATACTTTAAAAAAATACTCATAGATTTTCCTGTTAAATAAATAATATATTTATTAATTTAATTAAGTTTTCAATATTTATCATTATAATAATAAACTAAACAATAAACTTGCTTTGCTGTATGAAATTAATATTTAGTATTGTATTAAAAGTTTAATTTTTATCTTACAAAATAATAAGCTAAAAGAGCTATAACTCCGACGGTTAATGTAACAATATAGCTCATAAGCATTCCGTTTTGCAATTTCCTTACTTTTGACGATGTAATGCTTACATATTGCGCTATGCCGTTAACTGCACCGTCTATAACCAAAATATCCACTATTCTCCATAAAAAAATAGCAAAATTTTTCATAGGGTTCACTATTACAAAATCATATATTTCATCAACGTATAATTTGTTATATGAAAGATCATATATAGGTTTAAATTTACTTTTAAGTTTTTCAAGATCGAATGATTTTTTTATATAAAAAACATAGGCGATATATATTCCGCCTAAACCGGCAATTACAGAAATTGCGCTCAGCAAATACCACGGATAATTATTTACGGCTGGAGCAAAATTGAACGAGTTTGCAAAATCTTTATTTATAAATTTATAAAATATAGAATGATTAAATGGCGGAAGACCGATAAAACCGAATATACCTGCTAAACAAGCAAGTATTATTAAAGGTATAGTCATAATTTTTGGCGATTCATGGACATGTAAATTTTTATCAACATGAGATTCTCCGAAAAAAACATTAAAAATAAGCCTGAATATATAAAATGCGGTCATAAAAGCCACAAGCACGCCGATAATCCAGAATAAATAATCTCCTTTATTAAATAAATCAGCCAGTATTGCATCTTTGCTGAAAAATCCTGAAAAAGGAGGGATACCCGATAATGCCAACCCGCCTACAATAAATGTTATAGCTGTTATTTTCATTTTTGAATATAAGCCGCCCATTTTTCTCAGGTCTAACTCCCCGCTCATTCCATGCATTACGCTGCCTGCAGTTAAAAACAAAAGTCCTTTAAATATAGCATGCGATAATAAATGAAACATTCCCGCAGCATAAGATCCTATACCCACTGCCATAAACATATAGCCTATCTGACTGATAGTGGAATAAGCAATTATTCTTTTGATATCAAATTGAGTTAAAGCACTAAAGGCGCCAATGAAAGCAGTAACACCTCCGATTATTAATACAACATTAGAAGCATCTGGGGAATAAGAAAATATAATGTGGCATCTTGCTATAAGATATACTCCTGCAGTTACCATTGTTGCTGCATGTATAAGCGCGCTGACAGGAGTTGGTCCTTCCATAGCGTCGGGCAGCCAGACATAAAGCGGGAATTGCGCAGACTTACCTACTGCTCCGGCAAGAAGCAATAAAGCAATAGTTGTAATTAAATAAGGAGGCAATGTATGAATATCGGAAAAAACAGTTGAATAATTTAATGTGCCGATAGTTATAAATATCAGCATAACTCCCAATGCAAATCCAAAATCGCCTATTCTATTTACAATGAAAGCTTTTTTACCTGCATCTACCGCAGATTTTTTTTCATACCAGAAACCTATGAGAACGTATGAACATAATCCGACTGCTTCCCAAAATACATACAATAACAAAAAGTTATTTGCCATAATCAGCATGATCATTGAAAAAACAAATAAGTTCAGATAAGAAAAATATCTTGCAAAACCTTTATCATCTTTCATATAGCCTATTGAATAAATATGAACTAAGGCGCTTATACCCGTGACCATAACTAACATCACTACGGACAATCTGTCAATTGTAGTTGACACATTTACCTTAAAATAGGAAGCATCAATCCATTGATATAGAATAGAAGTAAAGCCATGCCCATAAGCAACAATAAAAAATATTATGACGGAAAGTATAAATGAAATTATTATAAATATACTTCCCAAATATCCGGAGTAATTTTTGAAATACTTTCCGAATACCCCCCATAAAATTGCGCCTAACAGCGGGAAAAAAGGGATAAGCCAAACTATTAAATCTTTTGAATTCATATAATATAATATACCTTTTAAAATTATATTAATTTTATATTAATTTATATTAATCGCTAAATATATTATTGAACAAATATTTTCCGAAAAAATAATAATGTTTTAATTATAAAATACAAGTATTTGTTTTTAATATCTTAATTATTATTTAAATTTTTAAATTAATAAAAGAATTTAAAAATATGAAAAGATTTATAGATTATATTTATTTAAAATTTTAATTCATTTGCATCATCTATATTTATTGTTCCTTTTTCTCTATAAAAAGCGATAGCGATTCCTAACAAAATTGCTGCTTCGGCAGCGGCAACAACCATAATGAATATAACAAAAATATCTCCGCTAATTAAATTTAAATATTCGGAAACAGCAACAAAACCTAAATTTGCGGCATTAAACATTAATTCTAAACTTAAAAAAATAGTTATAAGATTTTTTCTTATCAAAACACCTAACGCGCCAATACAAAATATAATTGTTGCCACAATTAAATAATCATTTACATTCATATTTTTAAGTTCCGATTTATAAATTTGTATTATTTTATTTTATTGTTCTTTTATTTGATGTTTAATAAGTTAGAATATGTTATGTTAAATTTATTTTTTAGCAAAAATATAAGCGCCTATAACTGCTACCAGCAACAAAATAGAAGCTACTTCAAACGGAAAAACATACTTAGTAAATAAGAATTCTCCTATAATTTGGGTATTGCCTATTTTATTGATTACTGTATTTGTATAAATGCCCGTGGGCTTTTTTTCGCCCGCCGCGTTAAGATATAATATAACTTCTAAAGTGAATAGTCCGATAGCTATAATACTTATAGCTATTTGATGAAAATCTTTAATTGCTCCTTTGATTTTAGCTAAGTTAAGCAGCATAATAACTAAAACTATAATAACAGCGATTGCGCCTGCATAGACCATAATTTGCATCGCAGCCAAAAATTGCATATTAAGAAGTATATAGAACCCTGCCAATGCAAAAAAACACAAAATTATGTATAACGCAGAGGTTAATGGACTCTTAACCAATATTACCATCAACGCAGAAACAATTGCAATTATTGAAAAAATATAAAAAAGCGCTTCCAAAATTAACCTCGCAAATTTATTTTATTGTATATAATAAATATAATAAATTTATAAATTAAAGTTTTATAAGTTTGTCTATTCCAAAGATTCCTTCATCTCTAGTATAAAATCCAAATTCAAATTTATCCGACATACTGATGGCCTCTTCCGGACAAATTTCTTCACAATATCCGCAGCATATGCATCTCAGCAAATCTATTTCAAATGATTCAGGGTGCCTTCTTCCGTCATTGTAAATATTATTTTCAAGTTTTTCAAGACTTTTATTTTGTTTTTGCCTCTCGGTAAGCTCATGTTTGTTTCCATAATCTACATATCCGAGTTTAATTTTGATAGCTTCCGAAGGACAAACCGTCTGACATAGCATACAGGCTACGCATCTTAAGGAATTATCTTTATTAATATTAAGTTTTGGGACACCCCTAAACCGTTCAGCTAATTTAAGTCTTTCCCTCGGATACTGAAATGTTACAGGTTTTTGAAAAAATGTAGTTAAAGTGGTTTTTAAACCTATAAGTAAGTTTTTTGTTATCAGTATTAATGAATTTTCTTCTTTTTTAGTATCCATAAGATTGCAAACAACTATATATTAATATATTAAATTAATTATTTTTATTATATTATTTATATTATATTTATATATTTAAACCAATAATGTTAAACTTTTATATTTTATTATTTTCCCAATAAAATCATTATAAACCCTGTTACTACAATATTAGCCAATGATAAAGGAAGTAAAATTTTCCAGCCAAGATCCATAAGCTCGTCATATCTCAGTCGAGGGTAAGTCCATCTAAACCAGAGATAAATAAGTATTACTAAAAAAACTTTTATCACAAACCATAGAACCGACGGAAGAAAAGGTCCTTCCCATCCTCCCAAAAAAAGTGTAGTAATAATTGCTGAATTAATAACTATTTGACCATATTCCCCAATAAAATAAAATGCAAATTTCATACTTGAATATTCTGTATGGAAACCCGCAACTATTTCTCCTTCCGCCTCGCCAAGATCAAAAGGAACCCTGTTCATTTCAGCAGTTGAAGCGATTAAATAAATTAAAAATCCGATTGGCTGATAAACAATAAACCACATATGCGACTGCGAAGAAACTATTTGCGCCAGACTTAAATTTCCCGCTATCATAATCACGCCGATTATAGAAAGAACAAGCGAAAGTTCATAGCTTATCATTTGAGCGGCAGTTCTTATAGCTCCCAATAATGAATACTTACTGTTTGATGCCCATCCTCCGATTACAACACCGTATATTCCCAACGAAGAAAGCGCTAAAATAAATAATATTCCTATATTAACATTTGTAATTTGAAGCGGGACAATGTGCCCAAATATTTTTATCGGAGCGCCAAACGGAATAACCGCAAATGTTGTTAAAACAGGGATAACAACAATAATAGGTGCAAGAATAAATAATATTTTATTTGCATCCGCAGGTATAATATCTTCTTTAAAAAACAGCTTTATTCCATCTGCTATAGGTTGAAGATATCCGTGAAAACCCGCCTCCATAGGTCCTAACCTATTTTGTATGCGGGCTGCTACCTTACGCTCTAAAAGTGTCAGATAAGCTGCGGATAAAAGCAGAACGCCAAATACTATAAGTATTTTTATTAATGTTGTAATCAGCCAAAAAATCATGATTTAATAATTTATAATTTTATAGTTAAAATTTAAATAATTAATAATATACTTTCGTTTTATCGTTATAATAAAACTTGCTTCTCGTCTTTATCTTATTATGATAAGTTACATTTTTTGATTTAATCAATTCAATAAATTTATCAAGTTCGTCTTTAATATTGAATTGAGCGCCAAACTTAGATGCGAGATCGGATAAAATAGTTGAAATACTATTCCTGTATCCTTCAATGTGAAATTCATTATTTACATGAGTAATCTTTCCTTCAAAATTTTCATAAAAACTATCCTTTTCTTCAAGAAAATCAAAAATAGGAAAAACAATATCTGCGAAAGGCAATAATTTATTTGTTTTAGATGAAAAAACAACAAGCATTTCCAAATCTGAGACATATTTTGTCAATTTTATAATTCTATCTTTTTCTTCGTAATCGCCAAAATAAATTAAATTTTTAATATCTCCTTTTTCTATTGCCTTAATGATACCTTCAAACGGCAGCATATTTTTTTCAGGCATAACTCCTGCAAAATTAAGCCCTCTATAATTAAAATGTTTTATCAGCGGATAAACATATACAATTTTCTGTTCATCTCTAAGAAATTCAACAATCTCTTTAATAATTAGAAGGTCTTTATTCATATTAAATGAAGATGAAAGACAATCGCCAAGAATAACCGATATTGTATTAGAGTTAAGAATAGAATCAATAACAATATCTTTTTTTTCAAAATTATGATTATACATATTATGCCTGAATTCATCTAAATAAGAACGCAGTTCTTCAATTTTTAAATCAAACTTAAATGAGGCTATATCTTCAAATCTTGAAAATGCATTTACTTTATCTATATGTCTTAAAATATTTATCAAAATTAATTTGCCGCCGTGTTCTCTGCGGTTTTTCATTATATTATAAGCAACATAAGGTATAGTGTTTTCAATAGATCCTATATAAAAAATAACTTCGGAATTTTGAATAGTTTTAATATCAAAATCTTCTTCAGATTTAAATATTTCTTTAAAATATAAAAAATTATTTAAATATAGCGAGGGCTGGTCAATATCAAACCCAAGCGGATTTAACAACTCTTTAGCAAATTTAGAAATTACAAATCCATCAGTCATAGAAACTGAAGGAGATACAAGAATTGCGGTTTTATCAGTTATCCTGCCGTTTAGGGTATTAATATTTTTAAGCCTCGAGTTAAATTGTTCTAAAGCCTCGCCGTAAGTGCATTCTTCAGCTTTTGATTTCTTTTTTATCATTGGAAATTTAATATAATAATCACTGTTCTCATTTTTACCAATTGATTCATAAAAAAAACCGTCTTTACAAAGATAGCCGCCATTTAAAGCGGCAGTTCTAACTAAAGTTTCTGCTGCTGCGTATCTATAAAACTCTATTCTGCAAGCAGCGGAACACTTATCGCAAATAGAGGAAAACGGCGACACTTGCCAGTATCTTTCTTTAAACTTAGACGGTTTTGAAATTAGTGCACCGACAGGACAAACTTCTACGCAATTTCCGCAATAATAACAATCTAAATAATCAACATCTTGCTGAATTTCCATAAACGAACAGTTCTCTGACGGAATTGACCCGGTTTCTATCTTATCGTCACCTTTTAAGCCTATATAAGCATTAAATCCTTTATCTTTGATTTGATAAAACGGGTTACCGTACATATCGGTACATACTCTTATGCATCTTGAACATAACACGCACCTTGTTGCAGTATATTCTATGAGGTCGCTTTTAAATATATGCGTTCTATCGGGAAATACCTTTTTATCTTGTTGAGTCGTAAGTCCAAATTCGAATGAAAGATCCTGTAAAATGCATTCGCCTGATTTATCGCAAACAGGACAATCAAGAGGATGGTCTAGCAAAAGATGCGATAATACTTCTTTTCTTATATCCCATACTTTTTCTGTATCGGTTAAGATTTCATAGCCTTCTTTTACTTTTGCAACACAAGACGGAAGAGGATTTTTAACCCCTTTAACCTCAACCACGCAGATTCTGCAAGAACCAATCGGTTTAAGACGTCTTAAATAACATAAAACAGGAATTTTTATGCCTACTCTAGACGCAGCCTCAAGAATAGTAATGCCTGATTCAGTTATAATTTTTTTGCCGTTTATTGTAATTTCAATATCCACTTGATATAATCCTTATTATATTCAAAAAATATAATTAAAAAAACAATCTTAATAATCAATAAAAATAAACATTGATAAGCATATAATATTTAATATAATAATAATAATTTTAGTCGGTAATTATCTTAAAATTTTATTCAAACTTTACAAGCATAAGAAAATAACACCTCATACATCTTGTAGATTCATAAATAACGTCATCGCTTGTTAAACCCTTATCAATCTCCGTAAAATTATTTATAAGCTTTTCAACAGGTTCTTCCACTTGTTTTGCAGCAAGATTCCCTTTTGGGAAATCAGTATAATCTATAACCTCTTTTTTGTCATAAACACCGATATCTTCAAAAAAATATTCAAAAAGGCAATCGTCTGTTGCTTCAAACAAACCTGTTCTTATATATTGGTCTATTCTTCTTGCGGCATTTTTACCATCACGATTTGAATCAACTATACTAATAGGACCGGTAAATGCGTCGCCTCCGACAAAAACTCCTGGCATATCGGTCATATGCGTAAATTTGTCTGCTATTATTGTTTTACCTTTATTTGTTTTAATCTGCGGCGTATCTTTCAAAAAATCAAAATCGGGAACCTGCCCTACTGCCATAATAAATGAATCGCACTCAATATCAAAATCACTACCTTCTATCTCGACAGGACTTCTTCTACCGCTTGCATCAGGGTCTCCAAGCTTCATTTTTATACATCTTACCCCTTTAACGACTCCATTTTCTTGAATAATGCTTACAGGATTGGTCAGGAATTCAAATTTAACGCCTTCTTTAATGGCAGGATCAATCTCATAGTCAGCCGCCGGCATCTGCTCTCGAGATCTTCTATATACAACTATAACTTCCTTAAACCCTAGTCTGATTGCAGTTCTGCAGCAATCTATAGCAACATTGCCGCCGCCTTCTATTATCACTTTATTGCCGATATCTATTTTATTTCCAAGTGTAACATCGCGTAAAAACTTAACCCCTTCATAAAAACCTTTAAGATTGTCGTTTTCTCCCGGTAAACCTATATTTTGCCCTTTATGAGCGCCGACTGCAACGAATACGGCTTTAAAATTTTGCTCAAAAAGATCCTGTATCTTAAAATCCGTTCCAAGCCTTTGATTTAATTTATAATCAATTCCTGTTGAAAGAATATAATTAATTTCTTTATCTAAGAATTCTTGGGGCAGCCTGAACTTTGGGATGCCGACGTTCATCATGCCGCCCAAAACAGGTAATGCTTCAAATATAACAGGCTTATAACCCATTAGACGCAAATAATACGCACAGCTTAAACCGGCCGGACCTGAACCTACAATTGCTACCTGAATTCCATTATCTTTGATTGTAAACTTTGGCTTAATATTAGAATAAAATTCATTATCGGCGGCAAATCTTCTAATTAAACATATCTGAATAGGCTCATCTACATTTGCTCTTCGGCAATTATCCTGACATGGATGAAAACAGCTTCTACCTAAAATACCGGCTAACGGGGTGCTTCTTCTGGCGGATTCAAGGGCATCTTCAAATCTGCCGTCTCTGACTCTTTCAATCCAGTTTGGAATGTCAAGTTTAGACGGGCATCCATTAATACAAGGAGCAGTTATATGAGTTATATAATTTCCTTTTGGTATAATTTCTTTATTTGTTATAGCTTTTTCAAAATCTTCTCTAAAATTATCAATTAGCTCGGTAACAGCCAGTGGTCCCATATTCCCGACAGTACACTTAGAAGATGATAAAATCCAATCGCATTGATTTCTTAATCTATTCAAATCTTCTAAAATAGCGCGCCCATTACATATATGTTCAAGAATATCGGAGGCAACCGAAGTGCCGATCATGCATGGAGTGCAAACACCGCAGGAAATCTTTTGAAGCTCCTGCATATAACATCTTGCAAGATCAACTTTATTATCCTTATCATCAAGTAAAACTATGCCCTTCCAGCTAAGTATAGAGGATATTTCAGTATGACCCGATCTTTTAAAGTATGAAAGATCTAATTTTGGACTAATTTTATTAATTAATTTCATATTTTTATTAAAATAAAATCATTGAACAATTAATTTTTTAAATTTTTTTACCTATCGCTTTCTCCTAATAAAAAATCAATACTCCCTATAATGGAAACAAGATCTGCGAGCAAATACCCTTTGCACATTTTGCATATTGCGCTGATACTGCAAAAAGACGGAGGTCTGACACGCATTCTGTATGGAAAAGCCGAACCGTCAGAAACTATATAGTACCCTAGCTCTCCGCGAGGATTTTCAATAGAAACATAAGCTTCTCCTTTGGGAGGCTTTATTCCGTCCATGCCGTATTTAAACAGTGAAATCATTCCTTCCATTGTAGTTAGAGCTCTTTTTTTAGGAGGTATAACATACTGCGGATACTCATCGTAACTTAAATACTCTCCTTCAGGAATATTTTCAACCGCTTGAGATACAATCTTAAGACTTTGCCTCATTTCTTCAATTCTAACTAAATAACGGTCGTAAACATCTCCGATATCCCCTACTGGAATATCAAAATCAAAATCTTCATAGCTTGAATAAGGATTATTTTTCCTGACATCATATTTTAATCCGCTGCCTCTTAAATTAGGGCCTGTAAAAGCAAAACTTACAGCATCTTCAGCTGAAATTATTCCTATATTTTTAGTCCTTTCAAACCATATTTTATTTTTTGTAAGCAATGCCTCATATTCGTCAATTTTTTCAGGGAATATTTTAATGAAATCGCGTATTTTATCTATAAAATAATGGTGAATATCCATTGCAATACCGCCTACTCTGAAAAAAGAAGGAGTCATCCTTGAGCCTGTCATTGTTTCAATAATATCAAGTATAAGTTCTCTTTCGCGAAAGCAATATAAAAATTCCGTTAACGCACCTATATCAACGGCATGTGTTCCGAGCCAAACTAAATGAGAACTTATTCTTGTTAATTCAGCAAGAATAACCCTCACATACTCGGCTTTTTTAGGCGGTTTTACTCCGCATAGTTTTTCAACCGTAAGTATATATCCAAGATTATTGCCCGCTCCTGAAACATAGTCCATTCTGTCCGTAATAGTCTCAGCTTGATGATACGTTCTAAATTCAGCAAATTTTTCCATACCTGTATGCAGATAGCCGATTATCGGCTCGGCGCTTATTACTGTTTCGCCGTCTAATTTTACAAAGATCCTTAGGACCCCGTGAGTGCTAGGATGCTGAGGACCGATATTAATGGCAAAATCGCCGACATCAATTAGAAAATCTTTATATTCAAGCATAGATTTAGTATCCAAAAATATAATTTATTTGTTTATAAAAAACTATACATAGTACAACTTTCTAAATATCAACTAATCCTGGCGTGTCATAATTTAAACTTTCAACAGAGGGCCTCTTTCTGAGCGGATAATCTTTAAGAAGAGGATGTCCTTCCCAATCATCAGGATTTAATATACGTTTAAGATCCTGATGACCCTTAAATTTAAGACCGAACATATCATAAATTTCTCTTTCAAACCAATTTGCAGAGTCATAAACAGATGTCAAACTTGGGTATTCTGTTTCATCTATTTTACTATGACATTTAACAAACAATCTAAAATTATTTTTTGTAGAATAAAAATTATATATAATCTCAATCCTTTCTGAACTTTTTGGATAATCAACTCCAAAAAGATCACTGAGCATATCAAAATTGAGTCTTAAATCTTCCTTCATAAATTTGACTAATTCAATCAAATTTTCTTTTGCCGTTGTTATACGCACCTCATCATTAGAAGTATCAGTTGAAATAATATTCTTCTGCATCACATCTTTAATTACGCTTAGCGCAAAAAACGGGTCCATATTTTTGCTTTTCATATATAATATATAAATAATGAATTAAAATTGTTTATTGACATAAAAAAATTTACAATTACTTCTATATCCTTAATGTTCCTTTTTCAATTTTCTCCTGTAATTTCACAATGCCGTAAATAAGAGCTTCGGGACGTGGAGGACATCCAGGTACATAAACATCTACAGGTATAATTTTATCTACACCTTGAACAACGCTATAAACATTAAATAATCCGCCTGAACATGCACAATCGCCCATAGCGATTACCCATTTTGGATTAGGCATTTGATCATAAAGCCTTTTTACTACAGGCGCCATTTTATATGAAACTCTGCCTGATACAATCATTAAATCGGATTGTCTCGGCGTTGAACGAAATATTAGTCCTAAACGGTCAATGTCATAACGGGATGAAGCAGAGGTCATCATTTCAATGGCACAGCAAGCTAAGCCGAAAGTAGCTGGCCATATTGACCATTTTCTTCCCCAAGAAACCAATTTATCTAAAGCAGTCGTAAGAACATTGTCTCCTAACTGATCTTCTAATCCCACTTAAGCGCTCCTTTTTTCCATATATAAATAAGCCCGAAAACTAAAATGGCTATAAATAAAAACATTTCAACAAAGCCGTATAAACCTAAACTTGAAAATACAACTGCCCAGGGAAATAAAAATAACGCTTCTATATCAAACAGCAAGAAGAATATTGCGATTAAATAAAATTTTATGTCAAATCTTACATGCGGTTCACCCACAGGTTCTATGCCGCATTCATAAGCCTTTAGCTTTCCTTTTTCAAAAGTTTTCTTACCTAAAAGAGAAGAAAAAACTACCGTAAAGACTGCAAAAAGTATTGCTATTACAAGCATTATCAGAATAGGCAAAAACGAGTTCTGTTCCATTTATTATAATTAATTTAATATAAATATATTTTTAATTTTTATAATTATAATTATAATTAACATTTAAATAATTAACATTTAACAGTTTTACAATTTAATAAATTTTCAATAAAAAGTCAAGAAATATTTTCAAAAAAATACTTACTATATAATGATAGTTGTTATAAATTAGTATTATTACATAACCTAAATCACTATTTAATTAAGTATAAATTATAAAAACAACAAATATGCAATAAATATAATTTGTATTTATTAATTTATTTCTTGCTTTGATTTAAATAATATAACAATGTTCTTACGCCTACACCTGTAGCGCCTTTTGTATTATATGCAAAACCTGTTTTAGTAAATGACGGACCGGCAATATCTATATGGCACCATTTAATATTATCGGAAACAAATTCTTCTAAAAACATACCTGCGGTTATAGCTCCGCCGTATCTATTACCGACATTTTTCAGATCTGCTATGGGGCTCTGCAGCTTTTCTTTCATGTTGTCGTCAAAAGGCAGCTCCCACATTCTTTCTCCTGCCGTTTCGGAAGTTGAAAGAATATTTTTAATAATTTCTTTATTATTACCCATTACGCCTGAAGTATATTCGCCTAAAGCCACAACACAAGCTCCCGTTAAAGTCGCCAGATCAATTATCTCGTCAACGCGTAGATCGCAGGCATACGATAATGCATCTGCAAGCGTAAGTCTGCCCTCTGCATCGGTATTGTCAATTTCTATAGTCTTTCCGTTCAATGCTTTAACTATGTCGTCAGGCCTCTGCGCTCCGCCGCCGGGCATATTTTCGCATGCAGCCACAATACCGTGAACTTCGGCATCAGGAGAAATTTTATTTATAAATTTCATAACGGCAAGAACACTGCAGGCTCCAGATTTATCCGATTTCATCGTCGTCATATAATCGGCAGGTTTTAAAGAAAGTCCGCCGCTGTCAAATGTAATACCCTTTCCTATAAGAGCAATTTTTTTAATTTTATCTTTTTTGCCGTTTTTATTATCTTTATTTTTTTTATCATTATTGTCATATTGAAGATGAATAAATCTGGGTGGATTTTTAGATCCCCTTGCTACCCCGTAAAACGCATTCATTCCTAATTCTAAAATCTTATCTTCATCAAATATTTTACATTTTAAATTATTATCTTTAGACATTTCTTTAGCAACAGATGCAAGATATTCAGGATTAATTACATTGCCCGGTTCATTAACTAAATCTCTTGCAAAATTAGTAGCCGAAGATGTAATTTCTCCAAAGGCAAATCCTTCTTCTATATCTTTTATATCTGATTTATTTAACTTTAAATCTTTGAAAAAAACTTTTATTGCTTTTATAACAGTATTATTATTATTGTCATTTTCCTTTTTATTTTTATTTTTAGACTTATATTTTTTAAATTCATACATCCCGAGTTCTGCGCCTTCAACAATGGAAGCGCCTGCATAAAATAAATCATTTTTTTTAAATAAATTATCCGGCACAACAATCGCAATTTTTTCTAGGGCATTGCCTCTTGCAGTCTTACATGCCGTTGATACCAAAATTCTAATAATATCAGAATTAAAATTATTTCTTTTTCCTAATCCTGCTATTAAAATATAAGATGGATATTCAATCAATAATTTTTTATCTTTTTTAGCTCTAAAATCAATTTTTTTAATTCTTTCATAAATTAAATCTAATTTTTCAAAAGAACTATTATTTAGAAAAGTTTTTTCTTCCCCTTCAAATACTCCGAAAACTAAAATATTACTGATATTTTTTATATCTTTTTCATTTTTTTTAATAAGTTCTAATATTTTTTCTTCTGTTTCTATTATCTTAAATTCCAATTTTCATCCTCCTTAATTTATTTATAATTAAAATATGATTAACAATTATTAAATATTGTTAAATATTATTAATAATATTTTCAATCTTCTTCAATTGTTGAAAGATCCCCTTCGCTTATACCCATTTCTCGAGCTTTTAAAACTCTTCTCATAATTTTGCCGCTTCTCGTTTTTGGTAAAGAATCTACAAATTCAATCTCGTCTGGTTTTGCAATAGGTCCTAAATGGGTACCTACGTTATTCCTTATATCTTCTATTAAAAAATCGCTTTTTTCAATTCCAGATTTTAATACGACAAACGCCTTAATAGAATTTCCTTTTAAATCATGAGGTTTTCCTATAACAGCGGATTCGGCAACTGAACTATGAGTAATTATAGCACTCTCTATTTCGGCTGTTCCGAGTCTGTATCCCGATACTTTAATAACATCGTCAATTCTGCCCATAACATAAAAATAACCGTCATTATCGCGCTTTGCGGTATCTCCTGCTAAATATACGTTTTTACCGAATTTAGAAAAATAAGTATCTTCATATTTTTTATCGTCATTATAAATTGTTCTCATCATTGACGGCCATGGTTTTTTAATAACTAAATAACCTCCCTTTTCAGATTCAACACTGTTTCCGTTTTCATCAAATATATCTGCGTCTATACCTAAGAAAGGTTTACCGCAAGAACCGGGTTTAAGCGGCATTGTCGGAACAGGCGTAACTAAAAAAGCTCCTGATTCTGTTTGCCACCATGTATCCATTATAGGGCATTTCTCTTTGCCTATATGTTTATAATACCACCTCCAAACTTCCGGATTAATAGGTTCTCCGACACTGCCCAAAATTCGCAGCGAACTCAAATTATGCCTGTTTGGCCATGCTTCACCGTATCTCATCACGCCTCTTATGGCAGTGGGTGAAGTATAAAAAATATTTACGCCGTATTTTTCAACAATTTTCCACCATCTGTCTGGATACGGATAAAAAGGAGATCCCTCAATCATCAAAGTAGTGGCTCCGTTAATAAGCGGTCCGTAAATAATATAAGAATGCCCGGTTATCCATCCTGGATCGGCGGCACACCAGTATGTGTCTGAATCTTTTATATCAAAAACATATTTAGACGAAATGTAAGTTCCTACGGCATATCCTCCGTGGACATGCAATATACCCTTAGGCTGCCCGGTAGTACCGGAAGTATATAAAATAAAAAGCGGGTCTTCGGCGTCCATTTCTTCCGTCTTACAATAACTGCTTGCAATAGGAAGCTTCATTAATTCGTCATAGTAAAAATCACGAGTAGGGTCTATATTTATATTATGTTTCGTCCTTTTAACAACGATGACTGTTTGAACTATAGGAGCTTTTTTAACGGCATCATCGGCTATTTTTTTTAATTCTATGATTTTTCCTGCTCTATATGCTCCGTCGGAAGTAATAAGTATTTTACTCTTAGCGTCTAAAATTCTGTCTTTTAATGCATCTACGGAAAAACCTGCATAAACTACACTATGAATTGCGCCTATTTTTGCGCAGGCAAGCATGCAGATGGCGATTTCAGGTATATTCGGCAGATAAATTGTAACTCTGTCGCCTTTTTTTACTCCAAAACTTTTCAAAACATTGCTAAATTTATTAACTTCTCTGTAAAGAGCAAAATAAGTATATGTTCTTTCCTCGCCGTTTTCGCCTTCCCATATAATTGCAAGTTTATTTTTTCTAGATGTATGAATATGCCTGTCTAACGCATTATGCACTATATTTATTTTGCCTCCCGTAAACCACTTTGCAAAAGGAGGATTGTAATCTAAAACTCTATCATAATGCTTAAACCACTCTAACTGCCTTGCAATTTCGTCCCAGAATTTCTCGTTTTCATTAATAGAATATTTATAAAGCTTATCATAGTCTTCTACGTAAGAATTTTTTATTATTTCTTTAGATGGATTAAATAAATCTTTTTCAGATGTCAGCGTATCAAAAGTATCCATTAAATACATCCTCCTCATCTTATTCTATTTTAAATTTTCTATGACCTTTTTTGCTTCTTTAATTTATTATAAAAATATTTTGAATTTATAATTATTTATTTTATTATATTGATTTGATACCGTACCAATTGCGACAATGCTGTTGTCTTCAAACAAAGTAAAGTTAAGCTCATCCTTGCCTTAACTTTTAAGTTTAATTCATAATTAATCAATATTTAAATTTTTTCATTATATTTATTAGTTTTTCTAATTCAGAATAAACTGAAGCAGCTTCTTCAGTTGCATTTTTAGCCTTGCCTGCATTTGATGAAGCAAGGTTTGAAACTTTTTCTATATTTTCGGATATTTCTGAAGTAGCGGCGGTCTGCTCTTCCGAAGCTGCAGCAATTGAATCAATCTGATCCGCTAAGCTTAAAATATTTTTTTCTATATTGCTTAACGATTCACCTGCCTGAGAAGCAAACTCCACCGAAGTATCAACTACCGTAAGAGTTGAATCCATCGACGATTTTGTAGCTTGAGTATTTTGCTGAATAGTCTGGACTTTAGAAACAATTTCTTTTGTAGCTTCTACTGTTCTTTCCGCTAATTTTCTTACTTCATCCGCTACAACGGCAAAACCTCTGCCCTGCTCTCCAGCCCTCGCAGCTTCTATAGCCGCGTTCAATGCTAAAAGATTGGTCTGGTCTGCTATATCATTAATAACGGATATAATTTCCCCTATTTCTAACGAGCTTTTTTCTAGTCCGTTAATCAAAGAACCTAATTTTCCTGTTAGCACTGCAACATTTTTAATACCTGATACCGCATTTTCTACTACATTAAAACCTTTTTTTGCGTTATCGGATGCTTCTTTCGCAACATTGCCTACTTTTTGCGTATTGCCCGCTATCTCCTTGATAGTCTGCGACATCTCTTCTGAAGCGGCGGCTACATGAGTAGAAAGTTCCGACTGCTCTTCTGCTTTTTCGCTAATCTCGGTAATATGAGTTTCTACCGAAGTGATGATATCTACAATAGCCATTGCTTCTTCATTTACCGATTGAACTGTGATTCTTAAATCAATAATAAATTTATTAATTTTATTAGCTACAGCAGTAACTTCGTCATATATGGGATATTTGTGAACCTTGCATTTTTCACAAATATCTTCTCCTTTCTTGCCAAAACGATCTATTTGTTGATGCCAGCATAGTTCTTCCAATTCATCTACGTTTAACATGCAATCCTTATGTCTTTTCTTGATAATATTCGGCATATCGTAATAATCCAATGGAATTAGCTTGTTTAAACCTCCTTCTAATCTTATCTCCCGCATTCTATTAAAAAGACTTTTCATAGGTTTGATAAAAATAAACTTCAAAACAATATATATTAAAAATATAGCAAGAATAAGAACGATTAATGCGGATACTATAATAATACTTAAAAACTTGTTAGAAGAGTTAACGGTATTTTTAAGAGAATAAAGTAATTCTACGCCTCCGAGCGTAGTACCTGTTTTCACGGTATGACATTCAAGACAATTGAGTCCGCGCTCTTTCGTTCTAGCAATAAAAGGAACTCCGACCATAAGATAAGGCTTTCCGTCTTTATAAAACTCTTGAGTTATAGTCTTCTTGGATGCCAATATTTTTTTATCAAAAGACGTAGTAGGAATTTCCTGTTTTAAACCATGTCCGAATTCTTTATCTACAGGTTCTCCTCTTAAAAGTTTAAAAGCATCTATTCCATGTATTTTTCTGTATATTGAAAAAAGTTGTTTCCTGTCGGCTTTCTTTGAAATCGTGCCGTTAATCATCATTGCATTTAAACTCGACAGCATTGTATTTGCGGTGATTATCGCATTGTTTTTGGTTGTTTTAATAGCAAGATGTAATTGGGTCGTATAGGCATAATACGAACCGCCCAATAATATGACGATAAATAAGGCTGAAATAATTGTAAGCAATTTAGTTTTTATTGAAATCTTTTTTAATCTTGATAAATCAAACATTATAGCCCCCTTGCTGTCAAGTTGATTTACTGCGGTAATATAATTATAATAATATAATAATAATATTGTTAAATAGCAAAATTAAATGGATTAATAAATGCAATATTTCCGATTTTGCATTATTATATTAAATAATAAATATTTTAGTTAAACAAGAAAAAAATTATAAAATAACATCGACAGAATTATTATTTTTTATTTATTTAATTTAGTTATTTAATATTTATTTAATTACCTAACTTTTCTATGAATTTTATATATTACAGGACATTATAACTATGCGATATTATTATGCTGCTTATTTTATAAAATAGATAATGTCCTGTATATTAATATACAGGACAAATAAAAATAATATAAAAATATTTAATAAAAATAGAAAGTTCAAATGTTCTTCATAAAAAATAAGAAAAAGTTAGGTAATTAATGCAATCTTTCTATATAAATTTCTTTCGCTGATACCTGCTATATCGGCAATTTCAGATTTGCTGAAACCTTTATGCAATAAATACCTTAGATATTTTTTTTCAATTTCATTTAATGAAATATGGGAATCAAATAAATATGTAAAATCTGCATTATTTATTTTTCCGCAGCCGTTAGACGGGATGATTTCTACCTGAATATGTTCAGGCATTATCCTGTCGTTCCCGTCGGATAAAACTATAGCTCTTTCAATAACATTTTTTAGCTCTCTCACGTTACCCGGCCAATTATAGCTTAAAAGCTTATCTATAGCATCTGGAGAAATAATTTTTGTCGTATTAATTTTATTTTTTTTTGTCATAAAAAAATGTGCTAAATAAGGAATATCTTCTTTTCTGTCTCTTAAGGGAGGCAGTTCTATGATAAAACCGCTTATTCTATAATACAAATCTCCTCTGAACTTATTTTCTTCAATCATCTTCCTTAGATTTTTATTTGTAGCGGTGATAATCCTGGTATCAATTTGAATATTTTTAGAAGATCCGACTCTTCTGAAACTTTTAGCGTCTATTATTCTTAACAATTTTGATTGTATGATATTGCTTATTTCTCCAATCTCGTCTATAAATAATATACCTTTATCGGCATACTCCAAAAGCCCTTTTTTTAAAATATCTGCGCCTGTAAAAGAACCTCTTTCATGACCGAACAATTCAGATTCAAATAAATTTTCGGAGAGGTTGCAGGAATCTACTATTATAAGAGGATTATCTGCCCTGTCTGACAATCTATGCAGAAGATTTGCGCTAAGTTCCTTGCCTGTGCCTGATTCACCGAGAATCAACACATTGATATCCGATTTAGCAGCTAAACTGACGTCATCAATAACTTTTTGCGCTGCTTTAGACTTACCTATAAAATATTTTTTGGAAATTTCTCTTTTAAAATAATCTGCTTTAACTTTTAAATTTATATTTTCAACCAATCTTTTAATAGTAAGACTAAGTTCTTCAAGGCTTAGCGGTTTAACAAGATAATCATATGCTCCTATTTTCAAAGCGCTCACAGCGCTGTCTATACTTCCAAACCCTGTCAGTATTATAACTTCGGATTCTTTTGTTTTAGATTTGATTGTTTTTAAAAGATCTATTCCCGACATACCGGGCAGTTTTAAATCGGAAACCACAATATGGAAATAATAATTTTTAAGATGTCCTATGGCTTCTTCTCCAGAGGATGCGGCAACAGTATCATAACCCTGATTTTTCAAATAACCCATTATTATGTTTCTGTAATTTATATCGTCATCAACAATTAATACAGATATTGTATTATTAGACATTGAATTATTCATAAGGCACTTTTATAGTAAATTTTGTTCCGATATTTTCTTTTGATCTGACATCTATTGAACCGCCTAACGATGTTATTATACTTAAACTGATTGACAATCCCAGACCTGAATTATTAGTGTTTTTATTTTTTGAAAAAAACGGATCAAAAATTCTTTTAATATCTTCTACCGAAATACCTTTTCCGTTATCTATTATAAAAATTAATATATAATTTTTCATTTTTTTAGTTACAAAATAAACTATTCCTGAATTTTCATTAACAGCCTGGATAGCATTAATTCCTATATTTAATATAACCTGTCTTAATCCTGCATCTGAAAAATTAATAACGGGCAAATCTGCGGCAAATTTTTTTTTAATCATAACATTTTTTTGATTTGCAAGAAACATTAAAAGAGATACGGTTTCGTTTATTGAATTATTAACATCTACTATATCAGTAGGTTCGGAAACAGGTCTTGAAAAGAGAAGCATCTTTTGCGTTATTGATTTACATCTTTCTATTTCGCTCTGCATTAATTCAAAATATTTTTTAATATCGCAGCTTCCAGGTTCTATTATTATTTCAGAATTGTTCAAGCTGTGCTCCAATTCTTGATTTCCTGCAATGCAGCTTCTGACCATATCAATAGATGCAAGAATATTGTTTAACGGATTGTTTATTTCATGCGCTACTCCTTCAGCAAGATACGCAACTTTAGCAAGTCTTTGGGATAAATTAAATTTTGTCTCGCTGCTTGAACCGGAACTTATTTGTCTTACTACCTCAACCGCGTAAACTTTTCCTGTATTACTGTCTATAAAAGGGGCTGAGCTAATTTCAACAGCTATTTCTTTATTTTTGCATCCAAAATGACCGTGAATAACTTTAACTGTATTCTTCTTTTTAATAACTTCTTCTATAGAACATGATTCTAACATAGGATCACATGGATTGTCTCTCAGGTGCGATACTTTATAGCAATAATTACCGATTATTTCGTCTTGAGATAAATCTGAATTATTTACAAATGCTTTATTGGCATAAATAATCCTGAAATTTTCATCAATAACTATTATACCATCGCTTATACCGTTCAAGATATCATAATAATTTAATGAAGAAATTGACATAAATTTACGAACCCTATCCAAATAATACAATATAATACAATACAGCTAACATTTAAAATTATTGATTTTTATTATATCATTTTTAAAAATTGTCATTAATAATATAATAATATATATAAAAAATAAATATAAAATTAAACAAATTTTTTTTAAATACATTAACCCGATTTCACCATAATTAACAGCAGATAAATTTTTCTTGACTATATGAATTAATTTTTATAAAATTATATGTCATTTAATTTATTAATATTTATTAATATTTATTGATGATAGTTTAGTTAAGTATTAGATTAATGATTATAATATACAAAAATTATGCAATATAATATTATATAAGTTATAATATTATAAAAACTACAATAATATAAATAATATATATAGAGGTATTTTATGAACGATTATGCAATTATTAATTCAGGTTCTAAACAATATAAAGTATCTATAGGAGATACTATAAAAACAGAAAAAATAAACATTGAAAAAGGCGGCGGGGTAACTTTTAGCGCCAGTATGACAAAAAAAGGCAATGAAGTTATTATAGGAAATCCTATTATTGAAAATATTAACGTAAAAGGAATCGTCATTAAAGAAGAAGGTAAAGCAAAAAAAGTTATAGCTTTTAAGATGAAAAGACGAAAAGGCGAAAGAAAAAAGATTGGACACAGACAAAGATTTTCTGAAATTAAAATTACGGAAATTTCTTAAAAAGTATTTAAATTATTAAATAACCGTAACTGTGATTATATAAATATTAAGATATAAATATAAGATGATATGGTTTAGATAAAATAAACAATAAAATAATTTTAATAATAAAAAAATAAAAGGGTGTTAAAATGGCTCATAAAAAAGCTGGAGGCAGCTCAAGAAACGGTAGAGACAGCCAAGGTCAAAGACGCGGCGTGAAAAAATTCGGCAGTGAAAAAATAAAAACTGGACAAATTATTGTTAGACAAGTCGGTTCTACATTTCATCCCGGAAAAAATGTTAAATCTGGCAGAGATTATACACTATTTGCTATAGCTGACGGTTACGTCAAATTCCATTATGGGAAAAATGACAGAAAATTTGTAAGCGTTGTTAACGAATTATAATCTGCGATAATAAAATAAAATTATAAGAAGTAATTATTTATTATTATATTATAATTATAATAATATATCATTGGTTATAAAGGTTATAAAATTATATTTTTTAATAACTTCAAGTTTCGTCGTATAAATTTGTCGGCTGTTATCGGCAGATAGCAACCAATATATCTATATTATCCTACCCATAACGGCTATGCAATTTATTGTTTTTATATAAATCGCATAGAACTCAATTTTATAATTTTAAAAAGATTTAAATAAATATTTAATAAATAATAGTTTTTATTTTACTTACATGAAATTTATAGACAATGTTTTAATAACCGTTGTTTCAGGAAACGGGGGGAAAGGTGCCGTTAGTTTCAGACGAGAGCGGTTTATACCGAAAGGGGGACCTGACGGCGGAGAAGGAGGAAACGGCGGAGATGTCATTATTATCGCAGATCACAATGTTTTAAGCCTTCTTGATTTTAGATATAAACCTAAATATCCTGCTGAAAACGGAAGAAGCGGACAAGGCGCAAACAAAAAGGGAAGAAACGGACATGACATTAATATAAAAGTTCCGGTAGGAACATCGGTAATTGATTTTGAAACAAACGAAATTACAGCAGACCTTACTAAAGACGGCGAGAGATTTATTATTTGCAAAGGAGGTATAGGCGGCAAAGGAAATGCCTTTTTTAAATCTTCTACTAATAGAAGACCCCGCTTTTCACAGCCGGGAATGCCTGGAGAAACTAAAAAAATATACCTTGTTCTAAAAAGTATAGGGGACATTGGGATAATCGGTCTTCCTAATGCGGGGAAATCTACGCTGATTTCTAAACTGTCCAAGAGTCATCCTGAAATATCTTCCTATCCTTTTACTACAAAATCTCCGAATCTCGGCGTATCTATAGATGAAGAAACAGGCAAATCTTTTGTTATAGTAGATATACCCGGTATTATGGAAGGAGCTTCGGACGGATACGGATTAGGTATAATTTTCTTAAAACATATTGAGAGAGCTAAAATTTTATTACATTTAATAGAAATAGGCAAACCTGATGAAATTATAAATAAGTTTAATATCGTCGTTAACGAAATAAATAAATTTAACAAAGATATATTGACAAAAAAACAGATTGTCGTTATAAATAAAATTGATACAATAAAAAATAAAAAGGAATATAATAATATTAAAAATAAAATAACCGAATATCTAAAACCTTCAGGGATTGAACTATTATTTGTATCTGCTTCTCAAAATATAGGCTTAGATGAATTAAAAGCAAAATTGAAATTATTAGTAGATTATTAAAATATAAATTAAGTTTGAACTAAAAATTTAAAATAATGACTGAAATTATTAATCAAAATAATGATTTCTTTAATTTAAAAAAAAGAATAGTAGTAAAAATAGGAACTCAGGTTTTAATTGACAACGAGGGTAAATTATCCCCTGCATCATTTAAAAAAATTACAGAATTTATTAATGCTTTAAAATTAAAAAGAAAAGAAATCATTGTAGTTTCATCCGGGGCAATTGCGGCAGGAAGAAATGTTCTGAATATTGAAACATCTGCTAAATTTTTGACTATTCCTCAAAAACAGGCTTTAGCTTCTTGCGGACAATCTCTTCTTATGAAAACTTATTCATCCTATTTTAAAAAATATAATATAAAAACTGCTCAAATTCTTTTAACCAAAGACGATATATCGTCAAGAAAAAGATTCACTAACGCAAGAAATACTATTTATGAATTATTAAAAAATGATGTTGTCCCGATTATTAATGAAAACGACACTATAGCAACGGAAGAAATTAAATTTTCAGATAATGATTATCTTTCTGCACTAACGGCAAATCTGGCCTGCGCAGATCTTTTAATAGTATTATCTAATGTTAACGGGGTTTATGATAAAAATCCATCTTTAGATAAATTTGCAAATCAGATAAAAATAATAGACGACATAAAACATTTTATTTCTGATTTTAAAGATACTTCAAAAAGTATTCACGGAACCGGGGGTATGAAATCAAAACTTGAGTCGGCTTATATTGCTTCGGAAGCAGGAATAGATACCATTATTGCTTCAGGAAAAGACAAAAAAGTCCTTGAAGATATCTCAAACGGTAAAATCACGGGAACATTTATTTTATCTTCCGGCGAAGACATTAACAAGAAAAAACACTGGCTTATATTCGGCATGAAAAAAAACGGTTCGTTAATTTGCGATAAAGGCGCGGAAGAAGCTATTCTTCTCAATGATAAGAGTTTACTTGCAAGCGGCGTTATAGACGTTAAAGGTGATTTTAAAAAACATGACGGTGTATATATTGCTAATGAACAAAATAAAATTATTGCCGCCGGAATATCTAATTTTGATGCTGAAGAAATAAAAAAAATTAAAGGATTAAAATCAAGCGAAATTCAATTAATATTAAATAGCATAAATGCCAAAGGAATAGGAATAGCCGTGCATAAAAATAATATGGTACTCCTCTAGAATTTTAAATATTATTAATATTTTTTAGAGATAAGCGATCATTGATTGAATTATTATTATGCTTATGGTGTATTATAAATTAATATTGCATTTAATATCTTAATATAAATATAATATAAGGTTATGAATAATTATGAACAATCAAAATCTCAGTATAGAAATTATTGCAAAGCAAACATATGAAGCAAGCAGATTTATTGCAAATTCAAGCAGTGCAATTAAACTCAGCCTGCTTAATGATATTGAAAAATTACTGATTGATAAAAAAGAATTTTTAAAATCGGAAAACTTAAAAGATATAACAAGCGCTAAAATTAATTCGCTTAAAAAACCCTTAATAGATAGACTGACTATTAGCGACAACACTATGGATTCAATAATTAAATCCATAGAAGATGTCAAGAAAATAAAAGACCCTATAGGTGAAATTGAAAATATATCCATAAGACCTAACGGTCTTATGGTCGGAAAAATGAGGATTCCGCTTGGAGTAATAGGTATAATTTATGAATCAAGACCAAATGTCACGATAGACGCTTCTATACTCTGCTTACTATCAGGCAATGCGGCGATTTTAAGGGGAGGCTCCGAAGCTATTAACTCTAACCTTGCTTTAATTTCTATCATAAAAGAAGCTTTAAGAAAAAACAAATTGCCTGAAGAAACTATTTCAATGGTTCCTTATACCGACCGCTCTGCCGTTATAGAACTTATATCACAAAAAAAATATATTGATCTTATAATACCGAGAGGCGGCGAGGGATTAATTTCATTCGTAACAGAAAACTCAAAAATTCCCGTAATCAAACACGATAAAGGGGTCTGCCATATTTACATAGATGAAGCCTGCGATATTCAAAAAGCCGTTAAAATTGTTATAAACGCTAAAGTTCAAAAACCTTCCGTATGTAATGCTCTGGAAACGCTTTTAGTCCATGAAAAAATAACAGACGAATTTATGCCCGTTCTATTAAAAGAATTACATAGCAAAGGAGTAGAAACAAGACTTGACGGCAACCTTTTAAATATATTTAAAAATAAATTTAAATTTATAACTGCCGCTTCCGATAATGATTGGGATGAAGAATACTTGGATCTCATTTTATCAATCAAATCCGTAAACAATATCGACTCTGCTATTGAACATATAAAAGAACACGGGTCAAATCATACTGAAGCAATAATAACGGAAAATTATACAAATGCAATGGATTTTATTAGAAAAGTTAATTCTTCCTGTGTTTTAATAAATGCATCTACAAGATTTAACGATGGATTTGAGCTCGGACTTGGTGCGGAAATAGGCATATCTACGTCAAAAATACATGCATACGGTCCGATGGGAGCAAAAGAACTTACTACAACAAAATTTGTGGTTTTCGGAAATTATCAGACAAGATTATGAAGATAGGAATATTCGGCGGATCATTTAATCCTATTCATTTTGGTCACTTAAGAACATGCGAAGAACTTATTGAAGGAATGCCCCTTGATAAAATAATATTTATACCGTCCAATATTACTTCAAACAAGAATGAAACTACAAAAAATTCTAAAAATAGATTTGAAATGGTAAAAATTGCTATAAAAGACAATTCTAAATTTGAAACGTCCGATATTGAAATTAAAAGGGGCGGAATATCTTTTTCTTACAATACTATAAAAGAATTAAAAAAAAAATACCTTGACGACGAACTTTTTTTCATTATAGGGTTTGAGGCTTTTACTGAAATAAGAAATTGGAAAAATAGCCCTTTGCTTTTTGAGATGACTAATTTTATAATTATTAATAGAGGCATGGATATAAAAACAATGTATGAAAATTTAGCTGCCGTTGCAAAATATGTTCCCGATGCCGTTCAGAATAGAATTACAATCGATATAGCGCGCGATAGATTAATAATATCCCCTGAAAATAAATTAATAATATTATTTGAGGTTACTAAACTAGATATATCTTCAACCAAAATAAGAAATAATTTTAAAAAAAAATTATCTAATCGTTTCCTCTTGCCAAATGATATAATTGAATATATAATAAACAATAATATATATATGTAATTTGCATAATTAAAATTAAACGTAAAAGTTCTTATATACTAAATAAATAACAAGCTAAACTATATAATAATAAAAAATAAAATCTGTGAATTCAACTACATTAGAAAAGATTGAAAGTAATATCGAAAGTAATAAAATAATCCTAAGGGAAAAATTTAAAAGGACTAACAAAGAAATAAGGGCTGTTATAAATTATTTATCCGATAAGAATGCAAAAAATATTATAGTTCTTGATATTAGAAAAGTCTCCCAGCTTGCAGATTTTATCATTATTGCAAGCGGAACATCCGATAGACAGGTTTCAGCTATTGCCGATAATGTTTTAACATCGGTAAAAAGAAAACCTGCAGCAATTGACGGAATTGATACTTCAAGATGGGTTGCAATGGATTATGGCGATATGATAATACATATTTTTCTTGAATCTTACAGATCTTTTTATAATCTTGAAAATTTATGGCCTGATGCTAAAGAGCTTATCGTAGAAGACAAAAACTGATTATTACTAAAATATGCCTGCAATTATTTATACATAATTTATTCAATAGTTTATACATTGATAGAATATTAACAATATACTCAAGTTATAATTATTATATTATTATAAGGATGTGTTTATATATAAATATTAATAATTTACTTAAATATATCAACTTTAATAAAATTAAAAAATAATCTTTTTTCTTTTTAATGTTAATTATTAATTTAAAAATAATTAAATAAGAACATAATATATAATAAAATTTATATGTATTTAATAGTCCTTTTTGTATTAATTTTAATACTCGTCGCTTTTTTTGAATATCTTTATGTTTTAAATCCGATAAAAATCCCGCTTCATTATCTTCCTGGAAACCATAACGCAGTAGATTATTATTTAATTTTTTACATTTTTGCCGCTTTTTTAATAGGTATTCTGTTATTTCTTATTATTACTCTAATAAAAAATATTACCGTTTATCTAAAAAATTTGGTAAAAAACAAAAAACAGTTTATTATTACAGAAATAGACAACTCAATAGATAAAGCTGAAGATTTATACATTAAAGCCCAATACGATAAAGCAATTGATATTTTAAAGAAATATATGTCCAAATATGAAAATAGTATTAAAGCATATCTTTTATTGTTTAAAATATATAAACATAAGGGAGATTTTAAATCTGCCGAAACATTTATTAATAAAACACTTGAAATAGATGGAAATAATGTAAAGGCGCTTAATGAAGCAGGGAACCTATATAAACTTAATAAAAATTATGAAAAAGCGGCATCTTTTTTTAATAAAGCTGTTGAAATTGCTCCCGATAATCTTTACGCAGTACTGCAGCTTAAAGATTTATACATAAAAAATTCAGAATGGAAAAATGCTTATAAAATGTCAAAACTTTTTTTAAGCCAATCCAAAGATAAAAATATTAATAAAAAAGAAGAAAGGGATTTGACGGGATTAAAATATGAATTTGGAAAATTTCTTCTTGAAAATGAAAATGATTTAGAAAGGTCCGCAAAAAGATTTAATCAAGTTATCTCTCAGGATAAATATTTTGTTGGCGCTTATATATCGCTTGGCGATATTTTAGTTAAAAAAGATAAAACAAACGATGCATTTAAACTATGGGAAAAAGCTTTTTTAAAAACAAACAGTTTTGCAGTGATTATAAAAATGGAAGATGTCGCAATTAAAATAAACAGTCCTCAAAATATAATCAAATTTTATCAGGAACTTATATATAATAATCCAGAAAAATGGGAATACAGGTTGTTTCTTGCAAAATTTTACGTACGCATTGAAATGGTTGATGAAGCCATATCTAATCTTAAGACTATCCCCGTTTCTATATTTAAAGATAGCTCATTATATCTTCTTCTCGGCGAATGCTATTTAAAAAGAGGGAAAATGAACGAAGCCTCATCTTCTTTCAGAAAAGCGTTAAAAAATCAGTATCCCGTAAAATTACCGTTCGTATGCTCTAAATGTAATTATAGTTCATTAAACTATACAAGCTTATGTCCTTCTTGCTTTTCATGGAATACAATGAATATCAGATCAAGTTCATTATATGAATCTTTTGCAAAAGAAGAATCGCAAAATATTTTTAATTTATCATAATTTTACTATTATTAATAATAAATTTTATACGACTAACTAAGTAACTAAGCAAGTAAGACATTAAAATCATCTAAAATTCTATCTTAAAATTCATAAATCATATTATAAATATAAATAATAATTTAATGAAAAAATATAAAAGTGCTGCTTTGATAATACTTGACGGATTCGGTTTATCTGATAAAATGTATGGTAACGCTATAAAAAATGCAAAAGCTGATTTTATAAACGAAATTTTTCAAAAATATCCTTTTACTTCCTTAAAAGCTCACGGAAAAGATGTAGGGCTTCCTTACAATACTATGGGCAACTCGGAAGTCGGTCATTCAAATATAGGAGCAGGAAGAATATTAATGCAGGACCTGACTAAAATTGACGAAGCGATAGAAAATAATACTTTAAAAAACAACAATGTTTTATTAAATTTTTTAAATTCAGTCAAGCAGGGAAACGGGAGAATCCATTTAATGGGTTTGATTTCAGAAAGCGGAGTACATGCAGAATTGAGCCATTTATTATATCTTATAAATTTTTTTTATGAAAATAATGCAAAAGAAATTTATATACATGGTTTTTTAGACGGCAGGGATTCACCGCCTAAAAGTTCTGACGCTTTTCTAAAAAAACTATTGAACGGTATAAAAAAAACAGGTGGAAAAGCATCGGTTTCAAGTTTAATCGGCCGTTTTTACGCAATGGACAGGGATACAAGATGGGATAGAGTTAAAATTGCCTTTAATATGCTTACGAAGTTAGAAGGCGAAAAATACAATGATGTTTTTGAAGCAATAAACGATAACTATTCTCAAGGAATTACCGACGAATTTATAAAACCGTCTATAATAAAACAAAATAATTACAGAAAAGACGGCAGGATTAATACTGAAGACGGGGTTCTTTTTATAAATTTTAGAGCAGATAGAGCAAAAGAAATAACAGAAGCCCTTTCTTTAGAGGCATTTAATTTTTTTGACAGAGGTTCATTTAAACCTGTTAAAAATTTTATATCTATGACAAAATATGACGATTCCTTTAAAAACAAATATATAATTGAACCGCAAAATTATAAAAATATATTGGGCGAAGTAATTTCCGATAATAATCTAAAACAATTTAGAATAGCAGAAACTGAAAAATATGCGCATGTAACTTATTTTTTCAATTGCGGGCGTGAAGAACCCTTTGAAAATGAGGACAGACTATTAATACCTTCTCCTAGAGAATATAGAACATATGATTTAATACCTGAAATGAGCGCTTATAAAATTAAAGATGCTTTAGTTGAAAAATTAAAACTTAATGAATATTCTTTATATGTTTGTAATTTTGCGAATTGCGACATGGTTGGGCATACCGGAAATTACGATGCTGCAGTTAAAGCCGTAGAAACCGTTAATTTTGTTCTTAAAGAAATTATTCCCGTTATTTTAAAAAATGACGGGGTTTGCATAGTAACCTCAGACCATGGAAATGCCGAAACTATGATAGACGGCGATAACGGTACTCCTATGACTAACCATACGCTTAATCCTGTCCCGTTTTGTATAATTTCAAATTATACAAATGAAATTCCGAAACTAAAACAGGGAAGATTATCCGATATAGCACCCACAATACTTAGGCTTTTAGATATTAATATACCGACGGAAATGACGGGGCGCGTTTTATGGGAGTAAAATATAGATATGGTATTGAAATCCTTTTATTCTTCTAACGAAAAAATTAGATTAGATATATTTCTAAAAAATAATTTAAATAATTTTACAAGGTCATTTATTAAAAAATTAATTGAAGCAGGCAATGTATCCGTCAATAATTTAATAATAAAAAAACCTTCGCTGATTATTAAAGCTGGCACATTGATTAGCATAGAAGAACCTGAAATAAAAAAAGATACATTGAAATCTTTTGATTTTCCTATAGATATTATTTATGAAGATCATATGATAGCAGTTATAAATAAGCCTGCGGGCATTAGCGTACATCCGTCTAAAGGAGAATACGAAAAAACTTTAGTTAATGCTTTAGTCGGTAAAATATCTAATCTTTCAGGCATAGGAGGCATTGAAAGACCTGGTATAGTTCACAGATTAGATAAAGACACGTCGGGAATTATGCTAATCGCAAAAAATGATGAATCGCATAATGCACTTGCGATGCAATTTAAAAATAGAATTATTAAAAAAACTTATATAGCTTTTGTTTACGGTGTTTTTCAGGAACGTACCGGAAATATTGAAGGATTTATTGAAAGAGATCCCAAAAATAAAATTAAAATGAAATTATCAAAGACTAAAGGTAAACATTCGGCTACTTCATTTAAAACGGTAAAAACTATAGACGGCATTATAAGTCTTTTAGAAATAAATCCTCTTACGGGCAGAACTCATCAAATCAGAGTCTCTATGTTAGAAGCAGGTCACCCGATATTAGGAGATAAGGTTTATAAAAAAACCGAAATTAGAAATAAAAATGAATTTAAAAAATTTAAATTTATTGATAGACAAATGCTTCATGCATATAAAATATCTTTTTTGCATCCAAAAACCGGTGAAATTATGATTTTTATTGCAAAACCTCCGCAAGATATGTTATGGGGACTTAAGGATACCGAATATAATATAATATAATATGATATGATATGATATTTTTAAATAAAAAATTTAATATTAATTACAACCTTGTTTTTGGTTTTGGAGATAAAAAAATTGATTTTCAAACAAAAAACATAAATGAAAGGTTTAATCTTTTAAAAGAAATAAAATTAAATTATTGTATTAAAAATGCAAACGATATAAATATTGCAGAATTAAATCAGGTTCATGGCAATACCGTTCTTTCTATTGAAGAACAGGATATAAAAAAATTTTCGGTAAAAAGAGAACTATGCGATGCGGACGGGATTTTCACATCTTTAAAAAATTATTTGCTGTGTATAAAAACTGCAGACTGCATACCTTTATTATTTTACGATAAAATTTCAGAAACTATAGGGGCTGTTCACTGCGGATGGCGCGGAACATATAACGGTATTCTAATCAACACTAAAAATATGCTTGCAGGCTACTACAATTTAAATCTTGAAAATATTATCGTCGTTATAGGTCCCGGAATTTGCAAAAATTGCTATACTGTTAAGGAAGATTTATATGAAAAATTTATAAATATAAACATAAATTATAAAAATTATTTTAAAGCAAGGCAAATTAATACCAAAAATTATAATTACATAACTGAAAAGTTTGAAGAATATTTATTTGATTTAAAAGGTCTAATTTCTGATATTCTTTTAACTTTAGGATTTCGTAAAGAAAATATATACAATATAAATCTATGCAATTATGAAAACGAAAATTATTTTAGTTATCGGAAAAATAAAACTGATTCAAGGTTTGTTTCGTTTATCGGAAAATTATGACATTTAAATTAATATAATATATTATATATAGATATAAATTAATAATAGGAATTAAAATTGTTAAAAATCGGTTTAACAGGTTCTATATGCTCAGGTAAAACGACTGTTTTATCTTTTCTTAAAGAAGCAGGATTTCTTACGATAAATCTTGATGAACTATCAAAATCGCTATTAAAAAAAAATACCGACGAATATAAAAAAACAGTTGATTTTTTCGGCAAAAACATTTTAAATAAAGATGAAGACATCAACAGAAAAATTCTTGCGCAAATTGTTTTTTCAGATAAAATTAAAAAAAAAATTTTGGAAAATATTATTTATCCTGCATTAAGAAAGAAAACTAAAGAAATTTTAGATTTAAATTGCAACTCAAAAATAGCTGTTATTGAAGGGGCTGTTATATTTGAATCAGGATTTTATCGAGAGATGGATAAAATTATTCTCGTTGTATGCGATTATTCAAAGAGATTGAAGAGGGCTATCTTAAAATTTACGTATGAAGATTTTGTTAATCGGAATAAGTTTCAATTTAAGCAGCCTTATAAAATTTCTAAATCTCATTTTATAATCAATAATAGTTACGGTTTAAATTTTTTGAACCCTCAAATATGCTTATTATTAAACTTTCTTAACAATATTAATAATACTAATAATTGATATATTATCTATAAAATCCTATTATATACTGTTATATAACTTATATATACATATATAAGTTATATAACAGTATATAAATAAAATTATTTATTTTAATCTAACTTTAAATCTAAAAATAATTATTTAGCAAAATATAATTACTGTTTAAATTAAATATTAATTTAAATCACCGTCAGAAATTATTAAAACTATTTCAACATATGATAAATACTTGATTCCCGCTTTCACAGGAATGATGCCGAATAGGTTAAAATTTAAGCCTTTGCAAAGTTATTCCTGCACAGGCAGGAAAGTTCCGAAAATAGAAACGCATGCCGTTTCTGTTCACGAGGCTATAAGCCGAGAGCTAAGCGGTCATCCGGAAAAAAATTTCTAATGGTTATTTAAGGTATTATATAAATCATTGTAAAATAAAATAGAAAAATATAAGAATAGCATATCAAAACATTATTTAATTAAATACTTGCTAAATCAATAAGGAGGTTTTATATATGGAAAATAATAATATAAACGGTCATGAACATTCCGGCTTAAAATTTATTAAAGAACTTACTGAAGCAGTTAATCAAAATAAAACTCTGGAAGAAATTTTACACTTTGTAAACATCAGTTTTGATCTTGTTTTTGGCGCAACGGCAATTATGTTTGTAAGTATTAAGAACAATAAAGAAATTAAAATTATAATTTCAAGGGGTATTTCTCATGAATATACTATAAAAACTCAATTATATCCTTCCGAACAGCTTCTTAAAACACTTATTAAAATTTCAAATAACAATAAATCTTTTTATACCGACTTTAAAGAAAATTTGCCTGAATTAAATAGCGTAAAAACAATAAATTTTGAGCACAGTAATATTAAAGAATTATATATTTATCCATTATTTATCAATATAGAAGAATATAATAAAAATAACGAATCAATGAGCGTTGTTATCTATTCCGTGAACGGTTTTAAGAATTACGCAGACGCGGACGGCAGTATAAAAAATACTTTTGATATTATTTTTTCAATACTCTCATATATAATTAAAGCAAAAAAATGCGATGAAGCTATATTGGAATGCTCTAAATTTGATCACACATCAGGTCTTTACAATTTTAAATATTTTCATCAAAGATTATTTGAAGAAATGCAAAAAATTAATTCTGAAAAAGGCATCATGTCAATTGCTTTAATGTCAATTAATAAATTAAATGAATTTAATTCTTTATTAGGACATGCGGCAGGTGATGCCGCTATCAATTTTATTGGCGGCTCAATACAAAAATACGTAAGAACTTATGATATTGCCGCAAGGTTTGGAAACAAAATCATTATTTGCTTTCCGGATTTAAGCAAAACAGACACAAAAAAAATTATTGAAAATATATTTTTAGAAGCTCAGGATCATTTCATAAAACAAAATAATAACATTATATCTATGAATGCAGGGATTGCCCAGTATCCCGATGACGGCAGCACAGAAAGAATAGTAGTTGATTTAGCTGAATCAAGAAGATTTGAAGCAAGAAGAAATTTAAAATGGAGTATAATTTAATTTAATTAATTAAGATTAAGGAAAGAGGAAATTATGAATGTAAAAGAATTATCTATAAAAAAAATATCGGAACTAATGATAATTGCTAAGGAATACAGTATAGAAGGCGCCTCCGGAATGCGTAAGCAGGATCTGATTTATGCGTTATTGCAAGCCGAAACCGAAAAAAATCAAACAGCTGAAAAAAACGGGTTAATCACAGGCGAAGGCGTACTTGAAATATTGCCTGACCAGTATGGATTTCTAAGATCATTAGAATCTAATTATCTGCATGGACCAGATGACATATATGTCTCTCCTTCGCAAATCAGAAGATTTGGGCTTAGAACAGGAGATACGGTCAGCGGAATAATAAGGCCGCCTAAAGACAATGAAAGATTTTACGCCTTATTAAAAGTTGAAAGCGTAAATTTTGAAGATCCTGAGATTGCAAAGGAAAAAATTTTATTTGATAATTTAACCCCTCTTTACCCGCAGGAAAAAATAAAATTAGAATTTGATTCAAAAAATCTTTCCACAAGAATGATGGATTTACTTATTCCTATAGGTAAAGGACAGAGGGCGCTTATAGTAGCTCCTCCAAGAACAGGTAAGACTATTCTTTTAAAAGACATCGCTCATGCTATAAATGCTAATCATAAAGAAATATTTTTAATGGTTCTTTTAATCGACGAAAGACCTGAAGAAGTCACGGATATGCAAAGATCTATCAGCGGAGAAGTTATAAGCTCAACATTTGACGAGCCGCCTCAAAGACATATACAAATAGCAGAAATAGTTATTGAAAAAGCAAAAAGGCTTGTTGAAACAGGTAAGGATGTAGTTATTTTATTAGATTCCATAACAAGGCTTGCAAGGGCTTACAATGTTACAATTCCGTCTTCAGGAAAAGTTCTTTCAGGCGGCGTTGATTCAAATGCATTACATAAACCTAAAAGATTTTTTGGGGCAGCAAGAAATATAGAAGAAGGCGGAAGTTTAACTATTATTGCAACAGCCTTAATAGACACAGGCTCTAGAGCGGACGAAGTAATATTCGAAGAATTTAAAGGCACGGGAAATCTTGAAGCCAACTTAGATCGAAAACTTGCGGAAAAAAGAATATTTCCTGCAATAGATGTTAATAAATCAGGGACAAGAAAAGAAGAGCTGCTTATAGATAAAGATCAATTAAAAAAAATATGGGTTTTAAGAAAGGTTTTATCTTCGATGGACACTTCGGATGCTATGGAATTTTTGATAGAAAAAATAAAAAATACAAAAACAAATGCCGATTTTCTTAACCTTATGAATCAATAATTATCAATTATCAAAAATTTTATAATAAACTAAAAATTATTATCTATTTTAATTTATAATATTATGAATTAAAATCTAAAGTTAAAATATTAATTATCTATAATATTTTTAATATTTAAATTATATTGCCAAAATGTATTAACAGATTTAAATTTTTAACTGATGAGCCTTGATTTCTTTCTATGATATTTAATGCCTCTATAGATGCCTCGGATGATTTTTTTTCATTATTAATAAAAGTATAAATAGCGTTAAAAAGTTCTTCCGGATTTGCAGCCATAACACCTGCGCCGGAAGATACAATTTCATCGGCAATTTGTTGAAAATTTTCAACAAAATTTCCAAAAACAACAGGCACTCCAAAGAATAGAGGCTCCAACATATTATGACCTCCGCCGGGCGGTACCATGCTGCCGCCTATAAATGCAATATCCGCTATGCTGTATAATGAATTTAATATTCCCATTTTATCTATAATTATAATATTGTTATGAGATTTTAACTTTAAATTAATTTCGTTATTATCATATTCTGCGATAGCATTATCATTTTCATAAACAGTATAATTACGATTTGTTTCTATCATATCGTGATTAAAAATTAAAGAGGAAATTTTAACATAATCTAATTTATATTTTTTAATTAATTCAGAAACATATTTAAATCTTTCAGGATGCCTCGGCGCTATCATCAGACAAAGTTTTATATTACGATTATAATTATAATTGTTGCTATCATCAATTTTTTTAACTAATTTTAGAAATATATCTAATATTATTTGTTCTTCTCTTTCATGCGTACTGCCCGCAATTATTATTTTTGTTATATAATTATTTAGTTGGTTTGCGCTATTTGATTTAATATTGTCGTTATTAATACAGCTGTTGATTATAGCGTCTTTATATTTAATACCTTCAATTTTAAGTTTTTTTATTTCTTCTTTTTGTACGGTATCAAATTTCATGTTTCCTGTAATATATAATTTGTCTTTGCTTATTCCTAAATCAAGAAATTTATTATAATAATTTTTTGATATACAAGCCGTTAAATCAATGCACTCAAATATATATCTGAAGAAAAATTTAAATTTATAATAATTTCTGAAAGACCTATCCGATAATCTTGCATTTAAAATAAAAATAGGTATATTAGTTTCTTTTAGTTTATTAAATAAATTAGGCCATATTTCGGTCTCTATAGATATAAAGCATACAGGATTTATTAAATTGATAAAATTTTTAACCGAAAATAAAAAATCATACGGAAAATAAATCACAAAAATAGGTATCCCTTTAAATTTTTTAATTGCATTTTCGTATCCTGTTTTTGTCACTACGGAAAGATATATTTTTTTCTGCTTTTCCTTACTATTAATGTTATTATTAATGCGGTTCAATAATAAATTAATAAAATAAAATGATGCATTAACTTCACCTACCGAAACTGCATGAATCCATAAAGATTTACTTTTTTTATTATTATTCTTATTATCTTCGGTAAAACTCAAAGAAGGTATTAATTTATGGAAAAAACCGGAAGCGTGTTTATTTTTAATTAAATATAAAAAAAGCATAATAATTAAAAAAAAAGGCAGGCTTATATATAAAATAAGATTATAAATAAAAAAATATATTCGCTTCATTATTATTATTATTATTTATTGCATCTGCTTAATTAGAAGATTCTTATAAATACCGTCTATTTCAATCAATTCTTCATGATTACCCTGTTCAACAATTTCTCCGTTTTCCATAACATATATGTTGTCTGCTTTTTTAACTGTTGAAAGTCTGTGCGCTATAACTATAGCAATTTTATCTCTGCAAAGATTAAAAAGCGCTTCTTGAATATGCCTTTCCGATTCATTATCTAATGATGCCGTTGCCTCGTCCAAAATTAATATCGGGGCATTTTTTAAGAAAGCCCGCGCCATTAGAATCCTTTGCTTTTCTCCTCCAGATAATCTTAAACCTGATTCATCCACTAAAGTATCATATCCTTCGGGAAGATTAATTATAAAATTATGCGCATATGCAAGTTTAGCGGCATTAATAATCATATCGCTATTGACGCCGTTATACTTGCCGCTGTTATGTTTTTTGATATTTTCTTTATCTATACTATGATTATGATTAATATTTTGATTTTCAAAAGAAGCGCCGTATGCTATATTAAACTTAACGGATTCGTTAAATAAAGAAACCTGCTGAGATACATAAGAAATATTATCTCTTATTTCTTTCAAGCTATATAAATTTATATTCTTACCGTTAATTAATATTTCTCCTTCATCTGGTATATAAAAACCCGGAATTAGCATAGATAAAGTACTCTTGCCGGCTCCTGAACGCCCGACTATCGCAATTATTTTACCTTTTTCAGCATCTAAATTTATATTTTTAAGGTCAAAACCATTTTCTTTATTGTAGCTGAAATATAAATTCTTAATTTGCAGCCTTTCTATATTTTTAGGTAAACTTTCGCCTTTAGAAATATCTTCAAAATTATCTTCCATTATTTCAAACACCCTAGAAGATGCGGCTATCCCTTCTTGAAGATTATTGTTGAGCCTTGAAAGACTTTTTACAGGTTCGTATAAAAGTAAAATGGCAGTTAAAAATGAAAAAAAACTGCCCGGAGAATATCCATATTTTATAACCTGCAGACCGCCGAGAAATATTATAGCGGAAACTGCAATACCTCCTACTAATTCAACAAACGGAACGGTTATACCTTTAATTTTAGTTATTCTGATAAGAAACCTATATAATCTGTCGGAAAGTTTTTTGAACCTTCCTATTTCAAATTTTTGCATATTATACGCTTTAACTATTCTTAAATTTGAAATAGTTTCATCAAGAAATTTAGTAATATTACCCATTTCGTTCTGCGTATCAATACTGGTTTTTCTAGTTTTTTTTCCAAGAAGAGAAACAGGAATTATAGCCATCGGAAAAAGTATAAACACTGCAATAGCTAAATAAAAGTCCATATAAAAAATAACTGCAAGAAGAACTATAATAGTTAGTATATCTTTTGCTATTGCGCTTAAAGCATTTGATACGGTATGCTGAATAAGATTAACATCATAAGTTATTCTAGCTATAAAAACACCCGTGGGTATCTTATTTAGCTTAGTTACGGGAAGATTTACTATAGATTTGTAAACATCGTTTCTAATGTTTTTTATTATATTTTGTCCGACATATCCCGTGTAGTAAGATTCCATATAATAAAAAATTCCTTTTGCAATAAATATTGCTATCACTAATAACGGTATTAATATAAGTTCCTCAAAGCTTTTAGAAACAAATATATCATTAATAAGCGGTTTAACAATATATGCAAGTATTCCCGTCAGCAAAGAAACTATGCTCATACTGATCAAAGCCATTATCAGCCGATTTTTATACGGCCGCATATACGGCAAAAGCTTCTTTAATATGATATAGGATTGTTTATTTTTTTGCTTATTTTTTTCTATTTTTTTTTTATTTTTAAACATAAATTTAATTATTTATTACTTCGCAAAAATGTTTTTATTTATAATTTCTGCAGTTTCTTTGAATGGATTTTTAGCAGAATCTAGAGCTGAAACAGTTTTTTCTATTTCGGAAATTACCGTTTTGCGATATTCATCATTTTTTAAGTACTTTACCGTTTCATTATACACATTTTCAGGAGTAAATTGAGATTCAATCAGCTCCGGCACTATTCTTTTCCCTGCTATTATATTTATTAATCCTATATCTTTTACTGTAACAATTATTTTTGCGATTAAATAGGTAAAATAATTTAAATAATATACTATTATAATTGGTTTTTTAAACATTGCGGCTTCTAATGAAGCCGTTCCGGATGCAACAATTATTATATCGCTTTGCAAAAGCGACTCTTCAAAATAGTTTGATATATTATAAGTTTCTTTTGGCAATTTAGATTTATCTAACTCTTTTTCTAAAACTGAAACGTCAATACCTTTTCTGAAAGGAAATATAAATAAAGCATCAGGGTAATTAAAAAGTATAAGTTTAGCGGATTCTGCAATCCTTGAACTATGGTATTTTAATTCTGATTTTCTTGAACCCGGTAAAAACGAAATTATAGGATAACGCTTTTTTTTTAAATTTTTATTATCTATATTATTTATCTTTACGGTTTTTTGTAATTTATTTAATCTGTATTGAAGCGGATTCCCACAATAATACACTTTTATACCTTTCTCTTCATAAATATTTATTTCAAAAGGAAATATAACTACAACAAATTTTATGTATTTTTTTATAAAATATATCCTTTTATATCTTGAAGCCCATATCTTTGGAGGGACATAATATACAACAGGAATGTTTAATTGATGTGCATACTTCGCAATTTTAAAATTAAATGTAGGAAAATCAACTAAAATTATCAAATCAGGTTCGTTTAGTTTAATCCATGCTAAAACACGTTTCAATATTTTTTTTATAATCGATATTTTTAAAACAACTTCAATAAAACCCATAACGGCAAGCTCATTTAAATCTGCAATAATTTCTACTCCTTCAGATTTTAAATTTTCACCGCCCATCGCATAAAAATCGGCATCTGGCTTAATCTTCTTAAATTCTTTAATTAAACCGCATGCAAGCCAGTCCCCTGAAAGCTCTCCTGAAACTATTAATATTTTTCCCACTTATTGCTTTTTGAAATTAAATATATTTTGAACATAAATTGATTCTACATAATTTAATTTAAATTTTTTTATTTAATTTATTTAAATTAATAATTTAATATATAAACAAATATTTAAACTATTTTTTTATAGTAAATTAAATTAATGTTATTAAAAACTAACTATAAAAGTAACTAACTATAAAAGTAACTAACTATAAAAGTAACTAACTATAAAAGTAACTAACTATAAAAGTAACTAATTATATTAATTAACACATTATATTACGTAAACCGCTATACCATAATCATTAGATTTCTTAATAAATTCCTGTTTATTAATTATTATTGTATTTTTTTCAAAAGCTAAACATTTACATTGTGAATCATTCATAACATCTAATGTGCCTGTTCCGACAGCCGGTACATCAAATCTCAAGTCTTGGTTCGGCTTATTTACCTTTACGACAACTGCACCGCCGTTAGCTAATTTTCCGCCTCTTAAAATTGTTTCGTCTGTTCCTTCAATAGCTTCTAAAGCCATTACCGATAAATCTTTGACAACCGCTGTCTGTCCTATGTCGGCTCCTGCTATCAATTTTGCGGCATCATATCCGAAATTAATATCCGCCAACTCTTTTGATGACGGTTTGCGGGCTGACAACATTCCTTTTTCAGGAAATATAGAAGATAAATAATTAGTTTGGGGTACTATAGTTAAACCTTCTTTCTCTAAATATTTACATATAGCATTTAAAATAGTATCGTCTTTTCTGTCTTTAAGTGACAAAAAAAGAGTGATAGCTTTTAAATCAGGCTTTATTTTTTTAAACATTAAAGTTTTTTTAACCTTGCCTGCCATAATAATTTCATTGACATTTTCAGATTTAAAAAACTTTATAAGTTTTCCAAGTTCGCCGACGCTTATATAAGTAATAGAATCTGCATAGTCATTAAGCTTTTCCCCTGCTTCTTCTTCAATGGCGCAAACGCAGACATAGAAACCTAAAGATTTAAGTTTTTTTATATATAAAAGGGGAAATTCTCCATATCCCGCTATAAGGCCTATTCTTTTTTGATTGATCATTAAAATTATAGTTATTAAATTAGCTAATATATACCGTATAAAAATTTGAACTAAGTCAATATTAAATTAATAAGCGAACACCGCAGGCTTTAATCCTGCAATATTATACTTATCTCAACTTCATCGTTTTTATTATTATAAAACTATAACTTATTGATATTGTTGCATTTTATTTTTTATTTTGTAGTTCCCATAGACATTTTTATTGTCCCCATAAATATAGTAATATCAATATGCTGCCGGTAATTATGGTGAAGTTGGGTTATCTAGTTATGCCTCGTTTAGAATTTAATATGAATTCAATAAATTTTTCTACAATTGGATTTGTATTTATTTCACTTTTAATTTTACTAATAGCGTTTTTAATTGTTAATTTAGATCTATATACTATTTTATATGCATTTTTTATAGCATCTATTTCTTCTTTTAAAAAACCTCGCCTCTCAAGACCTATTTTGTTAATGCCGTAAATCCTAGCTCTATCTCCTGATGCGATCAAATAAGGCGGAATATCCTGAACCACCATAGTACCGCCTGAAATTAGCGCAGATTCGCCTATTTTTGTAAATTGATGTACGGCGCATAAACCTCCAAGTATTGCAAAATCATTAATTTCCACGTGTCCTGCAAGAGTTGCATGATTAGCCAATATTACATAATTTCCTATAACGCAATCATGGGCCACATGGGTTGACATCATAAAGAGATTAAAATCGCCTATAACTGTAACTGAATTACCTGTGATTGTACCAGGATTAAATGTAGCATATTCTCTAATTATATTATTGTTGCCTACTATAAGTCTTGTATTTTCGCCTTTATATTTAAGATCTTGGGGGACCGAACCTATTGACGCAAATTGGAATATCTTGTTATTATTCCCTATCTCCGTATTGCCTTCTATAACAACATGAGACGCAATTTTATTATTTTTGCCTATTTTTACATAATCTTTAATTATACAATATGGACCGACATCCGTAGAATTATCTATAGTGACATTTTCTCCTATAATCGCAGTTTTATCTATCATAACTTAATAAATATTTTTAATTTTAATTAATTTATTTAAATTTATCTGTATTACATTATTTATTTATTTATTATTTGCAACAAAAGATGCCATAAGATTTGCCTCGCAGCATAATATGTTATCAACTAATGCCGTACCGCGAAATACCCATATCATTTGTTTTTTTTTAATAAGTTCAACGTTTAAAATTATAGTGCTTCCTGGAAATATAGGTTTTCTAAATCTTGCTTTATCAATTCCCATAAAATATGTGAGCATATCTTTCATAGCATCATCTTCGGCAGTTTTATAAGCCAAGATACCGCCTGCCTGGGCTAAAGATTCTAAAATTAATACTCCGGGCATAACAGGATGATTAGGAAAATGTCCTTGAAAAAAGGGCTCATTCATAGTTGTATTTTTGATAGCTTTAATAAACTTTCCTTTTTCAAGACCGACAACTTTATCTATTAGCAAAAAAGGAAATCTGTGCGGAAGAAGACTCATTATCTCTTTAATATCCATAACACAAGAATATGTCTCCTCCGCAGTTTTAATGTTGTCCATAATTAAATTACCTTTAGATATAAATTAATATTGCTTATTGCTTAATATTGCAATAAATAATAAATTACTCTGCCGATTTATTGCTAAATATTAATTTAAAGATTTTGCAGTATTTTAGAAAATAAGTTATTAAAATATATTTTGTATTTTTTTTATTTTATTAAATAATTCAGGTAACTTTTTAAATAAAACCATTGAAAGGCGCCATTCTTTAATAGGTATAGCAGGAGAACCTGCAACAACTTCATTATCTTTAATGTCGTGCGATATACCTGATTGCGCTGCTACCATTACATTATTTCCGATAGTTAAATGTCCGGCTATCCCGACTTGACCTCCCATAATTACATTATTTCCTATAGCAGTGCTTCCTGCAATACCGGTTTGAGAAGCAATAGCACAATTTTCGCCTATTGAGACATTGTGTGCAATTTGAACGAGGTTATCTATTTTTGTCCCTTTTTTTATAATCGTAGAACCAATAGCTCCTCTATCTACCGAAGTTAAAGCACCTATCTCAACATCATCTTCTAATACGGCGTTTCCAGAGTGGACTATTTTAACATACTCTTTACCATCTTTAGCGTATCCAAATCCATCGCTTCCAATAACTGATCCCGCATGTATAATACAATTATTGCCGATATTAGATTTATTATAAACGGTAACATTTGGATAAATAATAACATTATCCCCTATATTTACATTTTGTCCAATAAATACTCCGTGCATAATTTTACAATTTTTCCCTATTTTGGAGTCTTTTTCTATACAAACGTTAGGGTATATTATCGTATTGCCCCCGATTATTACCGTTTTATCAATGAAAGCATCGTCAAGCAAAAATTGATTCGACGAAAAATCGTCATTATTAGAGTTATAAAACAATTGTGATGCTCTAGCAAAAGCAAGATAAGGATTTTTTGTGTCTAAAATTGTAAATTGTAAATTTTCTAACGGGTAATCTTTTAATAATGAAAAATCCATTATCAGCGCAGCGGCTTTTGTTGTATTTATATATTTTATATATTTACGATCTGAAATAAAACTAATCTCGTCTTTATCGGCATCTTTTAAAGAATTTATCCCCTTTATTTTTAAATCGGCGAAATTTACTTCGCCGATTATATTCAGAGATAACAATTTTGCAATTTCTTTTATAGAGTAATCCATTTTAAATATGCGCTAATAAATTAAAATTCTTATTTTTCCATTAAATAACCGTTAGAAATTTCTTTTTCTGGATTCCTTCATGTGCAGGAATGACGTTGCGAAGGTTTAAATTAACCTATTTGATGTCATTCACGCGAAAACGGGAATCAAGTATTTATTATAATATATTGAATCAGTTTTAATAATTTCTAACGGTAATTTTAAAATTTTTTATATTTTTTAATAAATTCAATTAAATTATTAAATCAATTAAATCAGTGCTAATTTAATATATTATTATATAAAATATATTTATTTATGAACTCTAATTATTAGGCATTCATCTTACTTAAAACCTGATTAGTAATATCAATTGAATTAACTCTATAGACGACATCAGGACGATCAATGATAAGTATATAGCCTTTTTGTTTTGCAATATTTTCTATTATCACGTTAATTTTTGCAACAATACTTTTTAATAAATTAAACCTTTTTTCAGAAATCACGCCTTGAACATGTTTTTCCTCGGAAGAAAAATTAGTAATATCAGTTTCAAATTCTCTTGTTTTTTTAAGTTTTTCAGACGAAGACATTATTGATGAATTTTGCTTTAAATCATTATGAAGCGTTGTTATTTTTTGTTTTAAAGCACTTAATTTTGCTTTATATTTTGTCACCAATGAATGAAGAATAGAATCAGCTTTCTTTCCCTGCTTTGACATTGCAATTACTTTCTGCATATTTACAACCGCAATATTAGAGCCGGCAGCTTCGGCTTTTGAAGTATTACTTAATAAAATTAATGCAAACAATAAAATTAAAATAGAAAAAATTAAACTTATTTGTTTCATAAAACCTCCGATTGTTTTTTTGTTTTATATAAAACTTATTTATATTTATTTTAAATTATTCAATCAAATAAACACCATCAATATAATATTTAATCAAAACAATTTGAATATTATTAATATTTTTATATCAAATTATACATTTCATGCAAGTTATAAAACTTTAATTTATTTATAATCCGCCAAAACCTTCGCCCATACTGAATTGGATTCTAGTACCGGTATTTCCGTTAATAGGCGTTCCTAATATTTTACCGTATGTTATTTCAATGGGTCCGAATGGAGAGTACCAGTTAAAACCTATACCGGCTGCCTCATCAAGATTAAATGGATTAATTGTCTGCGATGTTGTCCATGCGTTACCAGCATTCCACCATAAAAAACCATAAAATCCCATTTTTTTCATAATAGGGATAAGATATTTTGCTCCCACGGTCATCATTCTTGTGCCGCCATAAAGCAAACCGTTTTCTGTAGGTCCGACAGAATCATACATAAATCCTAGAAGAGGATATGTATTGGTAATACCGCCGACAAAAAACCGTTGATATATAGGCAATGGAACATTAGAATTTGTAGGGTCTATATATCCCCCCTGAATGCTCGTCATAAAAGACGTTCCCCACCATAAAGGAATATAGTGATTTTCCTGAGCGGTAAATTTAATAAAATCATCATTTCCTCCTATGAGGGAACCTGCTAAACTTGCTCTAAAACTTGCCATATCTCCTGCCGTAGGAACCATAGGATTGTTAAGAGTATTGTACACAGTAGTAAAAGATACCTCGCTTGTTATAAGCTTACCCTGAGGAAGTATATTTGCTAAACCAGGAATTATCACCGAACTATCCTGTTCAATCAAATATCTTACATATTCCGTAAGTATGCGCCTATATAAGGGAACCCCGACTGTAACAGAGCCGCCGGCCGAACGGTATGCAAATTCATAATAAAGAGAATTGAAAGTATCGTATACCGATGCATCAATAGAAATAGGTCTCCCGTAAAGATATGTAAGATACGGCTGCATAACATTCAAGCTGTATGATTGATAAGGTCCGCCTACCTGAGCATTAAGAGAAGCAGATATACCTGTTCCGAACAGGTTAGATTCTGATATTGAAGATATTGCCATAAATGACGTAGCCGAACTATATCCGCCTCCTATAGTAAATTTCCCGGTATTTTCTTCTTTTACATGAACTTTAACATTTAATATGTTTTTCCCCGGAACTTTTTCGGTAACTATAGTAGCATGCTTAAAGTATGATAGATTTTTAAGATTTTTACGTGATAATTTAATCAATTCAGGATTATATTTTTCTCCCGGATATATAACTAACGCTCTTAAAATAACATAGCTGTACGTTACATCATTGCCTGTAATAGTGATCTTTCCAAATCTTGCAATTTTACCCTTATGAATTGTTAGTTTAACAAAAACCGATCTATTTTTTCTGCTTATTTTTATAGACGGCTCTACATTTGCAAAAGCATATCCTTCGTAAGTCAAATATTTAGTGACTTTTAAAATATCCTTTTCTATCATTTTTCTGTTAAAAATATTGCCTGCTTTAGTTTTTAAAAGTTTAATGATAGAGTTGTATTCTTTAATATGCTTATCTTTATTTTTTATTATAACGTTGACATCTGATATTCTATATTGAGGACCTTGATGTATAGTTAACAATATCTTAACAAATTTTTTATTTTTTGAAAAAATAAATTTCGGTTTTTTTACGCTTACATTAATATACCCATGATTATAATAAAAACTTAAAAGTTTCATAATCTGACCGTTTAATTTTGCTTTTTCAAATTTTCCGGCTCCAGTTATCCAAGAAAGCATATTAACTGTTTTAATATTCATAACACCTAAAAGTTTTGCGGAAGAATACGAAGTATTTCCTCTCAAAACAACTTTAGAAACCATAATAGGGGAGTTTTGAGTTATAATAAAATTTAAACCGACATAATTTCCTGAAAGTTTTATCTTGTTAAGCCTAATTTTAGCATTATAATAACCTTCTGCCGAGTAAAGAAATTTTAATATTTTTAAAGCCTTAAAACCTTTATATGCACTATAAGGAGTGTTCGGTTGAATATTAATTATTTTTTTTATTTTTTTTACCGATATAGACCCGTTTCCGGAATATTTAACATACTTAATATAAGGTCTTTCAGAAACTATAAAAGTTATAATTAACCCGTAAGGCGAAGATTTAACATTAACAGTTATATTTTTAAAATATCCGGTTTTATATAATTTTTTTATGCTTCTATTTACATTTTTAATTGAATAGATACCGCCTTTGTTAAGCAGTATATCATTAAGAATAAGACCTGTTCCAACCCTGATATTTCCTTCTACGCGTATTGCATATATCTTTTTAGAAAATTTAGCGTGACTTGATAATGCCGATAATGGTTTTTTACTATAATTCTTTGCAATTAAAGAAGAGACCTTATGAGCTAAAAGACCGATATTTTTATTTAGCGATTTTTCGCCCGTCCCTATATATCTCAGTGTTTTTGAATGATAAATATTATTCAAATTAACTATCATAGCATGGAGCCTGTATTGCGAGCCGAATCTGGCAATGCTGCCTGTAATAATATAATGAGAATTATACAGCAATCCCAATTTTTTAATTCTAATTAAATTAATTTTTTTATTAAAGTTAAAATAAGGGGGGGTTTTAAGATGCGAATAAGCTATTACAAAATATGGCTTGGAAGATTTTATATATCGCAAAAAAGCAGTTTCAAAAGATTTATCAATATTTGACAAAACTGGTTTGCCTTTTTGATGAAAAAATCCGGTAAAAACATTGCTATTATTTATAGATGCATAAGCAATGCCGTTTAAACACAGAACAACAATCAGAATCAAAAATATATATATAATATTTTTATAATATCGCATAATTTAAATAAGTTATCAAATATAAAAAAACAAGTCAATTAATTTTAATTTAATATTTTTTTTATAGAGCCGTTCTCAATTGTAATTTTAATATTCATCATATTTGAAAAATTTAAATCATGGGTAACTACAATTAATGTTTTATTATATTTTTCTTTCAAATTAAAAATCATATTTTGCAAAGACTCAGCTTGCTTAGGATCTAAGTTTCCGGTAGGCTCATCCATAAGAATAACTTTAGGAGATGCTACTAAAGCTCTCGCAACTGCAGTCCTTTGCTGTTCACCGCCTGAAAGCATATAAGGTTTAAAATACATCCTGCGCTCAAGACCAAACTCGCATAAATAATCTTTAGCCTTTTTTATCGCCGATGCTTTTGCCTCACCCTTTATAAACAAAGGCATCGCCACATTTTCTACACAATTAAATTCATTAAGAAGATAATGAAATTGAAAAACAAACCCTATATTTTCGTTGCGAAATCTTGCCAAACGATTATCGGGCAAATTGTTGACATCTATATCATCAAAAAAATTGACGGAACCAGAGTCTGGATTTAAAAGACAACCCATTATATGCAGCAATGTGCTCTTTCCTGTTCCCGATTCACCTGTTATTGCAATGGAATCACCATATTTTATATCTATTCCCGTATTTTTCAGTACTACAACTTCATCGTTATTAGCTCCTGCTTTAAAAATTTTAGAAACATTACGGAGAGAAACGGCATTTATAAAGTTTTCATTCATATCGCACACCTTCGGCAGGGTCAATTTTACTTGCTTTATATGACGGATAAATTGTAGCTATAAAGCTGAGGAGTAAAGCAGAGATACCTATTATAAGAAATTCGTTTAAAGTCATTCTTACCGGTAAATTAGTTATATAGTAAACAGAAGGAGGGAGTTTAACGATATGATAAACTTCCTCAATATAACTGATAATAAAACCGGCGCTTAAACCTATAAATGTTCCTACTAATCCGATTATGACGCCTTGAATTATAAAAATTTGCATTATATTTTTGGAGCTTGCTCCTATTGATTTTAATATTGCTATATCTTTTCTTTTTTCCATTACCACCATTATCAATGTAGAAATTATATTGAAAGCGGCTACCAGAACTATCAAAGATAGTATAACAAACATTGTAAGTTTTTCAAGTTTTAAAGCCGCAAATAAATTTTTATTTAATTGTTCCCAGCTTAGAGCGTAGTAAGGAGAATGTAAATTTTTATCAATATTAGCGGCAACGGTCATTGCATTATTTATATTATATAACTTAATTTCCATGCCTGTTACTTCATTAGAGCTTAATCCGATAAAATTTTGCGCACTTCTTAAAGAAATAAACGAAAATGTAGAATCATAGTTGTACATTCCGCTATCCATAATACCGCTTACTATGAATATTTCAGATTTAGGCATTATACCTAAAGGTGTAATCTCGCCTTGCGGAGAAATAACACTTATCTTGCTGCCTATATCAACTCCTAATCGTTGAGCTAAAACTTTTCCAAGAATTATTCCGTTATATTTTTTATTGTTTAAAGATTTTAAACTCCCGTCAATAATATATTTACCAAGATTGGTCGTTTTTGATGCGCTGCCCGTATCAACTCCTCTAAGCACGCTTCCCGTGGATGTAGTGTTTGAAGACAGCATAACATCGGTATAAATAAAAGGAGCAACTTCTTTAACGCCTTTTATTTTATTTATTTTTTTAGCAATTTGTTTATAATCGGGTATCAAGCCGCCATAATTTAGCACAACAACCTGAGATTCAATACCTACAATTTTTTCTTCAAGCGCATGGTCAAAACCGTTCATAACGGAAATTACGACAATAAGAGCCATAACCCCTATGGCTATTCCGGCTATTGAAATAAAACTCAAAAGAGATATAAAAGAATTCCCTTTTGGTTTTAAATAATGCAATGCAACTTTTGTTTGAAAATTCATAAATTTATTTTATTTTTTTATTCATTTAATTTAATTACTTAACATTAGTTAAGTTTATTTCATAATTTATTTAACAGGTTTAAGTAATGGAAACAAAATAACATCCCTTATAGAATAAGAATTAGTTAAAAGCATAACTAACCGGTCTATCCCAATTCCGCACCCCGCAGCAGGAGGAAGACCGTATTTTAACGCTTCTATATAATCTTCGTCTATTTCGGCAGGCAAACCTTCTTTTAATTTAATATCAACTTGAGCCTTAAACCTTTCTTCCTGATCGAAAGGATCATTTAATTCTGAAAAAGCATTTGCCAATTCTCTTCCTGCAACAAAAAATTCAAATCTGTCAACAACTTTAGGATCTATATCATTTCTCCTTGCAAGCGGAGAACTTTCTACCGGGTAGTCGGTCACAAAAGTCGGATTTATCAATTTAGATTCTACCGTTTCCTCAAATAAAATTGTTAATAGCTCCCCATAGCTCATATTATTATCAATGGATAAATTTAAATTTTGTAAAATTTTAATTATTTTGTCGGAAGAATCTATATCTTCGGTTGAAAAACCCGCAACTTCGTACAAGCTATCCTGCAATTTAATCTTTTTAAAAGGAGGGGCAAAATTAATATCGGTTCCTATATAATTTATTTCTAATTTTCCACAAATTTTTTCAACTAAGCCCGAAATCATCTTTTCTACAAATTTCATCATATCTTCATAATTGCTATAAGCCATATAAAATTCAAGCATTGTGAATTCAGGATTATGTTTAACGGAAATTCCTTCATTCCTGAAATTTCTGCCAATTTCATATACTCTGTCAAATCCGCCGACAATCAATCTTTTCAAATAAAGTTCCGGAGCGACTCTCATATAAAGTTCTAAATCCAATGCGTTATGATGCGTTTTAAAGGGTCTTGCAGTAGCGCCTCCGGGATTTGCATGCATTATTGGAGTCTCAACTTCTAAAAATCTGTCGTTATTTAAAAAAGCTCTTATATAGCTAATAATATCGGCTCTTTTTATAAAAATATCGCGGACATCTTTATTTGCAATTAAATCAACGTATCTTTTTCTAAACCGCACCTCTATATCTTTAAGTCCATGCCATTTCTCAGGCAGCGGCAATACCGATTTGCTTAAAAGTTTTATGCTTTCTGCCTTAATTGTAAGTTCGTTTGTTTTTGTTCTAAATAAATGACCTGTTACACCGCAAATATCACCGGCGTCTAAAAATTTGTCAAAAAGTTCAAAGTCTTCGTCCTTGACCGAACCTTTCTGTATATAGCATTGTATTTCTCCGTAACCGTCTCTCAATCTGAAAAAAGAAGCCTTGCCAAAACTTCTTATTATTAAAATTCTTCCCGATGTTTTAATATGTATATTATTTTCTTCTAAAAATTCTTTAGAAGCATCATTATATTCAGATAAAATATCTTCTATTACATTCTCTTTTACAAATTTATTACTAAACGGATTTATTCCTTTTTCTCTTAATGCATTAATATTATTAATTTTATTTTTTTCTATAATATTTAATTCTTCATCCATTTTATCACCTTTATCATCTTATTAATATTTATTTAATCATTTTATATTTATGAATATTAATTATATATACATACATATAATAAAATTTACTCAATTGCAGAACACTGTTTTTAAGCCTTCTAATACAGTTCTACTTTGTCTGTAAGGAAACGGTATAGACTTCCCACACGATGATAGATAATAGTGTTTATGTTTATATCGTTCCGTATTTCTTAGTTATTACGCTAACATTGTCTGTAAGGGCGGGATGACACTTACGCAACAATTGTTTTACGAAGAAATTTGACTAATAAGATATCCGTTAATAAATTCATCTATATTTCCGTCAAAAACACTTTCAGTATCATATATGGTAACCCCTGTGCGATGGTCTTTAATAACCCTGTTAGGATTAAGCGTATATGATCTTATCTGCGAACCCCATGATATTTCTTTTTTATCCTTTTGCAATTTATTTTCTTCTTCCTCTTTCTTTTTTCTATAATAATCGTAAAGCCTGACTTTTAAAAGTTTTAGCGCAGTATCTTTATTTTTATGCTGGGACCTTTCATTCTGGCATGCAACTGCCACTCCTGTCGGCAAATGTGTAATCCTAACCGCCGAATCCGTGGTATTAACATGCTGCCCGCCTGCCCCGCTTGATCTGTATGTGTCAATTCTCAAATCTTTTTCATCTATAATTATTTCGGAAGTATCTTCTATTTCCGGATAAACAAACACGGAAGCAAATGACGTGTGCCTGCGTTTATTAGAATCAAAAGGGGATATCCTTACAAGTCTATGAACTCCTGTTTCCGATTTAAGATAACCGTATGCATAAACCCCCGAGACAATAAATGTTACGCTCTTTACGCCGGCTTCGTCTCCTGCGTTAAACTCCATAATATTGACGGAAAATTTCTTTTTGTCTGCCCATCTTAAATACATTCTTAAAAGCATAGACGCAAAATCCATAGATTCGGTGCCGCCTGAACCTGCATGTATTTCAACAATTGCATTTAATTTATCGTCTTTTCCAGAAAGAGTTAATTCAATCTCTAAAGTTAAAATTGTTTTTTCTAATGTTTTCAAATTTTGTTCAATTTCTGCCAATAATCCAGAATCATTTTCTTGTATAGCAAGACCTGCCAATTCTTTTAAATTTTTAAATTCTTCATAAACTGCAATAAAAGGATTTAGTCGATTATCTAAATACGTTTTTTCTTTTAAAATAGATGTAGATAAAGATTTATTACTAAAAAAATCTTCGCCCGCCGCAATTTTATTAATCTCTTCAATTCTTTGATTTATTTTATCCGGGTCAAAGGCTCCTCCGTATTTTAGCTAGTTTATCATCTAAAATCTCTATATTTTTTTCTATAAAATCAATATTAATTATAGTATCTGCATGAACGCTGTCGGACATTTCTTTATTATTAGTTTTAATATCTTTCATTTTTTGTTTATTTTTCTCCTGTTAAAATAAAAATAAATTATCATTGATATTACAAAAATATAAATAATTATACGAGCAAACATATTACCATATAATGCAAAAAAAGTCTTATGATTAATTAGTTTTATATTTCCTATCATAAATGTTCTTTTAAAAATCCCTGTTTCTGCAATTATACTTCCTGTAGGAGATATTATTCCGCTTATACCGGAATTTCCTGCTCTGGCCACATATCTATCATTTTCTACCGCAGAAAATACAGTCATTGACATATCCTGATAAGGAGCTGCCGTTTTACCGTACCAGGCGTCATCGGTAATACTTATATACAGATTTGCTCCGTCGTTTGAAAAATGCCTCACCAATGAATCAAAATAAGCTTCATAGCATATCATGGAACCTGCTTTAATTTTTCCTCCTTTTAAAATTCTGAATTTTTCTCCAGGAGTAAAATTTCCTATCCCTGCGCCTTTTAATATATGGGCAAGAAAGGGCAGCTGATGCCTCAAGGGAATATATTCACCGAAAGGCACAAGATGATGTTTATCGTAATACGAGTATTTTTCTGATTCAGTAAACATATAATCACGATTATAATAATGATATTTGTAATTATAAAATCTAACGCCTATAGCCCCGAAAATTAAATATATTTTATTAGCTTTAACAAAATTCATTACCTTTTTCCAATATTCAGGGTAGGCTGAAATGATATAAGGCAAAGCTGTTTCAGGCCATAAAACGAGATAAGGTTTATAATGCATTGCTTTTTTAGTCAGACTTAAATATATATGCGTCGTTCTTTTTTTAGTAATTTTCCATTTTTGAAACATACCTATATTCCCCTGAATGACGGCCACTCTGTAAGGTTTTTTATCAGATAGGTAATTTTTAACACTATAAATATTAAAATATCCGTATGCAATAACGCATAAAAAAACTGATAATGCAAAGAAAAATTCTACGGCAGCCTGCTTTTTTGAAATATTTTTATAAAATATAAAATGAAAAATAACAAAATTAATCAGCACTATAATAAAAGATAGCCCAAAAGTGCCGATTATATTTGATATCTGAATAAAAGGAATATTTAAATATTGAGAAAAGCCGAGATTTTCCCATGGAAAGCCCGTCAATAAAGTTGATTTTAAATATTCAAAAAAAACCCAGCTGGATGGAATCAGAATAAAACTTAATTTTATAAAATATTTATTAATTCTAATATTTTTTATAGCAGGATTCATTAATATTTTAGCAAAACCTGCAAAAAAACCTATATATAATGCCAGATAAGAAGATAAAAGAAGTAATGCAAAAATGGAAATATAATACGGCAAATTACCAAACACATGAACCGTGTAAACTATCCAGTATAATATTCCCGCATAAAATATAACGCCTGAAATAAAACCGTAAAAAAAGGATTCTTTAAAACTTTTAGATTTATTTATTGAAATAAATAAGGGGATTAAAGCAATCCAAGCAACAAATTCAAGATTAAATTCCGGAAATATCAAAATAAGCAATATTCCCGACAAAACAGAAAACAACACATTGCTTAACTTATTGTTTATATTTATTTTTAAAGCCATTTTGCATTAAGTTAAATTAAATTAATTAGATAAGCTGTTATTATAACATTTATTATAATATAACAAACACTATAGATAAAATTTAAAAGATTATTTAATGTTTTTCATTAAATTAATAAATTATTATAAACACTTAACAATAAAATTAATCAGATAATATAAATATACTAAATATAAATATACTATATTATTAATTTTATTCAGTAAACTTTTTAGCTTCTTCCCATAAATTATTTAATACATCGGTATCCGTAGATTTAATATTAGAATTATGGACTGATGCAAGTTGACTTTCAATATAATGAAACCTTTTGACAAACTTATCGGATGCTTTATTAAGAGCGTCGCAGGGATGCAAATCTAATAATCTGCCTATGTTTACAATAGAAAATAATAAGTCGCCGTATTCTTCTATTATCTTGTTTATATTATTTTCATTATCATTAAGAACATAATTATCTTTTTTAATTATTTTCTCTATCTCTTTATTTTTGTCAATATTATTATTTAAATTAAGGTTTCTTCCAGTATTCTTATCGTAACCAATATTATTATTTAAATTATTCAATAATTTTGATTTACTATCTTTAATTTTGTTAATATTAATAAGATAGCTTTTATAATTTTCAATTTCTTTTTTAAGTTCGCTTGTCTCTTCGCTAATTTTGTCTAATGCTTCATCTATACTTGAGAAATCAAACCCCTGCCTTGAGGCTTTTTCCTGTATCATATAAGCTCTATGAAGCGCAGGCATATTTTTAATGACATAAATAGAAGAATTAATAATATTATTTATATTTAAATTATTATTGCCGTCTTCGTTATCACCATTGTTATTGCTTTTATTATTAATGTTATTTTCAGCATAACTTTGTTTTTTATTTTTTTTTTCCTGTTTTTTAATTTTTTCCCAATTTTCTAAAATGACGTCATCTAAACATTCCCCTTCTTTTAAACTGAATGTTTTATCAAAAACATGCGGGTGCCTACGCAGCAATTTATTATTTATTTTTTCTATAACATCTTCAATTGAAAATATTTTTTTCTCTGCATATATTTGAGATATAAATACAACTTGAAGCAAAAGGTCGCCTAATTCTTCCGAAATTTCTCCTGTATCTTGAGAATCCAAAGCTTCTATAACTTCATAAGCTTCTTCTAAAATATAAGGCTTAAGAGTCTCTTCGGTTTGTTTTTTATCCCAAGGACAACCGTTTTCTGACCTCAGCTGTCCTACAATATTAATCAATCCCTGAAACCCGTTATGCTTATAATCTAAACCTGTTTCTTTATTTTGGCTCATAAATAAAATTTAATATTTTATTAAGTGCATTATTTTATTAAAAATAAAAAAATTTAAAAGCTAAAGCCGTTATTACAATGCCTATCAAGCTGCCTGTAATGACTTCGGCAGAAGTATGTATGCCGGTTTTTTTTCTTGATGACGCTACAAGAAAAGCTAAAATAAAAGTAAGCAGGGACACTATAGGATTTAATGTTATGAGAGACACCATAAGCCAAATTGAAAATGCAATAGCGGAATGTCCGCTGGGCATGCCTCCGCTCAAAGGCTTTCCGCTATTAAAGATGGCTTTAATTATAATAACTATAACAAATATAATTGATATTACTGCAATTATCATATTTGATTCATTAGTCTTTATCATAATAAGCATATAATATAACATACTATATATATATTTTGAAAATATTTCATATCCTACTACAAAAGCTCCGAACGAAGCAACTAAAACAGAACCCGCGGCAATATTTTTAATTGCGGCTGTTTTCATAGAATATCCTTCAAAAAATGAATCCAGAAAATATTCTATTGAAGTATTAAATAATTCTGCAAATAAAACTATAACGGCGCTAATAAATATTAATAAAAAATCAATCTTAGGCAATTTTAAAAAAATAGCTGCGAGAATAACGACCATCGCTGCTAAAAAATGAATTTTCATATTGCGTTCCGTCTTTGTAGCTAAAATTATACCCTCAATAGCTACATTAAACGCTTCAACCCAATTCTTAGGCTTATACGGTTTTTTATTATATGAAAAATCTTTATTATTTTCTTTACCCGTATCCATTAATTAATAAAATAAAATAAAATAAAATAATAAATTAAGAAATCGCCGCATCTATATATAAAATATTCTGCAATTTTTTCATTTCTTCATTATCATCATCATCGCCGGTATGGTCATATCCGAATAAATGTAAAATACCGTGAATTAAAAGTAAAATAATCTCTTTTTCAAAATCGGTATATTCTGTATTTTTCTTTATTAAATATTTTGTTTTATTTTTTGATGCCCAACCTTCCTTATCCCAAAAATCTTTAAAATCTAAGGCATTTTTTTTTGCAATGGAAGGACAGATAAATAATTCTCCTATGAAATACACATCTTCATCATATTCATATTCTTTAAATTCAAAAGAAAGAATATCCGTTGCCTTATTTTTATCTCTGTATTTCTTATTTAAGTTTTTTATATAAGCGGCAGAACAAAAAATTATATCAATTTTAAAAGGACCGTAAAATAGGTTTGATACGGCTTTTTCAACGATATAACGGACTAACTTTTGGTTTAGCTTCACCTTTCTTTGGATATTCATTATATTTATTATTGCTTTTTGTATTTTTTTCTTCTGTTTCTTCAATATTAGATCTCCCTGCATATGGAATTCTTTGATGGAAAATGCTGTTTAAAACTTTAACAAAAGCTTTTTTGATATTATATAAATCTTTTAACGTAAGTTCGCATTCATCAAGCTGCCCATCGTTGTAAATTCTGTTGACCGTTTTTTCAACCATAAGCTCAAGTCTTGACGGAGATATGTTTTCTAAAGTCCTTGATATAGCTTCTACTGAATCTGCAAGCATGACAATGCCTGCTTCTTTTGTTTGAGGTTTTTTACCTATATACCTGAAATTTTCTTTCGATAAATTATCATTTTTGCTTTCTTTTAGAGCTTTTTCATAAAAAGCTCCTATCATCGAATTGCCATGGTGCTGAGCTATTATATTAGTAACTTTGTCTCCGAGATCATATTTTTTGGCAAGTTCATAGCCGTCTTTAACATGGGAAGCTATTATTAAACTGCTCATTGTGGGGGACAGCTTATCGTGCGGGTTATCTTTATTGTTAATATTTTCTATAAAATAATTCTGCTTATTTATTTTGCCTATATCATGATAAAGACTTGCTACTCTTGCAAGCAGCGGGTTTGCAAGAGTAGCATCGGCGGCAGCTTCCGCTAAAGTAGCTACCATTATAGAGTGCTGATAAGTCCCGGGTGCTATTAGAGAAAGTTCCCTTAATAACGGATAATTTGAATTAGACAGTTCTAATAGCTTAAAATCCGTAGTATATTTAAACACCTTTTCTAATATAGGTATTAATCCGATTACAATTATAGAAGAAAAAATTCCTGACGAAAATGCAAAAAAAATACTGTAAATATTCTGAATATTTAACAAATTAAGGCTGACCAAAGAAAATGCTATAACCATAAAAATATTTGCTATACCTGTAATAACCCCTGATCTTATAACTCTCCCCCAGGACGAAAAATCAAATACTTCATATGAAGCTATAAAACTTCCGCTAAACGCATATATCATAAAGAAAATATTATTCTTAAAGATAATGGCAGTTAATATTGAAAATACTGCTATAAAAACAACGGAAACTTCAGAATTTAATATTATTCTTATAAGCATAGGACCAAAAACAAATGGAATTAAATAGTAAATATCCTGCTTATTTATAAATGGGAAATAATTAGAAAAAGCATCGGCAAATATTATCCCTATCTTTATGGCTAATATGGAGATTATTAAAATAATCAATGAAAAGACAACATTTTTAAAATCTAAAGATGTTCTGAACTTACGTATAAACTTATACGGAAATAGATAAGAAACTGATAATAAAATAACGACTACAAAGAAAAGTCCAATTAACGAAGGTATATTATTTTTTAATATAAATTTGTCTTCATAAGTATTAAGCTCTAAGGCTTTTGATTTGGTAATCAATTGTCCTGCAGTTATTAGGAGCATGCCTTTTATTATATGTTTATATATCGGATGTATTTCTTTTTTTGCATCTTCAATTTTTCTTATAGTTAATGATTTTGAATATACTATATCAGGCTTCACGACTGCGGATACCAAGTCGTAAATATCGTTTCTCATATTAGAGGGCAGAAAACTTAAATATTTTTGAACATAATAATAAGAAAAATTCTTCACCGTTTTTAACGTGAAAAAAAATTGGGGATACTTTATTAATTTTGAATTGTTTGTTACTATATTTCTAATATCAATTTTTTTATTTTGAATAGAATGCCCTGAAATAATTCCTTTTTTATATATATCATCTACTATTTTTAAAATATAACTTTCTATATTTTTATTGTAGTTTAAAAAATAAAATTCATTTATCAAATTATTATTTAATTTTATACCGAGTTCCGAATTAAATATATTTCCTGAAATTTTCTTATTTACATTATTTTTGGCATGCGTCATATCAAAAGAACTTGCTTTCTTAAATGCTTTTCTTATTTTTCTTTCTAGAACTGCTTTTATTTCGGGGTAATAAATGTAAACATCGGGAATATTCTTAATTTTTGATTTAAGAATATCGTTAGTTTTTTTAACATTAATATATCTAAAGCTTTTTACTGCAATTATTGTTTTTTTTGATATTTCCCCAGCTTTATATTTGTTTTTTATGTATTCTACTCCGCTATAAAGCATAAAAGTAAGCAATATTGAAGATATAACTAAAATTGCGACCAACTTATATTGATGGTTTTTTATCCCAAACTGCTTACTTTTTAGAATTTCTATGAATTTCGTTCGTTTCATATGCTTTTATAATATTCTGGACAAGTTTATGCCTTAAAATATCTGTTTTATTAAAATTAATAATTTTAATTCCATCAATTTCCGTTAAGATATTGCTTGCCGTTATTAAACCTGATTCTTTGTCGGCAGGCAAATCGGTTTGCGTAACGTCTCCGTTAACTACAATTTTTGAACCGGAGCCTATTCTTGTCAGCATCATTTTCATTTGCTCATTTGTAGTGTTTTGGGCTTCATCTAATATGATAAATGAATTATTTAAAGTTCTTCCTCTCATAAACGCAAGAGGAGCTACTTCAATTATATCTTGCTCTATCAGTTTAGCAACTTTCTCAAACTCAAGCATTTCATATAAAGCATCATATAAAGGATGCAAATACGGATTAATTTTTTCCGTAATATCTCCCGGCAAAAACCCGAGTTTTTCTCCCGCTTCCACCGCAGGTCTTGTTAATACGATTCTGTCGAACATATTTTTTTGGAAAAGATTTATGGCGCAAGCCATTGAAAGATATGTTTTGCCTGTACCAGCAGGTCCTATACCTATTACTATATCATTTTCAAAAATGGCATCGACATACTTTTTCTGATTTATTGTTTTTGGCGAAATCACCTTTTTCCGGTGGGTAATAAGAACGGCTTTATAAAATTGTTCGTGCAAATTTATAACAGGATTAGCTATTTTTGCCTTGGACATCTTAATAATTTCATCATCGCTTATTTTAATATTTAATCTATATAAATTTACCAGATCATAAATAAACGAACTTGATAATTTAACATTTTCATTTAAGCCGCTAATCATTATGATATTGCCTCTTATCGCAGCGTTCACGTCGAACTCTTTCTCTACTATAGGCAAGGTGTTTAATGAAATATCCGCGAATTTGTTAAATAGTTCAATATCGTTTAATTCAATTTTTTCTGTATATAGTTTTGTCTTTATCGTCATTTTAATAATTATAGCATAATTGTAAATAAAGTAAAATTTTATAAGTTCATTTAAAATTTCATATAAATAATTATATAATCATTTCAGCAAAGATGGCCCTGGTTTATTTTTTTTAAAAATATTATTATACAATAGCTTAAGTATTTCATTTTTAACGGCAAAAGATGCTCCTATATATGATAGCATACCTACAATCAGCGATATCGCTATAATAAAAATTAAACTTAATCTAAATTGCATACTTTCAATAATTACAAATTCAACTAAAACTCCCATTATAATTCCTGCGCAAATTGTTTTAAAAAAAGATACTAAAAATTCTTTATTTAATTTAAATTTATTTTTTATGCTTATTTTATTTAAAAGAAAGAAATAATTAAATATTAAAGAAATACTTGATGCAAGAGCTAATCCGTCTACGCCGAGAAATTTCATTAAAATAACAGCAAGGACAATATTGATTATTAAAGCATATATAGCTGCATTAACGGGTGTTTTTGTATCTTTCATTGAATAAAACACAGGAACTACCGTTTTTAATAATGCGGAAGCCCATAATCCTATTATAAAAAATAGCAATACCGAAACTGTCTGTTTTGCGTCAAAACTGTTGAATAATCCATGCATATATATTAAATCGACTAACTGGCTTCTAAGAAGTATCAAACCTATACTTGAGGGGATAATTATAAAAAACATTAACGATGTTGCAAAATTAAATGAATGCCGTATTTCTTCGTTGTTCTGCCTTGCAAAAGAAGCAGACATGACAGGAAAAATTGCGGTTTGCAGAGCAATAGCAAACACTCCGAGAGGAAATTGATAAAGCCTATCGGCATAGTAAAGATAAGAGATGCTTCCGACAGGCAAAAAAGATGCCAATAATGTATCAAACAGCAAATTTAGCTGTATTACCGCCATGCCTAAAAGCGAAGGCGTTAAAAGCCTAAATACCGTTTTAACGTCTTTATTTTTAATATGAAATCTAAATCCTAATTTTATTTTTTTATATTTTATATAATAAAGCTGCGACGATAATTGCAAAATACCGCCTATAATAACACCTATAGCCAAAGATATAATCTTAAAATGAAAAAAAGACCTTAAGAATATCGCACTAAGTATTAGCACAATATTTAAAATTATCGGATAAAAAGCGCCTGGACCGTATGATCCGTGAACATTTAGAATTCCGGCGAAAAATGCCGTAAGACCTATTAAAATTATGTATGGAAACATAATTCTAGTTAAAAAAACCGTAAGATTATATTCTAAATGCTTACCGATAAAACCGGGCGCGGTTATTGTAACAAAAAATGAAGAAAATATAACCCCTATTAACGATAATAAAAGAAGTATGACAAATAGAATCGTAAAAACCGTCATTAAAAGATCTTCGGATTGTTCTTTAGATTTATTAACAATATTATCGGAATAGACAGGGATAAAAGCGGCGGAAATTCCGCCTTCGCCAAAAAGCCTTCTAAGAAGATTCGGAATTCTGAAAGCTACAAAAAATGCATCTGTAAAATATCCTGCACCAAAAAAATATGCTATTACTACATCACGAAATAACCCTAAAATTCTACTGATAAATGTATAAAAAGAAACTACCGATAAATTTTTTAGGATTTCTTTGTTTTTAGACCCTGCAGTCATTCAGCAATTATTTAATAGTTAAATAATTTAATAAGCAATAAAAAACAAAAGAAAATATCATAGAATATATGGCCTGAAATTGATATTGCAATTTATAGTTTATATGCTATATATAATTATTTATCAATATTTCAGCTATTTGAACAGCGTTTAACGCAGCGCCTTTTCTGACATTATCTGCCACAACCCATAAATTAATACCGTTTTTAATAGATAAATCTTTTCTTATTCTTCCCACATACACATCGTCACAGCCGCTCACCATAGTTTGATACGGATATCTTTCATCTGCATCATCGCTAAAAATATTGTCAATAACTTTTACGCCTTTAGTATTAGATAATAATATTTTTATATCCTTAATATCAAAATCCTTTTCTGTTTCAATATTAATAGATTCTCCATGGCAAAACATCACTGGAACCCTCACGGCAGTGGCACATACTCCAATATTTTCATCATGCAATATTTTGTGTGTTTCTTTAGCCATTTTAATTTCTTCTTTAGTATAGCCGTCTTCGCTAAAAACATCTATTTGCGGAATGCAATTGAATGCTATTTGCACCGGAAATTTATCGGGAACGGCATTTCCTTTAGAATTTATTATATCTAACGTCTCATAAAATAATTCGTCTATTGCTTTTTTGCCTGCGCCGGAAGTGGATTGAAATGTTGACACCACGATTCTTTTAATTTTATATTTATCATGAATAGGTTTTAAAGGAACAAGCATTTGTATTGTAGAACAATTCGGATTAGCAATTATATTTTTCTTGCTAAAATACTGAATGTCTTCAGGATTTACTTCAGGAACAATTAACGGAACATCTTTATCCATTCTAAAAAAAGATGTGTTATCTATAACAACTGCGCCTTCTTTAGCAGCTATCGGACTATATTTTGAACTTGCAGCCGCTCCAGGACTTGAAAGAACAATATCTATTTTTTTTAATTTAAAATAATCTTCAGATGCAATTTCAACTTCATAATCTTTACCTTTAAACTGAATAATTTCTCCTGCCGATTTTTCGGAGGCAATCAAAAAAAGTTCATTTACGGGAAAATTTCTTTCCTGTAAAATTTCTATCATTTCTCTGCCGACGAGTCCTGAAGCACCTAAAACTGCTACATTATATTTATCTTTTTTCATTTAATTATTATTATTAATTGTTGTATTTATAATCAATTATATATACTTATATTATTTAACATTAATTTATTATTATGCAGGCATTATATCTTTTAATTCCGATAAAACCGCTTCACCCATTTGAGACGTTCCGACTAATTTTAATCCTGCCGCTCCTGAGTAAATGTCCTGAGTTCTATATCCTTTTTTTATAACATTTTCAACCGATTTTTCAATATAATCGGCTAAGTTATCCTTATCAAAACTATACCTGAGCATCATAGCGCAAGAAAGAATAGTTGCTAAAGGATTTGCTTTATTTTGTCCTGCAATATCCGGCGCACTGCCGTGAATAGGTTCATACATTCCTTTTTTACCGTTTAGACTTGCAGAAGGAAGCATTCCTATAGAACCAGAAACCATTGAAGCTTCATCGCTCAATATATCTCCAAACATATTAGTAGTCACTATAACGTCAAATGATGCCGGCTGTTTAATTAACTGCATAGAGCAATTGTCAACATACATATTGGATAATTCAACTTCCGGGTAGTTTTTTGATACATTAGCTACAACATTTCTCCATAATTCAGTAGATTCTAAAACATTCGCCTTATCAACCGATAAAACTTTTTTCCTTCTTTTCATAGAAATATCAAAAGCTATTTTTGCGATTCTTTCAATTTCCTTAGTCGTATATACAAGCGTATTAAAACCTTTTTTAGTTCCATCGGGCAAATCTTCTATTCCGCGCGGTTTACCAAAATATATTCCGCCTGTAAGTTCTCTGATTATCATCATGTCGGTGCCGCCGACAATTTCTTTTTTTAACGGCGAAGCATCAATTAAATCGTCATATACTTTTGCGGGGCGCAAATTAGCGTATAAACCTAAATCATATCTTAATGTAAGAAGAGCTTTTTCAGGTCTTAGCTCAATAGGCAGGGGTTCCCATTTAGTACCTCCTACCGCTCCGAATATAACGGCATCAGACTCTTTTGCAATTTTAAGAGTTTCTTCCGTTATAGGTTTTCCATAAGCATCATATGAAACGCCGCCCACAAGTCCTTCTTCTATTTCATAATTAATGGAATTTAAATCTAATAAATATTTTAAAACTTTTATCGCTTCTTTAGTAACTTCAACGCCTATGCCGTCTCCTGCAAATAATGCCAATTTCATCATTTTTTAAAGCCCTCCTTGACTCTTTTCCTTGCATGCTCCATTAATCCGCCAGCGCTGACTAATTCAGCCATAAACTTAGGTATCGGTTTTGCATTTATTGTAATGTTTTTGGTTATATTTTTGATTTCTCCTTTATCCGAATCTACTTCTAAAATATCTCCCGAATCAATAGAATCGGTATCTGCTTCTAAAATTAAAAGTCCGATATTAAATGAATTTCTATAAAATATTCTTGCAAAACTTTTTGCAATAACCAAAGGAACGCCCGATGCTTTAATAGCGATAGGAGCATGCTCTCTTGAAGAACCGCATCCAAAGTTAACACCTGCAGCAATAAAATCTCCTTTATTGACATTTGATGCAAATGAAGGATCCGCATCTTCCATGCAATGTTTTCTTAAATTTTCAGGATCAGAATCATTTAAATATCTTGCCGGTATTATAGCGTCAGTGTCTATATTGTCTCCAAACTTAAATACTTTTCCTTTTAACAGCATACGGCACCTCTAATATTTTATTTATTTTATTTAAAATCAAATATTCTGATTTTGTATTACCTATCGCATCATCCAATATTGTTCAATATTGTTTCGTTATAAATAGATACTTTCCAAATAATGCGGAACAATATACCGCACTGAAGAGATGATAAGAAATTTTAGTTAAAATTATAAATTATGTCTTACGCAACTTCATCGGGAGACGATATCTTGCCTGTTATGGCAGAAGCAGCGCATACTGCAGGATTTGCAAGATAAACTTCGCTCGTTATATCGCCCATTCTTCCTTTAAAGTTTCTGTTAGTTGAAGAAATAGCTTTTTCCCCGTCAGCAAGTATTCCCATATAACCGCCTAAGCACGGTCCGCAAGTCGGAGTGCTTACGACTCCTCCTGCATTCATAAATATGTCTATGAGTCCTTCCTTTTCGGCCATTAAATATATTTCGGGTGTTGCGGGAATTACCATTAATCTTGTATACTTGGCTATTTTTTTACCTTTTAAAACTGAAGCGGCAATTCTTAAATCTTCTATTCTGCCGTTAGTACATGAACCTATTACGGATTGATCTATTTTAATATTTTTAGCAGCGGCTTCTTTCACATCTACACTGTTTTCCGGCAGATGAGGAAAAGCCACCTGAGGATTTATTTTGGTTGTATCATATTTTAAAGTCTTTATATATTCTGCGTCAGGATCGCTTTTATATACTATATAATCTCTTTTAGCTCTTTTTGATACATATTCTTCAGTAATTTCGTCAGGTTCAAATATTCCGCTTTTAGCTCCGGCTTCAATTGCCATATTTGAAATAGTAAGTCTGTCTGCCATCGTAAGATATTTAACCGTAGAGCCGCTAAATTCCAGCGCCATGTAATTAGCTCCTTCAACTCCTATCTTACCTATCAGAAATAATATTAAATCTTTGCCAGATACCCATTTATTCGGTTCTCCGTCAAAAATAACTTTTATAGAATACGGAATTTTAAGCCATATTTCTCCGAAAGCCATAGCATAAGCTAAATCCGTCGAACCTACTCCGGTAGAAAAAGCGCCTAACGCTCCGTAAGTGCAGGTATGAGAATCGGCGCCTATAACTAAATCTCCGGGAAGTACGATTCCTTGTTCCGGCAATAAAGCATGTTCTATACCGACCTCTCCGCTTTCAAAATAATATTTTATGTCATATTTTTTTGCAAATTCTCTTAGCATTTTTGCCTGTTTTGCGCTTGCTATGTCTTTATTGGGAACAAAATGGTCGGGAACTAAAGCTATTTTTTCTCTGTCAAACACATCGCAAACACCGATAGTATCAAATTCCTTTATGGCAATAGGAGCCGTTATATCGTTTCCAAGAGCAATATCTACTCTTGCATTTACTATGTCGCCGGGAGATACGGTATCTAAATCGGTATGGGCTAAAATTATTTTCTCGGTAATTGTAAGCGGATTAGTCATAAATATTACCTCTTTAATAAAAAAATTTTATTATAATTTATATATATTTATTTTAATGTTTATATTTTTATTACTTTGTTTAAATTTTATTTTTTTGTTTTAATTAACTGTTATGTATTATATATCGCATCGGGTTCTTTTTCCGAAATATTTTCTAAATTTTTATTATATATATAACGTTTATTTAAACAGTTGATATACGCTTTGGCGCTGGCAACGACAATATCGGTGTGAGCGCTCCTTCCTGTAAAATTAATACCGTTATCTTCAATTGTAACGCTAACATCGCCTTGCGCTTGCGTAGTTCCTCTGATTGATTTTACTTCATAACCGACAACAGTGCAGCTTGCACCCGTTATTTTTCTTATTGAATTATAAACGGCATCCACAGGACCGTTTCCCCCTTCTGAACTTGTTTTTAATTCGCCGTCTTGCATAATTTTTACCATGGCAAGAGGGGTAACCGTGTCTCCGCAGACAACATTAACATATTTTAGTTCATACTTTTCAAAATGTTTTGAATTTTTCGCTACTAATGAATCTATATCTTCATCATATATATCTTTTTTTTTGTCAGCCAAAGATTTAAATTTTATAAAAGCTTTATCTATTTCTTCTTCATTCAGCAAATACCCTAATGATTCAAGTCTTTCCTTAAATGCATGCCTGCCTGAATGTTTTCCGAGAACTAACTCATTTGATTGCCTTCCGACTGATTCAGGCGTCATTATTTCATAAGTTGTTTTTTCTTTTAGAATGCCGTCCTGATGAATGCCGGCTTCATGAGCAAAAGCATTTTTTCCGACAATAGCTTTGTTAGGCTGCACGGAAATTCCGGTTATATTGGTAAGCAATTGGGATGTTCTGTATAATTCTGTTGTTTTAATATTGGTTTCCATATTATAGATATCTTTTCTAACATTTAAAGCCATGACAATTTCTTCTAACGCGGCGTTTCCCGCTCTTTCTCCAATACCGTTGATTGTGCATTCAATCTGATTGGCTCCGGCAAGAATAGCAGATAAAGAATTAGCAGTTCCAAGCCCAAGATCGTTATGACAATGCACGCTTAAAATAATATTTTCTATTCCTTTTATCTTTGCTTTTACGTCTTTTATAAAATTATAAAATTCAAAAGGCGTTGCATACCCGACGGTATCAGGAATATTTAACCTTGTAGCTCCCGCTTTTATAACTTCTTCAAATACTAATTGTAAAAAATCTATATCCGTTCGCGAAGCATCTTCGGCCGAGAATTCAACTTCATCAATAAACGATTTAGCATACTTTACCATATTAACGGCTTTTTCAATCAATTCTTCTCGCGACATTTTTAATTTATATTTTAAATGTATGTCAGATGTTGCAATAACTATATGGACAACAGGTTTTTCAGCATATTTAAGCGCAGAATAAGCTCTGTATATATCTTTTTCGTTGGCTCTTGCAAGTCCGGCTATTTCGATATTTTTTATTTCCTGCGCAATTGTTTTTACCGCCTCAAAATCCCCGTCGGATGCTATCGGAAAACCTGCTTCAATTGTGTCTACTCCAAGTCTTGCCAGCTGACGGGCAAGATTAAGTTTTTCTTCTATATTCATGCTTGCGCCGGGCGATTGTTCTCCGTCTCTGAGAGTTGTATCAAATATTCTTATTGTTTTTTGATCTTTATTAAAATTCATAATATTAAACCCTCTATATAAACATTTTAGATAATTACTGCACTGCTTAATTATTTCAGTTTTATTTTATCTCAATTAATATTTTATTATTAAACTTAGGTTATAATTATTAATTTATTTAAAATAATTTTAAAATAATTTTTTTTAAAGCTGCGTTTTAATTTATTTTATATAAAACTTTATTATAAAAATATAATTCAGTAAAATTATATATAATTATATGTAATATAAGCAATTAATTATGTTCAGGATTAAAATTATTTTTTAATATTTTTTGATTTTTATCTTATCATTATTAAGGTAAAAATACAATAGCGGGGAAATAAAACAATAAACAATAAAAATTAAGAAAAACATTAAAACAGGCTTAATTATTATTATAATAATAATTAATGAAGCTAATGCAAGAATTTCGAAAGGTTTTTTCTTAAAAATACTTAAATCTTTCATTGCATAATAGCTTATATTGCTTATCATTAAAAGTCCAAGCAGCGGCATAGCAATCATCATTACGATATGATAATTTATTGCTAATTTAAAATTTTTCATAGCAAAAATAGAAAAAACTGCCATGCCTGCCGCCGCAGGAGAAGGCAGCCCGGTAAATTTTTTGTTTTCTACTGAATTTACCTGAACATTGAATCTGGCAAGCCTCAAAGCGGCACCGATAAAATACACAAATATAAGTGCCCAGCCTATTTTTCCAAAATTTTTTAATTGCCAAACATATACTAATATTGAGGGTGCAGCGCCGAACGCTATTAAATCAGATAACGAATCATATTCTATTCCAAATTTAGAACTTGTATTTGTTATTCTTGCTACTTTTCCGTCTAAACCGTCTAAAAAAATTGAAACTACTATAAGCCATCCTGCAATATAAAATTTACCGTTAATAGAATTTATTATTGAATAAAATCCTGAAAATAGGGATAGACTTGTAATAAGATTCGGGAAAAAATATATCCCCTTATTCATACTGCGCGCAAAAAATTCGTCGGCTGTCTTTGTCAGCTGATTTTTATACGGTTTAAGGCGGCTATTGTATTTTTGCTTATTTTTCAAATGATTTTGCCTATTATAGTTTTACCGGCATATACTTTATCATTTACTTTCACATAAGTCGTAAAATCTAAGGGCAAATATAAATCCATTCTTGAACCATACTTAATAAGTCCAAATCTATTGCCTGCAATAACTTTTTCGCCTTTATTAATTTTGCAGACTATTCTTCTTGCAACAAACCCTGCTATTTGTACAAATGCTAAATTTTTTTTATTTAAATCATCTGTATCAATACAGTCTGTTTCTAAGATTACCGCATTATATTCATTCTCTAACGAAGCTTTATTTAAATTGGCGGAAAAAAATTTTCCATTATTGTATTTTATCTCTAATACTTTACCTGAAATAGGAATCCTATTTACATGAACATTAAACAATGACATAAAAATACTTATCTTTAAAACATCTTGATTTAAATATCTATCATCGTAAACCCTTCCTATATAAATAATTTTGCCGTCGGCAGGCGAAATTATTTCATTTTTATCTGCCGATGCTTTTCTTTCAGGGTCCCTGAAAAAATAAATGCTAAAGAGAAACAAAATAAAAAATATTACCGACAATACTATAAAAATATATTTTAATTTGCTTGCGTTAATATTAAAAAATAAATATAAACATAAAAAAATAATAAAACAAACTAAAGGAAATATTATTAATTTTATACCATCTTTAGCAATTAATTTCATAAAAACATTAATTTAGATTATTAATAATTGTTTAATAAAATTAAATTAACATTAATTCTTAGTTTGGTCTACTATTTTATTTTTAGTAATAAAAGGCATCAACGATCTTAATTTTTTACCGACTTTTTCAAGCGGGTGATCTTCTCCTCTTTTTGTTAAACCGTTAAAAGTAGGTCTATTTACTTCGTTTTCAATCATCCACTCTGACGCAAATTTACCTGACCTTATTTCATCTAGAATTTTTTTCATTTCTAATTTAATATTTTCGTTAATTATTCTAGGGCCTCTCGTTAAATCTCCATACTGAGCAGTATTACTAATTGAATATCTCATATTAGTAATCCCGCCTTCATAAATAAGATCCACTATTAATTTCATTTCATGAATGCATTCAAAATAAGCGCTTTCTTCTTCGTATCCTGCTTCAACAAGGGTTTCAAAACCTGCGGTCATTAATGCGCTTAGACCTCCGCAAAGCACAGCTTGCTCTCCGAACAGATCGGTTTCCGTTTCTTCTCTAAATGTGCTTTCCAGAATACCGGCTCTGCCTCCTCCAATGCCTGAAGCATAAGCTAATGCCATATTTTTGGTATTACCTGAAAAATCATTATCAACTGCTATTAAATCGGGTACGCCTCCCCCATTTTCAAATTCGCGTCTCACTAAATGACCTGGTCCTTTCGGCGCAACCATAAAAATATTTATATTTTTCGGAGGAACTATTTGACCAAAATGTATACTGAATCCATGAGCAAAAACTAAATATTTGCCTTCTTTTAAATTAGGTTCTATTTCACTTTTATAAACTTTTCCGTGAAGTTCGTCCGGCAGAAGAATCATTATGATATCGGCTAATTTAGAAGCTTCCCCAACAGAATATACTTCAAACCCCGCATTTTTTGCTTTCATATAAGAAGTTCCTTCGGATCTTAAACCTAAAATAACCTTAACGCCTGAATCTCTGAGATTCAGCGCATGCGCATGACCTTGAGAACCGTATCCTATAATTGCAACGGTTTTTGATTGAATTAATCTTAAATCAGCGTCTTTATCATAATAAATATTCATAAATCCTCCATATAATAGTTAATATTTTTAATTACTAAATTTAATATTTTTACTCTACATTTATATTAGACAAATATATCAAGCTTAGAGTTAACTGAGCAAATTTATAATAAATAGTGTTTTTACTTTTTAGACCTTGTTATCGCAATTGTTCCTGTTTTTACAATATCTTTAATGCCCACAGGTCTGATAAGCTCTATAAACGCTTCCATTTTTTTAGCTGATCCGCTAAATTCTAAAACATAAGCATTTCGGCTTACGTCAACAATTCTTGCCTCAAATATTTCTTTAATGCGAAATATTTCATTTTTCGTAGATTCGTCGGCATTTACCTTAACAAGGACAGTTTGCCTCACTACTGATTCATCATCCGTAAGCTCCTGAACTTTAATGACATTAATAAGCCTATTTAGCTGTTTTGTAATTTGTTCTAATATTTGTTCATCGCCGTAAGTTGATATTATCATTTTTGATTCATTTTTTTCAAGCGTGCCGGCAACACTTATTCCGTCTATATTAAATCCTCGAGCAGAAAAAAGTCCCGCCACCCTTGCCAAAACGCCGGACTCATTCTCAACAAGTATAGATAAAATATGGCTTTTTTCCATCATATTTTCCCTTTAATTATTTTTAAAAATTTTAGTTAAAACAAATAAATTTATATATTTTTAAAATAAAATTTTGTTGCAAACTTATATTCAGCTATATAATATACCGACATAACAATATCATTCAGACGCATATTTAAAAATTTGCCGCCTGTTTAATATTTCTCTATCCGATATAGCTAAACTGTGAATTGCAAACGGTAATTTATCTTCTGCTTATAGAAGCAAGGTTTCCTTACCTATTTTTTGATAAAATGAAAATAGCAAACATTATACTATATACTATACTAACAACATTCCCGTAATTGGAGAACCGGGGGTAACCATAGGATACACTCCTTCTTCTTGGGCAACAACAAAATCCATAATAACAGGTTTTTTTATTGATAATGCGGTTTTTAAAATATCTTCTACTTCTTCAGGTTTTTTTGCTCTCAGTCCGACGGCTCCATAACTTTCGGCAAGCTTAACAAAGTCTGGATTAATATTTAAGTTAGAAAAAGAATATCTTTTTTCATAAAATAATTCCTGCCATTGCCTGATCATTCCAAGAAAATTATTATTTATTATTGCAATTTTTACAGGCAGATTATATTGAACAGCCGTAGCCAATTCCTGTATATTCATTTGAATACTGCCATCGCCTGCAATATCAAATACTGTTCTATCCGGATACGCTACCTGAGCGCCGATAGCAGCCGGAAATCCGTACCCCATAGTACCGAGTCCTCCCGATGTTAATAACGATCTCGGTTTTTTAAATTTATAAAATTGGGCTGTCCACATTTGATTCTGTCCGACTTCCGTTGCTATAATAGCCTCTCCGTTAGTTAATTCATATATTTTTTCAACAACATATTGAGGTTTAATAATATCCGACATTTTATATGAAAGCGGATGTTCGTATTTATACATATTAAGTTCTTCTAACCATTTCATTCTTTTATACTGCGTGGATTCTATTTCTTTTGATTTTAACGCAAATATTTCTAACATACTTCTTAAAACAGATTTAACATCTCCTACGACGGGTATATCTATTTTTACATTTTTGCCGATTGAAGACGGGTCTATATCAATATGCGCAAATTTCGCGTTTCTGCCAAACTCGTCAACTTTACCCGTAACTCTGTCATCAAATCTTGAACCTATTGCCACAATAAAATCAGCATTTGATATACCGGTATTAGCCGCATAAGTTCCATGCATTCCGAGCATCCCAAAAAATAAAGAGTGCTCGGAAGGAAAACCGCCAAGCCCCATAAGAGTGGAAACAATCGGTAAATCTATCATTTCTGCAATTTCTTTAAGCTCAGCAGCCGCATTTGAGTTTATTACTCCTCCACCGATATAAAACATCGGCTTCTCAGCTTTCAAAAGTTCATTGACGACTTTTAATATTTGAACGTGGTGACCAAAATAAGTAGGATTATAACTGCGCATTTCAATACTTTCAGGGTAATCAAATTCGGCAACATTTGAAGTAATATCTTTAGGAATGTCTATAAGAACAGGACCTGGTCTACCTGTTGAAGCAATATAAAACGCTTCTTTTACAATTCGTGCAAGATCTTTAACATCTCTTACAAGATAATTATGTTTTGTGCATGGTCTTGTTATTCCGACTGTATCGGCTTCCTGAAAAGCATCGTTGCCGATTAAACTTGTCGGAACCTGCCCTGTGATAATTACCATAGGAACAGAATCCATATATGCAGTAGCAATTCCGGTTATCGTATTGGTAGCTCCGGGACCTGACGTAACCAACACCACGCCTACTTTGCCCGTAGCTCTGGCATAGCCGTCGGCTGCGTGCGCGGCACCTTGTTCGTGACGCACAAGAATATGATTTAATTTATCTCTATAATTAAAAAGCTCATCATAAATATTAAGTACAGCCCCGCCTGGATAGCCGAAAATAGTATCAACCCCTTCTTTTAATAAGCTTTCAATGAGAATTTTAGAGCCGGTCATCAGCTCCTTTTTATTTTCTTTAATCATTTATTTTCTCACCTTTCTGTTTACAATTGCCCCTTCGTCGGCTGACGAAACAATATCTGAATATCTTGCTAAATAGCCGTAATCTATTTTTTTCTCTTTTTTCTTCCAGCTTGATTTTCTCAGATTTAATTCTTCATCGCTAAGGAGTATGTTAAGTTTTCTTTCATTTATATCAATTTCTATTTTATCGCCTTCATTAATAAAAGCTATGGGACCGCCTTCCTGAGCTTCAGGAGAAATATGTCCTATGCATGGGCCTCGTGTCCCTCCTGAAAAACGGCCGTCTGTTATAAGAGCAACTTTATCTCCTAATCCCATACCGACTATTTGAGAAGTAGGAGCAAGCATTTCCCTCATACCTGGACCTCCCTTAGGTCCTTCATATCTTATAACTACAACATCACCGGGTTTTATTTCTCCTGCGGATATGCTTTTCATAGAATCTTCCTCACTATCAAAAACTCTGGCGTTTCCCGTAAATTTCATCATAGAAGGACCGACGCCGCTTGATTTGATAACAGCTCCGTTAGGCGCCAAATTGCCGTATAATATGGCAATTCCTCCTTCTGCCCGGTAAGAATTGTCTATTTTTCTGATTACTTCATTGTTTACATATCTGACTCCGCCAATTATCTCTCTGATCGAAAGTCCGCTAAGATTCATTGAATCTTTTACTAAGGATTCAAGTTCATATAAAAGAGCAGGAATACCTCCTGCAAAATCTAAGTCTTCTAAAAAATATTCTCCTGCAGGTCTTAAACTTGAAATCTGCGGGGTTTTTCTAGAAATTTCATCAAAAAGTTTTAAATCTAATTTAATACCTGCTTCATTAGCTATAGCAATTAAATGAAGAACCGAATTTGACGATCCGCCAAGCGCAACATCAACCATTATAGCGTTTTGCAGCGCATTCATTGTAACAATATTGCGGGGCAGTATATTTTCTTTAACCATATCTACAATTCTGACGCCGCTTTCAAATGCTATCCTTTTTTTAATTGCAGAGCCTGCCAGAGCAGTTCCTGCACCGGGCAAAGACATTCCCATAACTTCAGTTAGACAAGCCATAGTATTTGCGGTGTATAATCCCTGACATGAACCTTGACCCGGACATGCGCACATCTCTAGCTCCATAAGTTCATCTTCAGATATTTCTTTTACTTTATATTTGGCAACGGCTTCAAATGTGTCTCTGACAAAAGAAAGCCTTTTACCGTGATAATGTCCCGAAAGCATCGGACCTGCGGTTACAACTACGGCAGGTATATTAAGTCTAAGCGATGCCATAAGCATACCCGGCGTAATTTTATCACAGTTTGTAAGCAGCACTAAACCATCAAGGGAATGCGCCTCAGTAATAGTTTCAATCATATCTGCTATAAGTTCTCTAGATGGCAGCGAATAATGCATCCCCTTATGCCCCATTGCTATTCCGTCGCAAATACCCGGTATTCCGAAAATAAACGGGTGTCCTCCGTTGCTATAGACACCGTTTTCAACAGCTCTTTCAAGATCTCTCATTCCGACATGTCCTGGTATAAGATCCGTAAAACTCGATGCAATGCCTATAAAAGGTTTACGCATTTCTTTATTTGTAATACCGGTCGCATAGAGCAAAGCTCTGTGAGGTGTCTTATCTATGCCCTTTTTAATATTATCGCTTTTCATCATATCACCCGCTAATTATACTAGATTTAATCATTTTATTCATAATATCGTTTCCGTTAAGTTTTTTTAGTTTTAATTCTTTTATTGTTTTTTGCTCTTCAGGCGTCAAAAAAGGCTTCGTGCTAAACTTATTTAATTTTTTATCTATATCAATATGTTCTTCATAAATTTTTTTAAAATCTGAACTTTCTTGTATTAATGTTTCCGCAATCTTTTGTTCATTTTCATCAAGCCATTGCATACTATGACCTCCAAATTTTAAAATTTATATATAATATTAATTAAATTATAAATATATTTAATAATTAAAAAGCTCCGCCGCTATATACATAAACAGGCGAAAGTTCTGCAAGATATTTAAAATCCGATTGATTTTTTTTATTATTATTAAATTTATTAATAGCAATTATTCCTGAAAAATGCGCCAATCTTAAACTGTCAAAAAATTCAAATTCTATTTCGTTATTATTATTGATTAGCTGAATATTTTTATCTAAATTATATTTATTACGGCTTCCTAAATAAACAAAATAAGATTTAATGTTTAAATTATCTATAAATAAACTAATTTCTTTTATACTTCCCGTTTCTAATCCTTTAAATTTTTCAAGAGTTCCATTTTCCATTTTATAAATTTCAAAATAAAATTTATCTTTTATAAATTCCTTAATAACAGTTAAGTAGAAATTATTGCTTTTATTTATAAATGAATATGCGCACGCATATAAACTTTCCACTCCAGCTATTTTCAAATTAAGACTGTAAGCCAATGTTTTAGCAATAGAAAGCGAAACTCTAATTCCTGTAAATGAACCCGGGCCTAAAGTAATCGCTATGCCTTCAATATCAGCCAAATTTAATCCGCTGCAAGATAAAATATAATCTAATTGTTTAAAAATCAAAGTTGAAGGCTGCATTAGCGCCTTACTATATAGTTCTTTAAGATATTTATTTTCATTTAAAACTATATTGTTTTCAGCAATGATTTCATATTTATCGTCAATTATACAAATACTTGAATAACCGCCGGAAGTGTCTATTGAAAGTAACAACATGATAGTATAGTAACAGCATAATAATAACAGTTATGATAGCAGCATCATAATAAAATGGCATTCAATAAAATATTTAAATTAAAAAAAATTTTTAATTTTTGTATAACAAATAAAAATATTAAATAGTTAATTTGCAGCCAATCAAGCTAAATGCCGGGTAAACATATAAATGACCATAATATAAATTTACTATACAACATATACATATAATTACTTATATAATTAAAAAATAAACAAATTATATAGCTTTAATTAAATTGCATTTATAAATTTAAATTAAGTCTTAATGTTTCTCATTATATCATTATAAGAAACAAACAATAATAGCATTATAAGCAATGCAAACCCTATTTTAGCAGCGTTTTCTTGAAACTTGGGACTTAGAGGTCTCCGCCTGATCATTTCAATAAATGAAAATAAAATATGTCCCCCGTCTAATGCAGGTATAGGAAACAAATTGACCAATCCTATATTTACGCTTATAACCGCTATAAAATAAAAAAATTGGGACAGTCCCATAGAAGCGGCTCTGCCTGATAATTGCGCAATCATTATAGGTCCTCCTAAATCCGTAGATGGAATCTTACCGGCTATAAGCATATATACGCTCAATATCGTTATATAAATAATAAACCAGACTTCTTTTAACCCTGAGTAAAATGCCGAAAATATATTACGGCTTTGATTGACGGTAACATTTGAAGGATATATGCCAATAATATAGCGTTTAATTTTTTGTTTAAATATATTTAAACCTGAAATCAGCTTAGGCTTAACATGGATAAAAAATGTTTTAGAATAATTAATTTTATTAGTTGCCGGCGATTCTTTAACTGCCTTATTGTTTGTTATTTTATTATTTATTGTATTAATTGGACGCTTTACACCTAAAACAATAGTATGTTTTCCATATTTTTGTATATAGCTTGAAAGAGAAGTCCATTTCCATAATTTTTTGCCGTTGACGGATGTTATAACATCGCCTTTTTTAAGTCCGGCCATCACAGCAGGATCTCCTTTTATAACTTTACCGACAACCGATTTTAATACAGGTTTGCCTGCCGAAAAAATTATTGTTAAAATAACCAATGCCAATATAAAATTAAACATAGGTCCAAAAAATATAATTAAGAATTTTTTAAAAGGGCTGAGCTTGCTAAAAGACCTTTTTTCATCTTCAGGCGATAACTCTTCTTCAGGATCTTCCCCCATAAGTTTAACATAACCGCCAAGAGGTAATGCTGAAATTGCGTATTCGGTTTCACCTATTTTTTTTGATATTAATTTAGGTCCGAATCCTAAGGAGAAATTTTCTACTTTTACGCCAAGTATTTTGGCTACAATAAAATGGCCGAATTCATGAAAAACTACAATTATGCTTACAACTATAATAAATGCTAAAATATCTGCTACTACTCCGTTTGAAAATAACGATAACAATATATTGCCCATAAAAATATGAAAGCTCCCGGTTATTAATTTAATTAGAAAATTATTTTAATTTAAATTATATTATAATTTTTTTTTATATAAAGTGCAAATGTTTTAAAATATTTTGAAAATTATCCTCTTAAAATAATTCCGAAATTTTTATTTAACTCACTTACTAATCGGTCTCTCAGTTCATTTACTTCTTTCATAGTCAATGTTTTTGCAATATCCGATGCGTCATATCTTATCAGGTATGCTATTTTATCTTTTTCTATCTGTTTTCCTTTATAAATATCTATCAAAACAACATTTTTAATAAGATTTGAAAATTTTTTAATAAATTTTTCAATTTCACCGTATTCTATGACTGCAGGAGCAATAATAGAAATATCCTGCTCTATAATAGGGTATTTTGAAGGCGCATTGAAAGTTTTTTTATGAGAAATAAATTCTTTTATAATTTCTAAATCGATATCAAACACTCCTACCCTTAAATCTAAATCGAATTCTTTAAGTATATCCGATTTAATTTCACCAAAAAAACCGGCGGAATATTTTCCGATAAAAATTTCAAGCGTTCTATTTATATCAAATATATTATTATTTTTAGGCTGTAAAAAATTATATTTTTTTATTCCTAAATTTGAAAGTAAAAACTCGGCCATACCTTTTACTTTATAAAATTCGGTTTCCCCGCTTTGCAATTTTATACCCGAGCAAACTGCTCCGCATAATCTATTTTTTTCTATAACCGGATAATTATCTGTATACTTATTATTATCTGCGTCATCCTTGCCGAAGTATGTTTTGCCTATTTCAAAAATTTTAATATCTTTATATTTCCTTGAATTTTGATTTAATGATTTAAGAGAATCGGGTATAAGACTCGTTCTTAGATAATTAAATTCAACAGAAATAGGGTTTTTAAGTTCTAATGTATTATTTAAATTTTCGGAAATTATTTTAAGTTCTTTATCGCCTGTAAAAGACGGCGTTATTATTTCCACAAAACCGGCATATCTCAATATTTCTCTTATTTCTTTGGATGTCTTATAATTAATATTTGTCTCGGGGTAGCTTAAAACACCTTTAGGCATTGTAGGCTTTACTTTATCGTACCCGTAAATTCTAAATATTTCTTCGTAAATATTTATTGCGTCGGATATATCGCTTCTAAAATATGGAGCTATTACGAAAATACCGTCTTCCTGTTCTGATAATCTAACATCAAAACCTAATCTTGCCAATATTTTTATAACTTTATTCTTATCTATAGATTGTCCGAGAAAATTAAATAAATCCTCAAAGTATATATAAAATTCTTTGGGTTTTACAATATCTGCAATATAATATGAATAGCAATTTACTATAGCCTCGGGAATATTTTTTTTAATTAAATATATAAATCTCTTTATAGCATTAATAGCGGCAATAGGACTCAACCCCTTTTCAAATCTTGCGGAAGCGTCAGTCCTAAGAGACATCAATCTTGATGTTTTTCTAATACTAGACATATTAAAATTAGCCGATTCAACTATTATAGAATCTGTTTTTTTATCTATCATACTTGAAAACCCGCCTATAATCCCTCCAAGCGCAATAATATTATCTTTATCTGCAATAACAATGGAATCATCAAAAATTTTCCTTTCCTTGTCATCAAGAGTATAAATAATATCTTCATCTTTTTCTTTAAGCCTCGGAAAAATTTTATTGCCCGCAAGTTTATTTCTGTCAAATGCATGTAGCGGCTGAGCTGTTTCAAGCATGACTAAATTTGTTAAGTCAACTATATTATTTATAGGTCTTATTCCGGATTTAATTAATTTATTTTTAATTTCTAAGTCCGACTCCTTAATTGTAATCCCGTTAATCTGAACGGCAATATAACAGGGAACGGCTTCCGTATTGCTCATTATTACAGATAGCATATCAGGATTTGAAGAATATGAGCCGCCTATTTTAAATGCAATATCGTTATCTACGTCAGGCAAATTAATATCTTTATCAAATATAGACGATATCTCGTAAGCAAACCCTTGAATGCCGAACAAATCGGGCCTGTTTGGCTCAAGGTCAAATTCTAAAACGGTATCGTTTAATTCAAAAATATCATATGCTGATTTTCCTAACGGTTCATTTGGAAATTTTAATATGTTTGATACATTCAAAGAAAATCCTAATTCTTTTTCAGAACAAAATGCACCCTCCGAAACAACTCCGAGAATTGATTTTTCCCGAATTTTCAGTCCGTCGTCAAAAATAGCTCCTTTAATTGCTATTAAAGGTTTATCGCCTATTCTTAAATCAGCTTTAGCTTTTGTATAAACTATTGTTTTCTGCCCAATGTTTTCTCCTGCATAAATTGCTGCAATATTAAAATTAGGGCTGGCAGGATGAGGTTTAATATCTTTAACTTCCCCTACTATTATATTTTTAAACGATTTTTTTTCAAAATACGGGATAATTTTTTCAACTTCCATCGTCCTGCTATTTAAAAGAGACGGTGCTAAACTCTCTTTTCCCGTAAAATCAACATATTCCTTAAGCCAATTAAAACTAACCTTCAAAATTTCCTCCGATATTTAATTGTTTTATTATTATTATTATTATTTTATTATTTTATATTTTTTTATTTAAATACTTAAATATTTTATTACATAATCATAACTAACCGAACAGGTTCGGCTGCTCCAATAAATATCCTGTTTTATCATATTTCTCTTCATATAAATCATTGTAGACTATTCTTATTTCATCAATTATATCGTTTAAATCAATATTTTCAACATTAAAATTAATAACCCCGCTTTTATTCAATAATGACTTAAGTCCCAGATTCGAATAATTATCCATAATATCAGGTTTATACGAAGGAATAAATACTGGTCTTTTTTGTTTAAACGCAAAGTTACAAGTTTTCAATGTTCCGCTTGATAAAGGCGAAGACATTGCAAATACGGACAAACAAGATCCGCTTTGAAGCCTATCCCGCGCAACTAAATTTTTAGCGGATAATTTTTCATGCAGGGGCAATTCAGAAATAATAGCTCCTTTTTTTAAAATTATATCTTGATACAGCTCTGTATTATGATTAGGATATATAGGCTCTAAAAGTCCAGAGCCTATATATGCAATTGTATTAATATCGCTATCAATAGCCGTTTTATGTGCAGCAGTATCTATTCCTGCTGCTAATCCGCTTATTATCGAGAACCCTGCATCTCCTATTTTTTTAGTTATTTGTGCGGTAATTTCGCATGCATAATCCGGAGGATTTCTTTGTCCGATAATCGCAACGGCAAACCTGAGATTTTCTTTAATATTTCCCTTATAATATAAAATAGGCGGCTTATTTTTAACAAACAAAAGATTTGGCGGGTATGCAGGCGATCTAAATGTTATTATTTTAATATTATTTTTTGAAGCTTCTTCAATTTCATCTATTGCATCCAAAAATGCAGTTCTTACTGTTCTTGTATTCATTAATACTTCTATAACATCATTTCTTAATCCAATTTTTAAAAATTCAGTTTTATTTGTATTAAATATATCACATGGATTAGCAAAATGCGTCAGCAAAATAAATATATGGCTATTTCTTAATCCTGGAATTTTTTTTAATGCCAGAGTACAAATCAGGTCATCCATAATAATAAATAATAATAATTTAATATTTTAAATTTTAATATGATAATTTAATATGATATATGTTATAAGAATTATCTATAAATTTATCGTTCTCCCTAAAAATAATCTGATTACAGAGCATGCTCCTCTTGATATTAACATATTCTTAATTATACTTGAAGTATTTCCCGTTGTTATTATATCGTCAAATAAAATAATTTTTTTATCTTTAATATGATTATTATTTATTATTTTAACTGAATCTAATATATGAGCAATATCTCTCTTATTTGTGATATGCGACGGAGCGGAACTCATTGACCTTTTTAATATATCTTGTTTATATTTAATAATATTTAAAGAATTTAACGACAAACATATTATTTTATTTGAATAGACATCAAACATAGAAGAACTTGGAGGAATAGGAACAATTAAATCGCAAAACCAGAAATAATTAAATATAATATTTACAATTATATTTTCAAAATATTTTATAGCAAATTTGTCCCCTTTTTTATACAAGATAATTAATTGAGAAAATGCGTCTTCTTTTTTCTTATATTTTGGAAAATAATTATCTAAATAAAAATAATTATCTTTTTTATTATATTGTATTTGTAAGTATTGTGTTTCAAGGTCTTTTATTTTGCAGTCCGATATATGAATCATTCAGATATATGTGATATAAGCAGTTATATAATTTTTTAATATTATTTTATGTTATTATTATTTTTTAATTAAATTAATGCTATTATTCTTTAATAATGGCTAAAAAATTAAATTTATTTTTTATTTTATCATAATATGATATGAATTTAAATTTCTTTAAAAATATAAAATTTTATTATTCAAATCTTATAGGCACCGAACTTTTTAGCGAATATGAAATAAATTATTTTATTCATAATTTAAAAAATCTAAACTTTAATACATCATATAATGTTTTAAATTTTGAAACTTATAAAAATAATTTAATAATTGATTTCAATAAAAAACCGTTAAATTTTTGTTTAGATAAATTTTTGGCTGATTATAAAAATTTTAATTTTTTGCTTGTAAAAAATATATCTATAGAAACTTTGAACGATGCAGTGCTTTTTAATTCTATCGTAGATTACTTTTTAAATTCAAATAAAACTATTTTTATACCTTCTTTAAGCAGCTCAAATATTTCAATTTTAAATGTTTACGATTCTTTTACAAAAAAATGCGCTTTTCCGCAATCCAATTATATTGAAATATTTAAACTAAGACTTAAATTATTATGCCTTACAAGATTAATAGCCGCTTATGAAATTTATCCAAAAAGTATAAATGTTTTTTTGCATTATGCATTGCAGCACGGTTTTAGCAATGATAATGCAGATATTATTCCTGAAAATTTAATTCTAAATTATTCAAATCTTTTTCAAATAACTATTAAATTAAATAAATTAAATAAATTAAATTTTTCTAAAGAATTTTCTTTTAGTAAATTAGAATCTAAGAACAATAGATATGTTATTAATTTAACTGTTTATTCAAATTTTTATGAAATTTATTTTAATCCTTCTTTATTAATTAATAAAATTATAGTTTATATTGCCCATATCAAAAATAATTTTAATAATCTGGGCTCGGATATTTTAAATATTTCCAAAATTACTGAATCTGAATGCCGCCCTAATGTAGATATTAATCTTAGTAAAATTCAAAAAATAGCCGCGAGCGAAATTGATAATCCTGCTCTTATCGTAGCAGGCGCCGGCTCAGGCAAAACTAAAGTTATCGTTAATAAATTTTTATATCTTTTAAATTATATATCGCCATATGAAATTTTAGTTTTAACTTTCACTAATAACGCAGTGAATGAGATAAAAAACCGTATATTTAAGACTTTAAATTTAAATGATGACGAGTTTATCATAAAAAATAATTTAAAAATTTATACTTATCATAGTTTTTTTTATTCTCTTATTAAAATTTATTATAAATATTTAGGTTTTCAAAATGTTCCTAAAATTTATGCTAAAAATAACTATAATGACAATACTAAAAATAATACTTTTTTTTCTGCAAATTATGATAGTTCGCCTTATTTAAATAATACGGACGACATAAAAAGTTTTGACGATATTTTAAATTATGCTTTAAAATTATTTGAAAATGATGATATTTTAATTGAGATATCAAAAAGTTATAAATATATATTAATTGATGAATATCAAGATCTTAATATATTAAGTGATATTATAATTAAAAAAATTGATTACGGAAGGGGCAATATTACTTATGCAGGAGACGATGACCAGTCTATATATAAATTTAACGGCGGAGATTCTACAAATTTACTTAGCTTTGATTTATTTTATCCCTCGGGTAAAATCTTTTTATTACAATCTAATTACCGCTCTAATCAGACTATAATTAATTTTTCCAATAATATTATTAAAAAAATTGACTTCAGGTATCCAAAATTAATGATTCCGGGAAATAATACCAAAAATAATAATACTAAAAATATAACCGGAGATTTACAATTAAAAAATTTTTATTTAAATTTTATTAAAACATATGCCGCTAATTTTTCTGTATTTAAATCCGACACAAATAATTGGATATTAATTAATAAAAAAATGGAACCTAAAAATTCGGTATATTATGATTTTATAAATCTTATTAATTTTAAAAACTATACCGATGAAATTGAATTTAATATTAATTTGTTAGTTGCCTTATTAAATAGCGGATTTAAAACAGCAATATTAACCAGAACAATCAGAGAAGAAATTGAATATAAAAAATTTTTGAAATATTATATGAAAATGCCTTCAAAAAACAATCTAAATTCTAAATATGTAAAAAATGCCTTTATCGGAACTATTCATAAATCAAAAGGTATGGAATTTAATTTAGTGATTTTAAGCAATTTTTCTTCAGCAAATTTTCCAAAAACAGACAGGATAAATAATAATTTTGGAATTGAACATCAAATTAAGCATCCTTTTAGCTCTTTTTACAGATTGCAATCTAACAATTATAAAAATATAGATGACGAACGCAGGTTGTTTTATGTAGGGGCAACAAGAGCTAAAGATATTATTTTTATTACTTATACAGGGGATAAATCAGTATTTATAGATTTATAGATTTTAAATAAAAATTTATTTACTAAACTCATAAACTTAGAATTGATTTAAAACATCCATATTTCCGGAATATAATAATCGTAAATCATTAACGTTATATTTTAACATAACTAATCTATCAAATCCCATTCCAAATGCAAAACCTTTATATATATCAGGATTTATTCCCGCATATTCAAAAACCTTAGGATGCACCATACCGCAAGGAATAACCTCAATCCATCCTGTAAATTTGCAAACATTACATCCCTTGCCTCCGCAAAAAACACATTCTATATCTAAATCTAAACCGGGTTCAACAAAAGGATAAAAAGCAGGTCTAAATCTAGTTTTTTTTGCGCCTAACAGGTGTTTAACCGTAGCTTCAAGTATACCTTTTAAATCGCTTAACTTAACATTTTTATCGACAAAAAGACCTTCTACCTGATTAAACATAAATAAATGGGTTGCATCGACGGATTCATATCTATAACATCTTCCTGGTGCTATAACTCTAAGAGGCGGTTTTTTAGTTTCCATTGTTCTAACCTGTACGCTTGACGTATGAGTTCGCGGAATCAGTCCGTTTTTTAAATAAAAAGTATCCCAGACATCGCGGGCAGGATGATCATCGGGAATATTAAGGGCATCGAAATTATAATAAGCCGTTTCTATTTCAGGACCTTCAACAACTTCAAATCCCATCGAAGTAAAAAATTCAACAGTTTCGTCTAAAACTGCGGTAATCGGATGTTTATGAAATTGCGTTATTTTTACGCCGGGAAGAGAAAGATCTATTTTTGAATAAGAATCATTTGAATTATTTTCAGATTTTATTTGTTCTTTTAAATTTTTATATATTTCTTCAATTTTAATTTTAGCATTATTGACAGACATACCTATAATTTTGCGAATTTCAGGTTCATATTCGGAGATGCTGCGTGAAATACTATTTAAAAAACTATTTTTCCCGAGATAATTTTTATAGACCTCATCTAAATTTTTCTCGTTAATTTTTTCATTAAATTCTGCCTTGGCATTATTTAAAACAGTTTCAATTTTTTTTATTAATTCGTTATTATCCATAATGTATTATAATATCATTTTTAAATTTTTTATCAATATTTAATTCTTCATAATTTAATCATATTTAATATTTATTACGGTTTTAAATATGCATACCCTTCGGATTCTCTTATAATAATTTCACCTTGGGCTGAAGGAACAACCGTTACAAATGAGTATAATTTTGATATCGGAATATGCAATTCATATAAACTGTTTGCGCACTGGGCTAACTCTACTCCGTCCTTTTTTAATGTTAATAAATCTTTTTTATATCCGTTTCCTTTAAAATACAAATGTGATCCTGCGCTGAAAGCCAACAGTTCTATTTTTATATGACCTTTTAATCTTGGATCGTTTAAAGCATTGTGGATATTATCAATAATCTTATTCATTTTTACTTTGTTGTTTGCGCTTATTACGTAAATTGCATGATATGTTTTTCCCGGAACCATAGGGGCGCCCATTGTGAAAGCAGGTTTTATAGATAAATTCGGGAAATATTCTCTTACCCCGTTCACGTTATGCCAACCATACCATTTTGCAGGATGGACAGTTGCAGCCGTTCCTCTCCAATTTTTTGCATAAGCATTTGAAGTTAATGAAAATACGGCAATAGCAAATGTCATAATTGCAATATTTAATATTAAGAAATTAAAAAAATAACTTTTCATTTACAATTTCTCCTTTTTATTTTTTTTAATTAATTTTTTACTTATAATAAATTTTAGTTATTTATTATCATTATCCGCTATACGTAAAATTTGTCGAAAATACAGCGCCGCTGATATTGAGTAATTCTAATTTATAATTACCGTGTGTCAAGCTTTTTGGCATTTTAGACATAGGCATTGATATGACAGCCTTAGCGCCAAGTTCCATTACCATACTGTATTTATTAATTATTACTTTATTCACATATATATTATGAATATCCGATTTAGGCAAACTTGTTATATCTTTTGTATTCCATTTATATACTGTTTCGCCTGAAGAATTTACTAACTTTGCTTCTATTATATTTGCATATGCCGCCGGGCTGCCGCCTGTTCTATAGGCCGTAAATTGAATATTTTTATTTACAATTTTCGCATTAGATACGGAAACCACTAATGTTTTACCGAAATTATGCAATTTCCCCCATACACCGCCTTGAAACATCTGATTTGTTCCAAATGTAACAACTGTTCCAAAAATAGCAAATACAGCCACCCAAGTTTTAAAACCAGATCCCCATAGCGGACCATTTCCAATCAAACGATATCCGAATGAATCTGCCGTTTTAGGCCATGCGTTTCTGACTAAATCATCAAATGACCACGAGCTGCCGACAAATAATATTAAAAGCCCGACGACCATCTCTACCGAACCTACCTGCCATTCGTCTAAACACGTTGACCCAAGCCATCCTGATCCGAATAAAATTCCAAACGCTAATGCAACTGCTCCTAAACCGCCTAATCTTGAAAATAACCCAAAAATAAGAGACATACCAACAAGAAACTCAATTACCGTAAAAACATCCAGAAACACCGCAAGAGCGCCCGGATGAAGAAGCAATAGATGTATTAGCCCTCCAACGCCAAGAAAATAACTCGCATGAGGTAAAAAAGTACTGAACTTATGACCCACCCATAAAGGAGAATTAGGTTCAAGTTTTCCTGCAGACAAAACTACTCTTCTCCATGCAGCGGAAAAGAACATCCATCCTAAAGTTATTCTTAACGGAATTGCCGCATAGCCGAGATAACGATATAGCAAATTATCATCCATTTGATTCGAATTATTTTTATTTGACATTTTTCTTAACCTCAATTTTGAATAATTTAATAAATTAACTTTAAAATAAATTTTCTATCGCAGGATTAGGACATATAGGCTTAATAGATATACATCATACATATATGATGATATGATAAAAAATTATTAATTTATTACATAATGGTTCATCATGGAGCTTTAAAACCGTACCTTTCAAATATTTTTAAACTTGTTTTTGTTTTCAAAAAATTTAACCATTCTTTGGCAGCAACAGGATTTGGAGCGCCTTTTGTCATAGCTGCGCCATAAAGAGCGGTCGTATTTTGATTAGCAGGGATCTTAACTCCTGTTATAGGATTTCCAATCATTTCCTGAAATTTTACTTCAGAAAACCAATTTACTCCGGCATCGGATTTATGCTGCATTATTCTTATCGGAGTCTGACGATGATGAATATGGGTTAAATATACTCTTCCAGATTTAACTCCGTAGTTATAAATAGCCTGTTCTAATTTTTTACCGCCGGCTTTTATTAAGGAGGCTTTAATTTGTCTTGCAATTCCTTCCCATTCAGGATTTGGCATAGACAAAGTTAATTTTGGGTTTAAAAAGCTTTTTAAACCGGTAATATGATATGGATTATCTTTATCGGTCATAATTTCAAGGTCATTTGTAACATAAGTTACTTTTTTACCCACAGTCATGCCTATTTTATTGGTATAATTTAATTTTTTTGCTCCGGCCATATATACATCAGGAACAACGTGCATAGTTAAATTACCCAATGTAATCGTATCCCCGTGTTTCCACATTCTAATCAATATTCCGGGAGGAATAGTAATATAAAACACATGTTTAATATTTGGGTATTCTTTTAGGAATGCTTTAACTAAACGTGGAACAACGAAGAAAATATTTCCTCCGATATAGAGCACTAAACTGGATTTTGGATGTAACGTGACGGCAGTAATGTTTCCGTGATAATCCGGATTATTGTCAACTGTTATTGCATTGAATACGTACCCTTGATGAAGTGCAGGGTCGCCTTGTTTGCACCATGGAGGGAATATCCGTTTAATCCCCATAGCAAATGAACTATCGGACATTGTCATAAAAATTACAAAAACAAAAGCCATTGCAATACCTAAAAGTTCAAAAAACTTTAGTGAACTTTTGTTCCTTTTGTTCATAAATGATACCTCCTAAAATTTAATTTAATTTGAATTTTTAAATAATAGTAATTTTATTTTTTTAATCTTAAATATTCCGATGTAACTTTGATATATCTATTATCTATCATTTTAATACATTATTATCACATAACTTTTTTATATGTTTCAAATGTCAATTATTATTATTTTAACATAAAAAAAGAGGAAGGCAATAAAGTTTCAAAATTTGGGAATAAAATTTGATATATATAAGATATATAAGATATATAAGATGTAAAGTATTCAGCTTTGAATTCATTGTGCTCCGACAAAATGGTATCACAAAACAAAATACAAAATGGTATCCGATTTATTTATCTATAAGTTGATAGATAGTTCACTGTATTAAATTGTATCATTAAATTGTATCCTTAAATTGTATCCGATTTATTTATCTATAATTTATTTATTAATTTATTTATTGATAAATTGATAGATAGTTCACTTTCTAAAGAAAAAATATGATAAAATATAGTTTTATATACTACACTGTATATAAATATAATCTTTTTGCAATAGTAGCTGTCATAGAAAGACCTATATCGCAATAGGCTTTCATAGAATAATACTGATCTTCTGTTACCAATTTAGATACCCTCCTTTTGAGATTAATTAAGGTTTAAAATTACACAGGGTATTAATTGTATCAAAACAGTATTTTATTGCAACATAGCGACTTCACTTTTTAATCGGTGTTTTCTTTATTACACATTCGGTGACGATACTTTTCCATTAGGGACTTAGAGAGCCTGTAAAGCGATATAATCAAAAACCGCTCCATTTCCTACGCAAACAGGCTCGTTGCCCTAACAAAAGCAATGTTCGGCAAAGCCCTTGACTGGGAACTGGTAACTGAAGAAACCGTTAAGCGTGTCAGAAAGGTAAAACTGTTAAAAGGCGAAAACAAAAGACTGCGCTACCTTTCGGAAGAAGAAGCAGAATGCCTGTTATCTAACTTCGACAAGCATTTAAGGCCGATTGTCATAACGGCGCTCCACACGGGAATGAGGCGGGGCGAGATATTCGGTCTCACTTGGAACGGGGTGGATTTAAAAAACAGGCTAATCCTGTTAGACAGGACGAAAAACGGCAAAAGCGGGAAGTTCCGATTAACGATACGCTTTTTGCGACTTTATCGGGTCTAACCAGACAGATAGGATGCGATTTCGTGTTTTACAATCCCGACGCGGGCAGGGGCTACGATAACCTGAAACGGTCATGGGGAAACGCATTGCGAAAAAGCTACATTCTGGACTTCCGCTTCCACGACTTGAGGCATACGTTTGCTTCGTGGTTGGTCATGGCAGGAGTGGATATACCCACGGTTCAACGGCTAATGGGGCATAAGGATATCAAAATGACGCTAAGGTATGTAAACCTGGCTCCGGCCCACATTAAGAACGCGATATTGGTTTTGGACAAAAAAATCACAATCGGCAGGAAACGTGGAATTTCATAAAACAGGAAACACTTGAAAATAGCGGAGCCGGCGATAGGAATCGAATCTACGACCAGCTGATTACAAATCACATCACAAGCCCTTTATTGCAAGTTGCTAATATTATTATTGATTATAAGCGTATTTAAAACACGGTAGCAATAAAGTAGCAAAATATTAAATTTATAATAATTCAATGTGGATTTTTTCAACAAAACTAAAGTGGTTATCTTTTGTAATTAATATGAGATCATATTGCCGTGCAATAGCCGCAATCCATATATCGTTTTCAGGAATAGGCTTACCTTTTTCTTTCAATGCGTTCTTTATATCGCCGTATATCATTGCCGTATTTGCATCGCATGGCAGAATAATATTGCTGGCGGCAAATTCATCTATTTTGTTTAAATTTTCTTGGATTTTTGAAGATTTACGCGCTCCATAATACAACTCCCCGATTGCGATGCACGGAATAAAAACTTCATCGGCGTTTAATATATATTTATCGAGCGCCGGATCTTCGCTAAACAATGAGATAATTACATTTGTATCCAGAATTATCCTACCACTCATTGATATCCGCCTTTTCGCAACCTTCCTCTATAGCTTTAGTAATTTCCAGCAAATCGTTTGCGGGAATAGTTCCTTTAAATCGCAGAAGGCTTTTCCCTTTAACTCCTTTCGGCGACAAAGATGTTACGAAATCTAAAACTCGTAGTTGAAGAGCATAAGGAAGCATATCTATCTGATTTACAATATTTTCTTTAATATGAGTATTTATATGAGTATTTGCCATAATTTATTTCCTCTTTTTATCTTTTTATTTTATTGCATAATTTTGTTCTAACGTTTCATTTATAATTTGCTTTATATTTTATTATAATTAATTTGTAATAAATTTACAAAAACTTTCAAATTAATTATTTTAGCTTTTGTTATCATTTTGTTATTATTATAATTATACCATAACAAAAAAATCTATTATGCCGAAGTTTTTGAAGCATTAAGGCAACATCAGGCAGGCTTATTTTTCTTATAAACTCAGGCAAATAAGGCTGGTTATTTCCACTACGGGTGTCCGACGGAGTCCGCTATATGCAATTATAAAATTTCAGATGGATAATAATAAACTTACATCTTTTTACTTTTCCATTGAGTGTAAGTTCTATTCGTTTATTGCAATCTTCAATATTAAACGGTTTTTGCGGTTCTAATGGGTCATATTTAAACCCGTAAACTTCTATATCGGTTTTAATTTTTTCACGGGTTTCTTCAATGGTATATTGTTTTTGTTTTTCATTTTATATAGGCATTTTAATTTACCTACATAAATTTAAAAATTATTTTTATTTTAATAGCTTAATTATAAATATAAATTTCTCTTGAGAATTACTATATTTCAACAATCTGCTTGCCGAATGGCATAAGTGCAAGCCCAGCTAATTTTAAATGTTGCAATGCAAACAGAATACTTATAATAGTAATAGCTGATATTAAAGCGGCTACAAGGCGGAGTTATAAAGAATACGGACAAAGCCAAGCATCCAGTCAAGTTTTTCTTCCTGCTTCTTTGTCGGATACAATCTGAATTTTAAGTTTTTAGCATCATATATATACAGCGAAACTGCTTATTGTATCGCCTTCTATCCCATAAACGACATGCGTTTATATCTTACGGAATGGGACTTCCCGGCAATGTTAGTTAAAAACTTATGCAGAAGAACTCAACTGTCTCCTGCATAAGCTACTTTATTTATCTTAAGAGAGCAGGAAATAAAATAAATCAGATACCCTCCTACGTCATTTTATGATATATTTATTAATAAATCATATATTTAATATGGCATTGGGGGTCAGGGGGCGAAGCACCCTTTTTGCCTTTTTTTTGCTTTAGAGTGTTACATAAACTAAATGATAAGCAGTAGGGTTAGAAATTTGACTGCTTGATGTCAAATAAGGAGCTGAACCGACTATTTGTATAACTTGGTCAACATTGCCTGAACCAGTGTTGTTATCCATAACCACATATGTATTGCCTGCCGCTGTCGTCCAGCCTACGCTTACATCTCCCGCCGCAGTATCTAAATGCTGAAGGTTAGTAATTTCAGTAGCTAATGATACGGTGCTTTCAGTGCCTAATGTTGAATTTAAAAGATTAATTGTATTGGATTGAGGAGAAAACACTATGCTATCGTTACTATTAACATTATTGATTGTATTGGCGCCAAGCGTCGTTGCATTGTTATAATAATTATTTACGTCAATATTATTAATTTGGCCTGCTCCGCTTCCAAGTGTAATTGTGTTAGAACCCGAACCTATAGATATATTATCATAATAATTATAACCGCTTGTTCCGCTACTTGTTCCGCTAAGATTAATCGTGTTATTGCCGTTGCCTACAGATATATAATTGTCGCCGGAACCTGATATTGTAATCGTGTTATTGCCGTTGCCTACAGATATATTACTGTAGCCGGAACCTGGTATTGTAATCGTGTTATTGCCTCCCGCCATATATATAGAATAGCTCCCCCCCCCCTCCTGTGGCTGAACTGCTTCCAAGCGTTATCGTATCGTTGCCAGTTCCTAACGAATATATAATATCTTGATAATAAGAGACATAGCCGTCCAAGATAGAAACATTAGGGTTTCCAAGCGTTATCGTATCGTTGCCAGTTCCCGTTATCATTATTATATTCTCGCCGTTGCCTGCTGTAAGCGTGATGTTGGCAGAAACATTTACTATAGAAAAATTGTGGTTGTTATTGCCGTAATTAAACGTGCCTCCGGTCGTAATATTAGTTATAATGCCCATATTTTGGGTGTAAAAATTATTAAGCGCAAATGTAGCGGGAGAGTATCCGCTAGGAGTAGAAGGACTCCCCGATATAGCATAGCTTGCGGTAAAATATTGAGCGGCGGTAAGTTTTTCATTCATTATTTCGGTATAGATATAATTTACAGAAGTGGACGGTGTATTTTCCACATCGTTATAAATAGAATTTACTATCTGCCCTATTGTCTGCGCTCCCGATGTATATTGATCTGACCAGTAAGTCAAACCGCTTGATAACGGCGCTCTGCCTAATAAGTTTTCAAAAATATTAGTAATTTCAGCGCCAATGGTGCCTGCTCCGGTTGTTCCTGCCGTAAACGCCGCTCCGCCGTTAACAAAAGTTGAAATAGAATTCAGCGCGGCAGTCGGATTTAAACTGAGCTGATCCGCCCAGTATGCTTGACCGCTTGGATCGGCAGGTCTATCAAACAGACCTAAATAAAGAGCATTAACTTCCGATTGAATACTCGCATTCATAATTGATTCTCCTTAATTTTAATTTTTAAATTAAATTACTCAAAACTCCTGGCGTTTACAATTGCCACAGCTAAAATTAATATTGGATTATTAATTCTTTAAAATACGGCGTTTGTATTTCGGCTTATCAGATTTGAATACAATATCTTCACATTTTGCGAAAGATTATGCCCCCATATTTTATCGCCGGCGTTGCTTTCCCTTAACGCAGGATTTATAAATTGCTTGATTTCATTAGTCTTCACTTCTGAAAGATTTGCGTCCAAAAACCCACTTAATCTCAGTATCTCACCGCTTACATGCTCATCGAAATAATGTTCGTAGTGCATTATATACCTTGGCAATCCATCCGAATTTTTAACAGCCGACGATACATATTTTTCCCATAACCAATAATTAATACTTTTTACGAACAATCCCCTGTTTTGCAGCGACTTTGAAACATCCAAAGGGTTGCGGACGCAGATTATAACAGATACTCTAACATCGTTATCCGGCCAGACAGCTTTTAATAACGTCGTGCCAGAAAGGCAATGTAATTGACGCAATAGGGTCTTTAAGCACAATCCGGCATGAGTCTTTAAAACTTAATATCAGCTCGGCGGCTTTTTGTTTTAATTTTGGAAACAAAAAATTTGAAACGGCTTTTGGCATTAAATAAGCGGCAAGCAGTTTCCTGTTAAGAGAAACAAACGAGCGGTGCTCCCAATAGCCCGTTGGATTGCCCGCATCCGCTCCGATTATGTCGGCTCCGTTGCCTATGGTGTAACCCATTATGTTGACGATGCGCGTCGTCAAAGAAGTTCCGCTTCTGTGCATACCAATTATCAGGACAATATCTTTTAACATATCTACCTCCTTAAGTTTTAGTATGTTAATGATTTAATAATCCGATTTAATAATTCGCATTTTACAGGAAACAAAAACTAAATATGTTTATTTTTTATTATTTTATCAAACGAATATTACAATATTATTATAATATTGTTAAATTTATGTTAAAATTTGGTTAAGATTTATTACGATTAGGCTACAATTTTGTAACAATCTGGAAAAGCAAACACTCATTTTTTTATTCGCGAGGGTGTTCGCAGGGTTGATCGCGGAGGTTGATATCATCTAAATATACGGTATATTATATTTATCATTAGTGTATTAAAATTAATTGTTAAAACATTTATTAAAACTTTAACTATAATCTATAAATTTAGCTATAGGACTTATAAACGAAAAACTTAATCATTATAACAAATATAACGCGCTTGACTACTTTAACCTTCCTGAAGGAAGCCCTTATCAGCTTATTGAAAGAGAACTTGTAATGACACCTGCGCCAACCAGTTATCATCAGATTATTTCCGGAAATTTATGGTTTATAATTTTTAATCATGTTAAGATATGAAAAATATAAAACTTACAATATTAATTAAAAAAGAGCATGAAAAAAGCAAAGAAGTTTACGGTTCGCCAAGAATTACTATCGTTTCTTAAGCAGCAGGGTATCAATTGCATCAAGACAGTATTTTATTGCAACATAGCGACTTCACTTTTTAATCGGCGTTTAATTTAATTTTAGTTAGGTGTTTTCTTTATTATACATTCGGTGACGATATTACAGGATAGAATGGGTAAACTTTTTAAACAAATATTAGAAGAAAACAATATTGATACTGAGGCGATGTCTTTCATTAATATTTTAAATTATATGGAGAAATACCATATATTAGATAATATTGATGAGTGGCATGAGATGAGAAAAATAAGAAATTATTTTACTCATGAATATCCTGATGACGATAAAGAAAATATTGAACAGTTAAATGAATCGTTTCTTAAATCAAAAAATATATTTATTACATATTTTAAAACCAATGATTATGTATTAGAAAATATACTGAAACCTTACAATGCAGATATAACAGGATTGTCAATAAAACAAAACGATATAGGCAAGCTTTTCTTATGAGATTAAAAAAAGAAGAAATAAATGCTATAAAGCAAACTGCTATGGCTTATTTTGGCAAGGATGCGAATGTGTATATCTTTGGTTCAAGAGCCGTGGATGCTAAAAAAGGTGGAGATATTGATATATATATTGAAACAAATTTACAATTAAATCCACATGAACTTTATAAGAAAAAGCTTTCTTTTGCTATTGCGCTTGATAAAAAAATAGGGGAGCAGACTATAGATATAGTTGTAAATAATTTTACGGATAGTAAATATATATACGAAGTTGCAAAGAAAACCGGCATAATAATATAATAATATAAGAAAAAATGGTACTAAAAAGTGCGTCTTTTTTTTGTTTACACTGACTGCAAATATTAAAAAAAATAAATTATGAAAATAAATTATGCCATTTTTTTATAAAATATATTATAAGAATTAACTTTCATAATAATCCGTTTCCTTTCTCAATAGCTTAACTCAACTTCATCGTTTTTATTATTATAAAATTATAACTTATTGATATTGTTGCATTTTATTTTTTATTTTGTAGTCCCCCATAGACATTTTTATTGCCCCAATAAATATAGTAATATCAATATGCTGCTGTTAATTATGGTGAAGTTGGCTTAAAAAGCTTGTTTATTGTGGTGCCGAGGGCCGGAATCGAACCGGCACGGAACTAAGTTCCGAGGGATTTTAAGTCCCTTGCGTCTACCACTTCCGCCACCCCGGCAGTTTTAAGGAGTGTTAAATTTTATTAATTTTCGCTTTACGGTTTATATTTATATCATATTAATTTTATTTTGTCTAATTAATTTTATATTTCAATAATTTTAAAAAATATTAATTTCTACCAAATGCCTGTTTTTAAGTACTCGTCTATAGCTTCGGCAGCAATTTTTCCCGCACCCATTGCAAGAATAACTGTTGCTGCGCCGGTTACTATATCTCCTCCTGCAAATACACCCGTTTTGGTAGTCTTTCCGGTCCTTTCATCTGCTATAATATATCCCCATTTATTTAAATTCATACCTGGTGTACTTGAAGGCACAATAGGATTTACGTTAGTTCCTATAGCTATAACTGCTGCATCAATATCGGTAACAAATTCAGATCCCTTAATCGGTATAGGCCTCCTGCGTCCGCTTTCATCAGGTTCCCCTAATTCCATCCTTTGGCATTCTACTTGTTTAATATTCTGCTTTTCATCGCCTATAAATCTTACTGGATTTATTAAAAATTCAAATTTTATCCCTTCCTCCTCCGCATGATGTATTTCGTCAATTCTGGCAGTCATTTCATTGCGGGACCTTCTATAAAATATTCTTGCATCGCTATAACCCAATCTAAGCCCTGTACGAACAGCATCCATTGCAGTATTGCCTGCGCCAAAAACCACTAATGTTTTTCCGCATTTCATAGGAGTATCGTATTCATTCATATTATATGCGCGCATAAGATTTATTCTTGTAAGAAACTCATTGGCGGAATAAATCCCGTTGAGTTCTTCCCCTGGAATATTCAAAAATTTAGGGGTTCCCGCCCCTGTTCCTATAAAAACGGCGCTAAAACCTTTTTCGTTTAAAAGTTCATCTACTGTAATTGTCTTTCCAATAACAACATTAGTAAATATTTCTACTCCCATATCTTGCAAAATTTGAACTTCTCTTAAAAGAATAGATTTAGGAAGTCTGAACTCTGGAACTCCATATATTAAAACACCGCCTACTTCATGTAAAGCTTCAAATATTGATACCTGATAGCCTTTTTGCCTTAATTCTCCAGCTGTTGCCAATCCTGACGGTCCTGCGCCGACTATTGCAATTTTTTTATCATATAAATTTTTATTTTGAGAATTAATCTTTTTACCGTGTTCAGCCTCATAATCCGCCACAAATCTTTCTAAGTAACCTATAGCCACGGAAGTTGAATCTTTTCTTTTTCCGATAGTGCAAACTTTTTCGCACTGATCCTCCTGAGGACAGACTCTGCCGCATATAGCAGGTAAGGAGCTTTTTTCTCTAATTTTCCTTGCAGCACCAAGAAAATCGCCCTTTTCGATCAATTTTATAAAAGCAGGTATGTCTATGCTTACGGGGCATCCCTGTATGCAATATGGAACTTTGCAATCAATACATCGTTTTGCTTCTTCAATTGCATTTTCAATTGAATATCCGATAGCAACCTCTTTAAAATCTTGAACTCTTTCTTCAGGGTTTCTGGCCGGCATATCATGGCGTTTTATTTTTAATCTTTCCTTGTTGCCAAGAAGTGCGGATTCTTTATTTTGATTTTCCATATTTTAATTTTAGCTGCCTTATAATTTAATATATATGTTAAATTTAAAATATAAGTAACAACTTTTCCTCCTCCATAATATAATTAAATTAAATTTATTAGATTTATTTAAATAAAATAATAATATTTTAATTTTTAATACTTTTTTTAATACATTATTTATATCAATCTTAAATAACTGCAATTATAATATATTGTAAAGTAATTTTTATATAATATAAAATAGAATTAATTGCAAATATTAAAGAAATTTTCCGAGCTTTCCTTTACAAATATTATCAATATTCATATTAAAATTTAAAAAGGTTATAGATAAACCAAAATTATATATATTTATAATAAATACTAATTTATTTATAATTTAACTATAATTATAAATAAATTATTTTTATTATTGATGTTCTTTATGATGCTCTTTTTGGTGACATTCATAAGATGTTTTCTCTTCATCTTTATAAAATCTTTGTCTGTTGACTAAATTCTCAAAATCAACTTGATGTGCATCAAAATCAGGACCGTCAACGCATGCAAATTTTGTTTTTCCGCCGACTAAAACTCTGCAAGCTCCGCACATTCCTGTTCCGTCAATCATAATAGGATTTAAACTTACAATAGTTTTTATATCATATTTTTTGGTAAAATCGCTAACTGCCTTCATCATAGGAACAGGACCGATAGCTATAACTCTGTCAATATTCTTTTTATCGTCAACTATTAATTTTTTTAATATATCGGTAACAAATCCTTTTGTACCGTAACTGCCGTCATCAGTCGCTATTAAAAGCTCCGAACTTGCATTTCTCATTTCGTTTTCCATCAGTAAAAGGTCTTTCCTTCTTGCTCCTGTTATAGAAATAACATAATTCCCTGCATTTTTCAGAGCTTTAGCGATAGGATGAACCGCGGCAATACCAAACCCCCCTCCGATACAAACTACCGTACCGAAGTTTTCAATTTCGGAAGGAATACCTAACGGCCCTACAACATCGGATAATTTTTCTCCCTTTTGCATCTCGCTTAATAAATGCGTTGTTTTGCCTAAGGTTTGAACAAGTATTGTAATATATCCGTAATTTTTATCGGTTTCAGCAATGGTTATAGGAATACGTTCTCCTTTTTTATGAACGCGAACTATAATGAATTGTCCCGGCAATGCTTTAGCTGCAATATCAGGGGCATTTATTTTATAAACGTTAACACCTTCACCTATACTTTTATTTTCAATAATTTCATACATAAATTAACCTCATTAAAATTAGTTTATTATAATTATAATATTATTTTTTTAAAAAATATTATATAATTTAAAAAAAAATCCTGCAATAGGATTTTATATTAAGGTAAAATATTACAATATTTTAATATAATCTTTATATCTTCCTTGAGTTTTTTTCATCAATACCCGACATACCTTCTCTTTTTTTTAACTCTGTTATTATGTCATTTATGTCAACATCCAGATAAACTAAAAGTACCATATAAAAAAATAGCAAATCGGCTGCTTCATAAATAATATCATGCTTTTTCTTATTAAAACCTGCTATGATTAATTCAAGAGATTCTTCCTGTAATTTTTTGCCAATTTTCTCTAAACCTGCATTTATAAGCTTTGCCGTATAGGAATTTTTAGGATCTGATATTTTTCTGCTTTTAATCAAATCAAATATTAATTTTAACGAATAAAATTTTTCTTTATTATTGAATTCGCTATATTTTATATTTTTTGTATCTATTGTATCTTTTATATCTTCTATATCTTCATTATTCCTAATATTTTTGTCTTTGCTATTATTGAAATTTATTAAATTATTATCTAATTTTGAATAAAAACAAGTCTTATGTCCTGTATGACAGGCATCGCCTATTTGTATAATTTTTAGAAGAATACTGTCGACATCGCAGTCATAAAATATTTCTTTTACTTCCTGAGTATGTCCTGATGTTTCGCCCTTTTTCCATAATTGCCTGCGGGAACGAGAATAATAATGCGCATAACCGGTTTCTAATGTTTTTTTAAGCGCTTCTTTATTCATAAAAGCAAGCATAAGCACTTCTTTAGAATAATAATCCTGTGCTACCGCAGGTACAAGCCCGTTCAATTTCGAAAAATCAATAGAATCCGCAAAATTATTTATTTCTTTCATTTATATTATTTTTTCATCATAATATTTAATTAAAATAAAATTTATATTATAATTATACAATATTATGTATATTATTGTTTAAATCAGTTAAATATTTTCTAATTTTATAATTTATTTTATAATTTATATTAATACCTTAAATCACCGTTAGAAATTTCTTTTTATGGATTTCTGCGTTGGCAGGAATGACTTTGCGAAGGTTTAAATTTTAACCTATTTGTTTGGTATCATTCCAGCGAAAGAGATAATCCAAGTATTTATCATATGTTTAATCAGTTTTAATAATTTCTAACGGTGATTTAAATATATATTACAATTGTTTCAGTAAAAAATATTCTTTTTCTAAATTCTTACGTCTATCCCATGCGATCTGAGATAACTTTTGATAGCCGTAATATTAGTTTCTTTATAGTGAAAAATTGACGCTGCAAGAGCGGCGCTTGCATGCCCTTCGGTAAAAACATCTTCAAAATCCTTGGCGCAGCTTGCTCCGCCTGAAGCTATAACAGGAATTTTAACATTTTGGGCAACAAGATTTGTTAATTTTATATCAAAACCTTTCTTGGTTCCGTCCATATCCATACTTGTAAGCAAAATCTCTCCTGCTCCTCTGTTATAAACTTCTTTTGACCAGCTTATTGCATCAATGCCCGTGTTTTTTCTGCCTCCATGCGTAAAAACGCAATACTTGCCGTCCATATTTTTTACATCTAATGCAATGACTATCGTAGAAGATCCGAATTTTTTGGCAGATTCGTCAATCAAATCAGGATTTAAAACCGCCGAAGTGTTAATTGATATTTTATCGGCTCCGCTGTTTAAAAGATTCCTGATGTCGTTTATATCGGATATGCCTCCGCCTACGCTAAAAGGAATAAAAATATTTTTTGAAATTTCTTTTACTAATTCTATCAATGTTTTCCTTTTCTCAAACGAAGCGGTAATATCAAGAAACATCAATTCGTCGGCAAGATCATCGTTATAAGAAATCGCAAGCTCTACAGGGTCGCCTGCCGATTTTATAGACTCAAAATTAACACCCTTTACGACTTTATTATCTTTAATATCAAGACACGGGATAATTCTTTTTGCTAACATTTTTAAAATAATAATTTATTTATAAGATAAAAAAGAATTTAATTAATATTTTTTATTAATTTGAATTTATGTTAATCCCAAAATTATTTACTTATTGCAACACTTTAATTGCTTCTTTTAAATCAAGCCTTCCGTCATATAAAGCTTTCCCTGTTATTACACCTAACATATTATCTAAATATAAATCTTTTAATCGTATAACATCATCAATTCCCGATATCCCGCCTGAAGCTATAAATTGAATATTATTAATATTATTATTTTCATTATATAAATTACTTGTATTAATTTTTATTTTTTGCACATTTTTACATATATCTGAGCATTCTTTTATAAAATCAATATTAGGCCCTTTCAGCATTCCGTCTCTGTTAATATCCGTAAAAATAAACTTATTAATTCCATAGTTGCTGTATAATGTATTCACGGCATCGTAAAAATTAACATCTATTTTTTCCGTCCAGCCGGATAATGCAATTTTTCCATCAATCAAATCCAGTCCTGCAATTACTTTTCCTACATATTTTGCAAGAGATTTTGAAATACTATTAATATTTTTAAAAAGAATAGACCCCATAATGACATATGAAGCGCCGATATTAAAATAACCGTCTATCGTCTCATCATCTCTTAAGCCGCCGCCTATTTCGACAGGTATGTTAACAGATTTAACAATATCTTTAATTATATCAAAATTTTCGGGTTTTCCAGATTTTGCGCCGTCAAGATCAACTATATGAAGTCTCTTTGCTCCTTTATTCTGCCAATTTAAAGCAGCTTCTAAAGGCGTGAGTTCGTAATTTTTTTTATCTTTGTAATCTCCTTTCGCAAGCCTTACGCATTTTGAACCTAAAATATCTACGGCAGGTATAATAATCATATTTTTAAAATATTTAAGATAATTGATTTAAACCCAAAATTGCCGATATAGATTGTTGAATACAGCACAATCATTAAGAATTAGGATTCCTGTTTTTGCAGGAATGAACACCTAACGGGTAAATTTTTAAAATTCCTCAACGTCATACAGGGCGCAAGTTATAAAAAAGTGGTGATTTATCTTGGTAAACTTTTAAAATTCCTCAACGTCATACCCGCGTTAGCGGAAATCCAGAATAAATTTTCTATCGGCAATTTTGAGATGTTTTATTTAACTGTATTTTATTATTATATTTTATATATTTTATATATTTTATATATTTTATTATATTTTATTATATTTTATTATATTTTATATATTTTATTATATTTTATTTTTTGATAAATAATAAATTAAGATACAAAATTTTTTAATAATGTTAATCCTGCATCATGGCTTTTTTCAGGATGAAATTGGCATGCAAAAATATTATCTTTTTTTACGCATGCTGCAAATGTTTCATAATAGTAACAAGAAGCAGCGACAATAGCATCATCGTCGGGTTTACAATAATAAGAATGCAGGAAATAAAAAAAACTGTTATTTTTTATATTTTTAAATTCCTTTATTTCGTTTTTTTTAATATTAATATCATTCCAGCCTATATGCGGTATTATCGGAACAAAATTTTCATTGAATTTAATAACTTTCCCTTTAAGTATTCCAAGACCTTCAGTCTCGCCAAATTCTTCGGAACTTTCAAATAAAAGCTGCATACCTAAGCATATTCCAAGAAATGAAACAAATTCATGATTTGATATTGCATCTTTTATAGGCTGTATTAAATCCTTATTTTTAAGTTCTTTCATTGCATCTTTAAAGCCTCCTACCCCCGGTAATATAAGATGCGTCGCTTTTTCTATTTTATGGAAATCATTAGTAATTATCGGATTAAATCCTATTTTATTAAATGAATTTTTTACATTATTAAGATTACCCATCCCATAATCTATAATAACTATTATAGTATCTTTATTTAACATATTCATATTTATTTTTTATTAATTAAATATTATTTCATTTTAATTACATTACTCTTAATTGTTTATTATTTATTGTTTATTGTTTTGCTTACTTTACCAAGAATTGCCGTAAAGCCCCTTATTTTAACAATGGGGATATAAGGCAATAAGTTTTTTTCTTGTATTTTGTTTTCATAATTTTATATTAATATCATATCAATACCTTTTATCTGCAATATAATATTTATATATTGCATTCGCAATAGTATCTGCCAGTAATTGCCTGAATGTTGAAGAAGCAATAAGATGTTCCTCTGAAGGATTAGATATATAAGCATATTCTATTAATACCGCAGGCATTTTTGTAAATCTTATTACATATAAATCATCCATAACAGTGCCGTCATTTTTAAGTTTTAAATGTTTTGATACATAATCGTTCAAAAATTTTGCAAAAGGATATGAATCTTTATGAAAATAATAAGTGGTCGTTCCGTAAAGATACGGCACTACAGCTGAATTACAATATAATCCTACAAAAAGATTTGCGCCGCTGTGGTTTGCCTCATCTACACGCTGCTGTAAACTAACGTTAACATTAGATGTTCTGTCTATTTCAGTTTTAATACCTCTTCCATTTAATAATTTTTGAAGTTTTAAAGCAACGCTTAAATTAACAAAAGCTTCGGGTAAACCCATTGGACCGATGCCTCCTGGATCGCTTCCGCCGTGACCCGCATCAATAAAAACATTAAAGAGAGGTTTTCGGTAATTGTATTTTTTGAGCTGCGGAACAACATTCTCAAAAGTTTCCGGCTTGCCTGATCCGTAAATTATAGTATCATATTTATTATTTCCGATTACAATTGTCTTCATCGGCAATTTTTCAAGTAATTTTTCTTTGACGACAATGTGAACAATATATGGACTTGTTGCAAATTGAGCATATAAAACGCTAAAAATATTTCCAAAAGACCTGATTATCCTGCCTGCATTTCCGTAAAGAACGGAATGACCGAATGCGACAATAAAAAAATTATACTGTCCTTTTTTGAATAAATAGCCTTTATAAAAAGGTTTTCCTATTGTATAAATATTAATTGTATTGTTATAATAGTTGATATGCACCGAGGTTATTTTAGTGGAATTATTTAAATTGTAGGCATAAACATTTGAAATACCTACTGATAGAAAGTTAATAAAACTTAAAGAAAAAAAAATCAGAAAAATTGCAATCAAATTTAATTTTAAAAAATATTTTGACTGATAAAGAAAATATTTTTTAAAATTAAATTTATAATTATACTTATCGTAATATTTACCATAAGTATTTAATTTATTCTCATTTTTTATATTATTGATATTCTTATACATAATATAATAATAAAATATTTTTTATAAATTATAAGGCGGAATTAAAGAACGGGAATTAAATCATTCCTTTTGTTGACGGAATATTATTTCTCCCCGTCTTTCTTAAAGCATTAGAAATGCTTACGGCGCAAGATTTAAAAGTTGCTTCGGTTATATGATGATAATTATTGCCGTACATAACATTAATATGCAGATTAATCAAAGCGTTTTTACAAAAAGCTTCAAAAAAAATATTTACATAATCATAAAAAAAAATTTCTGCCACTAATTCATTATACAATAATTCCGAATTAAATAATTTTGTTTTTAATTCTTTTTCATTATTACTTAATTGAGATAATTGGGAAGAATCGTCAGAATTTATTGAATTTATTTTATGTATTAAATGTTTATATTTTGCATTAAAATTATTAAATTTATTAGTGAGTTTTCTTTTAGATAAAGGAAATCCTCTTGATAAATCGACAAAACCATTGTTACGATTATTATTAATAATAGACAAAGATGATGTTTTATTTTTTATTTTAGACCCGTTACGAGCATCATTATCATAATTATCGTTATTATAATAATAATGATACGCAAAATATGCTCTTCCGCTAAAATCGACGGTAGTCTGTACTAATGCCTCATCCATGGGAACTGATGCAAAACCGTATCTGTTTATACCCTTTTTTTCTCCGGCAAGTTTATTAACGGCTTGCCCCAGCACAATTCCCGTATCTTCTATCAAATGATGCAAATCTATTTCAATATCGCCTTTCGCATTTAAATTAATATCAAAATTGGAGTGTTTTGCTAATTGTTCAAGCATATGATTAAAAAAAGGAACACCCGTGCTTATATTATATTCGCCGTTTCCATCAATATTTAAATAAAGCTCAATATCTGTTTCTTTAGTTTTTCTCTGAAACTTATCTTTTCTTAGTCCTTCGTCTTTAAATTTTTTGTCTTTAAGCATTTTAATTATATAATATATTTTACTTTTTATAACGATTAATTCATTTTTAATTATTTTTATATAATACCTTAAATAACCATTAGAAATTTTTTTTCCGGATAACCGCTTAGCTCTCGGCTTATAGCCTCGTGAACAGAAACGGGGTGCATTTCTATCTTCGGAACTTTCCTGCCTGTGCAGGAATAACTTTGCAAAGGCTTAAATTTTAACCTATTCGGTATTATTCCTGTGAAAGCGGGAATCCAGTATTTATCATATATTGAATCAGTTTTAATAATTTCTAACAGTGATTTAAATTCTTCTTATTATTATCATTGATTTTTATATTTAAGCCAAATTCTTTGAAATATTCAATTATTTTATCGTTTTCTGAAAGAAGTCCAATGGTTATTCTATAAAAATTCTCAAACCGTCCGGTAAAATTTCTTATAACTATATTATTTTTTTTAAGAAAATCATCAAAGTCAGGTTTCATATTTTTATTAATTAATTTAAAAAAAATAAAATTTGCATCCGACTTATAAATTTCAATAAAACTTAATTTTTTTAACTTTACGAATAATTTATCCCTCTGAATAATCGTCTTCTTAATATTTTTTTCAAAAAATTCATAATTATTTAAAAAAAATTCTATTGAAGCTAATGTTAATGAATTAATATTATACGGAAGTTTAATTTTTTTAAATTCATTTATTAGTTTATCTCCTGCAAATAGCATACCAAATCTTAAACCAGCTAGACCTATTTTAGAAAACGTTTTTAAAACTATTAAATTTTCATATTTATGCAAATATTTGATAAAAGATTCTTTATCGGAAAAGAACAAATAAGCTTCATCTATGACAATAATATTATTTTTATTTTCAAGGAGGCTTATTAATATATCATAGCTAAAATGATTTCCCGTAGGATTATTAGGATAGCTAAAAAAATAAATATTTTTTTGCGATTTGATATTTTTTTTGTTTCCGCTATTTACGGTATGCAAACCGGATACGGCATTTTGTTCTAAAATATATTGAGGCAATTCAAAAAAATCTTCGAGCAAATTAATATTATTAACTTTCAAATCATTATATTTTGCAATTATTTCATACATAGAAAAAGAAGGGTAGGGTATATTCACGACAACATCTTTTTTTAAGCTTGACAAAATAATAGATATAAGTTCGTCGGAACCATTTCCGAACATAAAATTAACGGACTTTATATTATAAAAATTTTCTAATAATTTAATTAATTTTTTATTGCCCGAATCAGGATATAAATTAATAAGAGTTTCTTTTATAAAATCGGCATACTTTCTTTTTAAGCTTTTATTTAATGTGTAGTTTGATTCATTGGCATCTAATTTGAGCAAATTAGAATCTGGTTCAATTTCTATTAATTGATAAGGTTTAAGATTTAGAACGCTATCTTTAATAAAATTATAAATTTCCATAATTTTAGATTGCCCTAATCTTAGATTGATTAATGCAATTTTTTTATATAATTTAGTTATATTATATTTCTTTAACCATCAAACAAATCATTAAATAAATATAGTTTGATGAGATTTTTATTTTCTATTTTTATTTAGTTTTATTATATTTCTTTAACCATCAAATAAATCATTAAATAAATATAGTTTGATTAGATGTTTATTTCCTATTTTTATTTAATTTTATTATATTTCTTTACTTATTTAATTATTTTGATTTTAAATATAATTTAAATATTCAATTTAATTTTAATATATTTCTTTATCTGCCTGTGAAAGCCGCATAAGCACTGAATTGCCATGCGCGCCTAAACCTTCAATGTCCGAAAAAAACTTTATATCTTTTGCATTTTTATTTAAAAAGTCTTCTGTTGAAAAAATAACGCTTGTTCTTTTTAAAAATGATACGGTATCAAGCGGAGAAAAAAACCTTGCGGTTCCGCCGGTGGGCAAAACATGACTCGGGCCTGCAATATAATCGCCTATTGCTTCAGGAGTATTTTCACCAAGAAACACTGCGCCTGCATTTTTTATTAAAAATAATTTTTCAAACGGATTTCTTATATATAATTCTAAATGTTCGGGGGATAAAGCATTGGCGATATTAATAGATTCGTCGACAGAACAGGTTAGCACTAAAGAACCATTAGAATCTAAAGATTTTTCAATAATATTCTTTCTGTCTTCTTTTAAAATAAGTTTTTCTAAAGATTTTTTAACATTTTCAATTAAATCAAAAGAATTTGTAATCAATGTAGAAACGGCCATTTCATCGTGCTCTGCCTGAGACATTAAATCGATCGCTGCTTTATCCGGATTCGCAAATTCATCACATATTACCGCAATTTCACTTGGTCCTGCTATCATATCAATATCCACATCTCCGTAAACCATCTTTTTGGCGGTTGCAACATATATATTGCCCGGTCCGACTATTTTATCAACTGCAGGAATAGTTTCAGTTCCGTATGCCAGCGCAAATATAGCCTGCGGTCCTCCTATTCTGTATATTTTATCTACTCCGCACAAAACAGCCGATGCAATAACATAATTGTTCAATTTATCGGAGGGAGGGGTGACCATAATTAATTCTTTGACTCCTGCGGCTTTTGCAGGGATAGCGTTCATTATAACAGAAGAAGGGTAGCTTGCTTTTCCTCCCGGAACATATATGCCGACTCTTTGAAGCGGAGAAATTAATTGTCCGGTAATAATTCCCGGAGCAATAATATTGCCGCTATTATTATCGTTATTATTATCATAGTTAAATTTGCTATTTTCTGCAAAATTATTATTTATTGAGCCGATAAAATTTTCTTCGACACTTTCACAATTATCAAAAGAAAACCATGTTTTTATTTTTTGCTTTGAATGATAATCAAAAACTCTCTTAATTGTTTTTTCTAATATTTTTCGTTCATTATTAGATAAAAAATCTAATGCGGATTTTTTATCTTTTTCTTTTATTTCAAATTCATCGGGATTGATACATACTTTATCAAATCTTTCGGTATAAAAAGATAAGGCATTATCTTTTTCTTCTAAAATTTTATTACGTATAATTTCTAAATCATGCTGAATATCTGCGCTAAAATTTAATTGCAGTTTTCTTCTTTCAAAAATAAATGATTTAAAATTATCTTTTTTTGCATCAAAAAATTTCATTTTATATTTTTTATAATATGGTGTCATTCCTGCTAAAACAGGAATCCATAGTTATTTAAGTTATTCTGCATTAGAACTTATAAATAATTTCTAATGCAGAATTAAGAATTATTTTATTTTTATTCTAATTTTATTTATATATTTTTATTAATTCTCATTATAACATTATGTATTTCTTTAGGATTTGTTTTCAGGCTTGCCCTGTTAACAATCAGCCGTGATGTTATAACGGCAATTTCTTCAATAAGCAAAAGATTGTTCTGCTTTAAAGTTTCTCCGGTAGAAACAAGATCTACTATAACATCGCAAAGTCCGGTTAAAGGAGCTAATTCTATATTTCCGTATAATTTAACTATTTGAACGCTTATGCCTTTTTTTTTAAAAAAATCTTTCGTTATATTTACATATTTTGTTGCTACACGTATATTATTTAACAGATATAATGCATTTTTGATATTTTCTACGGTATTTTGATTAATCTCAATCTCTGTTTTTTTATTTTTTTCATCTCTTTGAGACTTCCTTAAAAATTCATCTGCATCGTCATCGTCGGCATAGCCGATATGAGCGGTTTCTTTATTAATATTAACATCTATAGATTTATGAACAGCGACTGCTATTTTACATTTTCCGATGCCAAGATCTAGCGGTTCATAAACATTTTTAAATTTTTCAAGCAAAATGTCTTTTCCCGCTATGCCGATATCCGCCGCTCCGTATTCAACAAATGTAGGGACATCCCATGGTTTAACTATTAATAGTTTTGCATTGTCGTCTTCATAATTAAATATTAATTTTCTAGAATTATAATCTTCATCAGGATGCTTAATAAACCCAGATTTTCTTAATAAATCAAGAGAATCTTCAAGTACACGCCCTTTTGGAATTGCAATTCTCACTTTTTCTTTCATTTATTTAATTCCCGATGCTATTGATTGCATTGATTGACTTGTTAAATAATCTTCATTATCATTATAATCCGTTTTATTTGAATCATCAACTCTTGAAATAATAGCGCCTAATCCTGAGAGTTTTTTTTCCATCGCTTCATACCCTCTGTCTAAATGATATATTCGAGATATAGAAGTATAATCCTTAGACGAAGCCAATCCTGCCAATACTAATGATGCGCTTGCTCTTAAATCTGTCGCCATTACATCGGTTCCTAATAAAGCGCCTGTTCCTTTTACTATCGCAAAATTACCGCATACTTTTATATCGGCGCCGAGCCTTCTTAATTCTGCTACATGCATAAATCTATTTTCAAAAATATTTTCCGTTATAACGCATAAACCGTTTGCAATAGACATGAGTGCCATCATTTGAGCCTGCATATCAGTAGGAAAATAAGGAAAAGGTGCAGTTGAAATATCCACGCTTTTAATTATTTTAGGACCTTTTACCCTGATAGAAGAAGGTGAAATAACATTAATTTTTACCCCTGCTTCCGTTAATTTATCCGTGATTGAGCTGATATGATTCAAATCAACATTTTTAACTATGATATCGCCTTGAGTTATAGCCGAAGCAACCATATACGTGCCTGCTTCAATTCTGTCCGAAACAATATAATGGCTTAGTTTATTCAGCTTTTTGACTCCTTTAATTACTATTACTGAAGGCATGACTCTTTTAATATTTGCTCCTCCATTGCATAAAGCAAGAATTAAATCGTCTATTTCAGGTTCTCTTGCTGCATTTTTTATAATTGTGGTACCTTCCGCAAGTGTTGCCGCCATTATAATATTTTCCGTTCCCGTAACAGAAGGAATCGGAAAAATAATTTCAGCACCTTTCAGTTTTCCAGCTGTAGCCTCAACATAACCATGTTCCATTGTAATACTGGCGCCAAGAGCCCTGAGCGCTTGCAAATGAAAATCAATCGGCCTTGCTCCTATAGCGCATCCGCCGGGAAGCGATACTCTTGCTCTTTTATATTTGGCAAGCAGCGGTCCGAGAACAAGAACGGAAGCTCTCATAGTTTTCACAAGATCATAAGGAGCATCAAAATTATTAATGGTTGATGTATTTATAAACAATTTTCCGTCGTCAGAATCTTTTACTTCGGCATTAAGACTAATAAGAAGTTTCTTGATAGTAACTATATCCTGCAGATTCGGAACATTATAAAGTTCATTATTAGAATCGTCAAACATAATTGACGATGCAATAATCGGCAATGCAGCGTTCTTTGAACCGCTTATAGATACTTCGCCCCTTAACGGGATACCGCCTTCAATTATTATTTTTTCCATAATTAATTTTTACCACCCTTTCTTTTCCTGACATATCTTTTATAAAATTAATTGTTATATTGTTTGGATTATTTTTATTATTTTTTATATTTATTTTATGTTTATATTCTTTGCGGTTATTATTATCGTATTTATTATATCTATTGTCATTATTATAAAATGTCGATTCATAAATTTTTTTTATTTCTTCTTTATATCTGTAATCTATTTCTAAAATTAAACAAAGTTCTTTATTTATCGGATTATTATCCGCTGAATTTTCTATTGCCGATGAAAACAATTCAAATATCTTCCTGTAAAACTTAAGTCCGTCAACACCTCCGTCAAGAGCTTTATATGGTTCGTAATTTTTAACTTCATCGCTTAGCAATTCAATATCAGATGATATTATATAAGGCGGATTTGATATAATGATATCAAATTTATAAAAATGCGCATCATATTTTTTTTTATATTTATTATACCAGCATATATTTTGATTTAAAATATTAAAATAGGTTAATTTAATTTTATTTTCTACATTATTTAATATTACATTCTTTCTTGCGACATTTAAAGCCCTAAAGCTATTATCGGCGGCATAAATTTCAATATTTGAGTATTGATAATTTTTAGCTATAGATACCGCTACGGCTCCTGAACCTGTGCCGAGATCTATAGCCGTAATATTTTTATCTATATTATTATTATTGTTTATGCTGCTATCATTATAATTACCGTTATAATTTTTATAGTTTTTATAGTTATTGTTATCTGCCTTTTTGTTATTATTGTTTATATTATTATCTATGCCATTATTTATACCATTATAGTTATTATAATTATCGTTATTATCGTTGTTTATTCTTGCATTTAATCTGTTAATTTCCTTTAAGCTTTCGTCAACTAGAATCTCGGTATCAGGTCTTGGTATAAGAACATTTTTGTTGACAAAAAAATCAATTGAATAAAATTCTTTATTTTTGATTATATAGGCAAACGGTTCTTTTTTAGCTCTTCTTGCAATATAGCCGTTAAAAACCTTTAATTTATTTTTACTTATTTTGCTTTCATAATTTATAATAATTTTTTCAATAGGAATGTTTAAAACATAGCTCATCAACAGCAGAGATTCTTTAAAACAATCAGGGATATCTCCGTTATTTTTTTTTAAATATCCAGCTCCTGCCTTAATTGTTTCAAAAATAGTAATATTATTTGATTTCAAGAGATTTTTGAGATTCAAAATATTTTGACAGCGGGATTAGCAGCTCGTCAAGATTCCCTTCCATAATATAATTTAACTTATGAAGCGTTATCCCTGCCCTGTGGTCCGTTATCCTGCCCTGTGAAAAATTATATGTTCTGATTTTTTCGCTTCTGTCTCCGCTTCCAACCATATTTTTTCTATTTTTTGCTTCAATAGATTTTTTATCGGCTTCTAATCTGCTTAATAGTCTTGTTCTTAATATTCTTAAAGCTTTAGCTTTATTTTTATGCTGCGATTTTTCATCCTGACAAGTAACGACAAGATTAGTAGGCAAATGGGTTATTCTGACGGCAGAATCTGTTGTGTTAACGCTTTGCCCTCCATGTCCGGTTGACCTGTAAACATCTATTCTTAAATCTTCGGCAGCTATTTTAAGGTCAATTTCTTCGGGTTCCAGCATAACCGCGATTGTGGCGGCAGAAGTATGAACTCTTCCTTGGGTTTCAGTTGCAGGAATTCTTTGGACTCTGTGAACGCCGCTTTCATATTTTAAGAGCCTGAAAACATCTTTGCCTTTAACCGATATTACGGCTTCTTTAAGCCCGCCGGATGCTGAATAGCTTGAAGATATAAGTTCAAAATTAAAATTTTTTATTATTGCATATTTATTGTACATTTTATACAAATCAAGAGCAAAAAGAGCAGCTTCTTCTCCGCCTGTTGCCGCTCTTATTTCTAAAAGTATATCTTTATCGGCATCTGCATCTCTAGGATAAAAATATTCTTTTATTGTTTCGGCGGCTTTATTGGCTTTAGCGGAAAGAGCATTAATCTCTTCAAGCTCCATAAATAGAAGTTCGCTGTCTAATTCTTTTTTTTTTAGCCTTTGGAGTTCTTCTATATCTAAAAGTATTTTATTATATTCTTCAAAAGTATCTATGACTTTTTTAATTAAATTATATCTCTTGATAGGATCTTTAGCAGATTCATTAAAACCGTCTTTACTGATTTCTTGAATATTTTCATTAAGATTTTCAGCTTCTTCTTTAAGATCTTTACACTTTTGTATTATAACATCTTCAAGTTTTATAAACGGCGGTTCGTTATCATTTTGATAATTATTCTGTTCAATTAAATCTTCCATTACAATAAACCCTTTGTCGTCCATTCTTTTTTAATTTCTAAAGGCCTGCCGCAGCTAAACTCTCCTTCCGAACACCCGCTTCTAACGCAAGACGGTCCTGCGCCGTAAAAAACCGACGGGGCTATCGGATAAACAAGCTTAAAAACTTCCTTAGCAAGATTTCTTATCTCCCATTGCGCTCTTTCACATCCTCTTAATCTAAAAAAATGCAACAGTTCTCTTGCATTCATTGTAAAACTTAATTGTGTTTGGGCAGCATTCGGCAAAATATATCTAGCATCTTCCGCGGGCATACCTTTTTCTAAAAAAAAACCGTATAAAGAATAAATTTCTTTAACTAAGTTATTAAATTTATCTAAAAATTCTTTATTTTCGGATATAGATTCGGGAATAATTATTTGAGGGTTGGTTTCTTTGACATATCTCTGACTTCTCTGTGAATATGAAGCTATTCTGTGCCTTACTAATTGATGTGAGGCGCTTCGAGATAATTTATCAACTATAAAAGTAAAATTAGCATGCTCAAGCACAGATTCATGTCCTGAAGTTCTAATTTTTTTTATTAACTTCCTCGCTTTTTCTAAACCTTTTTCATCTTCTTTAAAATCATACTCTATTTTCGTTATATCTGAAGAACTATAGCATAGCCTAGCCGCTATAGCAATAGTGATTTCCGGATTCGTTGTATAGTTTATAAGTTTAACCATTTATATAATAACATGACTATATAATTAACTATTAATAATGAGTAAATTAAATAGGTCTATTAAAATAAAACATTAAAATTTAAGGATTTTCCGCAATGTATCTCATTTTTAAAAACAAGAGCGCTCTTGCAGGTTTCTTCGTAAAATATATTAAATTAAATAAATTTTAATATTTTAATACATTTATTTTAATAAATCAGAATTACTTATTTATTTCTTTTTTTCTATATTATACTTTTTGTTAAACTTTTCTATTCTGCCTGCGCTGTCGACAAATTTTTGTTTGCCCGTATAAAACGGATGGCATTCGGAACAAATATCAATATGAATTTCTTTTACAGTGCTCCCTGTAACAAATTCGTTTCCGCATGCGCATCTTACTTTTGTTTCAAAATATTCGGGGTGGATTTCTTTTTTCATTTTTGTTCTATACCTCTTTGAAATTTAATTTTTTTAAATTGATTAAACAATATTATTGTATTATTGTTTTATAAATATTGTTTAATCAATTGTTTTATAGTTTTATAATTAATTATAAATTTAAATGATTTATTTATATATGTTTATTTATATTTTTTGTTATTTTTGTTATATTTATAGTTTCTTATTAATATTATTTATTTATAATATTAATTTATTTTATTTTTATTATTTATATTGATAGCTATATTTATAATTTTTTATATTTTTATATTAATAAGAGATTAATTATATAATTTTAATAAATAACTTTCAACTTTTTTTATATCGGCGGGAACATCAACCGGTATTGTTTAAATATTTACTGTT
>JAJZVN010000061.1 GCA_021845685.1 bacterium
AGTTTCAAATTCCGAAAATATTTTATTTTTGAATAACGATACGGTAGTTTCAAAAGGGGCTATAGACGAACTTTATTATTCTATAACGGCAGGCTCCGCCAAATCTTTAAAAATAGGCGCCGCAGGTTCTCTGCTGTTATATCCCGACAAAAAAATTCAGGAAGCCGGCATAATGTTCGAAGAACGATTAGTTCCTTATAATGCCTATTCCGGAATGAATATATCCGGTTGCGGGCAATCGGATATCAAGAATGCAATTTACATAAAAAGCTATAACGCGCTTACGGCGGCATGCCTTATGCTCAAAAAAGAAGTATTCGAATCGGTTGGCGGTTTTGACGAGGGCTATATTAACGGTTTCGAAGACGTGGATTTATGCCTTAAATTGCGCGAAGCGGGTTACAGGCTTATATTTAATCCGAAGAGCATAATATTTCATTTTGAAGAAAAAACAGCTGGCAGAAAAAAGCACGATATTGAAAATATTAACCGTTTTATGGAAAAATGGAGGCTTAAATATAAAAGAGATAATTATATATTTGCCGAAATGGATAATTTATTTGGATATTATACTTTTAAGAGTACTAAAAATATTAAATTTAATTTAAACACGGACAAATTTCCTTTCGGAGTAAACATATCTGGGCTTATTCAGTCGGAAAAAGGTCTTGGGTCGGCGGTAAGGTCGGACATAGAAGCGCTTAGAGTGGCTGGTATTCCGTATGTTTTAAACAACATTACCGATTTGGGTTCCGTTAATGCCGATAAAACTTACGATTCAAAAGATTTTTCTCCGGACAACCCTTGTCTTTTTAATTTGATACATGTCAACCCAGATGTATTCGTAAATTTTATCAATGAAGCTAATATGCCTTATTTAAACGGACATTACAATATAGGTTATTGGGTCTGGGAACTGGATACTATACCCGAATACTGGGTTGCGTTATCGAAATATGTAGATGAAATATCGACGCCTTCCTACTTTTCCATGCAGGCCATATCTAAATCGTTAAACATACCTGTTGCAAGAATACCCCATTCTATCGCGATTACCGAAAATTCATTCAATAAAGTAATAAAAAAAATAGACTTAAAAATCTCCGACGATATCTTTCTCTTTTTGTTTATATTCGACGCCGGCAGTTTTATTGAACGAAAAAATCCGTTCGCGTTGATAGAGGCTTTTAAAAAGGCATTCAAACCTGATGAGAAAGTAATGTTATTCATTAAATCTTCTCGTTCAAACTTTAACAGGACAAAGTTTGATGAAATGTTAAATGCAATTAAAGGCTATAATATTACCGTTTCAGATTTAGTTTTGACGCGTGATGAGATTTATTCCCTTATTTATGTCTGCGACTCCTACGTTTCCCTTCACAGGTCGGAAGGTTTCGGCCTGACTATGGCGGAAGCCATGGCTTTAGGTAAGCCGGTAATAGCTACCGGATATTCCGGCAATATGGACTTTATGAATATTGATAACAGTTATCCCGTCGATTATCGTTTAGTTGAATTAGATAGAGATTACGGTCCTTACCAAAAAGGTAATTATTGGGCAGAACCGGATATAAACCATGCGGCGGAATTAATGCGAGAGGTGTTTGAAAAGAGAGAAGAATCCGCATCCGTTGGCGCAAAAGGAAAAGATTATATTAAAAAATATTTCAGTCCTGAGGCAGTTGGTAAAATATATAAAGCGAGACTTAATAAAATTGTTTATGATTATGAAAATAGATAATATTTAGATATAGATAAATAGTAATATCTTTAATATGAGAAATAATTTAAACACGGACAAATTTCCTTTCGGAGTAAACATATCTGGGCTTATTCAGTCGGAAAAAGGTCTTGGGTCGGCGGTAAGGTCGGACATAGAAGCTCTTAAAACGGCTCGTATCCCGTATGTTTTAAACAACATTACCGATTTGGGTTCCGTTAATGCCGATAAAACTTACGATTCAAAAGATTTTTTTCCGAGCAACCCTTATCTTTTTAATTTGATACACGTCAATCCCGACGTATTCGTAAATTTTGCCAATGAAGCCAATATGCCTTATTTCGACGGGCATTACAATATAGGCTACTGGGTCTGGGAGCTTGACGAATTTCCGGAAGAATGGACGCGGCTAGCGTATTATCTTGACGAGATTTGGACGCCTTCCGATTTTTCTTTTCAGGCTATTTCTAAAGCTATTTTAAAAACAGTTAAAATTCCGGTAACGAAAATTCCACACTGTATTTCTTTATCGCCTTCGCCGGAAAATATCCCGATAGAAAAAGAGGCGGTAAGAAGCGGCTTAAATATACCGCCCGATGTTTTTATGTTTCTTTTTATTTTCGATTTTCAGAGCGAAATTGAAAGAAAAAATCCTTTTTCCGTAGTCGAAGCTTTCAAGAAGGCTTTTTCGCCTTCTGATAAAGCAATGCTGTTCCTAAAAACATCCCATTCCGAATTTAATAAAAAAGAATTTTACCTGCTGTTAAACTCGGTCAAGGGTTATAACGTTACGATAGCAGATTCGGTTTATACGAAAGAACAGGTTTATTCGTTAATGAACGCCTGCGACTGCTATGTTTCCCTTCACAGGTCGGAAGGTTTCGGTTTGACTATGGCGGAAGCCATGGCTCTCGGCAAGCCCGTAATAGCTACCGGATATTCCGGCAATATGGATTTTATGAATATGGATAACAGTTATCCCGTTTACTACAGGCTCGTGAAAGTGGACGGCGATTACGGAGCATATAAAAAAGGCAACATATGGGCAGAGCCGGATATCGAGGCGGCGGCGGATTATATGCGGCGCGTGTTCGACAATAGGACCGAAGCGGAAACAGTTGGGGCAAGAGGCAGAGAGTTTATAAAAAAGTATTATAACATAGATAAAATCGGCATAGAATATAAAAAAAGATTAAATAAGATTTATTATAAAATTGATATATCGCATAGCTTTGAAAACATAAAAAATATAAAAAAAATAATTTTCATATGGAATCCGGTTTCCATAAACGTTTTTGGCGGAGGCGAAAAAGTCCTTAATATTGTCCTGTCTAATCTTTTAGCGTCAGGATACGATTTTAGGGTTATAGTGATTGTTTATGATAAAAAAGAAATGGAAAACGAGCATGCATGGGCAGAGCCGTATAGAAGATATAAAGACAAAATGTATTTTTATTTATCATCGGAAAATAATTTTCAATATCAAGTAGTTGAATTTCATAGGGAATTTAATCCAGATATATCGGTGGTAGCTCATCCGTTCATTATTTTTCCTTTATTTGGGTCTTTGAGAGCCGCAAGCGATATGACTAAAATTGTTTATTGGGACCACGGTTCTTTATCGGAAGTCTTTTTCAAAGAATCTAAAAGTGTTAATTTTGCAACTGACGACCAACGTAGAATGCTAATTGAATTCACCGAGAAGTCGTTAAAATTATGCGATGGTTTTTTATCCGTTTCTAACGGAATAAGAAATATGATAAAATCCATAGTTCCAGATGCTAAAATTTATACAGTTTTTAATCCTGTAAAAGCTTATGAAGGGGCGTTAAAACAAAGACCTGCAATTCCGCTATTTATATATATCGGCAGATTGGACGATAAATCAAAAAATATATCTTTCATGTTTTATGGTCTTAAGAATATAAAAAATTTAAGATGGAGTCTTAAAATTATCGGCGACGGTCAGGACAGACATATGCTTAAGGTTTTATCTCAAAGATTAGGCATAGACGATAGAATAGAATGGACAGGGTTTAAAGATGATCCTTATAATGACTTAGCTGAGGTAACCGCTCTTTTACTTACTTCAAGATTTGAAGGATTGCCGTTAGTTTTAATAGAAGCTAACCAGAGGGGTATTCCTGTTATTTCTTCTAATTGTCGCACAGGACCTGAAGATATAGTGATACCTGGTAAAAACGGCTATTTATACGAAGAAGGTAATATGGATAATTTTGTAAATATAATTAAAGGTGTGATTAATGGGGAATTATCATTTGATACACAGGAAAACATATCGATAACAGCTGAAAAATTTAAAGAAAACATTTATATGGAAACATTTATAAAAGCTTTGAATAATATTAATGGATATATTATAGAATAAATAAATTATTATGAAAAGCACGCAAAACAATACAAATTTAAGAAATTATATAATAGCTTTAAAACAAACATTGAAAGATAAATTCGACATAATAAATAAACGATTTGTAAATAAGGATAAATTTGAGCAAATATTTCTTTGTAAATAAGAAAAATAATAACTATGAATTTTAAAAATTATTCCTGTAAATAGAAATAAATATAGTAACTTGTAATGGATAATCAAAATATGATTGATGTAAATTGGTTTTCATCTGACTATCAGTGTTTTTTAAATCAAATGAAAAATGATAAAAACAATGGATCTTTTGCTTTAAAGTTGTACCCAATATTAATTGATAAGTTTGACCAGAGTGGTACTGCCAAAGGGCATTATTTTTTTCAAGATTTGATAGTTGCGCAAAAAATATTTAAAAATAATCCTGAAAAACATGTCGACATTGGTTCGAGAATGGATGGTTTTATTTCACATGTTGCATCCTTCAGGTCTATTGAAGTATTTGATATACGGCCCATTGCTAATATTATAAATAACATAAATTATATTCAAGCCGATTTGATGAATTTTTATGATGAAAAGTTTTATAATTATACTGATTCTATTTCAGCCCTGCATTCTATAGAGCATTTTGGTTTAGGTAGATATGGAGACCCCGTTGATTTTAATGGTCATATTAAGGGTTTAGATTCGATTTATAAGATTTTAAAAAAAGGCGGAAAATTTTATTTTTCAGTTCCTATAGGGCAGCAAAGGATTGAATTCAATGCGCATAGGGTATTTAGTTTACGTTATTTGTTGAGTCTATTTGAAAGTAAATATATATTGCAAAGTTTTTCTTATGTTGATGACAATGAAGATTTGCACCAAAATATTGACTTAAATTATGAATTAATCCAAAATAATTGTCATTGTAATTATGGGTGTGGAATATTTGAATTTGTAAAAATATGATTATATTATTTTTTAATTTTTAAATTAATTAAAATTTAGAGGATATTTATGGGCATAATTAATAGTGGCATTCCAGTGCAAGAAGCAAATTATCTTAAAATTATAGCTCAACTTGAAGTTTTTATAGAAAGTGGTACATATATCGGCAATACAACTAAAGTTATGAGTGCTAAGTTTAAAAATATTTATTCGATTGAAAAACAAGATGCGATATATAATATTACAAGAGAAAATTTAAAAAATATTTCGAATATAATGCTTTTCAACGGAGATACGAGGCAGTATCTTCCGTCATTAATGGCGGATAATGACAATATTCTTTTTGGCTCGATGCGCTTTGGAGTGGCGGCTAAACTTATTGACAGAATGACGAATGCCCATTAATTGATGAATTAAAAATAATTTTTTCTTATAAAAAAAATATAATCATAATGATTGACGATGCCAGATTATTTTTATCGCCCTCTCCAAAACCGCATAATTTTTTGAATTGGCCGTCAATTGCGGATATAGTCCGTATATCTCCAGATAATTTTGATATAATAATTTATGAAGACGTAATTTATATAATACCAAAAAATGTTAGTACAAGGTTTAGGAACTATTTACAGGGAAAAATTAGCAAGCAAAACCGATAACCTAAAAAAATCAACAATGTGCTTATGCTTCCTATAAATGCCATAATATTCAGCAAAGACAGGCCGCTTCAATTAGATGCTGCAATAAGAAGTTTTTATTTTAATTGCAAAGATGCGGAAGAAGCAAAACTATATGTTCTATATAAATCTTCCGAAGGATATTATAAAAGTCTTTATGAAGATTTAAACAAGGAACATCCGTTAGTTAACTTTATAGAACAAACAAATTTTAAAAAAAATTTAATTGATATTATTAAAAAAGAATTATATATTTTTTTTGTTGTTGATGACAATATTTTTACAAGTGAATTTTCTATTGATGAAATCATTAATGTATTGTCGAGTAATCCTGATTCAATAGGCTTCTCATTGCGCTTAGGGAAGAATATAAATTATTGTTATCCATTAAACGTATCCATGAGACTGCCTGAAACGATGCAAATCAAGCCGAATATCTTAAAAAGCTGTTGGATAAATGCCGAGCATGATTTCGGGTATCCATTGGAAGTTTCTAGTTCTGTTTATTTAACGGAAGACATTATTAGAATAATTTGTGATAAGGAATTTAACGCACCAAATAGTTTAGAAGAGACATTGTGGCAAAATAAAAATATCTTTCTTAAAGATAAGCCCAATGTATTATTTTATTATAGCTCTGCTGCATTCTGCAATCCTATAAACATGGTTCAAACAGAATTACCAAATAACCGTGTAGCGAATACTCTTATAGATTATTCTCCAATGGGATTGGCTAAAAAATTTGAGGAAGGTAATAGAGTAGATATAAAAAATTATTTAAATATTATTCAAAATGCTTGTCATTTCGAGATTCCATTATATCTGGAGAACAAAAAAGGCGAACAAACAGGGGATAACGGTTACAGTCCGCTCGTGTCTATTATTATTCCATGTTATAACCAGGCTGAATATTTAAGAGATGCCGTTGAGAGTGTAATCAATCAAACATATAGCAGTTTTGAAATTATTATCGTAAACGACGGAAGCATCGATAACACCGTTGAAGTTATGAGTGAAATAAAAAATACATACATAGATTACTCCATTACATCGATCAATCAGACCAATGAAGGGCCATCTGTCGCTAGAAATAACGGGATCTCTTTAGCAAAAGGCAAATACATATTACCGTTAGATGCCGACGACAAAATTCATCCTGATATGCTAAAGATATGCATAGACACAATAAAAATAGTTGGCGAAAAAAAGATTATATATACAGCAAGGCAAAATTTTGGAGAAGACAATACTATAATTATACCCAATAATTATGATTTTGAGAAATTAAAATACCAAAATCAACTTAATTACTGTGCTTTATATTCCAAAAAAATGTGGGAAGATATTGGCGGTTATCGGTCTATGGATGGTTATGAAGACTGGGATTTTTGGATTGCTGCCGGACTAAAGGGGTATTTTGCTTATTTAGTGCCAAAAGTTCTTTTTTATTATAGAGTAAAATTAAAGAGTAGAGATACAGAGGCTTTTAAAAAGCATAATCAACTTTTTATTAAAATTATGTTAAATAACAGCGAAGCATATCCCCTTAATTACACCAGTTTTAAAATAAACGATAAGGAGGTGCAGCTTATAGAACTATCTGTTAACGGAATCCCCATTGTTTTAAATGGAAAAGATTTTATTATGCAATCTATTGACTCAATTAAAAAATTTTTTATAAAATTAATAAATAGAATTAACGAAATAGTAGATTTAATTAAAATAATGAATGTAAATATAAATTTTATTGATTTCAAAAAAGAACTTTATGATTTAGCATCTTTTATTCATATTATGGATAAAATAGCACAAATTATCAGTTTAGATTTTAACAAATATTATTTAGATAATAAAAAAGTTATAAGCTATTTCGATGATCTTATAAAAATATTAGAAAATATAGCAATAAATTTGACGAATAAAAACCTTGAATCTTTTGTCAGCGATATTAAAGACCTTGAATATAATATAAAGTTATGGAATAAAGTATTGGATGATATTCTGTCAAAACTTATATTATAAAGTCCGTAATTCATAAACTATATTAAATACTGTAAATTCAATAAACAATATTTTATTTTAAAAAATTTAAAATTTAAAATGTTACCTTGTCAGATTGTTGAAAAGAGATTAAAAAAAATAATAACTTTAACTGTTATTATAATATTAGTAATTTTATGTTATATTATACAAAAAGATGAATTATGGCCAAAAAGTGTCTTGATTTACTCCAATTATATGGGGGTTAGACCACTTTGAAATGTAAAGGTAATGTTATTTTTAAGACGCACCTTAAAAATTTTGGAATATTTTTAATACTCAAAATATAAAAATAAATATAAATTTCAATAGAAAATGATACCTAAAAACATAAATAGAAATCTTTAAACAGGTTTTAAAGCTATATGAATAGGCCATTCAAACAGTTTGATTTTGCATAAAAATTATATTAAAATTAATGCATAGTATTTGCATAAATTTAATAATATATAGACGAGGTATTTATATGCGCACCACAATCACATTAGACAAAGATATAATTGACGTTCTTCTGGAAGAAACACATGTGAAAAGCAAGGCCTCTGCCGTTAAAATAGCAATTGATTCTTATCTTAAAAAAAAGAAAGCGGAAAAAATAAAATCTATGAAGGCAATCTTGATTTCGACATGACGGCCGACGAGATAAGGCATTATGAGAGATAATAAAATACTGGTCGATACATCGGTTTGGATAGACTATTTATTATAAGAAAAGAGACCGTTTAAAATTCCGTGTCAGTCTGGTATAATCTAACCTTATACAAGGAGACTGACAGATGAAACAAAGAACCGAATCTATTTTCCAAGAACTTAAGAAAAATTCCGCATTCGACTTTAACCAGGCGGTTAAAGATTTAA
>JAJZVN010000062.1 GCA_021845685.1 bacterium
TTATTAAAATCAAATTTTTGTGTACAGTTTGAGATTTCTTGATCTGTCTGTTCCATTGCATCAATCTCCTTTTAATTAATTATAATTTAATTATACAGGATTGACACAGAATTTTGAACGGTCTCTTTATAAACAATTAAATCAGTCTTTTTTTTACGGCACAAAAAGTATTAAATTAATTCACACTTTCCTTAAAATTTATTGACTCATTTATCTGATCATTCATCTATTATATATATATTTATATATATATTATGAAATTTAATAATAAAAATAAAATTATTGCGAATCTTTTTCTTTTATTTAACAATCTCTATCCTCTATCGGCAATTTTCAGACTTACATTTATTTGACATACCATGTCAATATATATAATATATAAACAATATATTATATATAAACAATTGTCAACCACCCGCCGCTTGTAGAAGCGGGGGCTTGAAAGAGCTGGCTGATAAAGGAGATTAAATTATATGAAATTTAATAATAAAAATAAAATCATCGCAAATCTTTTTCTTTTATTTGCTTTTTTAATTTTTATCATATCTTATGTAATTCATATTACTAACATTTGGATATTCATACTTCAAAGAGCTTCTGCGGCTGCTCTGATTGGCGGAATAGCCGATTGGTTTGCCGTTACGGCGCTGTTCAAATATCCGCTTAATATACATCTGCCCCATACTAACATTATTAAAAACAATAAAGAAAAAATTATTAATTCTATAAGTAATACCGTTAACGATACATGGCTTGGAAGAAATTACTTATCAAATGAAATAAATAGAATAGATTTTTCGGATATTCTATTGAAAATTATTCAAAAAGATAAAAACAAAAATAAATTAAGATTATATGTAAGAAAATTAATTATCAACCTTGTTTATTTTACTAAATCCGATAAGTTTAATGATTTTTTATATGAAAATATCAATAAAGCATTGGATAAAACTTTATCGGATGAAAATATATCAGAAAATATTGTAAACAAAATTACTTCATTTATTGAAGGCAGTAATTCTGATTATATTTATGAAAATTTAGCAAAATATATCAATAATTATATAAAAACATATAATACAAATAATATATCAAAAAAAATAATCGGCTTATATTCCGATGAATTAATAAATTCCATAAAATTTACAGGAAAACAGCTGGTAAATGACAATTTTGATGATGCTATAATAAATTTAAGCAATTTTATAATTTTAAATATAGAAGAAAATAAACCTTTTTTAAAAAGTCAAATCGAAGATTTAATTGAAAAATATAAAAGCGATTCTGCAATGAAAAATATTTTTTTATTTCTTGCAGAGAAAACAAATATTTTAGATATTAATTTTTTATCTGATGAAATTATATTAAAAATAATTAATTTTATTCAAGAAATAAAAAACAATTCAAACAATGAAGTAAGATTAAAAATTAAAGATTATGTTTTTAATACTTTAAACAATATTGATAAAAACACGCATGATAAAGATAGGATATTAAATACGATAGAAATAATGATTAATACAAATTCAGGCAGAATAAAAGATTATTTAATAGATTATTTAAATAAAGACGAAGGAAAAAATTTTATTAAAAATAAATTTTTTAATTTTATAAAGTCTGACGGTTTAAATATTATTAAAGAGTTTAAGGATCCTCTAAAAAATTGGCTGCATTCAATAACAATAAACTTTATCGGCACAATATTAGAAAATAATAAACAATATATTATTAATAAAAAATTATTTAAAGAAAAATTTGATTATTTCTTTGTTTTAATTAACAATGAAATATTAATAAAACAAGATAAACTTAATCAATTGTTTAAAACAAATATTATATATTTAATGAAAATAAATCATTCAACGATTGGTAAGCTTATAAGAAGAAATTTAGAAAACCTTGATCCCGAAAAATTGGTAAATCAAATAGAATCTAAAATTGGCAATGATTTACAGTATATAAGAATTAACGGCGCATTAGTCGGTTCTATCGTCGGAATACTTATAGCGGTTATTAGTTTATTATTAAAAAAAATATAATACCTTAAATCACTGTTAGGAATTTTTTTTCTAGATGACCGCTTCACTCTCGTCTTATAGCCTCGCGAACAGAAACGCAGAAACGTCATGCGTTTCTATTTTCGGAACTTTCCTGCCTGTGCTGGAATGACTTTGCAAAGGTTTGATTTTAACTTGAGCTTCCTACGCCTATCCCTATGCCTGTATAGACGAATGACTTTGCAAAGGTTTGATTTTAACCCGACAGACGTCATTCCTGCGAAAGCAGGAATCTATTATTATTTATTGTATGTTGAAGCAGTTTTAATAATTTCTAACGGTGATTTAAGGCGATAATCGATAATATTTATTTTATTAATATTTTTTCTTTCCGCTTTTTCCCCATAATTCATTTAATCTGTCTTTTATTTCTTTTTCTTTTCCTGTTGTCTGAGGATAATAATATTGGCGATTTTTCAGCTTATCGGGCAAATAATTCTGTTCTGCGGTAAAATGGTCCTCAAAATTATGAGAATATTTATAACCTTGGTGATAAGACAAATCCTTCATGAGTTGTGTAGGCGCATTTCTTAAATGAAGCGGGACAGTCATATCAGGAAAAGACTTTGCATCTTTAATAGCTTCTTCTATTGCGGTATAACTTGCATTTGATTTTGGACAACTTGCAAGATAGGTAGCGCACTGCGATAAGATAATCCTTGATTCAGGCATACCTATAACTTTAACGGCATTAAAACAGCTAATAGAAAGGGTTAGTGCATAAGGTTCGGCATTACCGATATCTTCGCTTGCAAGAATTACCATTCTTCTTGCTATAAACAACGGGTCTTCGCCGGCGCTAAGCATTTTTGCAAGATAAAAAACCGCAGCATCCGGGTCGCTTCCTCTTAAACTTTTAATAAAAGCAGATATTGTATTATAATGTTCTTCGCTCATTCTGTCATATTTATCGGCTCTTAAGTATGCAGATGAAATTATATCGTCTGTTAAAATTATCTCTCCATTGTTATCTTCTGCCGTTAAATTTACGGCTCTTTCAAGCGCATTAAGCATAATTCTTGCGTCCTTTCCGCTAAAATTTATCAACGATTTTATACCTTCATCTTTAATTATTATTTTCTTTTTAGATAAGAATATATCTTTTTTCAGCGCTCTATCAATTATATAATTAAGGTCTTCGTCATCTAAAGGATTTAAAGTAAAAACAGCGCATCTCGATAAAATAGGAGATGTAATTTCAAATGAAGGATTTTCAGTCGTGGCGCCTATTAATATTATGCTTCCGTCTTCAATCGAATGGAGAAGACTGTCTTGCTGAATTTTATTAAATCTGTGTATTTCGTCAATAAAAAGCAATATCGGTTTTTCAATAATTTCATTCTTAATAATTTTGCTATCTTCTTTAAAATTATCGGCTGCATTGTCGCTTTTATAATTTTCATTATCCCAAAAACCGGCTTGGTTAAAAAAAATATTATTATTATTATTTAGATTATCAATACTATTTTTAGTATGTCTGTTTTTAGCCTTGATGTTTAAATTATTAGAATTATTTTTATTTTTTTTATTATATATATTGTTGATATTATTTAAATTACTGTTTGCATTATCAGAATTATTATTATTATAGCTGTTAAGGGTTTTATCTAATATTTCGCGTATTTCTTTTATACCTGAAGAAACAGCCGAAATTTGATAAAACTCTAATCCCGATATTTCAGCTATAATTTTTGCCAGAGTTGTTTTTCCGCACCCGGGAGGACCCCAAAGTATCATTGACTGCAATGTAAAGTTTTTAATATTGCAGGCATCGTAGTCTTTATTATTTTTGCGGTTGTTATTAATAATATTGCCGTCTTCACCGCTACTATAGTTACCGCCATTATTGCAACTAATATTATTGCTATATTTAAAACTGCTAATGCCGTCAATCATTTTTCTTAACGGCTTATTTTTTCCCGTTATATGGCTCTGACCTGCAAATTCATCAAGTGTTTTAGGGCGCATTCTTTCGGCAAGCGGTTGATAAATTCTTTGTGTCATTTTATATTTTAAACATATAATAATATATAATGTTTAAATTTCCCGTTAGCTTTATCAATTGTTGAAATAATTATATTATAATCCTAATTCGCTTAATATTGAATTTACGTCATTTTGCGCAACTATGTCATCGTTTGAAACTATGTCGTTAAGTTTTCCGTATATTTCCCTTTTCTTATCGTCAGGCAATCCTTTAGAACTAACTTCCGAATTAATAAGCACCTTTAAAAGTTTAATTTTTGTATCATTTAATGTATTTTGAATCTTATATAATTTCTGTCCTGTTAAATCTTGAAATGAAAGTAAAGATAACACATCCATTATTTTAGAAATATTATTCTTATTGAGTCCCTTAAGATTTACAAGACTGTCTTTAATTTTTTTTATAGGATTAAATTCAATCAAATCGGTCAAACTTTTATCTATAATAATAGAATTTTCATTAATTTCATCAAGTAAATTCATTATATTGTTCGCAGCCTTCTCAGTTTCTTTTATAATGTCTGTAATGCCTTCCTGGGCAATAGGGATCGTGTCGGAACTTTCCTTTACAGGTTTTTTAAAATCGGATATTTTTTTAGTTGCATCATCTACGGTTTTAGCTAAATCCTTTAATTCTAATATCATGTCTTCAATGCCCATTTAACTTCTCCCTATATAGCTAAAAATTTATACTTAACATCTTAAATGTAAGATAATAAGAAATATTTATATCTCAAAATTGCCGATAGAAAATTTTATTCTTAACGCATTGCGGTATATTTAACAATCTCTATCGGCAATTTTGAATATATTTAATCAAATATTTAAACATCTTATATATTCAATATTATTTAGTTAGTTTGATATAAAACTTCACATAAAATAATGCCTTGTCCATAAACACCTTGTAAATTCAATTATCTATATTTATTTAATTCAATTAATTTAATTTATTTTATTTAGCTAAGTTTATTCTAATTCATTTTTAATAATTTATTAGTTATACCGTATAATAAGCTATGAGATATTTGTCCGACCCAATGAAACATTATTTTTCCTGATTTTGAAATAAAAAATGTTTGAGGAATTTCATTAATACCTCCATATTCGCTTATTATATCCGGATTTGCATAAACAACAGGGTAAGATATACCATAAAGTTTTAAAAATCTTGAAACCCCTCCTATATTATTATTAACATTAATACCTACGACTATAACTCCTTTCACCTTATATAAATTATAGAATTTTGCAAGCATAGGCATCTCGGCTCTACAGGGAGGACACCACGTTGCCCAAAAATTTAATATGACAATATGTCCTTTGTAATTATTCAGGGAAAAAACATCGTAGCCTGATGCACTTCTGTTTAATACTTTTAGAGTAAAATGGGGAGCAGCTGCAACAGATGCGTTTGCTTTTGATAAATTTAAATTCAAAACTGCAATAAAAGCTAAAAAAAATAAAAAGGATAAACAAATAAATTTAGATAAGTATTTCACTGAAAATTTATTATACATCATAGTATCTCCACAATATAAATATTTATTATTTTTTATTTAAATTATTAATTATTACATAATACATGAAAATATAAAATTAATTTAAGAAAATATCAAATTATAATTTAATTTTTAATTTTTTTTACTTTACTTTACTTTACTTTATTTTATTTTATTTCTTACTTATTGAATAATAAGAAAATATCAAATTATAATTTAATTTTTAATTTTTTTACTTTATTTTATTTTATTTTATTTTATTTCTTACTTATTGAATAATTTGTTTTCTATTATATTTTAAAAATACAAACTAATTTAAGATAAAACATGTAAATAAATAAAATTGCCTTCAATTATCGTCTATTATGATTTTTAATAGCTTTTTCCATTTCTCTAGTCTGGTCTTTCTTTTTTAAATCTTCTCTTTTATCGTAAAGTTTTTTTCCTTTGGCAAGAGCAATTTCAATTTTTGCTTTTCCATGAGTTAAATACATCTTTAGAGGAATTATAGTTAAATTTTTTTCTTTTACTTTTCCTAAAAGCCTGAGTATTTCATGTTTATGCAGCAAAAGAGCGCGGGTTCTCAGCGGGTCTTTGTTTTCTCTATTTGCTTTATCGTAAGGACTTATATGAACATTAAGAAGCAATGCTTCTTCGTTCTTAATAATTATATATCCGTCAGAAATATTGACCTTACCTGTTTTTACAGATTTTATCTCAGGACCGAACAATGCAATGCCTGCTTCATATTTCTCTAAAATCTCATAAAGGAATGAGGCTTTTCTGTTATCAGAAACTATCTTTATTGATCGCACAGATTGGCTCATATTTTATAAAAATCTAAATTAAAAAACGGCACTTAATATTATATTGAAACATTGTTAATTAAATATATAATCATTAACAATGTTTCAATTATTATAAATTATTAAATTATTATAAATTATTATAAATTTATAACTAACCATACTGAATAAATTATTTTTTAAATTTTATGTTTTAAATAAATTAAATTTTATCTAATTTATTTTTGGTGGAGGCGGCGGGAATCGAACCCGCGTCCGAAGATCTTTAACTCAAGCATCTACATGTTTATTTTATTCTTTAGAACATCCGCTTAAAAAGCCGAGAATAAACAAGACCTTTTTTCAGCAGTCCTCTAAAATTTAAGATATTTAAACAAAGGATATTTAAATATCCTGACCTGTAAATGTCGTTCTTAAAACCTACAGGTTTCAGCCTTAAGAACGTTAGCCGGGATTAAGCGGCTAATGCGTAATCGTAGTTTTCTGCGATTATATTTGTGCCTTGAATGTTTAACGAGCCTACAAGACATCCTCGACATGCAGCTTAAAAGCCTTAGCTTCTCCGTCGAAACCTTTACGCCCCCATATTATATTTTAATTTAAATTTTTAAATTTATTTAATAACTAAAAAATAATTTTAAAAATCATTATAATTTAAACTATTGCAATTTAAACTATTGCAATATTATATATTTTCATTAATGCTTACAACGCTTGTTTCAGCTTTTGTAAAAAATAATTTTTTAATCGCTATAATTATATATTATAAAATATATTAATTATTTTATCAATAACATAAAAAAATTTGATAAAATAATTTAATTGTATTTAATTATATTTAATATTAAATTAACTAAGTTAGTTTGCTAATTTTAAAAAATTTATAAAAAAAATTGCAAACATTTTTTAATATAATCATAATATATATTTTTATCAAATGAAATATTGGCCCGCTTCATATTTAAAAAAAATAAAAGAAATGCAGCATTCCTGCAGTATTGCATTTAACAAAAATCTTATAGATACCCATAGCGGTAATATTAGCCATGGAGATACTGCCAGCAACGAAATGATTATAACAAAAACGGGGGCAAGCTTGATAAATCTTGAAATAAAAGATTTTATGATTGCGCCCATAGAAGTTAATAAAATTTCTTATTTAACTTTAACCGAAGAAGAAAAAAAGAAAGAAAGAAAAGAAGAAGAAGAAGAAGAAGAAGAAGAATCGCCTTCATCCGAGATAGCAGTGCATAGACTTATTTTAAAAAGCTTCCCTAATTCATGCATTCTGCATACCCATCCTGAAACTGCAATAGCTTTAAGTATTAAAAATAATTATAAATTTAGAGAAAATAAATATATTTATAATTTAGAAGATTTTAACAATATTTACTGCGATAAAAGCAAATCAGCTAATGAATATGAAAATAAAAAAAACATTTTTGAAAATTCCAAAAAAATAGAAACTGGAGAAAAAGAGGTTTATAAAAATACCGCCGCCCTAAACCTGACCAATAATGACATTATTTTAAATAATTTAAATACTATATCAGGTTTATTTAAAATTTACCCTGAATTAAAAATTTTAAAGCCTGCCGATTTTGAAGCAGCATATTTTTTTCCTTCAATTTACATTTTTCCATTAAGTTTTATTGAGGATATTAAATCAAACAATAAAAATAATATTAATTTTAAGGCAGGCGGTATATTCGCCGATAATGGAATATTTATAGTAAAATCTCATGGCTGTTTCGCATGGGGGAAAACTGCGTTAGACGCTTTAAGGTGGACAATGATGCTTGAATCATCATCAAGAATATTATATATGCTTGAAGATTAACTAATTTCTTAATTCTATTATTTATTGTGACAACCTTAACATTAATTGCCTAACTTTTCCTTATTTTTTTATGCAGGACATTTGAACTTTCTATTTTTATTAAATATATTTATATTATTTATATATTATCTTTATATTATTTATATATTATCTTTATATTATTTATATATTATCTTTATATTATTTATATATTATCTTTATATTATTTATATATTATCTTTATTTGTAGTGTAT
>JAJZVN010000063.1 GCA_021845685.1 bacterium
CCATATAATTTTCCTCCCGTCGTTTAATCTTCTGGCATAGTAAGCGGTTAATATAAAACCGTCGTCATTTTCGGTTTCTTTATATATTACAACTAAATATTTGTTCTCGGACACGGGCGTTTTATCGTAAAACTTTACGGCAAGAAGCTCGTTAAAGTTGCCTTCAAATATAATATCCGGATTTTCGATTGTTTCTATAATATTATTTTCTTTCCCGCTTAGTTCTGGATGATTTTTTATAATATGGTTAAATCTTTCATCGGTCAATCTTATATAATGATTATTCTTTGATAAAATAATTTTCATGTAATTTATTTACGCCGGGCAAATTTCCTCCGTTCTTTAATTGGGCATTTTTTTTTATTAACTTCTCGTTGGATATTACTTGGACGTTTTTTTAAATCTTTCTTCCAATCCTGCCTTAAATTCTTTTTTCAATTCTAATCCAGAATCTGGATTACCGAAAATTTAGAGTAATTTATATTTTATAAACTATTTGATATCATTCATTTCAATATTGTATTGATACTTGACATATTAACATTCTTTTCTAAGCATTTTTATATACTCAATTATATCATATAATATAAAATATAAGAATTTTTTATCAAGTATTTGCTACAAGTAGCATTCAAAATTCTGCATCAGTTTACTTAATTTTAAGGGTTAGTCTAATCATATCAGGCTTATGCAGAAAATTGAACGATATTTTTTATAATTTATTTTCCATTTATTGACCAAATTTCCGACGAGCAGAAGGAGTTGTATCCGTTCCTTTTTTGCGATTGCAGATTATACTATATAGCTTAAATCCTTCTTTTTTGAAATATGGAAACATAATTTTAATATTTTTTAGTTAATTATAAAATAATCCTATTAACATATTAAATTATTCTATCATAAATTCTACTGAATTGTTAGTGTGCAATTAATTGTATAAATTCATTATGGCAAAATGGATGCACCTCAAATTTATTGTAAAATAATTTTGGAGATATTATAATAAAAGTAAAATTTTAAACAGGTATTGCTAAACCTTTATCTTTCAACAAGCATGCTAATTTAGGACTGGATCAAATATGAACTGGACTACTTATATATCTTATTTTTTTGGAGGCGTTTTCCTCGCCAATGCAATTCCGCATATTGTTAGCGGAATGATGGGACATGCTTTTCAGAGCCCATTTGCAAAACCTATTGGAGAGGGGCTTTCATCATCTACCGTTAATGTTGTTTGGGGCTTTTTTAACGTTATAGTTGCATATATTCTTATTTTCTATGTTGGAACATTCCGCTTTCATTCAACCTTCGATATCTTTTCTGTGGGATTAGGGGCTTTCCTTATTGCTATTCACAATGCTCGTCATTTTGGCAAATTTCATGGTGGCAATAAAATAAGTTCATAGAGATAATACTTTTCCTGTATTAATTAATCGTTATTTTTCAAAAATAGCTTTGAATAAACTTTTTGCATATTACTAATTATTGCATATATTTTTCCAAATTCTTTTATTAATATATATTCTTCTGTATATATTTCATTAGGTAATTTTCCTGGATGCGATTCAATGCCATACCTGCTTATTTCTGCATGTTTAGATAAAATTATAGATATATCTATAGAAAAAATGGGATATAAAAATTGTTGATATATAATACCTACAGTAACGCCGAAAATTCCAAATATAGTGCCAACCTTTGTTAAAAAATTACCTTCATCTTGCCAATTGATATTATCAATAAATACCAACAAATCTTCTCTTAGAAAAGAGTGTTGCTTTAATGTTTCTATAATTATTTCATCTGGAAACTGAATTTGTTTTATTTTTCTTATGTTCTTTTCATCGCTTAAAAAATCATTTAAGTAATGAAAATTTTTTCTTCTAAGTTTAAAATCTTTTCTATATTTATCAAATAAAAACTTTAAAACAGGACTATTATTTATTATTTCTTTTTGTTTTTCTTTATTAAATATTTTTTCAAATTTAGAATTACTTATGTTTTCAAGAATCTTGCAATAAACTTTCCAAACATCATGCCTAACATTTTTCTCGCCTATTTTTCTATCTTTAATTATATTCAGATAATAACCGTTTGATTTGATAAGTTTTTCTATAGATTGTTGTAAATAAAATATAGCTTGGGGATAAAATCCGTTCTTATATAGAAAATTTGACGCTTTTAAATCGTCAAATGAAATATTTAAATTGTGGGTGATTAAATAGTTTTCAATTCCGCTATCGTTTATTGTTATTTTTTTTGAATTATTCATAGCCATTGACTTATTATATAACAATTTTTCTAAAAACTTCATTTAAAATTTCCCAATATCTAATCGCCGTTTTCTTGTATTAAAATTAATTTTAGCTTCAAAATCTATTAATCTACGATCTCTTTTATCCGCATTAATCCCATTTTAGCAATACTGTAAATAAAATTTACGCCTTAACAATTCCCGATTTTGCTTGGGGTTCAGGGATAGCTTTTGTCAGGACAAAGCGATTTCTCCTAAATCAGACGGATTAGCGGAAATAATGCGCAAACTTACAATATTAATTGTGAGGAAGGGTGAAAATGAAGAAAACGCCGGGTTTTCAAACCCTTTGTTTTTAATGGAGCCGGCGATAGGAATCGAACCTACGACCCGCTGATTACGAATGCGGGTATAACATTAACTTAAAAACGTGCATCTACGCTTATTATATTGATTTGAAGCGATTTTGATTTATGGTATTTTATAGGTGTTTTTGGTAATTTTTAGAAAATTTTACTACCAATTTACTACCAAAATAGAATAGAAATATTTTATATTTAAATGCTAATTTATTTATAATTAATTTAGATTATTTCTCGTTCCCATAATATTAAAACCTATTTTATTGATTGCAATATCCTTACCACATCTCTTAAGAGTCGTTGAATATCCCTAATTCTGAAACCTTTTGTTAATTCCTCCGATAACCACTGCTGCGATGTCTGCAAGTAATTTTGCGATTCTGCATCGTTAAATTTATTATAATACTTAATAGCTTGATCGGCAAAAACAAGAGCATGATAAAGTTTTCTTTTATCAGCCTTATGACACTCGCTTAATATTTTCATACTTTCATCAAGAGTGGCCTTGACTGTAGTATCTGAAGTCTCTTTATCAATATTAGCCTTGAATAGAATTATAGCATATGAATTTTTTATCGAAAACCTTTTGTATTCTGTCTGAACTAAAGCTTGATCAATCCATATAAAAGCTTCTCTATAATGTTGCATTCTAGCAAGATATAGCGCCCCTTGTTGCTTTAAATATTCAGAATTATCTGCATCAAAAACATTTTCATAAAATTTATATCCTTCACTCCATTCATTAATCGGAAATGCACGGGCTATTAAATCAGAATCATACGCTCTCCTTTTAAATGTATTATAATTAAATATCCTAATTGGTGAAACTTCTTTATGGAAAATATTTATTACTCTTTTTAATATATGGCTCGGCACCTGTTTCATAATAGCTTCTGCTATTAGTGTAGAACGCGGAATAAAATAGTCTTGATTATCATCTATTACTATTGCAGTACTGGCATATTTTACCATTTCACCAAGTTCCTCAATTAACCTATGTATTTCGTTGTAATTGGCAGTTTCTTTTCTTAAGAATGCCAATAACATATCAAAAGAAACATGGGTTCTACATGAATGTACATACGATAACATAACTAAAATATTTACCAAGATTGGCCTTGAAGAATCTAATTGGTGTATAACTTCTTTAAACCTATCTTCTAATTTTGGATAATTGGTATTTAATTGGATTAACTCAAATATCGAAGGAGGTATATCATCGTTTTCAAATCTAGATAACATTATTTTTCTAATATTATCTGGAATTTTATCAAATACTCCTTGAATATCTTTGTCATCTAATGCGGTAATATCAATGCGTTTAAAATTTTGCTCACTGATTTTATGCGAAATTATTTCATAATTATAATCTCTTTCTAACCCAACTATTTGTATATTTTTTCGATTCAATAAATTTTTAAATGCGTCAACATCGTTAGCGAAATCGTCAATAAAGATTAGTGCTTTATCTTCTTTAAGTTGTTTTATAATAAAATCAGACTTTTCTTTTGTTATATTTTGACATATAAGCTTATGTCCACCATATTTTATACCCGCTGCAAGCTGCATCATTATCGTAGTTTTACCACTTGCTGCAAGACCAGTCACAATAATATTGTGTCCACCAAAAATTTCATTTTCAATTTGGTAATAATATTTTGTCTTATATATACTTCCGGAAAATATATCAGACCAGATTGGTGGTTCCCCAATATAAAATTGGGTTATTGGACGGGATGGCACATTGGCAGGATCTGGAATACTATATTCTGGAAATATTTTATTTGTTGAAAATGATATTTGCGTCTTTCTAGGGAAAATATTGAGCTTTAGAATATAGTTAAGCATACTTTCTGTGTCGGCATGAATTATACTAAGACCTAAAGACCTAAAATATTCTATGTCAGCATGATTATCATCTTTAAGCATTATCCATGCAACTTTTTTTTCGCGTCCCTTTATTGTTGGGGGATACAGTGATTGAAGTACACCACTATCCTCCATAGCATAACCCCAAAAAATTGTAGGAAATTCTTGTAAGGCATGTGTAAAATAATACCATTTATCGTAATCTGAAGAAAATGCCGAAGCTATTGCGGTTGGGCTAAAAACAAGACTTTCGTCTTCAATACTTCCATGAAGAGGAACATAATTGACCCCTGATTTTCCCATATAAACTGGTCCAGTTTTTGTAACGTAATTAAGATAAAAATTATTATTATCGGCAAATATTTTTGGGAGCAAATTATCTACATTTGTCGTTAATATATAATTATATCGACATTCATTAAGTGTATTATAGAGAGGATTAAAACTAGCAACGGAAAATCTACGTTTAATATATTTATTAAAATCATCACGTTTATTTGCTTCTAATATTGATGATAATTTATCAAGCGGTAAACTTTTTAGTTCAGGACAAGAAAATTCAGTAATTAATTCATCTTTTAATTGTTTTGAAATTGGCAAGGGGCTGCCATCTAAATCATTTGCGAGGACTGAGAAACCAGAACCGGCAAAGAGATTTATTCCATTTACAAGCGACTCCTTGAAAATGTTTTCGAATTCAATATCTATAATCATTTTTTGTCTCCCCATTTAAATTTTTATAGCTTTTTACGAATTCTGATATTTAGGTCTAATTTATATATAATTATTTTTATTTTCTTCGCAATGTTTTCTTACAAATTTTATCCATGAATCATACCAATACCAAGTTCCCACCACTAAAACCCCAAACCCTTTTGATTGATCTTTGGCGTTTTCAGCTTTCCATAATTGAGTATGTTGATAAATCTTGAATTTTTTATAACCTTCATCTTGCATTTTTTTGCATACATTACTCGGCGAATATTTACTTCTCTCTCTTTCTTTTATAATCACATATTCCTTGTTTATACCTTTTGCCATTTCTGAATTAGCTGGAATATACTCAATTACTCTATCGGCTTGACCCTTTCTATTAACAGTTTTAGGAACAAAAAAAACTCTATATGAAAATTTATTATCCTCAAAAACAGAATCGGGTAATTCTTGATCAAATTCTTGAATGTATGTTGAAATATTTTGAGGTAATTTTTCATTATCTTTTAATTGATCGAATTGTTTCTCACTCAAAGACGAAAATTGAAGACTTATAGATACATATCTTTCTATCCTCTCTTGCTTAGGAAATAATTCTTTTAAATAATGATTATAATTTAAACAACATGCTTGAAACCGTGCACTTAAGAAATTATCAATTTTTGTTGTCATTTGATGTTCTATCTCGTGTCTTAAGCCTATTAAAAATTTTAAATTACTTATTATAGCTTTATCTTTTATTGGCGACTCTGGAGAATTTAAACATTTTTCTAATTCCCAATATTTGTAGGCACCATATTTTGTAAAATTAAAACGTTTTCTTTTATTACTTTGTTCAAAATACCTATACTCAATTCCATTACTGCGATAATATGCATGCAAAAGATACGTCCATGCTATAATTGCAAGAACAATAAAGGACTCTGATTTAAATTGAATATTTGGATTATTAAAAATTTGAATAGCAGATAACATTGATTCTTTCGACTTATGAATTAGTTCGTTTTTTATTGAGCCTATTTTTCTATTTCTTGTCATTATGATTACAATATATACAAATTTTTATAATCTACCTTAATAGTACTGGATAACGCTAATATGCATTAGACATTAATATTAAACGACATCCTTTTTTATATTATTTATTAAAATCATTATTTATCGTTATCTTCTACTTTGATTTTTTTATCAGGTTTTATATCTCTTTTTTGTCTCTGCCGTTTTTTTAATATAGCTTGCATAGAATTTACACAATTATTAACGCCGAGTATAATATCATCGTCTTTAAATTTGTATATTTCTTTAACCGTCATTATTACTTTTTCGAGTTCCGGGTCAGAAGAAAAATGAGTAATTTTTTCATTTTCTGGAAAGAAATAATTAATATCTACATGAAAAAAATCAGCAAGCTTAAAAAGATAATCCAGTGCTATTTTAGACTCGCCCGTTTCAAACTTAAATATTTGAGTGTCGCTAATATCTAATAAATCGGCTACAGTTCCTTGAGATATTTTAAGTTCTTTTCTTTTCTCCCTAATTCTTTTTCCGATAAATTTAAATAAGTTATCGTCTTTGCTTTTTTTCTCTTTAACCATATTTTCACTTTAATATAAAATAAAAATAAAATCATTTCATTAAAGTAATAATTAATTTGACATATTTATCATTAAAGTGGTATATTATAAATGTTGCTGTATTATCTTTTTAGAATTTTAACACAAAATATGACCTAAGAAAAATTAATATTGGGAAAATTAGAAATAGTGCGGTTTTTAAAGCCTATGTTTGCATAATCTTAATAAAACCGTAATGGATTTGTAACAAAAAATAAACATAAAATTCATACTACCGCATTATTTTATTTGATATAATATTTTTATGTCTAAATAAAGATGAATTATAAATTAATAAATAATAATCGAATTAATTTTAAATTAAACAAAAAATATTTACAGATGGAAAATAAGGTTAAAAAAAATATTGAATATTATCTTAACCAAGTTTACCTGGAAGATATAATGGGGCTTCTGAAAAAACTTCCGTCTAACAGCGTCGATATGATTTACGGAGACCCTGATTATAATGTAGGGATAAAATACGGTAATAAAACCTATACCAAAAATTTTGACGAATATATTGAATGGTATATTAAATTAGCCGCCGAATCGTTAAGAGTTTTAAAAGATACGGGAAACATGTTTTTAATCAATTATCCCAAACAAAATGCGCATGTAAGGGTAAAATTCTTGGATAAGGCATGCCATGAAGTTTATGATTATGTTTGGGTGTACAACACGAATGTGGGGCATACCCCGAAACGATTTACCACAGCTCACAGAAGCATTCTGCATTGCATAAAAACTAAAAATAACAAATTTTATAAAGATAATGTAGCCCTTCCTTATAAAAATCCTACGGATAAAAGAATAATTCAAAATATGGCAAACGGTTCAAAAGGAAGGATGCCTTACGATTGGTTTTATTATGATTTAGTTAAAAACGTCAGCAAAGAAAAAACGTTTCACGCCTGCCAGATACCGCAAAAGCTTTCAGAAATGCTGCTAAAGTCCTGCACTATGCCTGAAGATATTGTTTTAATACTGTTTGGCGGCAGCGGTTCGGAAATAGAAATTTGCAAAACCCTTAATAGGAAATTTATTTCTTCCGAAATTGACGAGAAATATTACAATATGATTCTTGACCGGTTAAATAACGGTAAAATTGACGAAAAATATCGGCTGAATATAAATAACCGCGAAATTCAAAGAGGAACATCTACTATTTTGCGTCAACCCGATTTGTTAAAATAATATTCAGTATATCGTTAAATATATAAATATGGTTTTAACCATTCCAATATTTCGCTTCGTTTTGGAACGCAAATTCCTTTTGAATTTATAAGCCTTTGTATTATATCGAGAATATTATTATGGTTTATATTTTTAGGATTATCTTTTTTAGCTAAGACATGTTCG
>JAJZVN010000064.1 GCA_021845685.1 bacterium
CATGTAAAAGGGATTATATGCTTATAGCGCATCATTTCGGCATTAAAAGAGCGGGCAAAAGCGACGATGAATATGCAATGTCTTTAATAGAAAAGACGGAAGAAATACTTACCGCTTTAAAACTTAACGCAAAATTAAAAGACTTAGGCGTCGAAAAAGACAAACTTCAAAAAATAGCAAAAGAAGCTTTTACTACAATGGGTTTTGCTATAGAAAACAATCCAGCCAAAATTGACGAGAACGGGATTTTAAGACTGCTGGAGAATAGTTATTAATTAATGTTTAAGTTAAACTTGCAATGTAATTTTAATTATTTTAAAAATATTACTCTTTCAACACCTTTGATATCTATTTTAATTATATCAAAGGTGTTTTTATCTGAAAATACGTTATTTTCAAACCCTGATTTACTTATAAATACTTTAATAATTTTTCTTTTATCATTTATATAGGTGCATTTATTTAAAAAATTATCCATATCTTTTATCGAAGTTTTTTTATTGCGCCATTTACATTCCGCAATTAATAAGGCATCTTTGCTTTCGCCAACTATATCTATTTCGTAAACATCTTTAGAATGTGGAATTTTCCCCCAGTGTTTTCCTATAGTTTCCGGCAGAAATGGTATCAGGCCTGCTTTATAAAAATTAGGAATTATAGATTTTATAATTTCCTCAAATATTCTGCCGATAAATTCGTTTATATTTTTAACCGCAAAATTAAAAGCGTTTTCCGGGTTAAATTCTATTTTATCCTGATTAGAGTAAATATATTTAAACCAGAAATTTAAAAAATTATCTTTTATTCTATAACGAATGCCGCGTTTAGAGACACATAACTTATTTTCTACTTTTTCTATTATGCCGTAATAATCCGCAAGTTCGCTTATATATTTCATAACTTTCGTTCTTTCCATCCCGGTTTTATCGACTATTTCGCCGATTTCCTTATCAAAACATCCTATTTTTTCCAATATGGAAAAATATCCGCGATGTTCCGAACCAAACTCTCCTATAAGAAGATTTTTTCCTTCTTCCCGTAAAGGGGCTAATTCGTCAAAAAATAGATTTTTAATCTGAATTTTGAATTCTTCTTTGGTTTTAAGATACCAGAGATATTTAGGAATACCTCCGAATACTGAATACCTGTCTATAATTTCATCCGTATCATAACCAAAAAAATTAAGCATTTTTGCAGTTTCTATAAAATCAAATTCTTTTAAATTTATCTGGTAAGCGCTTCGTCCGAATAGCGGTTCTTTATAATCTAAAAATATATGCTTCATCATTCCGGTATAAGAACCGCATAATATAAGCAAGACTTTTGAATCAAGCCCATCCCATACTTTCTGAAGAATAGAAAATACCGAATTATCAACTCTTAAAAAATTTTGAAATTCGTCTATTATGACAATATCGTTGTTGTTTAAGAGATGCTTAAAAAAAGCTTCCCAACTTCCGAAAACGCCGTCAAATATATGTTCGGAAAAATCTTTAAGAAGGGTTTCTTTAGATCTTGTATCTACAAATAAATATTTAGCATAGGGATATACATGCTTTAACAGCATTGTCTTACCTATTCTTCTTCTGCCGTAAACTACTATCATTTGCTTTTCGGATTTATGCCGTAATCCATCTAGAAAATACTTTTCTTTAGCCCTGTCAAAAAATTCCATAATAATAAATAATAATCAAAGTAACAAAACAAAATTGGAAATATTTTTATTAATTTGTATACTCAGCAGTATATTACTTGTCAGTATACATTATATACAAACTCGAGTCAAGACTAAAGTATATTAAAACAAATACTATCGCTAATATAATTAGTGCAAATATCAAAACGTTATTATAAATATAGGAATGACAATATTTTTTGGGAGGGTTTACATTTATAAGCTCTGTTGCTTCCAGCTTTGGGAAGATAAGAATCTAATCTTTCTTCAATGCCTAATTTTTTAATAAAATCAGCTAATAATATACTGCCGACGAATGATATTATTGCTTATGAGCCGTCAAGGACGACCTTTGCAGATTTAGATTCCGTATCGAATAGAATAGATATTGCAAATAAGGTAAACCATAGGCTTGTTGAAACCTGGAATAACGCAATAGGTAAAAACGATACCGTCTTGCACTTAGGCGATTTAGCCTGGGGCGGACAGGATAGGCTTCTGACAGCATGAAACATTGAATAATAAGAACGGTTTAAATAAGATGAATAAATTTATCATTAAGCAGCATAGAAGCAGCAGAGTTCTTCTTCGGCCTTTTTGTATCGATATATGGAAAGGTCAAAAATTGCCTTATCCATAAATTCTTTTACCTTATTTATGCACATTCTTGTAAAAAAGCATGTAGTTAATTTTTTGTTGGGTGTTTTAATTAATTTTAAATCAGCGTTGACTATAGACGAAATCGGATATGTCAAACTTAACGAATCTCAGGCGAATCTCTTTTTCCAGCTTATCAATAAAAAATACGAGATCGGCTCAGTTATCATCGCTTCCAATCTTTCTACCCTATGGTAACTTAGCTATTTTAAATTAACTTACTGGTGCATTTTTACTCGCCGATTTGAAGGACTTTTAGATTGCCGTTGACCGTTATATTTCATTTTACCTCAACTTTGATTTTTTAATTTATTTAATTCTGATTTTATTGTTTTCATTGCGGTATATAATTTATTTTTTTTATATATTTTATATGCTTTTTCTAAATAATAAATACTAAAATATTTATTATTATTTTCTTGATAAATTGATGATAAATTCAAATAATCTACAGCAGCATATAGACTATATTTATTTTGCCTTAATTCAATTTTTATAGATTTCATTGAATATCTACTTGCATTATAAAAATCTTTTAACTTCATATAGTCCTCTCCTAAATTAGTATATATAGCACCAACATAGTAAAAATTATTGGCATTTTTATATAGAGGTAAAGATTTTTTATAATACTGTGCAGCATTACGATATCGATGTAGCATGAAATAAATAGAAGCTACATTAAAATAATAAAATTTAAATTCTGATTTTAATTTATTAGTATTTAAATTTTTAATCAGCTCTTTATTCCAATACAATTCGTTTTTTAAATTTTCATTTTTAGTAAAATTATAGTCTGCAACTATATCAACCAAACTTATAAGTTCAAGTCTATGATTTTTAAATTTTTTTGCTAATAAATAATCTTTTTCATTATAATATAGTGCTTTTTTGAAATTTTTATTTTTAAAATATTTATAGGCTAAAGCTTGACCAAAAAAATAATATCTCTCATAAATTGGTTCTTTTATTTTTTTTATTGTACCGGCATAAGAACTATTTAAGAGCGTTATTAATAAAATACTTATACTCACGGTTACAATAAACAGATTGACAAAATTAAACTTTGCAATATTTATATAATTATTCATAAGATATCTTTTATAATCAGTAATGGTAAATTATTTTAAATAAGCATTAATATAATAAGATATAAAACCAAAAACATTAAAATAAATATTAAAACTTGGCCTGTAACTAAAATAGAAGCATCGACATCGCCGAAATATTTTCTAGATAAACTTTTTGAATGAACTATCATAGCCCTGAAAAGTTTTATAATTATTTTTATAGAACCTATTAGAACTTTAAAAATTATAAATCCTATTATAAATCCTATTATAAAATCTTTAAACATATTATTGTTAATAAATATTAAAAAAATTAGTTTTTGAATATTTTGTTTTATTTTAAACTTTCTAACCAATTAGCAATTTGGGCAACTTCATTCTCTGGCATATTAGGATTTGGTGGCATAGAAGGGTTCGTAGGATGAACAATCTGGTTTTCTATTTCTTCCATACTCATATTTGCGCCTATATGTGAAAGATTTGAGCCGTTAGTGTAACCTTTGTTATAAATTCTGTGACAATATAAACAGCCTGACATTTTAAATGATTGAAATCCTTCTTCTTTGAATATTTGAATTGGCACAGACGCAACTTTATTTTTTTTAGGAGAAACATTATGACTGCTGTAAGAGACCGAATTAGAAGGCGTAGAATTAACTAAAGAGCGCTCTGGTTTTTGTTGCGTTAAATTCGTTTTAATATTATCAGAGGTAACCGGTGGAGTATTCTTGGCATTATTATAATTACCGTTATTTTTACTAATATGGGTTAAAGGTTTATATGTGTTAGCAATAGCACTGCTTGCGGCGCTATATGAGGCTTTATTAACGGATCTCTTATTTGAGTTAAAAGATTGTTTTCTAAAATAAATAAGTATAATTACAAATAAAATTGAACCTATTAATATCGCAAACTTTTTTGATGTATTTGAATTTAAAGTATTTCTAGTTTTTGTATTATTAGAATAGTCGTTATATTGCCTATTTGCATTAGAGTCGTCTTGGGTTTGATTGTAGTTTTTATTCTGATTATCTAATGTAATCTTAAATTCTTTTACTAAATCAGGTATTAAACTATCGATAACTATAGATATATCTGTTGAAGAAAATAAAAAATCATCTTCACCATAATTATAAATTTTTTTAATTTTGTCTTTTATATTTTTTATGAATTCTTCTGTTACATTACTGCCAGCTATTTCAATATATTCTCTTAATTTTGTTTTTATTTCAGACTTAATATAATCTTTATAATGTTCTTGAAAATCTTGACCTATCAAATTTTCTACATTAATATTAGTTATTACTTTCTGTATATGGGTATAAAGCAGTCCAAACTTCGGCGAATTTTTAAGACTTTGCAGATTTTGATTATAATGTTGTATATTTTGCCATTTTTCTTTTATTGAGTCATCTTTATCATTTTTTTTGATATCTAGAAAATAATATATATCTGTATATGTATCCTTACCTTGCTTCAAATAAAGATCAAAAGTTTTACATTTTTCAATTGCATCTTCGCCAATTTCTTTAATCGATTGAACAAGTTTTTCGAAACTCTTAATAGCATTATTTATTGTTTCGTCCGCCATATAAATTTACTCTTGCTCTTGTGATTTATGTAAAATGATAGCTTGACTTTTGTCGCTTTCGCTCATTCCGCCCACTAATTCTACCTTACCTTGTGCTTTTTTGTGAGTTTCGACATCTTCTACTTCTACTTCTAATATTTTATTTTTATTATATTTAAGAATTATTCTGATTACGTCACCACATTTTCTAGGAGGCAAATCATGAAGTTCTACCTTTCCAATAGTAGAAACTTCATCAGGCTTATCCCCTTCGCCTTCTGTTAATTTAAGCAAAAGGTCTTTCTGTCCATCATCTAAATAACTGAAATCTTCATTTAATACTTCACAAGGAATGGGTGTTTGCTCTTTTATAAGTTTATAAACAATTTCATTGCGTTTATCATCAAATACAATAATACCTAAAGATTTAGCTACACATTCGGTAACTTTAATTGGCGGCAGGGAGCCTAATAAAGTTTTTTTGGCTATCTCAGCTTCTTTTTCTCCTCCAGGTAATTTTCTTTTTTCATCTATAATTTTTTCAGTTTTTTGAAAAAATCCGTACCAAGCCGCTCCTTGCGCTACACAAATATCAGGGTTAACATCAGTAGAGGGATCTTTGCCGCTCATTTCCTTAACTAACTTTCTTACCATTGGCATATAAGTTGATCCGCCTACTAATAAAACTGTGTCGATATCGCTCCATTTTTTTTTGGCTTTTTCCAGGACTGCTTCAGAACAAAATCTGCATCTATCTAACAAATCTTTTGAAAGCTCTTCAAATTTTTCTATAGTCATTTCGACTTTTGAAGTTTTACCTCCAGCGCTTGTAATAATTGTAGTTTTGGGACGCGTCGATAATGAAATCTTAGCTTTTAAGACTCTGTCATATAGTTCTTGATATGAATCTGGATCATCTTGTGGGTCTATGCCTTCATTTTCTTTCTTAAAGTTTTCAACGCAGTATATTAATATCTTATCATCCCAATCTTTTCCTCCAAGCTGAGCGTCGCCGTCAGACGCCAGCATAGTTATATCGTTTCCATTTAATTCTAAAATTGTTACATCAAACGTTCCGCCTCCTAAGTCGAAAACAAAAACAGTTTTATCTGCATTTAAATTATTAATGCCGTAAGATAATGCGGCAGCAGAGGGTTCGTTTAATATATTTAGAACATTCAAACCAGCTATATCCCCTGCATCTTTAGTAGCGGCGCGTTGTTCCATCCCAAAATATGCAGGGACGGTTATAACCGCGTCTTTAACTTCTATGTTTAAACCTTTATTTTGAAAATAAGCCTCAGAATCTTTTTTCAACTTTGCAAGAATTTTAGCGGAAATTTCTTGCGGATTGTAGCTTTTGTCATAAAAAGTTAACTTATAATCTTTGCCACCCATTTCACGTTTAATAAAAGATACAGTATTGGTTGGATCTGCAAGCATTCTATTAACAGCTTCATCGCCTACTACATACGAATCTGCGCCGGAAAAATTAACAACGGAAGGGGTAGTAAGTTTATTTTCCATATTTGGAATTATCACTGGCTTTTTAAATTCATCGATATAAGATATTGCGGAAAAAGTTGTTCCTAAATCAATTCCGAATACAAAACTATTATTATCAATATTTTCAGGCATTGCACTCCTCCTAATTTAATTTTAATAAATTATTATAATAAAATTTATTTTATTTTTTTTTATTTATAGAAACTTCCTGCGGCCTTAACATTTTATCTTTCCAAAAGAAACCGCTTCTTGTAATTTTGACTACTTTATTATCCTCGATTTCTTCATTATTTTCAATTTTTACCGATTTTTGAAATTTAGAATCAAAAGATGAATCTAAAGTTTCTGGAATTATTTGAACTTCCTGCCTATATAATATTTCTGTAAACTCCTCTAAAATGAAATCTAATTCCTGCAAAATTTCATCATTGCTTTTGCTATTTTCAATTTTTAGTTTAAATTTTTTCAGGCTGTCATAAAACAAAAGTAAGTCTAAAAGGAGAGGTTTTATTGCAGAATCTTTAATATTGTCTCTTTCTTTAGCATATCTCAATTCTTCATAAAGTTTGTCGAAAGCTTTTTCTTTTGTTTCGTCATAAGTTAATTTAATATCGATATTGTCTTTAATAGACTTTAGCATACTATTATTTTCTTCTATAACTGCTATAACGTTTTTAAAACTTAATTGAAATTCATCTTGATTTTGATTGTTTTTAACATCTGAATTGATTTTTTCATTTTCAGGGATTTCTTTTTTTTCTATATCTGCAACCTCAGAATTTAAATTTAAATCAGGTGCGTTTATTTCTTCATTTTCCATTTAAACCCTCTTATATTTTTTAATATTTTAAAATTATATCATAAAGTCTTTATTGTTAAGTATGTTTAAATATTTTACTTTAAAATTTTGCAATGTTTTCTTAAATATATATGACTTAACAACATTATTTTTATTAAATGTAATTTTCAAAGTAATAATTTTATTTTTTCTTTTTGAGCACCAAATGCATCAGCGATAACATCTCCTGCGTTCCCTGATGATTTAAAATATTGATAAGATAAAATAGAATCTCCGAAACTTATAGTAGTTTTTGAATAGGTTAGCCAAACATACTAAATACTTCTGATTTTGTTGTTTGTTTTATATTTGTTAATTTTTCTAACAACTGTATGACTATTCATATTTGCAATCTAAGCATTGCCTTGGGTGATAGCGCAACCAGATAAAACAAGTGAAAATACAAGTAATATCAGTATGAATAATTTCTTTTTTTAAATAACCCTCTTTTAATAATAAATAATAAAATTTTATTTCAATATATTAAAGTTATTGTCATAATTTGATATTTTTTTATTGTTATATTATATAATGCACTCATTGTCAAGACATTTTTTTTAGTTTGTTAATAACTTTTAAAATGTCTATATATAAATAACTTTTAATTTGTCTATTCCTTAACTAAAAATAATAATAAAATAGCGGATAACTATCGTCACCGAATGTATAATACTAAAAACACCGAATTAAAATTCCTGTTTTCACCGACGAAAAAGTCAGGTCGTTACTTTCTGCTAAATTACTAAGTTCTAAGTTATTTATTAAAGATTTAAGAA
>JAJZVN010000065.1 GCA_021845685.1 bacterium
TTTCATTTTATTTACCCCCTTAATTATTGTTTTATGATCTTTTATTATTTTTTAAATATTTTTTAGTCATTTTTCTATCCGGATATATCGTTTTTAGAAAAATTATATCTCCATTTTTTACAAATGGTAAATTCAAATCTCTGTATCGAAGAATCTCTGAAAAAGAAATATTCGCTATTGCCCGTATTGGCAATAGTTTTTTTATGAGCTTCTTTAAGTTTTTCAAGAGATGCTACGAAATCATTAAATTTTTTTAAATCCATCTTATACCCTCATTATCAATTACCTGCTTTAGTCGTGGGGCTTTTTTCAGTTCTATTATATCCACTTTTTGAGCTAAATTGCTATTTTCTAAAATATCTTTAAGTAGGGATAGTTTATAAGAAATTTCGCCTTCCGATAAAAAAGCTAAATCTATGTCTGAAGTCTGGCGGAAATTTCCTTTGGCTCTTGAGCCAAATAAAAAAATTTCGACCTCTTCGCCGTTAAAAAAATCTTTTAAAAAACTTCTTAGGTCTTCAATTGAAGAAATTGAGTTTATTTTAAATTTCATAACCTGATTTACCGATGTTAAATTAAACATTATAATTATTATATCACATTATTTATGAAAGATTTTACCGATATTCCTCAGAATTCAAAGTCGTTTCTATCATAAATTTGCTATTTATTTGTAAGAATTATTCAATAAATAACAGTTCCGATATCTCGATTGATTTAATCGAGGAAAATATTACAATACATGCACATGTTTTTTTATTTTATGAACTATTGAAAAAAATATTCTTGCTTTTTCTAATAACCGTCTCAAATACAACAATACGTTAGGCTTAAAATAAATCGGATAGGGGATTTTATTTTTATTTTTCAAACAGATATGGTATAATTTACAATTATGGAAAACAAAGAACATATTTTAAATACCGTAAAACGCATAATAACTGAAGAAGTGGAAAAAGCAGGATATAAAGTGGAATCCGTTTATCTTTTCGGCTCTCGGGCAAGAGCAGATTACAAAGAAGACAGCGACTGGGATTTTTTTGTAGTAATCAATCAAAATATTTCATTTAAAGACGAAAGGCATTTAATAGCAAAAATCAAAAAAATTATGGCGGAATTAAAAATAAGGAACGACATCTTAATAAATTCAAAAAACGAACTCAACGAAAACAATAATGTCGGGAATATTGCTTATTATGCACTTAAATATGGAGTAATGGTGTGAACGATAAAATTGTAAAAATATGGCTCAAATATGCAAACGATGATTTGAAAGCAGGAGTTCTTTTGTTTAACAACGACCCCGATGAGTTCAAAAGTATTGTATGTTATCATATGGAGCAGGCGGTTGAAAAATATCTTAAGGCATATTTGATTTTTAACAATAAAGAAATTAATAAAACTCACGATATTACGGAATTAATAGAAAATTGCAAGGAAATAGATATTGATTTTGACAATATTTACAGCTTTAACGCAAATGAATTAACCGATTACGCGGTTAATATGAAATATCCCTCATCTTCTAAAGTCATATCGTTAGAAGATGAAAAAACTGCAGTATCTATTGCCAACCAAGTAAAATCGTTCGTAATGGAAAAAATTAAAAACAAATAATTGCATAGAATATCGGTAAAAAAGGTGTTGGTAGAAGGGTGGGTGTCTGTCCCTAATTTCCTTTAATTTTTTGGGGGTCATTGTATTAACATACCGTACTAAATATTCACAGTAAGTAGTACGGTATGTTAACAAGAGAGGAGGTAGGGGGTAAAGATTACACAGTGTTATTTATATTTATATATTTAAGCATAATTATTATTACAATAGGGTTAAAGTTCTGTTAAAATTTTGTGACATACCCTTTTCATCTATATTAACTATATAATTAACTATATATATTATTATTAATATTAACTTATTAATTATATATCTTATTATTAATATTAACTTATTAATTATATATATTATTATAAATATTAAATTATTAATTAATTAATTAATTATTAAAATTTTAAATTTAACGTTAAATAAGCTGATATCGGCATTCCCGGATAAGCTAAGATATTGCCGGCGCTATTAGTTTGTTCGCCGTAATATCCGCCTGAAGAAATATATTCATATCCGTTATATTGCTTATTTAATAAATTTAAAACGGTTAATGTGACGTCGGCATTTTTTGGCGCTCCCGCTACTGTATGCGGAAACGGAACTTTTACGCTGAATGATGCGTTAAGCAAATTGTAACTTGGCATTTGTTGATGACTCGGCGCTCCGGTTAAATTACTAAAAATATATTGTTTCCCGGTGTATGTATCCCATAATTTAGGCGAATAAATAATCCCATTATTATAAATTCTATAATATGCGCCTAAATTAAATGTAGTATTTGGAACATAAGGAACATTTAAGCCGCTATAATTAGTAGTGTTATTAACTAAATACGTACTATAATGGGCTGTCTCTATGCTTAAATTCGTAAAAAGATGTAAATTATAATATAAATTATCCTTTGCATAGAGATTTACGCCTTGATAATTTGAACTACCGCTAGAATTTATTACAGTACCATTAGCCAAGGTTACATTCAAATATTCATTAGAAAAATGTTCTTGATAATAATTTGTATTAAATACAAAATTATTTAAAAACGCATTGTGATGAATCAAAACCTTAAAACCTACCGATTCATATTGATTTTTTTCAGGTTGAAGAATACTTGCAGGTTGAGATGGGCTCTGCATTGGACCTCCGCCGCCGCCTAAATGCGGATTTTGATATGCCGTCGCATAATTGGCATATATTGAAACATTTTTTGTAAGTTTATAATTCGCGCCTATACTCGGTTCAAGTTTTTCAAATGTTGTGGATGACGGAGTCGGATTATTAAGTTCTCCTGCAGGGTCTATTTGCATTGGATATGAATAATAAGCAGGGTCTTCATTATTGTAAGATGTATAAAATGATACAAATCTTAATCCGGGAGTAATACGCAAATTTTTAATCGGGCTTATTCTATCCTGAATAAATGCAGCCTGAAATGTCTGCCGAAAGTTACTATACCTATAAGCACAAGGATTTGAAAGGGAAGTAATTTCATATGTGCCATTGCTTTCTTGACAAGACGCAGTATTTGGATTAAACCATTGATTTCTTGAAATATACGTACTGTTTAGCCAGTAGCCGCCAACTTTTATTAAGTTATACGGCTCATTTAAACTCAAATACATCTTATCGCCGTACATATATTCTTCAGGATTATTGTATTCATAATAGGTTCCGTTATTAGTTCCCAAACCGCCAAGGAAACTAATATCATGCAGCCTATTGCCCTGCCTGTACCAAACCATATTATGAAATGATATATTTTTAGAAATTCTCATGTTGAAAGGAGAATAAATTAAATACATATAGTTTCTTTCAAGCTTGCTGGCGACATTATAAGGCAAAGTGCTGTAAAAACCGCTTGTTGCTTGAGAAAAATATTGACCGGGGTTATCCTGCCCCAAGGCATTAAACCCGTTAACCGTTACTCCCTGCAAACCGTTTCCAGCTTCAATAGGATTTAACGGGATAACGGGCGGACGGTAAATTTGGGCATGGGTGATATAAGCGCCTATTGCAAAATTTCCTCTGTAAAAAGTTTTAACAAGTTTTCCATATAACGCATAATCATAAGTGGGATTATAAAAACCTGAGCCGATAATATAATTATTTGCTGTAGTAGTGCCTCCTGCAAGAACAAATGAATAACCGTGAATTAATCCTGTACGAATATTAAAATTAATACTTTTAGTATCAAAGCTTCCAAAAGTCATAGAAATATCGGCGCCGGGTTTAACGGTCGGCTGAATCGGAACAAAATTCAATGTGCCACCAAGCGAATTATACCAGCGGCTTGCCGGATTCCCCGGACCATACGTAACGTTTATACCTTGAATTAATGACATATCAGGCATTAAAGCGGTCGACCATAATCCGCTTCCCGGATTTGTCATAGGAACGCCGTCAAATGTCACATTTATACTTCCGTTATCAGTTTCTCCGCTTAATCCGCCGTATCCCTGCTGAATTCCGTTTATACTAAAGTTTCCTTTAGACGCTCCGGTAGGTCCGAATAAAGTTTCGCTCCTTACACCCGGGATCATACTTAAAGCTTGGGTTGCTCCGCCGACAGGACCTGCTGCCATAATTTCGTCTTTGTTTACAACATATTTAGATTGTGTAGATTTAAAAATCTTTTTTTTGGTAAATTTCGTGTCTGTTTTTTTAAGTTTTTTCTTTTCTTTCTGAAGCAATTTATCAATAGTTGAAATTGATTTGATCTTGTGTGTCTCTGCAAATGAATTATCCGTTAAAAATAAAACTAAAAACATCATAATAATTAAATTTAGAACAATTAATTTTGAGACAATTAATTGCTTTAGTTTCATAATTCCTCCTTTAGGAACTTAAAGTTATTTGACTTCTTTGAGCAAATTTTAAAATACAAAAAAACATTTTTAATAATAATTTAATGATTATAAGTTAAGAAGAGTGTAACAAAAAATTATTACAGTTATCATAGGGAGTATAGCAAAATATTATTACAGTATTATGACAAATATATTAAATTTTTATTACAATTGAAATGAACAATAGATAATGAGATAAAAAGATACTGAGGATAGGATAAACTGATAATAAATATTAAATATTATTATGGCAGAACAGAAAGGTTCTTTGACAAACTCTGAGGGATAAAATTAAAACTAGCGATAATAACTATTAAATATTATTGGCAAAATAGTACTGCATGTATGTTGCAATATTGGGAAATTATATTATGCAATAAACATAATTGCAGGTATTTTGATATTTTGAATAGTTTAATAATTAAAAAGCGCCGCTCATTTTAAGTTAAGCGGCGCAAAATTTATTGGAAACCTAATTGTCCAACTTTTCTATAACTTTCGTAATTACCAGCAACATCTTGATACTGTTATGTTTAATAATCATTTTTTGTACTATTATATATTAATTATATTTAATTAAAATTTTAATGTAGCGCTGGCAAATACAAAACGCGGCATGCCCGGAAGCACGGATAATGCACCGCCGTGATAAACCGAATTATAGGAAGAAATAGCATAAGCCTGCGGATAGTATTCTCTATTAAAAATGTTATCCACGTATAATGCTACCTTTACACCCTTTAATCCGGAAGCTTTGATAGGAATATAATCGGATACGCCTAAATTCATAATAAAATAAGGCGGAACGGCAAGCCCGCTGGAAAGACCTGTCTGCTGCTCATTAATAAAATAAGAACCTACAAACTTACTCGATAAATGCGCGCTAATATGCTGACGCATATATTTATAACCCCATTGCAAGCCAATATTTGCCATATTTTTTGGAATATTTCCGAGCGCTTCTCCAGATGTGATTTTCCCGGCATATGAAGAATTAAATGCTGACGTAAATACTGCTTGATTATAAGAGTAGTTACCGTAAATTGTCCAGTGTCCTAAAAGTAAATGTCCCAAATGCTGTGATAATGAAAGTTCCATTCCTTCATACTGGGAATTACCGCCGTTTATTGTCTCTGTAATGTACGGCGATGGGGCTCCGGGAACCATAACAGTAATAAAAGTATTTGTAAAATTCTCCCTATAAAAATCAAGCATACCGTAAAATCCATCCCTTTTATATCTGGTTCCAATCTCATAGTCGTTAACATATTCCGGTTTTAATACTAGAGGAGCATTAACAAAAGTTTTTTGACCATTATTATAATAATATTTTCCTAAACTACCATAATAAGCTCCTATATTAGCAAATTTAATATTTCGCCCCCATGCCGCATAAAAGCTGATATGTTTAACAGGCAAATAATTTATACCTATAGTCGGAGAAAGAAAAGTGCCGCTATTTGATATCGATGCAGCTGGTGCATTTGGGTAACCCGAATAATTAATAGTTGAAGTATCGTTAGAACTATTATATTGATAAAGATATTTTAAGCCGGGCGTTATATGTAAATGTCCGCCAAATAGGCTGATGTTATCCTGCACGTAAGCATTGGACATAATTTGATTATAATGCTCATCCCATATATCATTTTGGCCTTGTCCCGATGAAATCTCCGGCACATTATAAGAAGCCGATTGAAAACTTGACGAATGTCCTAAACTATATTGGATATTTCCACCTGCAACTAAAGTATTATTTGGTAAAAATAAATGCACCTCGGGGGTAAAACCAAAAGTAGAGGTAATTTGACCGTATATGTCGTAAGTATTAAAGGGATCGCCGACGGCATAATTTGGTATGTCAAAAAGATCAGCCTGGTATGTTGTTAAGTTAGGATTATAAAATGTACGGTCTCTAAAATTATCATTCGTAAAGTAAGCCTTTGCACTCATAGTCATATAGCGGCTTATGTAGCTTTTATCTCCTATTATGGCATTAAGCCTTGTATCTTGCGGGTATTGATAATAATCGTTTAGAGGAAAATAATAGTCGTATCCTTTCTCATTAAGTAACGGCAACGGAACGCCATATGATTGATAGCCTGCATTCTGATTAACTATTAAATATGCTGATATCTGGGACAAATCACTATTGTAAGGTAAAATTCCTGCATAATAAAAATTTGTATTCTGATCGTTAACATTTTGTTCCCATCCGCCGCTTGTCTGTCTGTTGATAGCGAATAGCTGCCTGAATCCATCTACGGAACCTGTATTTATAAGAGCATTCCAATTAATCGTATCAAAACTGCCGTAGCCGATGCCAGCCGAAGCATTAAAATGTTTTGATGGCTGGCGAGGTTGAAAATTGATAGTGCCTCCCAAAGAATTATAAGAGTTAACTGATGGATTATTGATACCGTTATATATACTGATGTTTGATATATCGTTTAAGGTAAAAGGAATGCTGTTATACATATCTCCGCCGTTAGTGGTATATCCTGTAAAGGGGTTGTTCATAGGAATGCCGTCAAATGTTTCCGAAAACTGATCCCCTTGGAATGCTCTAAAGGTAATATTAGAATTCATCCCGTTTGGACCTGTACTAAAAGCATCTATTGAAGGCTTCCTCGCTAAAATGGTTTGAGCGTTTTGCATTGGAGATGCATTGCGTACTGTTTTAGCACTAATAATGTTTTCGGTATACGTTGCTTTTAACGGGACCTTCTTCTTAAGTTTAGCTTCTTTAGTAATTTTCCTTATAGCTATTCTTTTTTTCGCATTAGCTTTTATTGAACTATCGGCATTTGCAAGCCCTGCGTTAAATGCAAGGAACATCGCTGCGACAAAAAATAACAAGAGACTTTTTACAACTGTGTCACAACCAACATTAGCAATCTTACGGTAATTGACATTCAAACTGTCATTTTTTTCTTTTTTAGGAGTAGCTTGATAATACCCCCCCCCCATTATGCCAATAGAGAGATAGTCGGCTATTTGTTTAATTCTGTTATTCATAACTCCTCCAAGTTATTGTTAATTTAATTGCTATTTAATTGCTATTGTTAACTTAATTATTTTTATTTTTTTTATTAATTGTTATTTTTGAAGCCGACAATACTTATTTTCTTGAAATTTTTTATGGATAAAAATATTTAATATAATATATATAAAGCAAATAAAAGGATATTTATCTGCATTCATTTATATGTGATTTACAGAATTATAACAAAATATTATTACAAGATTATTACAAAATGATTACAAAATGATTAAATATTAATTAAAGTTTTGTTACAATTATTAAGCTTTTATTAATATTTTGTAATAATTAGGCGGAGATTGGAATAATAAGCAGAAAGTATAAAGATATTATTTATTGATAAATAAAAGTATATATGGTTTTTATCCGCCACATATACTTTTATTAATTCTGTATATGTATAATTGTTTGGCATTCTCTATATTTATTTACTAAAGAAGCAACGCAAATTCAGCGAAGCTCATGAATTTCCTCTAAGACTTATAATAAGACTGCTAATACAATAGAAAGGCTCATATTATATAGAGTATGTTTATTTTTGTGTTATAATATAATTATAATTTTGTTATTTTTAAAAATAATTATCA
>JAJZVN010000066.1 GCA_021845685.1 bacterium
GTTATAATTCCATTACGGAGCTTTATTTAAAAAAAGAATTTTATAAAAAAAATATGGTCGCCGTGAAAGTCAGAGGCGAATCCATGTCTCCCACGGTAAGAGAAAACGGATACGTCGGCATAGATATAAACGACAGGGAATATTTGGAAGGAAAAATATATGCCGTCCGCATTCCGGACGAAGGCATAGCTATAAAAAGAGTTTTTTATTACAAAGACCAAGGCAAGATAGTTTTAAAATCCGACAATAAAAATTTTGCCGACAGGGAATTAAAAACGGATAAAATAGACGAAGATAATTTTATAATCGGCAGGGTTAAGTGGGTTATGCAGGAGATATAAAACTCAAACGGAATGTCCGGCTTACCGGTATTAATATAGGTAATTTTGGCTCGCTTTTTGTAACAAACCTATCAGCCCTAAACTTTAATTATAATTTAATTTTAATAACAATATTTAAAATATAGAATATAGATAAAAATCTTTAATTTATCAAGCAGTTATAACAGGAGGAGAACTTATGAAATCGCCGAAATTACGCATTGTTCTTAAAGAAGAAGAATAAAATTTATGGTAAAAATAATCGGGGAATCCTCTGTTTATAATGAACGTTGTTATGTTTATGAGATAAAACTACCTAATAAAAATTCTGTTTATATGAAAATTGTTTCCGCCAGTGATAATAATAATACATATCCCGTTATAATAAATTCTGAAAAGTTTCTAAAATATTGGAAAAATGTTCCTAATGGTTTCCATGAGGATTTTGCATTATCTCACGGTAATAAAAAATCTTGGCAATCTGATTATAAATATCATGATGCCGAAGATGGATTTACGGGCGGCATAAGCAATCCCGTTCCTATTCCAAAAATTCAATACTTAGATAATATAACCCCTAATTGCATTACAGTTTCAAATTGCACTCGAACTATTTGGTTATTAGCAAACGACGCAGACTCTTTTCCGGTAGAATGCGAAGGCTATGACAACGCTAAAAATGTTTATGATTTTATAGGTGAAAAAGAATTTGAATTAAAAACTTTAGCCGAACTTTTGAAATGAACAAGGGTATATAATCTAATGTGGAAAGAAATTGGCGTAATCGCTTCCGTAGTAACGGCTCTTTCGTTTATAGTAGCCTCTATAATAGCTTTAATAAGCCTGCGGGTAAATAACAGACTCCGCCGGACAGATTTATTAAACGCTTTATTCGAAAAGTTTTTTATCAGTTCTAAATACGCAGAAATAAGAAAACATATCGACTATTCGAGTAAACACGAAGATTTAATGAAACTACTCGAGGAAGCCTTAATAAACCGTAAAAAAGAAGATTTGGAAGAAAAATGCGTAGATTTTTTCAACTTTTTTGAGTTTATAGCGGTATTGTGGAAACTAAAGCAGCTGCAAATAAAAGAAATAAAATACATGTTTGAATATTACATAAAAATGTTGGATAATAACCCTTATACGAAACGCTATATAGAAGAAAACGGATTTGAAAACCTGCTTGATTTAATCAAGGAAATTAAAAAATAAATATGACAAACAAGGACAAAGAATATTTATTCGTTTACGGAACGCTTAAAAAGGATATAGGCAACGATATGTATCATCTTCTCGCAAAGCATGCCAAATTCATAAGCGACGCTAATTGGAAAGGTAAGCTTTATATGGTAGAAGATTATCCCGGCGCCATTCCCTCTGACGACCCTTCCGATATAGTTTACGGAGAACTTTATTTGCTCAATAACCCGGATAATATTTTGCCCAATTTAGACGATTACGAAGAATGCTCGGATAAGTTTCCGGAACCGACTCTGTTTAAGCGAATAAAAGACGACGTCAGGCTTAATAACGGCGACACCGTAAGCGCATGGATTTATATTTACAATATGCAGGTCGATAATCTTGTAAGGATTAAATCTGGTAATTTTACTTTAAAATAATGGCCGTATAAAATTAATCAATAAATAATTCGGAGGATGATATGATGTCAGACAAGCCCACATTTTCTAATTTATTTTCTTTTTTTTCACCTGTTTTAATAATTATTATTTTGTTTGCGTTTTTTATATTTTGGAGGATAAACAATAAAAAACAAAAAGCATCAAAAAAGAATTTAGAAACATCTAAAATGGTTGATGCTCTTAAGCAGGAAATTTTAGTAGTTCCTTCTTCCGAGATTCCAGGAAAAAATATTAAAAATGTTTTAGGTTTGGTCAGAGGCGTTTCAGACACTCAGGCATCTACTAAAGAAGAATTCAGTTTATCCGAAACAGAAGCTTTATATGATATGCTTAAAAACGCTAAAAATATGGGGGCAAATGCAATAATAGACGCAAAAGTATCTACAGGGACTTATCAAACTCAGGGATCTCAGTGGCAGGTTTCACAGGCTATTTATACGGGAACAGCTATAGTAGTTGAATAAGATAGCAGTTATATAACTTAATGCTATTCAGGGGAACAAAAGCGTCAGATAAGTCCTGAAACTAAAAATATCAATTTAAAAGTGTTTTATGAAACTAAAAATAAAATCTTTAGGAGGATATTTAATGAAGACCTACAAATTATTTTTTATTTTAACCGCATTGGTTATTTTTCTTTCTTTTTCGCTTTCTGCCTGTTCCAAAAATACCAACTCTAATAAAAGCTCAAATCAACCTAAATCTTCCATTAAATCTAAAACTTCAGGTCGTTTAAAACTATTTGGGGTATCTTTGCTAAATCCTAATAGAAAGACTCTTGAGAACGCAATTAAAAAAGCGGGGCTTACTCCTATTAAAGCAGGTCCTAATTATTTCTGCGACAGCTACAGAGTAAACGGTCAACTCAGCGGAGCCTCCAAACTCTACGTCTGTTATACCCAAAACAACAGATTTGCAAATGCCCAATACGTTTTTCCTACTTTTATGAACACGGAACTCGTTAAACGCGTAATAACCATGGTATCCGATAAATACGGCAAGCCTGACAGCGTTAACGGAAATTATAATCTCGGGGACGTAACTGCTTATTGGCATTTCGGCTCTAACGAAGAGATTAAAATATTTAGAGGCTGGCCTTCTACCTCCGTTTATCTAAATTTAAGAAATATCCCAAACTACCGTAAGTTTCTTTATGAACTACATAAACAAAAAGAAGATAAAATAGCTAAAAAAGTAAAATCGCAGAGCGGTGCATTTTAAACAAATACGGAGGACTTATGCTTAAAAAAATCTTATTTTTATCTTTACTCATTTTATTAATCTTTTCGGTTAAATCTTACGCTTCTCCTTATTCCGTAAACGAATGCTACGACCATATAAGCGCTCAGGCTTTTAAAACGGCAAGGTCTTGGGGAATAAGGGCGGTAGATAACCATCCTAAAAGTTTTTACGCTCATTTGTGTCTCGGAATAGCAGATGTTCGTCTTGGCTTATACAAACCCGCCCTTTACGATTTTAAGCGGGCAATTCCACTTGCAAGCGATAAAAATAGGCTTGGAATAGTTTACAACTGGATAGGTCTAACGTTTACCTCGGTCGGGGACGAAAAAAACGCTTTAATGTATGATTTCAGGTCGTTAAAACTTGCAAGGGAACTAAATGATACAAGCGCTGAATCTGACGGTATCAATAATATTGCTTCAATTTACCAAAACGAAGGCAAATATCAAAAAGCCCTGCATTACTATAAAAAATCTTTGGCGCTTAGTCAAACTAAAAAAGAAAAGGCTTTAAGCTATAATAATATAGCTCTATGGATTATGCCGATATGAATCAATATCCTAAAGCTATAAAATACGAAACTGAATCTTTAAATTTAAGGGAAAACATAGGCGACTATTACGGGACAGCCATAAGTTATTTAAATCTAGGCTCGCTAAATACATTTGATAAAAATTATGTTTCTGCAAAAAAGCAAATTCTAAAAGTCTTTTAATGGAGAAAAAAATAGGAAATAAAGAGTGGACTGGGGTAGGATATAAATACTTAGGCAGGCTTTACAGGAATAAAGGAAATAACAAGAAGGCTTATGTCTATTACGAAAAAGCTTATAAAATGTTTAAAATAAGCGGGGATGTTTCCAACGCTCAGTATTGTCTTTTTATGATAAATAAAATCAAGTAAAACCAAAAGAAAAAGATTGGGCGAATAAGACCTTAAACCGGTATAATTAAATTTAAATGTTAACAATATTAGCGGAGGTTTTATTAATCTTTAAGAAAGGCTGCAAACCAGTTAATTTTATCTTTTGCAATAGATGATAGAATTTTGTTTTTAGGTGATTTTAGAAAAAAAATAAATAATTAATGTCATAGAAACACTTAAAGACGAAGAAAGAAAAAATTTTGCGGTTTTAATTACGCCTCATCACGGCACACATTGGGATGACAGTTTGAAAAGCATTATATGTGAATATGCTTTAAGCTCAAATGGCATTAAGATGATAGGAAAATTTAAAGAGGAATTTAAAAAGATATCGAATAATTGTGAATCTACATTTGTTTCGGGGGATATTTTATTTCCTTTTATGCCTTTTTTGTTTAGATATGACTACACTTTTTATGAATTTATGAAAAAGTTTTTTATTGATAATATGATTCTGATTAAATTAATTTAAAATAAAAATTGCAAAATGATAAGGAGAATTATTTATGTCTATAATCAATATGCGGATTCAAAGAGTTATTGCCCATGAAGTAGTCAGGGCTTCTGAACTTAATACGCTAAATCCGATATATAGCAATATTCTTATTAGTCTTGATAACAAAAGTTTAAATCTTTTAATTGACAGAATTATGGCTGTAATTTCTCAAGGAAGTCATTGCGTAGATTTAACTGTAGAAGATACTGCGCCAGGTCGTTCATTTAATATAATTTCAAATATGCTTGATTTCAATGATGCCGAGTTTATAACAAATTCAAGGAATTTAGCTGCGCAACTTTCTAATGCTCAAACCTCAGGGTCAATTAAATCCGGGTCTGCAATTTTTATTCAAGGAACGTTATATGATGATGGAACAGAATCTCGTTTTATTGCTATTATAAAGGCTGATTACGACAGGGGGTTAATGGAGAGGATTGAAAATAATGAAGTAATGCTTGAATATATTAATAATATAATTCTTGGAGATTCGACTCGTTTAATGAAATTAGCCTTATTTATAGAAATAAATAGAAATCATACAACCGGTCAAAACCAAGTAAGAAATACTGATGATTTTTCTATTAAAGTTTTTGACCACCTAATGCAAAATTCTACCAACGGAAATGCTTCGCTATATTTTTATAGCACTTTTTTAGGATGTAGAATTGCTGATAACTCATCCTCAAAAACAAAAAAATTTTATGAAATTACTCGCAATTTTATTAATAGTATAAATACGGGGAACGAAGACAAATTAGAACTTTATGGGCATTTAATTTCATATTTAAGTGATAATAGTACTATTATTAATCCAAGAGAATTTTCTATCGATTATTTTCCAGAAGATCAACAAGACTCTTTTTTAAGAGAGTGCGAAGAGCAAGGAATAGCTGAATCATTTTCAAAAAATACACAATTAATCAAAGGTAAATTACGTAGGGAATCAATACGATTCACATCTAATATTACTATTATTGCGTTGCCGGAAGAACTTCATAATTCGTTTTGTATTATTGGTCCAGATGATGAAAATGAAGGTTGGGTTAAAGTAAGAATAAGAGGAGAAATAGAAAATATAAAATAATTATGGAAAATATAAAAGAATTGGAATTAAGCAAGGCTTATAACGAAAGACGTGGAATGCTCAAAGAATTTGGAGAATTTGTAAAAAAAGAGATATGCAATGCATTAGATCAAAAATATTTCTTAAAAAATGCCTGCGATAAACTTTTACAAATTCCTCCATTGGTTAGAGTTAAAGAAACCGATTCATTTATAGAAAAAGCATTATATAGAAAAAAGAACTATAATGATCCATTATTGGATATTACCGACCAAGTTGGAGTGAGGTTTGTAACCTTGCTCCTGGAAGATGTTCGTAATATTGGCAAAATTATTGAAAATATGGTAGAATTTAAGTGTGAAAAATGTCGTGATTTTGAGCAAGAAAAATTAAATAATCCTGATCATTTTACTTATCAATCTGACCATTATGTAATAAGATTAAAAAATAAAATTAATATTAATGGAAATAATGTCGATGATAGTGTATCATGCGAAGTTCAAATTAGGACAATTCTTCAGCATGCTTATGCTGAAATGTCTCATATGAGCGACTATAAACCTGCCATTCCGCTTGAGGAAGATAAAAGCAAAAATATAAAAAGATTACTGGCGAAAGGTTCAGCATTAGTAGAAATTACCGATGATGCTTTTGGAGAAATACAAAAAATGTTAATTGATTGCTATAACCATATTGATAATTTATTGCAAGAATCCGCAAAAATTTATAAAAGTTTTATAGGGGAAGAAGCCAATAATAATACAAAACTTGGAATAAAGATAGCTGACGCCTACCGTGATTTATTAAAAGATGTTAATAAGGAAAAATTGCAATATTGGCTTGAAAATAATAGATTTTTTATTGAAGTAATTAAAAATAAAAGGAAAGAATCTATGCTATATAAAGATTCTATAATTATTATTCTTGGTTGGCTTGCGTTTCATTACAAAATAAAAGTTCCTAAATTATGGCCGGAAGATTCGGCTTATTTAGAAGATTTTTACATAACGATAGGTATTTCGACACAAGGTTTAGCTTTTTAAATCCTAACATTACTAAAGTTTACCAAAATTTAATTTAAAATAAAGTCAAAGCCACTTGATACTTCTAACCTATCAATTTATATTATAACAAATGATAATGCTTTTTAAATTAATTTATTTTTATAAATATAAAAATAATCCATAAATTATTAAAAAATGAACGGTGTGTTAGAAATAATAGATTTATAAGTAGACAATATGAATTCAAATATTGATTTTGAAAATTTTAGCAAACAGATTAATAAAACAATACAAGATGAAAATGAAAAACTTAAAGTCTATAAAGATATTTTAAAAATTGCGGATATTTTTTTTAAAAAAGTTTACGAAGTATTAAAGAAAAGCAAAGAAATTAAAGAAAAAGAACTCAATGATGATATAAAAAAAAAATTATGTAAAATCAATGAAGAACTTAATATCAATATAGAGTTGCTTTTGAAAAAAATAAAACAATCGGACGACGATGATAAATCGGGTACTGATGGCGACAATTCAGGAAATATAAGGCAACAATCGTTATCTATCGGAATTGATGAAGCCGATAAAAAAATTTATAAAAAAATTGAAGACTTAAAATGTTATATTGAAAAACAAAATACAGAAATTTCAACCTATGAAAATTTGGCTGAAATAGCAAGAATTACTTCTGAATTATGCAAATTGGCTTCAAAAACTATTAATACAGTTAATGGAATAAATACGTTATGTAGTATTTTAAAAATCGCCGCAGAATTGGCTTCCTTAATTCATCCGTTATTACTGCAGTTGCAGATAAAGATACAATTAAAAATAGACGCAATAAATATAATTGAGATTAAATTCGAAGAAAACTTTGAAGTTTTTGTTTCAAAAATAATTGATTATGCTATTAAAAAAGAAATAATGAATAAAGAAAATATTCAATGCGTTCATTTTAAAATACGGTAATTTTTTTAATCGGCTAAATTAACTTAATTGACTTTATCTATTGCGAATTAAGTTAATATCGTGAATAAATTTGGTTTATGGGCATAAAAAAAATTATAGTCGCCGATACTTGCGTCTGGTATCATCTTTCGGGAAAAAACGAACAAGTGTTAAACAGTATAAATTCTTTTGGAGAATTATATGCTACCCCGATTTCATTTTTAGAACTTGTTAGTAAGATGTCTTCGGAATTTAATAGAGGAATGAACGCCGTAAAGGCGGTAGTAAGATACGCAAAAGACTGTTTGCCTATGCACGAATTAGAGTTAA
>JAJZVN010000067.1 GCA_021845685.1 bacterium
TGCTTTTTCAAGAATGTTTAAAATTTATATTCCACACATCGTCTATTGCCTTAAGTGTGTTATTTACTGCGGTTTTGAATGGAGCGGGCAACCGGGTTCGAACCGGCGACACCAAGCTTGGGAAGCTATAATATTGCTTTTTAATATATTAATATTATTAAATAATTTTAAAGTTTTAAAAATTGTATAGCAATATTATAGCAAATGTAAAAATCTTTAAAAAATCTTTAAAAAAAACTTGTAATCTTGTTTTGAATGTTGTATATTCCTTCAGCCTAAATTTTAGATAACTTTAGTTATGGAGGAATACCATGAAAAATAATAATTTAGATGTTCTCACATTACAAGAAGCCGCAAGTCTTATGCGTGTGTCAAAAATGACGGTATACCGTTTAACCTATAATAGACAAATACCTTTTACACGGGTAGGTTCAAAACTTCTATTTTTAAAAAATGATATAGAAGCATTTCTGAATAAGAACCGTGTTAATGCATCGTTTTAAGGAGGTGTCTATCATGTTAAAAAATACTCCTAAAACGCAAGTAATTACTAACCAAAATCACATTTTTAATGTAAAATCTGCTGACAGGTTGCTGACATCTTTGTCAGCACCGCAAACACAGTCGGTAGTAAGTGTTGCTGTCAAAAATAAAACTGCTGACAAGGGGGGGTCTCTCTCCTTGAAAAAACCGGCAAATGCAGATATTACCTCACTTGTGTATAGTGGAAAACTATCGGAAAGTGCAAAAGCACAACTTAAGTCATTGATTTTATTAAATAAAAAATGTAATTTTCGCGGAGATATAGCAATACCGCCGTTTTCATTCATTGAAAATGTCGTAAATGTGTTTAAAAATAAAACCGATATACCGCTTGAAATGCCGTTAATAATAGGTATTAACTACGTTGCAGCGGAATTATTAAAATTAAACGTTAATATAAACTTTAAGGAGCAATATATTAAACCTGACATCTGGACTATATTATTAGCACGTTCCGGAGACGGTAAAACATATACTCACAATATATTTGAAAAAGCAATTAAACTTGAAAATATATTTGATTCAGGTGTTCAATCGGCAGCAAAGTTTATTGAAAGCGTTTCCGAAAATAATCACTCTATATTTTTTAAGGACGAAATCGGGCAGCTTTTAAAAGCACTAAAAAATCAAAGCTATATGGAAGAAGAAAAAGAATATTTACTAAAAATATATGATAATAAAACAATTATGAGAAAAACCAAAGACTATGAAATTACCGTTGATGATCCTGCGCTAATTATATTAGGTATGAACGCATATGATAGTTTTTTGACAAACGTATCAAGTGAAGATATAGTTGATGGATTTGCAGCACGATTTAACTATATCATAGCTAAACAAGACGACAGCAGACCGCCTTTGTCTGTACCGTTGTACCCTACAGGTACATTAATTAAAACAGTTAAAAACTCATGGAAAAAGTTAAAATTTCCTAAAGATAATACCGCATATACGTTAAATAAAAAAGCCGAAAAAGCTTTTATTGATTCTTTTAAAAATTATGCTAATTTAGAAAATAATAATATACCGTCAGCATTTCTAAGAAGAACTCTATATAAAAGTTTAAAATACGCTTTAATATACCATATTATATTAGGTAAATCTAAAATTAATGAAATAGACGGTGAAGATGTAGGTTGGGCAATGCGATTAATATTTATGCACATTGAAGATATAAAGGAATTATTAGAAGAATACGGATTTTCTAAGTTAGAAAATACGGTTCAAAAAATAGAATCCCTGAAAAAGAAATTTAAAGAATCGGGGAAAGTTTTAAAGGTAAGGGATATTGTGTCTAATATTAGGGAAATAAGAACAGTAAATGAGGCAAGAAATATTTTAGATATCATCGAATAATTTTATAATTTAAGAAACACAACCGGATAAAAATAATTAGCAGTATAAAAATAATCGGCAATGTAGAAAATACCGCACCCGAGAGAGAGCCTATTTTATATATATATTAAACCGGAGGTAATTATTATGAATAATATTAATCACGAATCATTAAATCAAATCGCAAAATATGATGAAAAATTTGAAATAAGATGTCTAAACTTTGTTGATAAAAATCAGTTCCCGAAGCAGTTTCATTGCAAAAATATCGATGATTATTTAAAAATATTAGATAATTTAATCAAATTAAACGAAAAATATAATTATAACATATATATCGCACCGAATCGGGCAGACTATATGTTACTGGACGACTTAACTATGGATAATTTAAATCGACTAATAGATGAAATAAATGGTTTATTATGCAATTGAAACAAGCAAGGATAATTATCAAGCAATAATTAAATTCAGTGAAAAAATGAATAAAAACGACTATGAAACACTGTCTAAATACCTAAAATTTAGGTTTCAGGCAGACAAAGCAAGTGCTTCTGATATAGAACATATACATCGTATTGCAAATTTTATCAATAAAAAGGCAAAATACGTAAATATAGGCTCTTTCTTTCGGGTGCGGTATTTATCAAATATATCTTCAACGACTGTTAATGCTTTGAAGCAGAACGTTTTATCGATAATGTCAAAAAGTGATGAAAAATTTCTTAAGTATCAAAATGAACTATTAATTAAAAAACAAAAAACCGATAAGTTAAATGTTGATGAATTGAAAGAATTATATAATTTTGTAAATAATGATGAAGTCGATAAATACGTATCAATTTTATATGCAGGAAATCTTAAAAGTGTCGAGTCGGGAAAAATTAAATCTCTATCCGAACTTGATTTTTTAATTTTTAGATATTGCAAAAAAAGAAATTATTCTTTTGAAAATATTGTTTCAGCTCTAATTAAAATACGTAAAGAAAAAATTGAATTGAAACATTATAGACCACTCACATATTTAAAAAGAACTTACGATAACGTTTAATTTAACCTTTCATATCCTGCTTTTAAAAAAAACAGAATTTTTTTGTCTTTTAATAGTTTCAGGGAACTTTTGAATTTTTACAAAAAAATTAATTAATTAAAAAAGTGAGGTCTAAAATAAAAAACGAAATTGAAACACAACTTAAGAAAATTCAAAAAGAGAAATCAAAATTGAAAATTTTAAAAGCTAAAATCAAAAAAGAAAAATTTGAAAAAGTTTATGATATTGTTGCAAATAATTTTGATAATTTAAATGAAAATTTAAGAAATGAATTATCGATTTACTTTCAAAATGAAAATAAAATTGACAAAAAGACAGATAAGAAAAATGCAAAAATTACTAAAAATGCAGATAATATATGAAAAAACAACTACGATTATTGACACACGCAAGCACTTCTTAAAATCGTGCTTACGTGCGGAAACCTGCTAAATTACAGTATCGCTTGTAATACAGACGTATTACAAATGTATTACAAATAACAGCAACACAATATAAACACTATATCGCTTGTATTACAAATGTATTACATTTTGTAATACAAGCAAGGAGGCAATAAATATAATGAATGAAATAACTACATTTCGTTTAAACTCTGCATACGCAGATAAAATAAATCAGATGAAAAATAAATCCGAATTTTTAAATAATTTGATTGAAAGTTATTACTCAAATGAGAAAAAAACTAATGATGATATCGTCGTAAAACTAACCGAAAAAATTTCAGAATTTGAAAAAAATATTGTTAAAAATAATTTAGAATTTGAAAAAAAAATTAAAGCTTATGAAAAAAATTTATTACAAATCGATAAAGAAATTGTCAATATGCTAATGCAAATCGCATATGCAAGCAAAGACAATACTACTATAAAAAACTGTGAAACGTCTTTTGATAATTTAGAAAATTTTTTAAAAATAGAAATATTTTAAAGTCTTAAATTTTTTAAATAGTAAACTACCTATTTTTTAATTGAAAGGCTTTTAATTGTGAATTTTGTATATTAATTTTAAGAAAGTTTATAGAATTTTATTATGAAAAGTTATCCACAGGTAAATTCTATACGGTTTTTCAACAACGATAAAACTGTTATTGAAAAACCTAAATTTACCTGACCGATTTATAGACAGCTTTTTTAACAACAAAAAACCGTTGTTAAAAAAGTTATCTATAAATCTTGGATAACTTTAAACGGCGGTTATCTAAATCTTTTTTAAATTTAAATGCCGAAAAACCTAAAAACTATTTTTAAAAAATAATTTGATATTATTAAAATAAATTATATTATTTCCAAACATCATCAACAGCTTTTCTTAATGTTTCCGGCACTAAATGAGAATACCTTTTTGTCATCTGGGTTGTCCTGTGTCCTAAAAGCTCCCCTGTAATAAATAGTGAAGTCCCGTTCGATACCATTTTTGAAGCGAAAACGTGTCTTAAATCGTGAATGTGTAAATCCTTAAATCCGGCATTTTTGCAAGCAGTCATAAAAGACTTTCTGAAATTACGTATTTTACTGCCTTTATAATTAAATACGTGTAAACAGTCTTTATTTTTTCAATGTCGTTCAAAAGCTTTTAATTTCAAAATTAACTGTAATATTATATATAATATATATCTTTGATTTTTAATAATTCTTTGCTCATTGTTTTTTATTGTTATTAATATTAATTTAATTTTTTATATTCTTTCGGCTATGAATTTTATATATTTTCTTAATGGTATATATGTAAATGTAACACATAAAATTGTTACAAATATATAAAGAGATGTTGAACATATTTCTTTGTCGGTTATTTTAAAGTATGACATTATTTTAATTGCGATGGTTATAAGTATCATAGCTATTGCATATATTATTGTACCGTATATGTATATTAATATTAATTTTCTCATGATTTTTTTTAATATTGATTTTGATCAATTTGAATATTTTTATTATATATTTTAAAATTTTATGTTTTTATATCAGGTAAATTGTCTTTTTTTGATTATATATATGTTTCGTTATCGGCTATTATAATATTTTTTTATGTAATATGCAGTTCACATTTAGCATATCATCATTCTATTTTTTAAAAAATATTCATTAGTTTATTTATTTTTTTGTTTGTTTTTTTATATTTTTATTTGATTTAGTTGGTTTTTTATCAGATTTTGGTAAAGGAACATCAAATAATACATGATTTAAGTTAGCTTGCATTTGTTGTTCACTTTTACTAGTTTTCATACTTTCACCGGCATAACCTACATTAAGATGTTTAGCTATGCCCGGCATTTGGAATTCTTTTATTCTTTTAGCTGAATTGGATTTTGCCGAGCATCCGTAAAGGCTTAAACTTGTAATTAATAAAAATAATGTTACGATTGAAATAATTAATGGTTTTTTTTTGGATTTCATGATTTTTCTCTTTTATTAATGTTTATTGGTTAAAATTTATAAATTTGATGTATTAAATTTATATATTGTCTTTTATTACAATTATTATTTCACCGACTTTTATTATTGATAAACAGATTATATACAAAAAAGTTATTAGTATTATTTTATTGTTTTTTTGGTAAGAATACAATTGTGTTTCCGATAAAAATATCAGTATAGAAATTATAAAAACTATTGTTATTAATGTTGTTAGAAATGCTAGACTTTTTGCAAATTTTTTGTATTTTTTGTCTTGTGTTTCTACCGGTTTAAATTTTGATAATAATTTTTCTTTAAGATTGTTTTGATCCATTTTTTAGCTCCTTTTTTAAAAGTTTATTAATTTTTTAAGATATATTTTATTTGTATTATTCATAATTTTTTTTATATACGATTAATGATATTATTTGTTTAATCAATAAGATAGTGGCTATTATATATGTATATGATAGAATTGCGTATGTTGGTTTATTTATGTGTAGTATTGTAGTTGTATATGTCGTGGTTATTATTAACGGTATTATATAACTTAGAACCGAAAAAAATAATAAGCTTATATAGCCTCGTATTGTTTTAAATGTTGTCATATATAATATAAATAATTCTAATAGGAATATTCCGCTTATTGTTATTATTTCTATAATGTGAAACGGTAATATGTTTGCTGTTTTTAACATTATATTTAATAATTTTTCTTTGAATATCAGATTATCTTTTTGTAGTATTATGTAAGAAAAATGTATTCCTACCGCAGGGAAGACAAGTATTATAAATAGCACAATTATTGCTATAGCTGTCATGAAAAGAAGGTAATTGTCTTCATTAATTATTTGTTGTTCTTCATCTGTGTATTCTGTGTATGCTGGTTTATAATGCAGGCATCCGTTACAAGAAGGATAGTAATCACAACGGGAGCAACTACGTTTTTCTGAATGATATATACTCATTTTAATTTATTCCTTTTTTTATATATTTTGTCTTTTTGCTGTGAGCGTATTAATAATATTGACAATTTTTCTTAATATTGCGATAATTAGCATTATTATTCCTTTTGCTAAATAAAAAGTTATTTTGATTAAATTGACAAGTAAAGTTCCGATAAAAAATCCTATGATTAATCCGTAAAAAAGATCTTTAAACATTTTAAGATCCTATTGATAAGTTAATTATTAATTAATTAAAATATATGCTTTATTAAATTATTTTTCTTATATTTTGTCAATAAAAATATTTTTGTATTATAATATTATAAAAAATATTAGCTTCATTATTTAAACACGTCATCAACAGCCTTTCTAAGTGTTTCCGGCACTAAATGAGAATACCTTTTTGTCATCTGGGTTGTTCTATGACCGAGAAGCTCCCCTGTGATAAATAGCGATGTTCCGTTCATAACCATTTTGCTAGCGAAAACATGGCGCAAGTCGTGAATGTGTAAATCCTTAAATCCGGCATTTTTACATGCAGTCATAAAAGACTTTCTGAAATTAGTTATTTTACTGCCTTTATAATTAAATACGTATAAACAATCTTGATTTTTTTCAATACCGTTTAAAAGCTCTTTCAAGGGCTTGCTAATAGGAATGTATCTATCAAATTTGGTTTTCGTCCCTTTAATTGCAATAACTCCGTTCTTTAAATCGACATCGTCCCATTTTAAGTTAAGGGCTTCACCTTTACGGCAACCTGTAAGAATTAAAAAAGTTATTAAATCTTTAGTTAATTTGTTCGTTGCACCGTTAATTAATTTTAAAATATCTTCGTCGGATAAGGTTTTAAGGCGGGATAATTCGTTTAGTTTTTTAATGCCGATACAAGGATTTTTATCGATTAATTGTTTTTTGATACAATAATTAAAGAAATTATAAAGAGTCGCAATTTCTATATTTGCAAGTCTGAATGATATTTCAGATTCCCTTTTACCGGAATTTTTAGGTAAACTCATAATCTCAAGTTTACGTTGTAATTGATATTTTTCTATGTCAAGTTGACTAATATGTTGAATATATTTATTTTCAAATGATTTTAAGAAATGTTTAGAAGCGTTAATCCTGACTTCTTTAGTTCCTTCAGATACATTCATATCTTGTAAATATTCTTTGTATAGTATAGCAAAATTTGCTATACCTTTATTTATTGTCGGTAGGTTATGTGAATGCCTTGCAATATCTGTTTCAATAGAATTTGCTATTTGCTGTGCTGCCTGTCTGTTTGTAGTTTTTGTTGAACCTTGATAATGTTTACCATTGAAAGAAATGCTATAGTAATAATTTTTAGAATTTTTAACCTTGTAAATGCTTGCCATAATTAATTCCTATTAAAAATTTAGTATAGCAATAGTATAGCAAAATATAGTTAAAAATAGCAAATTTTAGTTAAGATAAGTTAAAATATTGAAATTTTAAAAATGCTTTCAATGCAGTATTAATCAAGGTTTTAAGTGGAGCGGGCAACGGGGTTCGAACCCGCGACACCAAGCTTGGGAAGCTTGTACTCTACCAACTGAGCTATGCCCGCGTTTACGTGTTTGCTGTTTATTATTTATATCATAATATTTAT
>JAJZVN010000068.1 GCA_021845685.1 bacterium
GAAATAGTAGCGCTGTCCGCCTGCTGTATTATTGAAACGCCAAGTCCTTCGGATAACATATTATCGCCGGCAGGAACCGAAAAATCGTTCGTAAAATCTTTTGCCAGTCCGTATTGAATAGTCGTAAAATCCGACCATAAAACCGCTATTCCCCAAGGAACATTGCTTATGGGTTGGGCGTTTGTAGGAGCTCCTGGATTTGCGACGTCGTTTACGATAACGGTTGTCTGGTTATAAACGAGCCCAGTTAGTATTATCGAGAATGCTAAGATATATTTAGCGGTAGAAACAAGCGAATGCTGATGATAGATAGTAACCTTTGCGGCGTAATAAATCGCCGCTATTAAAGCCAATATGGTAAATAAAACTCCGATATTGTTGTTTTTAAAAAATAAGGCTATCGATTGAAAAATATAAAATAAAATATAGCCGTTGCCGAACGCGTAAATAGTGTACATGATGATTTTTCTCCTATTTTTTTTCTTTCTTTTTTGAATCTTGTATATCGTTGAATATTAGATAAAATATGGTTAAAACTGTATTTACAATTAGCAAAGAGAATATAATCCCTATAATAAAACCTATTTTTTGCTCTGAATTATTTATTTTATGGGCCGTTAAAAAAACATAAACCGAATAAATAATAAAAAAAATGTTTGGAATAATAAAAAATAAATACTTTTTCGATAATTTTTTCATTTTTTTTCTCCTTTTTGAAGGTTAAGATTTTTAGTATCGAAATATATAGCGAAGTTAATTGATAGAAAGCTCAAAAATACAGAAAACGATAGAAGCTCCACACTAATTAAAACATTAAAAAAATAAGTAATAAAAAAAATAATGAACGATATAGTGTATATATAAAACGATATTTCCCTTATTTTTAGTAGTATTTTAAGGTATTTTTCGTTGGCTTTCCTGAATTCTTCACTGTCAATAATATCTTTTTTTTTCAGACCGTCTTTCAGTTTGCCTATAATATTTTTAAATATTTTCATTTTTTTTCCTTAATTAAAGTTTTTTGCCTTTTGCTTTTGCCTTTCTCCCTTTAATGCTCATCTTTAACCCCAAATGATATAAATTCGTGTGTAATAAAAAATGCTTTTTACAATTAGCTTTAATAAATTACGGATTAAAATTATAAGCTCCAGCAAGTCCGTATTGACTTAAAGCGCTTGTTACTTGCTTGTTTACGTTTTGGTAAGCCTCTATGTTTTTAGTTTGGGTATTTAAGAGTGTTATATCGTCTTCGTATTGTGTGTTTAGCTCTCTCTGGATTGGCGTAATTTGGTGGATGTATTCTTCATAGAGTTTTAGTTTATGTTTTTTGTCTATATTTTTTGCCGCCATTACGTTTTTAGTCACAGCTTGGATCATATCGAGAAATAAATTCTTCGCATATCCGGCGGCCATAGCATTTGCAGCGCTATAAATTAAATTAGGATCCTGAGTTACATAAGCTAATTTTAAAATTAATATGACCGGCATTGACGAATTCGTTACGAAATTGTCCATCTGCTGCTGCGTTAGGCTTGCGGCCGGATCGCTCGGACATGTCGTATCTGCGGAGCTCGGCTCTGGAGTGCCAAAGTAAGAACTCTCTATCTGTTGCAAATAATAATTGTAATAAAAAATAAAGCCTGGAAAGCACTTTGGCGTTAAACTTTCTATTCCTGCTAATGAGACTCCAGTTACCGGATTTGAGCCAGTTGCCGGATAATTTATTGTCATCGAAGATAAATTTTGGCTGCCATTCATCATCATAGTAAACACATTTGATAAAACTTGACTGCTTGTCCCTACAGTTAAAACTTGCGCCGGCGGAACATATCTAACTACGAAGTCCCCGCCTTTGCTCGCCGACGGATAACCGACTAAATCTCCGATAAACTGCCCCCTTAAAACGCCTATTAAATTATTTGCGCCGCCGGACCCTGGTTTCGAACCCGCTATTAAACCGATATGTGCCTGCGACAAAGAATATCTTAAGAGAGACCCCGCTTGAAATTGACTTGCGACCGCTTGTGCTCCGCAGCTTGTAAATCCAGACGTTACGAGAGCCTGCGCTCCGGCTTGAGTCGAAGCGCAATTCATAACAGTGTTTACGGTGTTGATATAGCCCCCTATAGAACTTGTAACGTTGCCTAAAGTATTGCTAACTTGGTCGGCGAAAGCGTTTGTAGCACCCGCTACGCCTGTTTTATTTATCATATTTCCGAGTTCTGCCCCCGCAAGGTTGCCCATCGCTTCGGCTGTCTGACAGGAATTAAAATTAAGCCCGTTAAGTTTATTGGCGATGCCTTCTATTTGCGTCATGATGGTCTGGCATTGCTTGCATAGGACGCCTAAAACCATATTGAAAGCGAATACTAATACTTCGCCTGATTGGATTATCGACTGTAAAACCTGCATTAATTCGGAACCGAGCATTGCAAACGCTCCCCATTCCGCGCTTATGCCGGAACACCCTATAGAAAAATTAGGCGGGGTTATGGTAAATAACTGCAAGCTCTGCCCTGCGGTATTGAATCTTACGTTACTATAACCCAAAGCGTAAATATTTTCGCCCTGAGTATGAAAAACTCCAGCTCCGCCGCTATTAGATACGGAATTGGCGCCGTTAAGACCTGCGGAAACGAATGAATTAACGCCAGCAAACGCAGGCCTGACGCGATAAAAACTCATAAAACTTAGATAAGAAGTCATAATGAAAAAAAACAGAGCTACAATTATTATTTTTTTCTGTGTTGTTTGCATTTTGTTTGTCTCCTGATTTCCTTATTTATTTCTTTTATTGTGCTTTTATTAATTGATATATATAAAAAATATAAAAATAAAATAACCGCCGGAAAAATTAAATAGGTTGCAAAATAAAAAGTATAATAAAATAAGATAAATGCTGCTATTAACGATAAAAACTGTTGTAAAGTTGCAATTATTATTATCTGTTTATAGTTGTCACGGATTTGCGGTACAATGAATTGGGCTTTCTCGCGCATTTTTTGGCTATCATATTTCATAAATATTTACCTCTTTTTATTGTATTTATTGCCTTTTAAATCACCAGCATTAAAATCATATCTGAATTTTTCTTTTTTGTTAGACTCAATAAATTTTTTTAGGTCTGTTGAATCAAACATTATTTTGCCCGCAATTTTAATGTGTGGAAGTTCTTGCCGCGATACCATGTCGTATAATTTTGATTTTTTAATCCCTAAAATCTTCATTGCTTCTTCGGTGTTTAATAATCTTTGAATCGGTAACTTATTTTTATCTTCTTTAACGCTTTTAATTTCTTCAATCAAAAGCGAAAAAAGAGACTTCATATTATCGATTGCTTCCATTTCTATCTTTTCCATTTTTGCCCCCATTTATTGAATTTATTGAATATAGATTTTTTTTAAATCTTTTAATATAATCCTGAAAAAAATTAGGATAATTGTCTTTATGCAAGAATAAAACTTTCTCAAATATGAATGCTTTTATTTCGATTTTAGCGAGATTTTCTTTTGCTTCTATATCGCTTAACGGTATTTTTTCTTCAATTCGTTTTTTGAGTGTATTATAGACTTGTTCAGGCATATCCCCTAAATAATCATCAACCAATTGATTTAGTTCGCGTTCTTCTTGTCTAAGTTGGTATAGCCATTGCTGTTTAATTATTATGTCGTCAATAATCATAATGATTCTCCCGTCCATTCCTGTATTTCTTTTATTATTGATTTGATATTTGGATTCATAACTATAGATTTTTGTGGTTTAATGATTTGATATTTTTTGTCTTCTTTTTTTTGTTGATTTTCGATTTCCGCGATATCTGCATAAGTGCCATTTTTTAACATAGTAAATAATAGTGCTATTGGGTCTTTTATTTCTTTGCCTTTTGATTTTAAGTATTTGAGGTATTGATAGGCTTTATTTATCTCCTTCTCTTTATATTTTCTTGAAAGTTTTGTAAGATTGTTATCGGAAATTAATTCTCCCCCTCGCATTTCTGTATTTTTATGGGGGGCAAGAGGGGGATCTATATCTATATCTATATCTTTATCTTTATCTATAATTACATTATCCTTACATCCCATTACATTATCCTTACATTGTAAGGTTTGTTTTTCGGATGAAATTAGTAATTCCTTTCTTTTCCTATCTCTGTAGGCTCTTACCCATTTGGCGCTTTCGGATTCCGAGCCTATTAAAGAGAGCATATCTGGAAGTAAATATTCATTTTCATTCTCAGTTTGTTCGATAAGCTTATTAGCTTTCATAAATTCGAGAGTTACCGTAACATTATCAATATCTTCATCTAAAATTAAAGCTAATTCTTCGGCGAGGGTTTTTTCGATATTTTGAAAAACAATATAACCGTTAGTTTTTACAGAAAGCAATAATATTTTTTGGTAAATTATCGTGTATGTGTCGCCGCCGGCTATCTTGCGTAGCTTTTTTATGTAAGGTTGCGAAAAAAAATCTTCTTTTAATTTTAACCAGTAATTGCGTTTTTCCATATTATTTTTTCACCTTTATTTCGAAAAAAAATAAGTCCGTATAACTCCATATTTTTTATTATGTATAATTTAATATGTCTTGTCAATAGAAAAAAATATTTATATTACAATTTATTTTATTTATGATACAATTTAATAAATTCTTTCCTTTAATAAAAAATTATTATAAAATAAGGAAAATAATATTACGGATAAAATAAATGAAAGAAAAAAATATCGATAATAATATAAAAAATATTTATACTGAAATAGGGAACCGCTTAAGGTTTGCCAGAAAGGCGCTTCATCTTACAATTGCTCAAGTTTCTGAAAAATCCGGCATTAAACCAAATTCTATAGCTAAATATGAAACGGGTAGCGATCGGATTCCAATAGAGAACCTAATAAAAATATGTTTCGCCTTAGATATAAATGTAGGACAGGTTTTTGATGGTTATTCAAATAGTATAACCGGCTTATTTTCAGACTTACAAATCAAAGAGCTTTCTAAAAGATTAGGTAGTTACGATAAAATCATGATAGGCGGAACAGGAACACAAAATATTTTGCTTGACTACGCTGAAAAACCTAATTTTGAATATTTTTATGTTAGAAAAGATACTGATAATAACAATCGTGCCGAATTTGTAATTCAATGCCTTGACGATACTATGTACCCAGCTATCAAAAAAAAATCATACGTTGGGGTAGGTGCAAACGAATTTAGCGAAGGTCAAATATATTTGTTTTATTTCCCTAAAGTTGGATTAGTCTTTAAAAGAATTTCCGAGGTTACGGCTAATGAAATAACTTTAATTTCAGATAATTCTCGTATGATGATTAAATCTAAAAATATTAAATTAAAGGACATAAATGAGATATATCCGGGGACATTTGAAAAAATAGATTTTGATAAAAATAAAATTTATATTTGGGGTATGGCAGTTTGGGTGATGCAAGAGCTATGAAGAAATCCAACATAAAAACTCAAACTTCGCTATATAAACACAAAATTAATTTTTATGGAGGTTAAAATGTTAAAATCCAAAAAATCCTCAATAGTTTTATTTCTTGCAATCACCTTACTGTTTTTATTTTTAGGAATTAAAACGGCATCTGCAAAAAACAGCTTTTTTATATCTACTCTTCCAGTAATACCAGGACATAAAATCGTAAAAGATTATGGATTTGAATACACGCCTAATTATCCCCATTTTCATTATATAATTAGTTTTATATCCGATAATGCTCCCGCAGGAGCTAATGCCTGTATAAATCTAAAATTCGTATCAGAAGGAACTTGGCCTAAATCAAGTAAATTTAGTTCAACCGTGGTTTACACCCCTTCGGAAGTTGGGGTTTGTGAGTATGTCAGACTCATACCCAAAAGATAACTGCTTTTCCCTGAACTTGATTATCTTTCCGTATAGTGCTATATTTATTTTATAGAGTTATAAATTTTTAAACAGAGGTTTACGATGTCGGGCAGAGATTTAATAATTAATGAAATTGATAGATTACCGGAAGAATTTTTTCCCGAAATATTGGATTTTATAAAATTTTTAGAAGTTAAAGAAGAAAATACGATTCATTCTTCACAAGTTCTTTCCGAAAGAATTTTTGAAAAGATATGGGATAACGCCGAAGATGCCGCATATGACGCCTTATAAAAAGGGCGATATAATTCTCGTCCCCTTTCCTTTTAGCGATCAAACATTTTCTAAAAAAAGACCTGCGGTCGTAATAAGTTCCGATGTTTACAATAGCCGTTATTTGGATATAATTATAATGGCAGTTAGAAGCAATACCAAAAATCCCCTTAGAGCAGGAGAGTGTCTTATCGATGACTACGTTTCCGCCGGACTTTTAAAGCCTTCGGTTATTAAGTCCGCTATATCTTCGATAGATAAATCCTTGATTTTGAAAAAATTAGGGGCATTGTCATCCGGCGATTTAGATTTGTTAGATAAAACGCTAAAAGAATTACTATCCTTATAATCATTTTTTATAAAAAATCCTTTCATATTTGCGTTTTAAGGCCTTTGATTTTTCGTTTAGGTATAAAACCATTAATCTTTTTTATCGTCCTTGCTCCATACGTCGTTAACGGCTTTCTTTAATGTCTCTGGCTTTAAATGAGCATATCTTTTCGTCATCTGCGTCGTCCGGTGTCCTAACAGTGACCCCGTGATATAAAGCGACGTCCCGTCCATTACCATTTTACTCGCGAAGACGTGCCTTAAATCGTGAATGTGCATATCCTTAAATCCTGCATTTTTACAGGCTGTATGGAAAGACTTCTTAAAATCGCCTAATTTAGCCCCGTTTTTGTTAAATACGTATAAACAGTCCTGAATTTTATTAATGTGGCTCAAAAGCTCTTTCAGGGGCTTGCTTATAGGAATATACCTATCATACTTCGTCTTGGTTCCCTTAATGGCTATTACGTCGTTCTGAAGGTCCACGTCGTCCCATTTAAGGTTTAAAGCTTCGCCTTTACGGCAGCCTGTATAAATTAAAAAGGTTATCAAATCGCGGGTAAGTTTATTCGTTGCGCCGGCGATGAGCTTCTCGATATCGGAATCGGATAAAGTTTTTAACCTGGACAGCTCATTTAGTTTTTTAACGCCGGCCGCCGGATTCTTTTCAATTAGTTCCTTTTCTATACAGAAATTAAAGAAGTGATGTAAGGTTGAAATTTCAAGATTAATCCAACGGAAGTTTATTTCGCTTTCCTTTTTTAGTTGATTTTTTGGCAAAGATAAGACTTCCAATCTTCTTTTTATCTGATATTCTTTAATATCGGATTGTGTAATTTCCGAGATGTTCTTGTCTTTAAAAACAGGTAAAAAATGATTAGCGGCAAACTCTTTATTTTTAATCGTCCTATTGATATTTGTAAGACTTCTTTTGTATTGCTCCCATGCCGTCAAAAAGATATAATTATTTTTAACCGGCATACTGAATTTTTTCCGGACCAAGTCGGCTTCAATTGTATTTGCGATTTGCTGGGCAAGTTTCTTATTGTTGGTTTTGGTAGAGCCGCGATATTCGTTGCCTTCTATCCTAACTCTATACCAGAAAATATTGCCTCTTTGATAAATATACGCCATAAAATACTGTGCCCTATTTTGTGCAAAAAATAAAAATACGATACAGTAAAATATAGCACTTTACGGACTAAAAAGGCAAGAAATATTTTGAAATGGAAAACCGCAAAGCCTTAAAAGTATTGATTTAAAAGGATATTTTATGGCACTCAGTAAACAGCCTTCTAAGCTGTGGGTCGCAGGTTCGAATCCTGCTGGACGCACCATTTAAAAACCTTGAAATATCAAGCATTTCCCGCCGATAAATAGAAATAAATTTGACAAAAAAAATAATCTAAAAT
>JAJZVN010000069.1 GCA_021845685.1 bacterium
ATCTTTAATAAATAACTTAGAACTTAGAATATCTAATTTAGCAGAAAGTAACGACCTGACTTTTTAGTCGGTGAAAACAGGAATTTTAATTCGGTGTTTTTAGTATTATACATTCGGTGACGATATAATATTAGAAAGGGGCAAAGGGGGTGATGAAGGTTGATTGCGATTATTAATAAAACGTATTAAAAGGCAAAATAATAATACAAAGATATTATGACAAATTAAAAGTTAAATTCAATAGACAAATTAAAAGTTGACAACAATTTTAAATTTAACAGTGGTATTTAACAGGGGGGCAACATATTTTATTGTTTTTTGCAATCGGTTTAGCTATGTATGAGTTTGAAAATTATAAGGTCGGAAAATAAGTAAACTAATTTATTTTAAAGCTATCGTAGAATTTATTAAAGGGACTTTAAGAAGTTAGAGGCCGTTATTATTTCCAAGTCGCCTATCTTTTTTAGAACAAGCAAATCTTTGTCCCCCGAAACTATATATGACGCTCCGCCGCTTTTTGCGCAATTTACAAACTTATCGTCGTCGGGATCCCTTGAATATTTTTCGTTATAAACATTTTTAATAAATAGACAGTTTTTGGCAATTATACCGGCAATTTCTTGATGTTTATTTTCACCGGATTTTTCGGTAAATCTCGTTAATACTTCCGAATACTCCTCAAATATTTCCTCCGTGCATATAACGTCGAATTTGCCGCTAAACCATAGTTCGAGCAGGTCTCTTTCTTTTCCTCGAAAAAATATGCCTGAGATTAATATATTGGTATCTATAACTATGCGCACTTTTGTTTATTCCTTGTTTCTTTTATAACCCTGCCGACATCTTTGCGTTTTAGATTTAATTTTTCCGAAATTTCGTCACCCATAGCGATTAGATTTTTAAAATCATTTATATTGGGTTCTTCAATAGGCTTTAAAAGTATATTGCTCCCGTCCTGAAGTATAATCAGTTTGGAATTCGGCTTTAAGTTTAGGGCTTTCCTGATTTTATTCGGTATTACCACCTGTCCTTTAACGGACATGCTTGTAGTTTCCATAATAATAAACCTCCAAAATAAGTAAGTATTTCTTACTTTTATTATAAAGGTAATTAATTAAAAAATCAAGTTAAGATTTTTGTAAAATCAAAAAATCTGGAATTGAAAAGCCCGTCCGATAGGAATATAATAATAAATCCTTAAATGCTGATACATTAAAGAAGGTTCGCTTTGTCCGAACAAAGCTGCCCCATAAAAACCCACGGCAAAATCAGGAATGTCATAGAAACCTGTTAAGCTTTACCTGCGGTCTCTGCTCCCGATTGAGTAATATTATCAAAAATTTAATCCAAGACCCAAGATGTTTGGCTTCCGCTTTAGAACCCTGTCCACATAAATCCTGTAATCCAGAATTTGAATTTAGAAAATATCGTTTTAATGCTCCTCTTTTATCCGGTTCGGCAAAGAAAGCGAGATTAGATTATCTTTTAGATTTAAAAGAAAAAAGGATAATTTTGATAACCATCTATACGCACAAGCAGGAAAAAGGTCGTCCCGACGACACAAAGTTAAGAAATTTGATAAAAAATGAGACCGAATAAACTCAGCTTAAGGCTTTTATGTATACCTATTTCACAGATAAAGCCTATAAAAAAGCCTAAAAAACGGCTTATTTAAACCATATTAGCCGATAATGCAAGGCTTGTATCCGGCATATTTGACCGAAAAAATCGCATTATAATTCACATAAACTTTAATCCGCAGAAAAAAAATTACAATGCCGCAAAATCTTAATTAATATAGCAAAAATAGAAATCACATTAAATTATAAAAATGTCAAATCGGGGCATCGTGCGTTAAGAGGAAAGGTTTTAAAGTCGTGAATTAATTATTTTTATGACCCCGATGAGGGTTAAAATAGGTAAAATAGCACATTAACTAACTGCCGATTTTTAGCTATTAAAATCTGCAAGGGATTAGACATTTCATAGCCAGGTTAAAACCAGCGGCTTTTTATCAAAATTTATAAGCATGTATTTGTAAAAACCTCATAAATTTCTTTCAAATTCCTAAAATTAAAGCCCTTTGAAGTTGAATAAATAACAAAACATTAAACTAAAACGAAAGCCTTATCAAATACTACTTACAAGCGTCATCGTAAGAAATAGCAAAAAAACGCACACAATTACCTTTTAAAGCCTCGTCCTCGCAAAACCTAATTATACCCTTTTCCGCCTACACATGAGGAAACGGCAGTTAATTCAGGTGTTAAATTTATAAAATTGGGGAGAGTTGAAAATAGTCCATTTATTTATCGCAGTGTTTAAGGTTTTATCCGCATTTAAAAAATCAATCCTCATTAAATTCGCAATGTTTTTCAAGATACAATTTTAATGCCTTCTTTTCGATATCCGTTATATCAGAATCATTGTAATCTTCCTGCATTTGAAAGCAGATTAGCGTTTTAACGGAAGGATTGAGTTTGGTCTTTTCTTCGATAAATTCTATAGCCTTATCCACTCTGTCCATTAAGGCTAAGATTTTAAAATATGTTACAATAAGATATTCCGAAAGGGGCTCTATTTTTAATGCTTCGAGAATAATAGATTCGGCTTTGCCGATTTTCTTCGTTTCTATAAAAATTAATGCTTTTGAAATGTACGCCGCTGTGAAACTTAAATCCATTGCGATAACAATGTCAAATTCCCCAAGTGCCTCATTATATTTTTTTAACTTAAATAATGAGTCTCCTTTTCCGTAATGATAATAAGGGTCATTTGGATTTAATTTTATGGCTTCGTTATAATTATCTATAGCTTCGTTATATCTTTCCAATTCAAAAAAAGCTTCCGCTTTTTCGTAATAATAGTACTGAATATCTTCTATTTCTGGATTTAAACTTATTCCAATGTCAAACTCTTTAATCGCCTCGTCGTATTTTTCTATATACAAATAGTAAATACCTTTATTTAAGTGATATTTTGGAATATCAGGATTAATTTCGATAGCTTTTTCATAATCGATTATAGCTTTATCTGGTTGTTTTATTTCACTATAAGCATTTCCTCTGGCATTATAATAGTCGGATTCGTCAGGATTTAAATAAAAAGCTTTATTATATTCATCAATTGCTTCGTTATAGCGTTGGAAATCAAATAAAACCTTTCCTTTGCCGAAATAATAATCTGCGTTATTAGGGTTTATCGATATTGCCATATCAAAATCTAAAAGAGATTCTTTATATAATTGCATCATTTGATAAAGTTCGCCTCTTTTTGAATAATATTCAGGATTTTTGCCATCAAATCTAATTGCATTGTTGTATTCCGTCAGAGCCTCATTCAGTCTGTCTAATTTTTTTAATGCCTCTCCTTTTTTAAATTGATATTCCGGATTGTTTTTATTTAAACTGATTGCTTTATTGAATTCGGTTAAGGCTTTATCAAATTTTTTATTTTTAAGATAAAATAATCCATTATCATAAAACACGTTAGGATTATCGCTTAATAGAATTTTGTCTGTTATTTCAGGAAATTTGCTATCTATTGTTTTGATAAAGTTATCGATGTTGTCCTTAAGGCTTTTAATATTCTCTTTTTTGTAATCACTTATTTCTGGCGATGTTTCGATGTCGATTAAAGACTTATAGATAGCTTTTAGATTTTTGTAAGATTCAGCAAGCAAATCATTTATGTTTTTTTCTTGAGACATTTGATTTTCTTTTATTTTTTATTATTCTTGTATAATAAAATACTTATAATAATTATAGCTCCAAGAATTCCCGCAATAATTTCAAAATTATTCCTAAAATTAATTCTTATGTCATTATAAATTGAGGGTGATAAAATATAATATAGGTAATACGCACTGCTTCTTTACCTATTGATATTATGGTTAAAATTGGGGCTAATAGCGAGCCTGCGGTTATCCATAATCTTTTATTTCTTAATTTTATTTTCAAACGTTGTAGCGAAATGCTTGATTTATTCGGTTTCCAAATAAATACAAATATTATAATCGAGATACTTGCTAATATTTCGGGAATCAATAAAAAAATATAATTAGGTTTTATCCAATTGGAAGAAATTATTAAAACAATATTTTTAAAAAATATTGGAGCAAATAAGCCTATTAATAAATAAAAAAAATCATAAAACAGCGGACTAGAGTTGTCGAAACCATTTTCATTTGCAACTTCTTTATTATGTCCTTTTTTCGAAATTTTACTGCCATATTTAAAAAAATTTGAAATTAAGTTGCTAAAATCTTTAATATTATTGGAATTTGGTTTATAAATATTATCAAATTGCATCATGTCAGTCATATTTGAATTTTGATACAACCTGAATTCAATAAAATTAGTCAGTATCACATTATTGTATTCCAATAAATATTTTTTAACTTGGTTATAGCATTCTTCGCTATTAAGATTAATTGAAATATTTTTACATTCTATACAGCCTATTATATTGCCGTCGCTTTCTATTGTAAAATCTGGTTTATTGCCCGTCCTTATGCTTTTTTGTTGATATAGGGAATGCATATTGAAGTTAGAGCTTTCGATAAGCCTTGAAAATAAAGGGGTAAAAGTTGCCTCCTCATATCTCCAGTGAGATTCTTTGGCCTTTAATAAAATGTCTCTTATGCCGCTCAAATAATCTGATAGATGTATTTCGTCATACATAAATTATTGTTATAATTATAATAAAAAAATTCATGAATATTCATTTTTTTATTATAGCTTCAAGCCGTATTCCTTTTAAAATATAAACATAAATATTTTTACCGTTATAACTTTGATCTTTCCTATAAGAGTATAACTGCCAAAAATTGCTCGGCTTTTCAGTAAAGATTTGTTATTTAAATTATTGTTTTGATTATAGGATTATTTTTTTTATGAATATTAATGATATACCTTTTAGGAGTTGCAATTTTTTATATTTTTAAGAGAATTATTATTCTATCTAATAACATTTATTATTAAAGTATCTTGAAATATCAAAAACAAATGTCGGGAAAATCTTTTTAGCTTACTATTTTTTTTGTTATATTAAAAAGAATATCCTAATCCTATGCCGTATATTATTTCGTTAGTTATGCTGTTTGGCTCTGCCGTTCTATTTGCTATTTAAAAAAATTAAATAACTTTTAAAAATTAATATTAAAGTTAAAGTTTTCTATAAACTTTTTTGTTTAAGGTTTTTGCGAGGCATAATAAGCAAGTGCTGAAGGAGAAGATTTAAGCCCCATGATTTCATAAATTACGGCATTTGCACCTGACCCATATCTTATGAATTCATTTTTCATAAAGGAATTTTCGTATTTACTTAAAATAACGGGTGTTTCTTCTGCAATAGGACCTATTAGCAGCGAAGGATCCGGCAGAGCGCTTACAGATTCCGAAATATATATTCTGAAACATATGCCTTCTGAGTTGAAAAGCGCATTTAGCGAATAGCCGGAACAGTTAAAATTGTAAGCGATGACTCCAAATTTTTTTAGGGCGTTATAATTCAATATTGGTGAATTGGGGTTTGAAACAACCGAAAGAGATATTTGATGGTAATTAGAACATTCACCTTGCATTTGGCTAACCGTTTGTCCTAAGTAAGCGTAAGCAGAACCGATACCGTTAAGAAATATACTTGCTAATATTATTATAGTTAATACAATCATAGAAAACCGCGATAGAGTTTTAAACAAATTAAATTTAGCGAAAATTGTTTTAAACATATAATATCTCCTTAATTTTACTTACTTTTAATTAATCAAAAAGGTAAACATTAAAATATGCCGACCCCCCAAGGATGTTGTTGCCAATATAGCGTATTATTGTTTTGTAATAAATTTAAAATAAACGGCATTCCCATAATTTCCAATCCTGGTTGAGGATTATTTCTCACAGATATATCGTTTTCCACCAAAAAAACAGATAAAGCATTATAACCAAAAAAATTTAAGTTACACATATCAGGATTAATTGGATATGTTTCGAAGTTTGCATTAATATAATTTGAAGAAGAATCCTCAAATTCTAAATTCATATAATATCCGCCGTCAACGAAATCACTTCCTAAAAGAGTTGAAGAACATGAATATTCTGTGAGGTTAATATCGCCTGAAGCATTATTTAAAGCATTGGACCCCCAGAACATTGAAGAACTTCCGGTATCAAAGACGGATAAAAACGACACAGCATTTCCTGAAGAATTTATATATGAATTAATTCCGCCAAATTCTGAATCTATGATAGGCACAGTATTTACTGAAGAATTGTTCTGGAAAAAATAATTGTTAGCAGGTATATCGTTATTTTGTTCCGTAGTATTTAAGCCAAGCGTAAGAAGTCCTGTGGTATCAATATCAGTGCCGTTTGAACTAAAGGAAAGGTTTGGCATCGACAAAGTGAATCCTTGATTATAACCTGAAGGCAATGGCGATGGAGTAAAAACTCCATTAGAGCACTGATTTCCGTCTGATGAATAAGGCGATAATCCCATCCCTATATCGCCCTGGAAAAAATCTGATGGATAATTAAAACCTGTATCGGGAGCACTTGTCGCAACTATAAGAGGAACATTATCTACTATTAAATTTCCCATTTGAATATTTGCCGTTCCAGGATAGCCACTTGCGCTTCCTATACCATATTTTACAGTGCATGGATTGCTATTATTTGTATTTATTGCTACACCCGCTGCCTGAAGTGCGGATTGGTCTATAACTATACCTGTGGAACCAGTGTCAAAAACCAAATTAAATGGTTCGCCGTCAATCAAAATTGTAACAAAAGGTTTGTCATTAGGTAAAAAGTTAATAGGAAGAGTATTAGGATAAGCCGGAGAATTAACTGTAACGGGTACAGTAACTGAAACATTAGAGTTTGTTCCAGTAACTGTTATTGTATAATTTCCAGGCGTTCCATTAGATGCAACGGAAAAAACATTATTTGTAAGACCATTATTTGACACTTCAATATTAGGCGAGGAAGAAATCACGGAAAAGCCTGTATCAAGAGGATCTGTTGAAGATATATTTAAAAAAGAGCTATCCGCTCCAGTTAAAGTGATTTGTGAAGGTGAAGTTGAAATATTATAATTTATAGTAACCTGTCCCCCTCCTGATGAACTACTACCACCTCCACCACCGCCGCAACCGGATAGAACAATGCTTGTCGATAATATTAATGTAACGACAAAAATTAAAATAAATAGGGGCCTTCTTTTCCTGACTATATTTATCGATTTATTAATCATAAACTCCCCCTTTTTTTATTTTATTTATTGTAAAAAGTAAAAAAATCTTATCTTATTTTCTTACTATCGCTTCAAGCTGTATCCCTTTTAAAATGTATAAATTAACGGATTTACCTTTAACATTCACTTTACCGACTACGATATATCAATTTGCGCTTGCTTTTCCGTATTTGCGAGATTCATTGATTGTTAATTTTTAAATATTTTAGCAAATTATAACATTTTTTTGAATATTTTTAAAATAATAAAATATGCCGAATAAGTCCTAAGATTCTAATCCATAAAAATTAATAAGCCATTAAAAAATGCATTTTGATTAAATCCATTTACTTTAAAAAAAATATTTTTAAGGTCATTATGAACACTTTCAATTTTCTAGTATAACAAAAGCATTATAGAAACTTTTTTTAATTTTTTAAAATAAATAAGCTTAATTTATTGGGTAAATTTTATATCTTCAACATAAATATGTCAATAAATAATTTATGTTTAAGATTATAGTATTTTCTTTAAATTATCATAATAATAGTAAATATTTAAGTTTAACTTAAATATAAGACTTAAATGTAAGAAATTAATTTATGCC
>JAJZVN010000070.1 GCA_021845685.1 bacterium
TAAAGCAGACACCGTGGCTTTTTCAGGTCTTTTGCAGTGGGAGGACGTCGAAAAACTTATAGAAGACGTTAAAAATTCCGGCTCGCAATGGCATTACGTCTATACCCAAACGGACGACGAGAAGGGTGAAATGGACGCCGGAGCGGCAGCCCGATTTTTAAAGGAAAGGATGGACGAAATAAAAAATCTGGATAAGATTTGCGGATGGTTTTACGTCCACACAAAAGACGAACCGTCTATAATAAAAATTTACCATCCTAGAATGTCCGGAGGCGGCTGTTCTTTAACAACGCCGCCGCCATGGATTATCGTTTCAAAGGAAAAACCTGAAGATATAGCGAATCTGGAATCTTACAAGCCAGTAATAAAACCGACTAAGAAAGGATTGTTTAAGCGCATCTTTTAAAATAAAAGGAAAAAGGCGTCGGATTAATTTTACGCAACATCTTTATCGTTAATTGTTGCTTTTCATATGCGTAAAATAAAATCCTACACCTTTTTCTGAACCGTTTGATCATACAGCCGTTGATTTGGAAATAGACCTTTATATTTATTTATACAACGGCAACAAACTCCGCCACTATTTTATATTTGTTTTCGGAAGCGTTTTCCAATATGATGTTTTCAAAGTCTTTATTGTCCGGAGAAAGAATAATTCTTTTATGCGACCAACGACCGTCTTCTCCAGAATATTCTTTTTCGCTATGATATCTTTTTACCGTAAATTTTTGATTCGTTTCTGGGTCTAACTCATGCATCATTTCCGCAAGCACTACTTTGCCTTCGCGCGAACCTTGCGGTTCATAGCGGAATATGCAATAACTGCCGTCAGATATAGTCGGCTCCATGGATTTGCCGACGACTTTCGCTATAAACATATCGGGATATAATTTATGAAAATAATTTAAATTCTTAAGGGTTTTCCAGCCGAGCAACTCGACGTACTGCTCTGCGCTAAACTTCGAAGCGGCAGCTTCCAAAGAATACACCGGAAGATATTCGACGAATTTCTGCTCTTCGGGAACGTCGTCGTCGGGTATTACGTCAAACTTTGTCGGGAAATCGATTACGTTAGACTTTTTGGCATTATCATCGTATTTTATTGGGCTTTCAGTCGCAGATTCTGATTCGACTATCTTATATGTTGAAATTTCCTTTATTATATCAAGAGATTTTATGCTTAAATTAATTATTTTTTTTATAAGGTTGACGATATATTTGTAATCGTTAATTTCTTCAAGATATAAATTTGGGTCGTTTTTTATAAGACTGTTTTTATCGGTGTTTATTTGATATCTGTTCATTATCCAGTCTATTGCAGATTTGCCGTTAACGATATAATCGTAGGATTCTAAAGGTATATCGGATAAGGTTATGTAATCGTTATATATTATCGTTGTTTTATCTTTATCCTTTTCTTTTCTGCCGAATTTCATTTTTTCTATACGGTAAAGTTCTTTTTCCGTTAAATCTTTGGCATTTTCCGATATTATTTCCTTAACGGGATACGGTTCTATATTTTCGTAATTAATATGCAAATTTGCCAATTCCCTGCCGTATTTGCTTATATCCTTAAACTCGGCGATAAACGGAATGCGCGGCAGCATTTTAGTCAAATCGTTTGCAAACGTCTTTTTATAATCTTCGTTATGCAATATGCCGTATATATAATAAAAAATATCCTCCTTATTTATGCCTGCGTCATGGTATTTATCTTGTATTTCTTTTAAAAATTCATCGGAAATGTTGTCTTTTTTAGCATATTGAGCTTCTTCTTGTTGCGGTTCCGAATTAAATAAACTTGGATGCGAATTATTTTCATCATTTTCATCATCGGTTTTTTCGTAGTAGTAAAGGGGGAAGGATTGCGTGCCGGAATGTAAAGAATTTAAATCCACAATTTTATTTGTAATGATACATGTAGATTCTTTATCGCCTATACCGTTTACGCAGATTAATAAATTATCCGAATTTTTATCGGGAAATATTTTTGGAATTTGGTAAACTCTTTCATTTAAATCTCTGTTATAATAAAGCCATTGTTTGCAAAACGGTCTATGAACGGCAGTAATTATATCTTGACTATTAAACTCTAACTTTTTTTTATTTTTTAATTTATTTTTAAGTCCATCCGACCAGCTTATTTTAGTCGGGTCGTTGTTGACGAAACTATCTATATTTTTTGGTATATTGCCCGCATTGCTATATCTGTCGACTTCGCCGTTATAAAACTCAATCATAGTTTTTATGTTGTTTTTAAGTTTTTCTTTTGAAAAGTTATAACACCATGAATCTCTTGCTGTTGCAATACCTCTTGAGTGTATATTAAATATCGTTTTATTTTCTTTATTTGTTCTATCGCCCATAGGAATAAATTCCGAAAATACGGGATTTCTTTTTTTAATCCAGTCATGGGATTCGTTGGGGACAATTTCCTGCCATTTTATATGTGTTATGCCTTTTATATAAGAAATATAATTTAATTTTTCGTTAGTTTTTAATTTTTCAGGTATTTCATAATAGAATATTTTATTATTTTTTGCTTTATCGGGGTTTTTTACGAGTAAAGTTATAGCTACTCCGGTTCCGCATCTGTTTCCGAAAACGTTTTCGCCTTCTTCGGCGTTATAAGCCCTAAAATTGCCTTTTAGGTTAAAACAATAAACGGAAGTAAATTCGTCTAAAAGGCTTTTGCGGAAACCGTCAAGAGCTTTGCCGTTAATGTAAGAATTATTGCTTATATAGCATATTACTCCTTTATCTTTAATTCTATCCGTCGCCCACCTGAAAGCCCGTATATATGAATCGTGAAGACTTTGTTTATTCTGGGCAATAGAATTTTTAACGTACGTGTTTATTATTTTTTCGTCCAACTTGGGATATTTATCGGCTTTATTATCGTCGTTAGCATTTTCCTGCTTTGCCGAATATGGAGGATTGCCTATGATAACCCTGATATCTTGCTGTTTTTGTTTTAACGCTCTTTTACTGTTTCTTTTTAGCGGATAAAATATTTCTTCGTCGGTAGCGGACATAGTTATTTGTTGTTCTTGCGACTTATATTCGTCTTCAAGCATCTGAAAAGTATCGGTTAAAACTATACCCGTAAAAGGTTCGTATTTTCCGGTAATATTTTTGTAGGTTTCTTCTATATTAACGGCTGCTATGTAATACGCAAGAAGCATAATGTCGTTTGCATGCAGTTCGTTTTTATACTTATTTTCTAATTTATCTGGACCGATTATGCCGTTATGAAGCAGTCTCGTAATAAAAGTGCCGGTTCCTGTAAAAGGGTCTAATATATGGACGTTTTCGTTTTCAAGCTTTGTAGCGAATTCTTCGTTTAAAACATGCTCTACGCTGTTAACGATAAAATCAACTATTTCTACCGGCGTATATACTATGCCGTATTTATCCGACGATTTTGGATTTGCGAGAGAAAAGAATTTGTCGTAAAGTTCTATTATTACCTTTTGTTTGTCTTCCGGATTTTTAATCGCGCTTACTTTATTTTTAACCGATTCATAAAACCGCTCCAATTTCTTGGTTTCGTTTTTAAGCCCTTTTTCGTCCAACAAGTTTATTATTTTATCCATAGCAAGAGAAATAGGGTTTCTTTTTACAAAGTCGGAATCGAATAATGTTTCGAAAACAGGTTTTGTGATAAGATGCTGGGATAGCATAATAATAGCGTCTTCTTCGGATATTACGGGACTTATATTCTGTCTTAATTCTTCCAAGAAAACATCGAATTCTTTCCTGTCGTTTGCGTTCTGTTTTAAAATTTCGTTTATTCTTGCGATATGGACGTTCATTATGTCTATTATATCTTTCGTCCAATTTAATAAATATTCCTTATCGCCGCATTTTTCGACTATTTTTACTCTTATGGCGTCTTTCCACATCTTTATTTTATCTTCCGGAAAGTCGAAATTAAGCTGCTCCTTCGAAATACTTACGCCGGTTCCTATTATATGTATCCTGTCGCTTTCTCCGTTGTATTTTAATTGGTTTATTTCCCTGTCCATTTTATCGTCGTGGGCGCGCAGGCTTTCAAGCGTATTCCAAACTATATTATAGTTGCTGTCTTTTAAAACATCCTCCGGCGCCTTGTTAATGGGTATGGCTACCGGTAATATAATATATCCGAATTTTTTTCCTTCAGATTTCCTCATGGCTCTTCCGACCGCCTGAATAATATCTATTTCTGAATCTTTAGGATTTAAAAATATTACGGCATCTAGCGCCGGAATATCGACGCCTTCCGACAAACATCTTGCGTTAGATAATATTCTGCATTCGCCTTCCGGAATCGGTTCTTTCAGCCAATCTATGCGATTATTTCTATCTATAATATTCGTAGTACCGTCTATATGCTCTGCTTCACATCTTAAATAGCCCAAATTCTGCGTTATTTTCCTAAATTCTTTGGCTATTTTTTTAGAAATTTCTATTTTGCCGGCAAACATAACGGCTCTTTTCATAGGATTTGTATCGATAAATAGATTGGAATCGTCTATGCTTTTTTTGGATAACCCGTTGTAACAGCCGGTTAATTTAGACAAATCGCCTAAGTTTAGAGTATTATCTTTTTTCGCAAGTTCCGACTGCATATCTTCGTTTATAAAATCTTGCGCCACCATATAAACCATAACCTGATAATCGGATAATAGTCCGAGTTCTACCGCTTTGGAAAAACTTAATTTATATATAGTTTCCCCGTATATTTCAGAATCGTCGTCCATAGAACAAAGAACTACGTCTTTTTTCTTAGCCGTATTTTTAACGTTTGAAGTATAAATTCTTGGGGTTGCCGTCATATACATCCGCTTTTTAGCTTTAATCTTGTCGTTGTCGTGTATCATGACGAAGTTAGAATCGTCTTTTATTGGACCCTTAATAACTCCCGTAGTCCTATGGGCTTCATCGCATATTACGAAATCGAATCCAGGTAATCCCTTAGACTGCGCTTCCCGAATTACGTCAAGCGATTGATACGTCGAAAAAATTACGGTTCTGCTTTTTGTGTTGTCGCCACTTTGAAAATTTTCTAATAATTTATCGGCATTTGTAGTAGCGGGGAAAGAAAGTTCATGCAGTCTTAAATCCTCGTCCTTGCCTATTTTAACGTCGGAGCATACCGCATATGAATTTATCTGATTTTCGGCTTCATAATTCCATTCTTTTAAAGTTTGCGATAAAAGCGATATCGACGGCACTAAAAACAGTATGTTGGCGTTACCTTGCGTTATAGCTTCGGCTATTTTAAGCGAAGTATAGGTTTTTCCCGTACCGCAAGCCATAATCAGCTTTCCCCTGTCATGATATTTAAAATATTCTACTGCTTTTTCCAAAGCTTCTTTCTGATGCGGTCTTATAGTTTTTTTGGGCTTTACTTCAAGATTTTCGATTTTATTTATATCAAATTGCAGCCAATCGATAGAACTGTTTTCCAAATCATTCAAAGTTATCAGGCTGACGGGAACAGTCTGTTCGATAAAAGAATCGCTTGCGTTATCGCTTATACTGTTCGTGGTAACTACCAATAACCTGTCGGTAAAAATTTTTTTACCGGATGCAGTGAAAAAAGAATCTACATCTTCTTTGACTAATTTATGTCCTTCTTCGTAAACCTTGCACTGTATAGCGCAAAATCTTTCATATCCTTCCCGAAATTCCGCTACAAGGTCAACGCCGGTATCATTTTCTTTTAAACCATATTCGGGATGGGATATAACAAAATCTTTAAACATCCATACATTTTTATATAAAGTTTTATATATATTATCCGTCTTTAAAAAATTTAGCGTTAATTTTTCAAAAGCCGTGCCCAAATCTCTTTCATTTGTATATGCGGCTCTTAAATTATTTAAAACGGTTTTTATGGACATTAAACGCTCCGTATTAATTTATTGATTAATTATTTAATTAATTTTATTTAATATATCCGTATTATATTAACAATTTTTTTAAAATAATAAAACGCTTTATCTGCCTTTATTATATTTGCAATGTGCATTTTTTGCACATTGCAATAACCGATAAAATAACATCTAAATTATAAGATTCTATCTTTCCGCAACGATATTTCTGACGCTTTCGCTCTTGTCGTCTTTCATTAAAGACAGATATTCTTTCGCAGGATCAAGGTCTATATTATAAAATTGAGATTGATAAGTTTTGCCGTCTGTCGCAGTATGTGCAAATTTTGCACATACTTGTTTGAAATCAAGTTCGCTATTATTCAGTATATTTCTTATATGTTTTGTCACAACTGTCCTATCTACTTCAAATAAATCTGCAATCTGAGCTTGAGTCGCACATATAGTTTCATTTTGCCAATACCTCTGAATTAGATTGCCACGGTTTCAGATTGATATACGGCTAATTCATTTTTAATTTCGTTTTGTTGCAATTTATTTTTCGTAATTATAAATATTATGAATTTAATATTAATAAAATATAGTTTTGTCGGTATGCGCTAAGTCGCAGCCAAATATTTTCCTTATTTTTTACTATCTAATGCTTTCAATTCCGCTTCTAATTGTTCAGCCTAAGAATTGGATCTTTAATTTTTTGTTAGTATTAAATATTGTGTCCTAGGGCAATTGTCCAACAGCTTGTTGGACAATTTGGGTGAGTTAAGGTAATATTAAAATAGAAATTGAAATTTATTTCATAATACATAATAGAATGAATTTAGATAAATTATATCATAAAAAAATAAATTGAAAAATTTATAGTTTTTACAGGTGAATATATATACCTATTCCTGACTTTGACACCTCACCCCATTCAAAGTCAATAAAATAGCGCATCTGCATTTTTATTTCGTGTAAAATTTTACTACGATTGCTATTTTGAGCAGTATTTATGTGGGATTAAACGGTACCAGGAATGTTTTTTGGGTAGTTTATCCTTAATGACGAGATATGTTTTTGGCTAAAGAATCAGGTTTTATTTTTACGACAAATTTATTGCCTCCTAAATCTGCTTCTACTAAATTCAAAGAATTAAGGGCTTCTTTAATTCTTTCCGGCGAATAATCTATATCTTTTTCTTTAAGTTTAAATTCCAAATTTCTTTCAAGAAGGAAGGATAGGAAGCATACCATAAAGTGCCCTTTTATTCTTCCTTCCGTCCAGTGGAACACGGGTCTTACTTCCATGGAAGATTTCATAATGCGGAAAGACTCTTCTATCTTCCAGAGCATACCGTAATTCGATATTATTTCTTTAGGGGTAAGGTCTAAGTCGTTGGTCTCTATAGCATAATAGCCGTCATACATAGCGTCTTTTAAAATAGCTTCTTCGTCTAAAGAGTAGGAGCATTCGCCGGTATTTTCAATGTATTTTTTTCCTCCTCTTTTATTGGAAGCTTTTATAAGAGAGGGTTTTGAAGTATATTCAACGGCTTTTTTTATAAGCTTTTCTATAAGCATAATACCGCTAATGTCAAATTCGGGAGGCAGTGACTCCCGAATTTGACATTAGGTCAGGTAAAACTGGCGATATCGCCGTAATTCGCGTTCATATACCCGCTTGATGCCTAATTCTATTTTGGAAACGATTCAGAATGAAATTATTATTTCTATTTTTGCATATTTCTGCAATTATTTCGTTTTTTTTTCACTGCCGCCCCTTAAAATCTGCAGGATAATACCTATCATTCTGTCCTTATCTTTCGGATTGCTTTCGGCGATAAGCAAAGTAAGTGCCGTTAGCACATTAGGACTTAAGCGTTG
>JAJZVN010000071.1 GCA_021845685.1 bacterium
TTAATAAATAACTTAGAACTTAGAATATCTAATTTAGCAGAAAGTAACGACCTGACTTTTTAGTCGGTGAAAACAGGAATTTTAATTCGGTGTTTTTAGTATTATACATTCGGTGACGATAATATATATAAAGAATTTGAAGAAAAAATTTTCTTAAAAGAAATAAATTCAACTAAAAATTTAAGACTCAACATTTCAAAACATATAATAAATTATTTCATAGATAAATCCTTAAAAGAAATAACCTACGATAAAATAGAAAGCTATAAAACATTTCGAATATCGCAACTATCCAAAAAACCGAAAAACAAAAATAAAAATATTAATTCAATGTCTTTAAGGCAATTAGATCAAGAATTAATAACACTTCGAAAATTTTTTAATTATTGTCTAAAAAAAGACTTGATTAACATAAATCCCGTAAAAACGAAAAATTCTTTTAAGAGAACTAAACCAGGCAGACATTCAATAGATAAATTTGACACTAAATTCAAGATAAAAAAGGATGTATTGGAACTATTTCAGATTGCCGTTAAGAAATACGAAGAAAAAAGAAATAAAGCGTTTCCAGTTTCGGATTATATAAATAATAGGTTAAATGTTCTTTTAAAAAATAGGCAATTCTTAAAATCAGATATTGTTTTATATCGAGAAGACGCGGAACAGATTAAAATTAAAATATATAATTTCATAATTGCCGACATAGAAGCATATAATTTAGACCGGAACAAAATGATTAATTGGATAATGGAAGAAGAAATAGAACTTATGGATAAAGCATATAATCAAGGAATGGAAAAATTAGATTTATTAATTCAGGCTAAAAATAAACAAACATTAGAGTTTAAAAAAATAGTTGAAGGCTTTATGAGTTTATTTAATCAGCTTGATGTATCTGAAAAAGCATTAATTATTTTAAAATTTATTAGATCCGGTATTTTTAATTTTTTAGGTTATTTAAATGAAAAAAAAATTCAAATAAATCAGGAATTTTCTTATATTGACGATAAATCTACCGAGAAACAAAGGCAAAGGAAAAAAGCATTAAAGCTACCCGTGCTTTCTTATAAATCATTTTATTTAAATAAGACGATTTACAACAGATATTTAACTATATTAGAAGTTTTTGAAAATAAAAATAGTAATGGCATTCAAAAAAATTACAATTTCAACAATTTAATTAATTTTAAGTTATTTGAATTATTAAATAATCCTTCGTTTTTTAAAAAAAGACGCTTCGAATATGACGAAATATTGTATCCTGACGAATATCTCCGAATAGATATAACAAAATCAAATAGAGACTCAATGATCAGTCTGGATAAAAAGGGCAAGTTTGAAAATGTAGATTGGCATTCAACCATGCAGAAGATTATTGAATATACAATAATTTTAATCGGCGAAGAAATAGGCGATGAGTCTTTAAAAAAATACATACCGCAGAACATTATATGAATTGTGATAACCTTAGTAAAATCAAGTTATCAAAAAATAAAAAATAAATTCAAAATATTCCTCATAATACTTGTAATTTCTGTAGTTAAATAAAAATAAATATAGCCCAACCACATTTTAAACCAGCTTTAAGCCCACAAATATACTCATTCCTAATTTTTTCCGAAAACAGAAATGACACGATTTTTAAAAAATAATATCCTTAAGAAAATATAATTTATATTAATTTTTTTATATGGATTATGGAAAATAACAATTTAAAATTACTAACCGTAAATGAATTGTCGCAGATTATTAGACTTAAAAAGTCTTCAATATACTCGCTTATCTATAAGCGGTCGATACCTTACGTAAAAATTAATTCTAAAACTCTTTTTAAATTGAGCGATATTGAAAAATTCATAGAACAAAATACGCATGAATCATTAAAAGAACAATTAGAAAAAATTAATACAAATAGGAAAATAAAATAAGGAATGCCTAAAATGCAGGCTATAGAAATTCTTAAAAATAAATATCCTGAACATGATTTTGATTTCAAGGAATATTCTAAATATTTTCTAGGACATTGTCCGGAACACCATGACGAGCATCCAAGTTTTACGGTTAATAAAAATGGCTACTATAAATGCTGGGCTTGCGGATTTCAAGGAAGAATTGAAGACGGGGAATTTAAAGAGTTAACGACCGAAGAAAAAGAGGAAATTGAAAAAGAAAAAGAAAGACAGGCTTATATATTTAAAAGCAACCTTGAATTTTACACAAGATTAACTAAGGCATCAGATAGCGATACGGCAGCAGAAAATTTATCTAAACGCATAAATAATTTATCTGTTTTAGAAAAAGATTTAGTGCGGATAAATTTAGATAATCATTTTTTTGCATTCCCGTATACAACTGCAGAAACCAAGAAAATAGGCAGAATAGTCGCAAGAAAGATATATGAAAAGAAAATATTCAAACCTGAAGGGACAGATATAGCAGGTACAATCGTTGCGTTTAATTTACATAATGCTGTAAATAAATTGAAAATTAATAAAGGCGGCATAGTAATAATTGTAGAGGGAGAATTTGACGCCTTAACATTAGAACAGTGGGAATTAAAAAATATATCGGTTATAGCGGTTGCAGGTGTAAGCGGATTTTCACCGAAGCTTTATAATTTAATTGACTACCTTAAAAGTCTTAACGCAATGGTTTTATTATGCCCAGACAACGACGAGGCGGGAAGAAAAACGCTTAATAATTTTAAGCAAGAATTTATGATAGAGCTACCTATAGGCGTTAAGGATTTCGGAGAATTATTCTATAAAGAAAGTGGAGATTCAGAATTTGATGCGCTAGAAATTTTTAAGAATCTTAGAAAAGAACAAATATCGAAAATATTAAAAGAGCGTGAAGCAATAGAAAAAAAGCACAAAGAGTCAGAAATTAAAAGCAATATAGAACGATTATCAGAAGTTCTTTCTAAAAATGATATACATAACATAATAGCTTCTCAAGGAATTAAATTCAAAGAATTAATAAAATGTGATGCTTTAGGAAAAAAAATAGATAATATTAATGTTTGGACTAAAATTTTACCGGCGCAAAGATTTATATTTGCCGGTTATAAAGCTAAAAAAGTTGGAATATTTGCCGGTACCGGCGGGGTTGGTAAAAGTTACATGGCTTTACAACTAATTCTGTCTTTTGCAGATGAGTCGGAAAAAATGAACTATTTAAATTTATTCGGAAAAATAAGGGGTAAGGCTGGGTATATAACTAATGAAGATGACCTCGACGACTTAGAATACCGCCTGCAGCAAGTAAGAAAATATTATATTCAAAAAAACGGTATAGATGTTCACAAAATAAATCCTCAAAATTATGAGTTTACAACTATGACCGAAATCCTCACTGCCAAACGCAAACTCGTTAAATCACACAGAGGTGAATATCAAATAGACCAAGATATTTATAATTATATACGCGATTTTTGTAAGGGTAAAGAATTTGTAATTTTTGACACCCTTGCCCGCTCCCATGCTCTAAAAGTTAATGACCCTGGCGATATGGGATTTTTAATCGGAATATTTGAGGATATAACTAAAGAAACTGGAACTGCAATATTGATTCTTGCGCATACCAATAAAGCCGATTTGGAAGGAAAAGATAAGGTCGCAGGAGCAGCGCAAATAACCGATAATGCAAGATTCGTTATGACCTTAAAAAAATACAAAGGTTCAAACGATATTAAAGTTCTCGAATTTCAGAAAGCTAGTTATTCTAAGCCGACTGAACCGATTTTTTTAAAATGGCAACCTGCAGATCATAACAGCAAAGATATCGTAGAGTTATTTGATATAACTATTCCTGACGATTTTAACGAAACCCAAAAGAAAGAAAGTAAAAAAGGTCGTCCCCGCAATGGTAAAAAGAATAGTTTCCAGTATAAAGAAGAAGATGATGATGAAGATAAAGACAAGGATTTTAACTAAATGGAAAATAAAAACGTAAATATATACCGTAGGCTTTTAAAATATCCGCCCTTTGCCGTATCTCGCGGCAAGGGTGGTGGATCAATGATTATTAAACATAAATTAAAAAATGGCAAAGAAATAATAGCCACGGCACCAGAATACGTGACCGTCGAGGACGCGGAGAAATTATATGCCTTATGTTACATAGCCCAGAATAAAAAAAGTTATAGCATAATTAGTACTGAAAAATTCGGTAAAATGGCCGAGATTACAGTCTTTGTGTGGGATATTAGAAAACTGACAAACTGTCATTCCGATAGTTTTATTAATCAAGCACTTAACCGCATAGCATTAATTAAAATTCAATATAATTTTGCAAAAAAGAGCTCGACGACGCACATTATTTATACTGCTAATTTTGATGAAGATACAGGCGAAATAAACGTTTTGATGGACTTAAATATGTTTAAAAATTTCGCTGAAAAATCTTTAACGATAAATATTGAAAAATATGCTTTATTACGTCCAGTTGCTAAAAATCTATATGGGTTTATCGCAACAAATTCGTCTAATATTTTTAAAGAAAATACATTAATAGAGAGATCCGTTATACAAGCCAAACGAAAAAATAAAGCGCAGGATATTTTGGGAAAAGCTATAACTGAACTTAAAAATAATAATATTATTAAAAATTTTAAAATCGAAAAAAAAGACGGTCAAAGATTTATAAAAATAGAAAGACAAAGTTAAAAATAATTATCCACACCAGGTGCAAAACATTATCCACAACGGGTGCAAAATTTTATTATTAATATATAAGGATAAGCTGTAATTATTGATGTTTCAGGTTTTCAAAAAAAATCCCATAGCATATCCTCATAGAGAGGATATATGAAAATAAAAACGCTAAAGCTTTTTTATTTTCATATAAATTTAAAAAATTAAAAATGAAAAAATACATCGAAATAGATAAAAGTATTAAGGAATTAAATGACGACGAGCTTTCAAGAATATTCGGCGGTCTAAAAAAATCGGTCTTAATGCGTTCAATCATTCTTAATGAAAAAAAATTCTTAAGCGTTAGCTACAATAGGAGCCTTCGCGCATTATGGTATGCAACGGTTAAACCTATTCTAAGTCGTCTTGGCTTTTTAAGCGCTTCGGATACTACGGAAGAAGGCTTAACCAAGTGGGACAAAGAATTGTCAGGATATTTAGCAGAACTTGTCAGGAGTGGCGATTGTTCTTATGCGGATTTGCGGATAGTAGATAATTCTCGCCGCAGATTTACCCCTGAAACATTTTTGTCTTCACCAGGGGTTGATACGTTTACCTATGATGTGACTACTCCTAAATATCCGCATCTTATTATTTCTACCGAAAAAGATACGATTTATGAGATTATCGAAACAATTGCAACTTTTTTTGGGTTATCTTGCGTATCTGGGAAAGGTCAAAATTCTTTAGCCTGTATGGAAGATTTGCTTCGCAAGGCTAATATAGAAAAAGACATAACAATACTAACTCTCACTGATTATGATCCTGCTGGATATATTATTGCCGATACTTTTTATAATCAGATCAATGATTTAAAACAAAATCTAGGACTAGGGCATATTAACGTTAATATCGAGCGTATAGGCATTTTCCCCGAACAGTTATCGCCTCAAGAGATAGAACAAAATAAATATACGCCCAAACCGGATAATTTAGACAAATGGTTCAATATTACCGGCGGGATAAACGGCGAAAAAATGGGGTTAGAACTAGATGCATTGCCGCCCGAGCGGATACGAAGCATATTTATTAATGCATTAAAAAAATACATAGACGTGAACGAATATGCAGATTTCTTAAAAGAATCTCACTTAAAATACGTCCTGCTGAAACTGATAGAAAATAAAATTGCCGACCTGTCGCAAGAAATAATAAGCTCGATGAAAGATAGCGTCAAGATTGACGATTTAGATGTTCTTTTCAAAAATGCCGAACGAGGATGGTCAAAATATCTTCCGGTTGAAACAATTTGCCATATTGGATCAGATCAAGAAAATGAAATTTTAAGACAGGTCGGAAAATATTTTCAGAAATTTTATTTTAATGACTAATTGCATAAAAATATTTTAAATTTTGTTTAGAAATTTAAAGGTATTAAACAATATAAGGCATTATTGTATTAAACAGTTATTAGAATTTAGCAGAGGCGAAAAATATGAATAAAAAAGAAAAAGTTAAAAGATATTTCGACAAAATTGTGACAAAAAATTATTTCGACAAAGAAAAAATTACAAAACAAGCTTTAAAAGCTGCCGCAAAAACTTTAAATATTTTTTATAGCGAAGCTAAAACTGAATATAGAAAGGCTTATGTCAGATTAGCTGTTAGAATTAATTATCTTTGGAAATCTAATAAAGTAACGATTTTAAATTATAGAACTGGCATAACAAAAGATGTATTAATAAATCTCGTGCTAAAAGGAAATATCAGCTTATCAAAAAAAGGCGTTAACGACGTTATAGCTTTATATGAATCTATTATAAAGACGAATAAATTTAATGAATCTATTTCTAATGCCGTTATATCTTCAGACAATAAAGAAATTTATAATGATAATGACAATGAATATAATATTAGCATAGAATATTTTCTGCAAACTCTTAAACAACAGATAAACACGGTTAGCAACGGTAATATCAATGCAATGATAACTAATGGCGCAGTTTTTTTCAGCAATAATGCAATATACAGGGCAATTAAAGAATACTATAAAATTATAGGTTTTGAAGATATAGGTTCTATATCAGGCAAAAAAGCAAAAGAACAAACTTTATGGCTTATTAACGAGTTTAGGGCTTTGGATATGCTTTTTTATAAAATTAATAAAGGATTTTATTCTAATAGTGTTATTATAAAATTTGAAGACGGCAGAAGTCAAAAAGTTTACGGGATATTCTTAAAAATAGAAAAGTTGAATATAGATATTATCAATACCCAATTTCCGCCTTTACCGGATAAATTTAAAAAAATTATAGATATAAATATAGATAAAAATAAAAAAAAGTTTAATTTTCATCAATAATGCAATTTAATAAGACATAAATTTAAAATTTTGTTATAATTTTTATTTAATTTATTTAAATAATTATATTTTTAAAAACCTGCATACTGGGCGATAGAAAATTATAAAATATGCGGCGGGAATATCGCAGAGGTTAAAAATATCAATATGGCGGATGGAATAATTTGCCAAACGGCATTAAACCTGTTATAAATAATGTTATACAAGAGGCAAGACAATACGGCAAGATTACCGCTAATTATTACGGAACAAGATAATAGCAAAGACTGGAGTCTGTGTTGGGCCGGAGTTTGTATTATTCTTAATTGAATAAAGTTAGAAGCGATGATTATGTTTTGGTATAACATATATAATTAAATTCATAGGAGTATAAAATATGATAAAATTACAAGAAGACAGTTTACGTCCTGTCAAAGATTCTATTATGCCAGCATTAGAATTTTCGGTTGTTAGGAAAATAGTCAATAATCAAATATTAATTGATGCAACAGGAAATGCTTATACAGAAAACAATAAATATATATCTGCTTTAGATAGGGTAAATAATATATGGCCGGATAAGTTTCAGTTAAGAATACCAAGGCTTAACTATAATGAACCCATAAATCTGAACAGAACTTTTAAATTTCTTATTCCGTAACTTAAAAAATCTGTTAGAATTTAAATTAAGGAATTTAAAAAAATCAAATTTAAAGGGGTAAACTAAAATGAGCAAA
>JAJZVN010000072.1 GCA_021845685.1 bacterium
TAAAAAATTTTAGCATTATTCAAAAAAGTTTTAGCTTTTACTTGATATGAAATCTATAACTTTCTTGAAAGCTCTTGCTCTATGAGATATTTTATTTTTTATTTCCTCGCCTACTTCTGCAAGTGTTTTGTTAAATTCAGGAACATAAAATACGGGATCATAGCCAAAACCCGTAGCACCGGCTAATTTTTCAGTAATAAAACCATTAAGCTCGCCGTGAAAAAATTTGTATTCTTTATTTTTTACGCTATAAACGCAAGCCCAGCATATAAACCTTGCTTCTCTATCGTGTGAGCAATCTTTTTTATACTTCATATTATTTAAAAGTTTATTAATGTTGTCTATATTTATATTTGAATTGCTATTTTTTAAAGTTACCGCAGCTTCTTTTTCATCATTATTTTTATTTTCATAATTATTATTATTATTTATATTTTTAAAATTATTAATATTATTTATTTTTGAGTATCTCGCAGTATACAATCCCGGCTCATTATTTAAACATTTTACTTCCAGACCCGTATCTTCTGACACAATATAATCAATATTAATATTTTCTTGATTATTAATGTTGCTATGATTGTTATTAATTTTATTTTTTTTGTCAAAATTTAAATTGCGATTAGAATTTAAATATCCTTTATTTAATAAAAGGTTATAGTAAGCTTCCGCTTTTATCAAAGCATTTTCCTGATATGTTTTTCCGTCTTCTATAATATCGGTAATGCCAAATATATTGTCGGCATATACAAGATTCATATCTTTCAAATCTTTCATAATTATAGAAATTTCTTGGAACTTATGTTTGTTCCCTGTTCCTATAAGAATATTCAAAATTTAACCTCCTGATTTCGCATTTCATTTTATAGTTATAAAATGATATACTATAGATTATATATAATCTATAGTATTATACTAAAATTTAAAAATTTATTTTATACTTTCTTGAAAATTATTAATTAAAATAAAACGTTAAATTAACAATGAACTATACGATTTTCGGCATCATTTATATTCTATTCGCCTATCTTCTCGGAAGCTTTCCTACATCGGCTATAATTGCCCGCTTAGCCGGAGGCATTAACCTTTCCGAAACGGGAAGCGGAAATCTTGGCGCTACAAATGTAACAAGAGTAATAGGGAAAAAATACGGCATAATCACTTTAATAATAGACGCCTTAAAAGGATTTTTGCCTGTTTTCATTGCTTTTAAATATTACAGGTATTTTCATTTTTCTTTTGTAATACTGTCTATTATTGTGATCGCCCCTATAATAGGACATTGCTATTCAGTTTATATAAAATTTAAAGGCGGCAAGGGAGTTGCAACTGCTCTCGGCGTATTTTTGGCAGTATCGCCCGAAGCTGTCGTAATGGCTTTACTTATTTTTATTGTAATGGTATTTTTAAGCAAATATATATCTTTATCTTCTATAACCGCCGCTTTTTTTATGCCGTTTTTAATATTTTATAATTTAAAAAATTTAGACATATTTATTGCCTCTTGCTTTATTTCTTTATTGATAATATATAAACATATTCCGAATATCAAAAGGCTGCTGAACGGCACTGAAAACAAAATCAACCGCCCGCATATTAAATAGGCGGGCTTAAAAGAGCCAATTAATAAGAAAGATTAATTATGTTTAATCAGTAACGAATATATGGATATAATATGAAAACACTTAAATGATAAATAATTAATAAAATTAAAAATTAAATTCACTAATAAAATAAGCAATAAATAAAATAAGCAATAAATAAAATAATAAAATTAAAAAGGTAACCACATGTTAATAATATTCACAGCTAAAGCCTGAGCTTGAAAAAACTGATTGATAAAGGAGGTGCTTATGATTCCGCCGCATCAAAAAAAAGTAGATGAACTTATTCGGCTTGATTTGGGATACGTTCCTGAAATCAATGTTAGCGACTACCGATTGTCTATAAGCGGTGATATTGAAAACCCTATTGTTTTTACTTATAACGATATTGCGAATATCGGAAAAGATAAAGTTATAGATGATTTTCATTGCGTTACCGGTTGGACAAAAGAATCAAATACATGGGATGGCGTTTTAACTAAAGAAATAGCTAAAATAGTTAAACCTGACCTTGATGTAAGATATATATTAATCGGTTCATATGACGGCTATACAGCTAATGTTGATATTGATTTTTTCTTAAAAGATAATTCTTTGCTTGCGTTAAAACATAACGGCAATACTTTAACGCCTGAACACGGCTTTCCCGTAAGATTAATAATACCTGACAAATATGCCTATAAAAGCGCAAAATGGGTTAAAGTTATTAAATTTTTAAAAAAGGAAGAACTCGGATATTGGGAAAAAAGAGGATATTCAAACAATGCAGACCCATTTAAAGAAGAAAGATATACTTAATACCTTAAATTCCCCGATAGAACTTTATACACTGGATTCCCGCCTACGCGGGAATGACTTTATAAATTATAACAAATCCATCTTTTTTGAATATCTTCTTAATAACATTGAGTTAAGAGATACAGTTATACTTGAAATTGCCATTGCAGCTCCTGCGATAACAGGAGGAAGCAGCCAGCCTGTAAAATGATAAAAAAGACCAGCGGCAAAAGGAATTCCTAATACATTAAAGAAAAAAGCCCAGAATAAATTTTGTTTTATTTTGTTTAATGTCTTCCTGCCTAAAGATATGCTTTTATAAACATCTTTAATATCGCTTTTTACAAGAATGACATCGCCTGTTTCTCTTGCTACATCAGTTCCGCTTCCTATTGCTATTCCTACATTGGCTTCTGCAAGAGCAGGCGCATCATTGATGCCGTCCCCCGTCATCGCCACTTTTAAATTTTTGCTTTTGAGTTTTTCTATTTCTTTTAACTTATCCTTAGGCAAAACATTTGCAATTACATTTTTAGCATTTATTCCAACTTTTGAAGCGATAAATTCAGCCGATTTTAAATTATCGCCTGTCAAAAGATATGAATCTATGCCTATCATTTTAAGTTTTTCAACAGTTTCTTTTGTATTTTCTTTCACTTTGTCCGATATCGCAATTATGCCGATTATTTTAGAGTTAAGAGAGATGCCTATAACTGTTTTCCCGTCGGCGCTTAATTTTTCTTCTAATACTTTTAACTTAGATATATCATCTTCACCTGCATTTTTAAAAAGTTCTTTTTTTCCGATTAATATATTATTTCTATTATGTATAAAACTTAAACCATATCCGCCTATTTCTTTATAATTATAATTTTTTATAAAATCATTTATATTATTTAATTGATTAAAATCATAAATATTTTTAGCATCAGTTTTAACCACTTTTTCATATTCTTCTACTATAGCTTTTGCAATAGGATGCGAAGAAAATTTTTCGCCGAATGCCGCTATTGATAAAATATCTTCTTTTGAGTATCCGTTTAATGGAATTACATCCGTTATTTCAGGTTTGCCGTGAGTCACTGTCCCTGTTTTATCAAACACGACTGCATTTATTCTTGCCAATTCTTCAAGCGCCGAAGATCTTTTGATTAATATCCCTTTTTCTAGTCCTACCGAACTGCCGACCATAAGAGCCATAGGCGTGGCAAGACCCATAGCGCAAGGACAAGCTATCACAAGAACAGCAATTGAAGCTGAAAGAGCAAATAATAAACTTTCATTAAAAACAAATTTCCACGAAATAAAAGTTATTAGCGATATTATAATTACAACAGGGACAAAATAGTTTGTTACTTCATCGGCTATTCTTTGGATAGGAGCTTTATCCGCCTGCGCATCTTCAACTAATCTAACAATTTGCGACAGTATAGTATCGCCTCCTACCTTCAAAGCTTTAATTTTTATAATATTTCCGCCATTAATTGTTGAACCTATCACTTTATCGCCTGCTTTTTTTTCTACAGGAATAGGTTCTCCGCTTATCATAGATTCGTCAATTAAAGTTTCTCCTTCTAATATTTCTCCGTCAACTGGTATTTTTTCTCCCTTTTTAACTAAAAGAGTATCATTAACCTTCGCATTTTTAACGTCTATTTCTTTTATATTCCCGTCATTATCTATTAAATTTGCTTTATTAGCTTGAAGCTTAAAAAGAGATTTAAGCGAAGAAGCAGCTTTTTCTTTTGATATTTTCTCCAAAAGTTTTCCGAATCTAATAAAAAGGATCAATAAAACAGCCATATCAAAATACAGAGAACCTTTAATTAAAAAAACAGAGGCGACCGAATAAAAATATGCGGCGGTTATCCCGAGAGAAACAAGCACGTCCATATTAGATGAACCGTTTTTCAGCGAATAATATGCACCTTTATAAAATGTAAGCCCTGCGCTAAATTGAACAATTGTAGCAAGCAAAAATAGAATAATAGTCGCTGTAATCGTATGAGCTTTATAAAAATCAGAAATGCCGAAAATATTTATATACCCCATATAAGTAATAAAAACTACGGGTATAGCCAAAACTAAGGTATATATAACCCAATAATAATCTTTTTTCCAATCGGGAATGCTTCCGAAAAAAGCGCTATATAAAAAATTACATATAAACTGTAATTTTTTATAACCTTGCAAATTTTTTGAGATTGCCTGAACATTATTTAACGCTTCCTGCGAACAATCTGAAGTTTTATATTGATAGCTTTCAGCTGCTGTATTTATTTGGTTTTTAGCGTTTATATTTTTTTTATCATATAAAATATCAGAAGTTTCATCGCTGACAATGTAAGCATTATCGTTATTACCGATTAAATCTATAGCTTTATAACCGCCATCCTTAACTGCTTTAAAAATATTTTCTTTTGAAACTACGGAAGGATTATAAGTAACAAAACCGCTTTCCCCCGCAAAATTAATTGATACTTTATCTATGCCATGAAGCTTATTTATGCTTTTTTCTACAGTTCTGGCGCAATTAGTGCAATGCATTCCTTGTATCTTAAATCTTAAATCTTCTTTTATATTCTCATTAAAATTCTTTTTCTCTTTCTTATTGTTATCATTATTATTATTAAAAATAACATCGTTATTATTTGAATTATTATTTAATTTATCGTTTTTATTAATATTGGCTATCGAATTCAAGCTGCTGCCTGAATCTGAATTATCAGTTAAAAGTTTGGCGCCAAATCCTGCAAACTCAATCATTTTTATTATTTCATCCGGTTTTGGCTTATCAAAAAGCGCATCAACATAAAGCGTTTCATTGATAAAATTTAATTTAGCGTCAATAACTCCGCTAATTCTTTTAACTGTATCAACTATTGTTCCTGCGCAAGAAACACAATCCATCTTGCTAATTTTAAACTTAAAATGTTTAATATCATTTGAATTATTAGAATCATTAAAATTAAAATTAGATTCTGATTCCGGTTTTAATTCTGATGGTGATTCTTTATTCGTGTTCACGTTTAAATCTGAAATTAGATTTAAATTTAATTCTGTTTGTAAATTTTTTGTCGACTCTTTTTTCGTATCAGAATTTACATTCTGTTCGTTTACATTCTGTTCCTTTATATTCTGTTCTAAATTAATTTCTTGGTTGATGGTGCTATAGCCTGCTTCATCAATAGCATTTACAATATCTTTTATATTAACTATATTTTCATCATAAACAACATCGGCATATTTATCTTTTAAGCTTACATTTGCAGATTGGACACCATTAATTGCAGATATGGCTTTAATGACAGTTTTTACGCAATGCTCGCAAGTCATTCCGTAAACATTAATTTTTTCCGTTTTCATAATAATAGACCTGAATTAGTATTTACCTAACTTTTCCTTATTTTTTTATGCATGACATTTGAACTTCCTATTTTTATTAAATTTTTTTATATTATTTTTATTTGTCCTGTATATTAATATACAGGACATTATCTATTTTATAAAATAAGCAGCATAATAATATCGCATAGTTATAATGTCCTATATAAAATTTATAGAAAAGTTAGGTATTTAATATTACAAAAAATAATACAGGGTTTTTGCAGTATTTAAATGGCGGCTTCTAACGCCTCTAAAAAAAATGCAAAAACCCTATAAATAATTACAGCAAATATTAATATTTTATTCTAAATTTTAATTTATTGTGTATAATATATGCTATATATTATCTGGACACAACCGCAAAATGGTCTCTTCTGTTAATAGCGTAACAAGCTTTGGTATGAGCGTTGCAAATAGGTCTCTCTTTACCATAGCTTATAGTTTTAAGTCTGTCAGAATTTATGCCTGATTTTTCTAAATAAACTTTAGCTGCGTTAGCTCTTCTCCATCCCAGTGCTAAATTATAACCCTCAGAACCCCTTCTATCGCAATTACCCTGAATCTGGACTACGACGCCGGAATTATGCTTTAAATATGATACATCTCTATTAAGAATAGATATGTCTCTTTTTGTAAAAGCATATTTGTTAAAAGCGAAATGAATATTGTTTTTCCTTGCACTAATGTTATAAGATGGAACATGTTTTTCCTCAACTATAAGAGGTTTAACAGGTTTGACAATTTTTACCGGCTTTGTAGCCGCTATCTTTTTAATCTTTACAGTTTTCGCTGCAGGAGCTGCTTCCAAACAGCAGTTGTAAGAAGAACCGCACGGGCTTGACAAATAAGATTCGCCGTTATAGTTACCGAACCCGCATGGTGTTGACCAGTTAGTGCCGCTGCCGGCAGCATAAACCTTTGTTCCTAAAATAAACATAGCGGCAATCGCTAATACGGCAAAAAATAATTTTAGCTTAACTTTATTCATAACCAAATCCTCCTAAAAAATTAATATAATAATAATTGCAGTAATCCTTAAATTGTTTTTTAATCATTAAAAAATTATATATTCCGCTATAATATTCACTGGAACAAACGCCATATATATATTAAGATTATACCACTAATATTGCATAATAATATTTATTCTTATTTATAATTACAGTTTTAATTATAGTTTTGTTAGATTAACCATCAATATTAAAATAATTAAAGTTAAAAGTTAACTGAGCGCCTTATATTTAACAATATGCTATATTTAATGTCCTGCATAAAAAATAAGAAAAAGTTATATATATTATATAAATATATATAAATTAAAATATGACTATCGTACAAAAAACCTCATTAAAATAATTAAAGTTGACTGAGCGCCTTATATTTAACAATATGCTATATTGTATACAATATTATAATTATATACCTAACTTTTCCTTATTTTTTATGCAGGACATTTGAACTTCCTATTTTTTATTAAATATTTTTATATTATTTTTATTTGTCCTGTATATTAATATACAGGACATTATCTATTTTATAAAATAAGTAACATAATAATATCGCATAGTTATAATGTAATGTATAAAATTCATAGAAAAGTTAGGTATATAAAATTAAATTCATCTATAATAAATAATAAAAATAATAAAATAAAAATAAATATAAAAATAAATATAAAAATAAAAATAAAAATAAAAAAGCCCCTTGAAGTGCAATAAAGCATCTCAAGAGGCTTATAAAAAAATTCGGTAACGACCTACTCTCTCATGCAGCTACCCGCATAATACCATCGGCGCAATAGAGCTTAACTTCCGTGTTCGGGATGGGAAC
>JAJZVN010000073.1 GCA_021845685.1 bacterium
GAACTTATGGATCGTAGCCGACAACGTCAGGAAAGGAGCTGCTCTAAACGCCGTGCAGATAGCGGAAATTTTAATTAAAAAGTATCTTTAATACCTTTAATCCTTCAATGTAACAGCAAAAACCTCAGAAGAGATGCCGGCGTCTTTTTATTTTGCATTATATTCCTTACGGCGGTCTTTTCGCCAGCTAAGCCTCAAATCGTTCGGCATTCTGCCAACTTTATTCTCTGTTCTGCAAACAAAGTTCTCATTCTGCCAACTTAGTTGGCAGAATGAGTTGGCAAACATTATTCCCGCCTTAAGCCGTAAACCGGTTAAACCCCAACATACATTCGCCGCCCTCTTTTTTTCGTTCCCCCGCTCTTTTCCAGTCCCAGCCTGCCGTTAAGCCGTAAACGCCCAATTAAAACGTCCGTTTTAGTTTCCCGCTTGCCGCAGTTTTACATCTTTTTGGCGGTATGGCACAAAAATTGCTTATAACATTAATAACATTTATAGCATTTATAAATTTATTAAATTTATAACATAGTTAAAATAGTTAAAAAAACAAAAACAACCCGTTGCTTCATTATTTTAATTCGGTGTTGAAAATTATATATATTATAATATTATACATATAGTATATATAAAAAATAAAAATAAAAATATAAATATTAAATATTTCAAAAGGAGCGCCATTATGCTTAAGAACTTTTTTACTTTAATCAATTCGCCTATTGGATTAACCGGCGTAATAAGAAAAAAGCCCGTTCAACTCTGGATTTGCTTATCTTTGCGCAGTAATTGATCTTTATACCCGCAGTATTCTTTCATGGCGGCTGTCTTTTACAATGGATGAAAATCTTACGTTATCGACGTTAAACGACGCATTGTTCACATACGGGAAGCCTGAAATATTTAATACCGATCAGGGTTCGCAATATACTGCGCAAAAATTTATAAATACTCTTATAAATAATAATATATCGGTATCTATGGATTCCAAAGGACGTGCCTTAGATAACATCTTTATGGAAAGATTTTGGCGGACTATAAAGTATGAAAATATCTATCCTGCAAGCTACGATACTATTAAAAACGCTCGTGTCGGAATAGATGAGTATATAGATAAATATAATAACCGCAGGCTTCATTCGGCGCTTAATTACGATATGCCGATGAAAGTTTACAGGCAATATTTTCAAATGGCAGCATAATTTTTTTTCAAGAGGGGTACCCCTCTTGAAACCATAAAAAACATATAAAAAATTATATCGATATAGAATAATAAAAATGAAATAAAAGAGGGAATAAGCTAAATAAAAAAATAAAAAAAATGTCTTGAAAATGGGTGCAGTATAAAGTTTAATATATGCAACAAAGTATATAATGTTCCCATAAATTAATACAACCCGCATAGGTGGATTCGGGATATGCAAATATCCCGAAATTTATAATAAGTAAAATATTTTAATAAATTTCTGGTGGTTAGAAATGGTTTTGCAAACTATACAAAAAATGGTAATTTTTAGCAATAAATCTTTTGAAAAAAATGCATCGTATGAAGTTTTTAATTCATTTGAAAGTTTCATAGAGTCAGAAATTAAACCTATAGGATTTTGGATTGCAAATGATTTTAATGATAACTATTTAAATATTTTAAAGAATATTAGACGCTCAAATTGGTGGTATAAGTATTGTTTTAGCGAAGATAGTATTAACGATCAGCTTTTAGACGGCAACTTAAAGATAGATCAAGCGATTGATAGATGTATATTATCTGAAGAAAAAATTGACAAACTAAGGTTTAGTTTAGAAGGACTCGCTGCAAGTGAAAAATTATTAGTCTATCTGTTTTTACGCGAAAGCTTAAAAATTTTTCCACAATTTAATCTTCACGCACCAAAGCTTTATACTTACCCAATTATTGAGCTTTTGAGTGATAATCAAAATGATATAGATTGGTATCAAGAATTAATCAGGAGAAATCTTCTTGCCTATAAAAAGCTTATAGATAGAGTTAGGGTCTGCAATAAATGCTATAGCGCGCACATCTATTTTATTGATGATTGTCCAAATTGTAAGAGTGTAGACATAAAACGTTCTCGTTTGCTGCATTGTTTTACATGCGGTTATGTCGCCAAAGAAGAAGATTTTATTCAAGGATATGAAAGAACATGTCCAAAATGCAGCGCCCACTTGAGACATATCGGGGTAGATTATGACTTACCTACGGCGCAGTACGCTTGCAATAATTGCGGGTATGTTTTTGAGGAACCTGAAACAATATATCGCTGCATGATGTGCGGACAAGAAGGTAGTCCCGATAAATTAAATATACAAGAATTTTATAGTATTGAGATGACTTTGTATGGCAGAGAGTGGCTTTTGCTTGAACAAAAGAAAATTATATTTTCAGTTTTGAATGAAAGCTTTAAATATGTTTCCCTTGAATATTTTCAAATATTATTAGATTGGTTTATGAAGCTTCACAAAAGGGATAATAGTTTTTCTTTTGCTTTAATACTTATTAAATTTGATAATATTGAAAACATAATACAATTTTATGGAATCAGTCAATCTCTAGAAATTTACAGAGAATTTGCAAGACGCATAAGCGAGATGCTTCGCAATACAGATGTTGTGTGCCGAGATGATGAATACAAGCTATGGATTTTTTTGCCTCTAACACAAAAAAAAGGTATTAGCAATAGAATTAACGAACTAATACAAAATATACAACTAGAAGGAGATGTAAAAATTCAAATTAATATCAGCGAAAAATATTCTTCAGATATATCTCCAGAAACAAACATCAAAATTTTAATGAATAATTTGGATAAAAAAAATGATTGATTCAATTTATTTAGCTCTTGTAAGCATAATAACATTTCATGATTCATTTTTGACATTTATACTTGTTTTTACTCCTTTTATAATATTTTTTGAAGGTCCCTTGCAGTTAATAACTATAATCGGTATATTTAAATTTTCAAAAAACAAACTGACGCAAAGTAATTTATTAACGCAATTACCTACCGTTAGTTGCTGTGTTAAGTGTTATTCTGAAGGATACAGAGTAATCAGTACAATTAAATCTTTAAATTTTCAGACTTACCCTGGTTTAATTGAGATAATAGCTGTAGTTGATGGCTCATTACAAAATAATGATACTCTGTTGGCTGCAGAAAGTTGTAAAAAATTTGTTGAAAAAACTAATAATAGAAAATTGATCGTAATCGCAAAATGGCAACGCGGAGGAGCTGTATCTTCTTCAAATACAGCATTGCAAATAGCAAGCGGAGAGATATTTATGGATTTAGACGGTGATTCCTCTTTTGATAACAATATGGTAGTAAATGCTGTAAAAAATTTTAACGACAAAAACGTAATCGCTGTCGCCGGCAACTTACGCGTAAAAAATGCTAATCAATCTTTAACAACAAGACTTCAGACTATAGAATATCTATTGTCTATATCCGCTGGTCGCTCCGCCTTGTCAGCCTTTGGAGCAGTAAATAATATATCCGGAGCATTTGGAATTTTTAGAAAAAAAATTTTGGATTTAGTAGGCGGTTATGATACAGGAACGGCAGAAGATCTGGACATTACGACAAGAATTAAGCAATACTTTGGAAGAAATAAAAGCTGGAGGATTGTATTTGACCCTTATGCAGTAGGATATACAGATGTGCCTGAAACATTTTTGGGTTACTTCAAACAAAGGCTTCATTGGGAAGGGGATTTATTTTATCTTGGCCGCAAATATTTGGATAATATAAGACCAGGATTGTTAAATTGGACTAATTATTTATCAACAATAATTGTTACTTATTTTATGCAAATTATTTTACCGTTTGTTATAACTTTTTATATCATTTATTTGCTTTACGCTTTCCCGCTTCAATATGTTATAGCTCTATCTTTTTTGGTTTACTTATTTTATTTGTTTATTCTGTCTACAGTTTTTTTATTATACTGTCTTTTGATATCCGATAGATCAAGTGAAGACTTTGCTAACTTTTTGTATATTCCGATATTTCCTTTTTTTGCTTTTTTTTCAAGAGTTAATGCTGCATTGGCAATTACTCATTCTATTATAAATAAATCACATTTAGATTCATATATGGCGCCTTGGTGGGTCTTAAAAAAGGGAAAATTTTAAGATGAATTTTCGTTATAAAGTAAAAATATTAATTTTTATATGTATAGGTTTCTTTTTAATACCGCATACTTGCCAAGCACAAATCATTACTTTGGAACAATTGCAGCACTTAATACAAAAAGACCCTAACATTGAAATAGCACAAAAAGAATATGATATTGCAAAATCACAGGTCGCCATAAATCAATCTGCCCTTTCTCCAACATTATTTGGGAGTCTGAATTATACAGATTATTCAAATCCAGTTCAAACATCTAATTACAATGTTTATACTACAAGCCAAAATGGTGCAACAAATAACTATAACGAAACACTAACCGCCCAACAACAAATGTATAAAAATGTTTCGGCAAATGTTGGTTTGAGCATACCATTATTTGGCAGTCGTCAAACTCTTGAACACAATCTTGTTTTAAGCAAATCTATGTTAAACCAAAACTCTGCCAATATAGAATTTAAAAAATGGCAAGCGATAAAATCTCTAATATATGCCTATTCAGAATATTACGTCAGATCTATCCAAATAGATTTAGCAAAAAAATTTTTAAAAGACGAAAAATCAGTGAAAGATATTCTAATAAATAGACAGAAGGCTGGATTAATACTAGAGTCAGACAGATTAGAATTAAATACGGAATTTGGCGCAGTAAAGCGAAATAAAATTGTTTATTTAAAAAAATATCAATATGCACTGAATTTTTTGCGTTTAATTACAGGAAAAACAATGGACAACTTTCATCCGGCATATCCTAATATAAATACGGATTTTATAACAAAACAAATTGTATTGGGATCTATGTATAAAAATCCGCAAATTAAACTGTATACCGAGAAGCTAGAAGGTTACAAAAAAGCATTAGGCGAAACAGGCTCAATATTTTCATCCGGCAATCTGATTGTTTCAGCGGGCGTTCAAAATAGTTTTCAAGGAGGGACTGGGTGGGACGTGGCAGCTACTTTAAGTATAGCTTTGCCTATGCTTGATAAAAAATGGCATGATGCATCACATTCTAAAGCATTCTTAGAAATGCAAAAATCTCAATTAGAACTAGAAAACCAAAAGGAAGCCTTTAAAAACGCATGCGATAGTTATTATTTATGGCTGGAATCCAGAAAGAAAAATCTGGATTTTGCGACAGAAAGATTCAATGCTGCCCTCGCAAGCTATGACACCGCAAAACTAAGGAAGCCAATTCATCCCGGCGACTATATTTATAATGTAATTAAATCTAAATACTATTTTTATCAGACCGTCAATGATTATCTTCAGGCTTTGCTTGAATACTTAAAGGCTCAAGCAGACTTGCTCGGACTAATTGGTTATAATAATAATATATATAAAAAAGATGCAATTAATAACAAAAATGAAAGTATAATTTCTAAAATAAAAAATGCTTTTAATTCATCCCAAATACATAATCAAAATAATGCTTATCTGAATTGGTATTCTTGGAACGGCTTATATCTGTATAAAAAACTAGGTGAAAATTTTTGGCATAAAATTCCCAAGCAAACAAAAAGAATTTTTTTGTCCTTAAATGGTCACGAAATTGAACTTACAAATTCCAATCAAAATGAAGCAAACATTTTAACAAAATTTATAAAACAAGCAAAGCAAAGACATATAAGTATAGAATTGCTTTTAGGCGACCCGTATTGGGCGCTAAGCCGATACAGAGATAATCTAATTACCATCATTAGGAATCTAAAAAAATTTAATTTTTACGGAATACAGCTTGATATAGAAAAAAGTGGGCTTCCAGCAAAAGATCGGCTTCTTTGGAATAAAGGCATAACTAAAACTATATCGGAAGTTAGAAAAAATACTCCTTTGCCTATAGGATTATCTATAAATTATAAAGAAGCTGAAAATCAAAGGCTATTAAATGGACTAAAAAAAGCTGGCTTAAGTGATGTTATACTGATGATATACACTACAAATACTCAAAAAATTATAGAAATTGCGGATAAAGTAATTCAAAAAAATCCTAACCTGTATTTTAGCATAGCACTATCTTGTGAGCCGACATCTGTTTTGCCGAAAGACGAAACTTTTGCAGCTATGGGAATTAATAATTCGCTTTTAAAATGGGCAGACTTGGATAAGCATTTAGCGCCAAGAAATAATTTTTTAGGCATTACAATACAATCACTTGAAGATTTTTGGAGTTTAAAAAATGAAAATTAAATTCAGCAATCCGCCTTCGTCCCCAAATGAAGTTAACGGTTTAAAAGTTGATTATGCACCACCAAAAAGGCCAATTTCAAAGTGGCGTTTTAGGGTTGTACTATTATTATTTTTATTGCCATTTTTAGTTTTTGGCGGATATTTAGCTTATAAGGTCCTTTACAATTTATTTTTTATCAATGCGCCAGGGTATTTAATTACCAGACAGGTAACAATTAAAGCGCCTTATGATGGCACAATAGTATATATAAAAAAACAAGGCGATAATGTTCGCAAAAATGAAATTATAGCCAAAATAAAAAATCCGATAATAGAAAATCAATATCGAGAACTATTGAACAACTTAAAACAAATTCAGTATTCAATCAGCCCAAAAATTAATCCTGAATTAACAAATATTGCGAAAAAACTTTATGAAAATCGCTTAAAAACATACGAGGAAATACTCAAATTAAGGCGAAAAGGGGCGGCTACGTCAGCTGAATTGGTAAATGCTCTGTCTCAGCTACAATCTGCAGAAATTTCTTATATTAAAGCAAAATCAAACATGGAAAGCGGTAAAAATATTAAAATTCCTGTCTCATATAATGTACGATTAAGCGAATTGAAATCTATATTGCAAATTTTAGTTATAAGATCTCCTGAAAATGGAACAGTTGCTTTAAGTATCGTCAAAAAAGGAGAATTTATTAGCAAGGGTGATGATTTAATTGCTTTACAAAATTATAGCGATGTTACCATAGAAGCATTTTTACCACCCAATGAAGTAAAATATGCTATCGTAGGTAAAATAGCCGAAGTTATATTTCCCAATGGCAAATCTATACAATCTAAAATCATTGCTTTAAAATTACAAACAAGCACTACTCCGCAAATCTTTGTATCACCGTTTACAAAAAAAAACTTATCAGTAGTAGTTGAATTGAAACCTATTGAGACTGTTCCAAAAAAACTAATGATTAATTATATGCCATTAAAAGTTTTATTTTAAAACTTATTGGTATTTGCATATTGCTTAATACGGCTTAATAAGAAAATCCAGTCCAAAATTCTGATTTAAAGACATTATATATAGTTAATACTAACACAGAAAACAAAAAATAATTTTAATAAATCTGGAAGATTTCGATAGATTAACCAGCAAAGATATATAAAAAGCATTAAACCTATTCCAAATTTTATCGCGCATAACAAAAACAAATAACAATATATGGATTATTTTAC
>JAJZVN010000074.1 GCA_021845685.1 bacterium
CGATCTATATTAAATAAAAAAATGTATATAATTTTATTTAATATAAAATTTTGCGTCCAAGCAAAAAAGCTTTTTCATTAATATCTATTGTTTTAGCAGGCACATTTTCTTTAAGAATACTAAGCCATGTTTGTTCTTTTATATAAGTAAATTGTGAAGATGCTCCGATAAGGATAGTGTTGGCAACCTTTATATTTCCTATCTCTCGTGCTATTTTTTCAATATCTATTGCGAATAAATTTTTTAAATTAAGATCAATTTTAATTTTGTCTATAATTGATTCAGGTGAAGGCAATCCAATCTTATTATAAGACGATCCTCTGATATATTTCCCTTCCGATGCCGTTATTATTTTTGTTTCTTTATTTGCATAATCGATATATCTTATTGTTTCATATAAATCAAAAGATAATATTATATCGGCGCTGTGCATTGATATTAAAGGAGTGAAAATTTTTTCTCCGTATCTTAAATGGGTTGAAACTGAGCCTCCTCTTTGTGACATACCATGTACTTCGGATGTTTTAACGTCGTAATTTTCATAAAAAGCGCTTAGACTTATTATCTTTCCGGAGAGAACAACTCCTTGACCTCCTATTCCGCAAATCAGAATGCTCTGGTTAGTTTCCATATTGTATAGTTTATTTTCAATGTATTTTAAAATAATAATAATATAGTATAATTATGTCTTATTTTATTTTATTTATTTTATTTTATATAGTTAAGCCTTATTTTAATTGATAATTTTTTATATATGTAATTTTATTAAAATTTATAATAATTTTTTAGTTTATAATTTTATAATATATAATCTATAGACTACAATTTGTAATATATTTGCTGCCTGAATATTTTTTATTTTTTTTGAAATATAATTTTTAATCTATAATATATGATGTAGTTTATTCAATATTAAAATTTATAATAATTTTTTAGTTTATAATTTTATAATATATAATCTATAGACTATAAATAGACTACAATTTGTAATATATTTGCTGCCTGAATATTTTTTATTTTTTTTGAATTATAATTTTTAATCTATAATATATGATGTAGTTTATTCAATATTAAAATTTATAATAATTAAAATTTATAATAATTTATTGCCTATTATCAGCTATGTAGTTTATTCGGCAATTTGTTCAATAAATCCAAAGACGCATATATCTTTACAGATAGAACATCCTGTACAAGAGAAATCAATCATCGGTATGGGTTTGTTTTTATCTGTTAATTTATTGGATATTATAATAGAAGGACATCCTATCGTAATACACAAATCACAACCAACGCACTTGTCCGAATTTATTTTAAATTTATTGCTAAAATCTAATTTTTTTGGATACAAAACACAAGGTTTGTCTGTTATTATTACATTAAGATTATTAGTATTCAACGCTTGTTTAAGAGTATTAAATGTAGAATTGTAATCGTAAACATCAATATCATAAATTTCGGTAATGCCCATGCCTTCTATTATTTTTTTTATATCTATTTTATTAGCTATTGCAGAATCAGAAAGATTTTTTCCTGTGCCGGGATGATCTTGTCCCCCCGTCATTGCAGTTGTAGAATTATCTAAAATAATCGCAGTAAATATAGCATTAGTATATTTGGCATCAATTAAGGATGTAATGCCTGAATGAAAAAAAGTAGAATCGCCCATAACGGCGGCAACTTTTTTTTTGGAAGATTTTGATAAATATAGCCCTTGAGCGGCGCCAAATGCTAATCCCATAGAAATACAGCTGTCCATAGAGCTTAGTGGCGGTAATGCTCCTAGTGTATAGCATCCTATATCTCCCATAACCGGTACCCTTAGTTTTTTTAAAGCATAAAAAACAGATGTATGAGGACATCCGCTGCATAATGCAGGAAGTCTGCGGGGAATATTTACAAATCCATCTTGTTTATTAAAATTATTGGAATCTTTAGTTTTGTCGCTCAGATTTAAATTTTCGTTTTGAACATGATTTTGATTATGGCAGTGACTATTTTTCAGATCATTACTACTAATACTATTATAGCTGCTGCTACTGCTATTATTATTACTATTGCTGCTAATACTGCTATTATTAAATTGTTGATTTGATGTATAATTTTTGCCGGATCGTTCTGTTAAAAAGTCATTTTTTACAAGACCTTCTTTTACTAAATCGGGAGTTAATTCGCCAAATTGAGGGAAAAATTCTTTGCCTTTAAGCATAATGCCGAAAGCGCTTACTTCATTTTCAATAAACGGTTCAAGCTCTTCTATAACTATGACATTTTTAACTTTTGAACAAAATTCTTTAATTAATATGTCAGGCAGCGGATAAGAAAATGAAAGCTTAATAAAAGAGGCGTCAGGCATAATTTCTTTAGCATATTGGTAAGAAACTCCGCTTGTAATAATTCCGTATTTTAAATCATTATATTCAATTTTATTTAAGCCCGATGTATTTGAAAATTCTCTTAATTTTTTAAGTCTGTCAATGGCTATTTTATGTCTTGCTCTAGCATAGACAGGTACCATGACAAATTTTTCTATATCTTTTGTATATTTTTGATTAATTAATCGTTTCTCTATATTATTATTATTTACTATTCCGATTGGATTATACATATCGTCGGCATTTATATTTAGAATGCTTCTTGAGTGCGATATTCTGGTTGTAGTTCTAATTAAAACAGGCGTATCAAAAAATTCGCTTATATCAAAAGCTATTTTTGAAAAGTAATAGCATTCTTGACTATCCGACGGTTCAAGCATAGGAACCTTTGCAAATTTAGCATAATATCTATTATCCTGTTCGTTTTGAGAGCTATGCATATTCGGATCGTCGGCGCTTAATATTAAAATACCGCCTCGGACGCCTGTATTGGCAAGGGTCATAAACGGGTCGGATGCTACATTTAAACCTACATGTTTAGTGGTAAAAAGGCTTCTTTTATATCCGATAGATGCGCCTATTGCAATTTCAAGAGCAGTTTTTTCGTTAATAGACCAATTTACATATATATCTTTAAATTTTGATAAAAAAGGAAGAATTTCGGAGCTTGGCGTTCCGGGATAACCTACTGCAATTGCCGCTTTGCCTTCATAAGATCCAAAAGCAATAGCTTCATTGCCGGTAAGAAGTATTTTATCGTTAAAAGTTTTTAAAAAAGAAAAATACATTAGTTAAGATAAAATAAGTAATTAGCAAAAAACATTTTCATCCGTATTAGTTTATTTTTGTTAAGGTAATCCAGGAGAATGCGCACAATCAAAATTAATACCGTTGCTTCTTCTCAGACCTGGCGGGGTTTTTAATTATCCTGCCGCATTTCTGGATTACCAGTTAAAAAATATAACATAATTTTTAATTTATTGAAAGTATTTTATTTATAAGATAAAATAAATAATCTAAAATTATAATACCTTAAATCAATATTTTATTTTAACCCGACTTCACCATAATTAACGGCAGCATATTGATATTACTATATTTATGGGGGCAATAAAAATGTCTAAAGGGGACTACAAAATAAAAAATAAAATGCAACAATATCAATAAGTTATAATTTTATAATAATAAAAACGATGAAGTTGAGTTAAGACAATGATAATATTAATAATTACTTGTTTTATTTATAAGATAAAATAAATATATATTATAGATTTTATCTTAATAAAATAAACTATTACTTAATATTAATTATTATCTATATACCTATATATCTATATACCTATATATCTATTATATAATATCATTATTTTATTTATTAAGAAACTATCGCTTAATATTATATTAAATTTAAAAAAGGAGCAATTATTATGTGTTCAGGGTATGAAGATTTAGATTTAACCGAAGAAACTAAAAATTTGGAAATGGCAAGGCAGTCTTTAATTGAAGAATTTCAGGCAATTAATTGGTATCAGGAAAGATTTGAACTTACAGGCGATGATGAGTTGAAAAAAATTTTAGCGCATAACAGAGATGAAGAAAAAGAACATGCAGCTATGCTAATGGAGTATATTAAAAAACATGATGCAGTTCAGGCAGAGAAATTTTTACATCATGATTTATTGTAAAATAAAATATAATTAAATACAAACTGCATAATTCACCTGTAATTTTGAATTTTACATTAATACCTTTAATCACCGTTAGAAATTTCTTTTTCTGGATGAGCCGCCTAAATACCGGCGGCTTTAAACCGTACCTGCCAACGCAGGAATGACTTTGCGAAGGTTTAAATTTTAACCTGTTTGGTGTCATTACCGCTAAAGCGGGAATCCGGTATTTATCATATATTGAATCAGTTTTAATAATTTCTAACGGTGATTTAAATTAATATTATAATTAAACACTATAAAAATGTTGTATAAGTTGTATAATATTAAATTATGAAAACAAAATTAGAGAATGAAGGTATTATCCCTTCAAAAAAAATTATAATAGGCATAAATTTAAATTTTGAAAGTTCATATGTGCTTAGATCTGCAATTTCTTTATTCAGGGAAAGCACCGTCCAATTTTATATTATGCATGTTATTCCATTAAACATAAATAATGCTTTTTCTTTTATTAATTACAAAGAACGCTTTTTTGAATCTAAAAAAAGAGATATTTTTAATAATATTGAAAATATGTTAAAAGAAAACGGGTTATATTTTTTAAATTATGAAATTATAGTTTCTAAAGGCAGACCTTATATTGAGCTCATTGATTTTTCAAAAAAAAATGCCGTTGACCTTATTGTTATCGGCACGCATCAAAATGCAGGCTTAAAAGAGCTTGCTTTTGGTTCAATCTCTTTTTCTATATCGAAAAATTCAATATGCCCTGTTTTGCTTATTCCTCTTAAAAATACGGCAAAATTATCGCAGGAAGAATTAGTGCAGGAAACAGTTTCTGCAGCTAATACAATATAATCAATACCCAAAATTGCCTATAAAAAATTTTATTCTGGATTTCCGTCTGCGCGAGCGCTGGAATGACATTAAGGGATTAAATGATAATAATTCACGATTTTAAAATTAAATTATCAAAATTATATAAAGAAAGAGATAAAGGCAGCAGTAAAGAAGAAGAAATGGAATTTGAAGAAAAAATTATTCTTCAATCTATCAAAAATATACTTTCAGAATATTATAAAAATTTACTTAGTAACCTTAGTAATAGTAATGATGAAATATCGATTAAAGTTAAAATAATCAAAAAATCTCTCGATTTAAGGCAAAAAATAAGCAAATCAGTATTTTTATTCACATTAGATATCATATCTAATAATGAAAATGAAAAAAATGAACAAATTATTATTGATTTTTTATTAAAATCCGGATTAAAAGCAAGAATTGCCACTGAAAAAGAAAAAGAATTATATTCTTATAAAAATATTGAAAATAATGTAAATTTTTATAATACCGATAATGGCAAGAATATCAATAATAATAGTATTAATAATAATATTGGTGCTAATAGCAACACTATTAATAATATTAATAATAATGACGGCAGTAATGATTCCATTAAAGAATCGTTAACTGCTTTGCCTCTCGGAAAGATTGAGAAACAGTCGATAGGGCTGTTTTTAGATTCATTTAAAAAACAAAAAAAACCGACTGTAATTATTATAGGCATGGGTCCCGCAGGTATTTTTGCCGCCGTTGAGTTATTAAAAAATGGCATACATCCTGTTATTATTGAAAAAGGCAAAAAAGTTGAAAATAGACAGATAGATGTAGACGCTTTTTTTAAAAGCGGTATTTTTAATCCTTATAGCAATGTCGTATTCGGTGAAGGGGGAGCGGGAACTTTTTCAGACGGAAAACTTACAACAAGAAAAAAAGATTATTATGTAGGTTATTGTATGAATTTTTTGGTTAAAATGGGAGCGGATAAAAACATTTTAACCGAAAGCAGACCTCATATAGGAAGCGATGTATTAATTGAAATACTTAAAAATACAAGAAAGTACTTAATATATAATGGCGCAGAACTGCTATTTGAAGAAGAGCTTGAGGATATATTTATTTCTAATAATACTAATATTATTAATAAATCTGCATATAATCCCCCCGCTGCTAATTTAAAACTTGACTGTATTAAAACAAGCAAAAAAATGATGGAGGCAGATTATTTAATTTTAGCGGCCGGAGCAAATAATTTTAAAACATACGGAATGCTTTTTGATAAAGGTTTGCAGATGGAACAAAAGCCTTTTGCGGTTGGATTTAGAATTGAACATAAACGAGAATTTATTGACGGAATTTTATTAAAAGAAAATAAAAATAGCGACATTTACGATAATATAACTACAAGTAGCGGCTTTGCAATTAATAAAACACTAAGAAATAATAATAATGCTAATATTAATAATATTGCGGGAAATAATTATAGCAACAGCCATTATGATAATCCTAAACTTACAGGTATATACTACAATTTGAGTTCAAAAAATTACGGGGGATATTCTTTTTGCATGTGTCCGGGAGGCGTTGTTATCTGTTCAAGTTCCGAAGACGGACATCTTTGCGTAAACGGAATGAGTTACTCGGGAAGAAATCTTGAAAACTCCAATAGCGCTATCGTTGCTCCTGTTAGGCCCGGTGATTTGCCAAAAATTGACGAAAATAAAATAAATAACAATAATAAATACAACGGTCCTCTCGGTCTTCTCAATTTTAGACAAGATTTAGAAAAAAATTCTTTCATTGCCGGCGGCGGTTCGTTTTCAGCTCCTTTTCAATATACTTCAGAATATATAGATGATATTTTTAAAAATTATAATTTTAATAAAAATTTTTCAAAAAATATTAGAAACGATAACAGAGAGCATAATTTACATATGCCTTCTCCGTCATATAAACCGGCTGTAAAGCATCATGAACTTTTTAAATTATTGCCTGACTTTATAAATATTAAATTAGCAGGAACTTTAACGGAATTTGATGAAAAATTTCCCGGATTTATCGGCAATTCAATTTTAACTGGGATTGAAGCAGGAACATCTTCTGCTGTTCGTATTTTAAGAAACAATGATTATCAATCTGTTAATGTTGAAGGGATTTATCCTTGCGGTGAAGGTTCAGGATATTCGGGAGGAATTGTCACAAGCGCTATTGACGGGGTAAAATGTGCCATTTCAATTGCAGAAAAAATTAAAAATAAAAATTAATAATTTTAACCCAACATCAACATAATTAACGGCAGCTCGTTTATATTGCCATATTTATAAGACAACTTGACATACTCCCCATGCCTAAAGGCAGGGGATTCTGGTATCAACGGCAGTTGCGAAATGTATCCGTCTTACACTGCCTACTCCAAGAGAAGATGCCCCTTCTCTGTTTTATGATTTATAAATTTTACTTTAAGCGATGAGCGTTGCAGCTTCTTTCGCAAATAGGAATTAGTTTTACTCGGCAGCCATTGACTTGCCGAAACCGCATACTAATTATCAAAGA
>JAJZVN010000075.1 GCA_021845685.1 bacterium
GAAAATATCTATCCTTCAAGCTATGAGACGTTAAAAGACGCAAGGGTAGGGATAGAAAAATATATCCATAAATATAACAACGATAGGCTTCATTCGGCGCTTAATTACAGCATGCCGATGAAGGTATACAGGCAATATTTTCGGATGGCGGCATAATTTTTTCAAGAGGGGGTACCCCCTCTTGATGTTCCATAAAAAGATATAAAAGATTATAACGATGTAGAATGCCAAAAGAAAATTAAAGAGGAAGTAGATAGATAAAAAAATTGTCTCGACAAATGGGAGCAGTATATGGGAAGAAGTTGAAGATAATGATAACATTAAAGAGTTGGATGATACTTATTTTTATGCATTTACGCAAAATAATCTTTTTTACAGTAAATTAATATATATATAGGAATAGCTTATCATCAAGACGTGGCGGATGAAATTTATCGCACTATAAGAAGATTCGATTACAATATTAAAAAATAAAAATTTGGTTGGGTTATGTTGAAAAATCTAATTACAATAGAATAACAAAATCAATTATAAGAGATATTGAATCCCTGCTGATATGCGGAAATGAACCTGAAGATAATGTTCAATGTAAAGATAATTATACAGGACGAGATAATCTAAAAATAAAGAATAATGGATGCGGGAAAATAAAAAGCGTTAAATGTAAAGACTATGAGGTTACTTTAGGCAGGTGGTTATTATGACAAATGTTAGCGGTAATATATTAAAGTCATTTAGAAATTTTTATCAAGAAAAGTTTAACCAGTGGCAACCAACACCCATCCATGTAACTCTGCCGTCATTATTTAAAAATGAGTATTTTTTAAATATAAGAAATTATGTTAAAAATAATGGGGAAGACGGCATTATAGATGATTTTTAAAATGATAGAAATTTTAGTATACTTAAGGGCATTAAAAATGAAATAACAAAAGATTTATTATCCTGCGTATTATCAGATTTTTTTAATAATGACTCCTCATATAGCGATATTATTGATATTATCATAGATGCCACTCTTGACGCATTATTTTTGTAATTTAATAAAAAATATTTTAAAAAATACGGAATATATTTTGTCCATAATTTGAAGCAGGCTATCCGCCGTTATCAAAATACTCCGCCGCCGTTTTCCTTTAATCCAAAATTGAAATGCGGAAATAGCGGCGGCGGAGTCGGTCTTTAAGTATTACGGCAATAGAAATCTGTTTAAGCGCTCCCATCTATATCTTGCCTTCCGGGTTCTCAAGCGGTTAGCTACTTTTTTCCTTATGAGCTCAGGGGTCAATTGTTTCCGTCTGCCCCTTCTCTTTCGCTCGGCGTTAATCCTCTCGGCACAATAAATGAGATTTTCTGAAACTGTATCCTCGAAATCCTCCCCGTAAACCGGATAAGACTCTTTCTTAACGACTTCTAAAAGTTGAAGCCATTCCTGTTCCTGTAGCATTTTGCCTCCACGGAGGGGGCAAAAACAAAACTTCTGGACGCAAATAGGGATGTCTCAGATAGATAGGCGTATAGCCTTGATAGGATTAGGATTAATAGGAATTAATAGGAATAGATATATTAGGATTATGAATATCGAAATATTCTAAGGATTTTTTATATATTGCGATAAAAGGAATTTATCGCATTTCGTGGGTCAAATTATTTAAAAACAAAATTCAACTTTTTTAATTCTGATTTTTTAAATGGGATTTTATAAATGTTTTAGACAAACAAATATCGTATGTTATTAATTAAAAGGCTTAATTAATAATTATGAATTATGTAGGATGGTTATTTGCAATATTAAAAATCAATATTACAAATTATCGCGGGAAATATAAGTCCTTAGAAGACTTTATAAAAAAGTGGATTGCCTCTGGCGGCAACATTATTAGAAATTTTCAAAAACCGGATATTTCTAAAACAAGCCAGATTGTAATGGATCACCGATTTTTGTGGAAAGAATCGATTGTTTTAATTTTCGCCCCCCGTTTTTACAACCAATTCGTAACTTACCGGTTCGGCTATCTTGATTTATTTATTGTTAATAATAAAGAGAAACCAAATGATAACATTGTCAAGATTTCAGCATAAAGCCAATTTTATCATCCCGTCTTTATTATTTTATTTAATTACTTAATTATTTTTCCCTACATTATCAAATGTACCATAAGTTCTGTTTTCCTGCCCTCCTTTTTAAGATTAATTTTATATTTTAAATTTTACCACAAATTTTATTCTATATCAATTTTAATTATTTTTAATGTTAATAACTTTTAATTATTACCTTAGGCATCAATATATATCTACTGTTGCTGGTTTATCTCATATATATTATAGAGAGTAAATTAAAAATTAAAAAATATAAGGAGAATTAAGATATGGAAAACGAAATTTTTAAAAGACGGTCTTCTTACGGGAATAAAAATAGATTGAAAAATAAAAATAAAGAGGAGCATGAATTAGGAAATATGCAGGAAATGCTTACGGTCAAAGAAGCATCGAAATTTTTGCATATTAGCATCAATTCGGTTTACAACATGGTATATGAATCAAGAATTAGTTTTTATAAACTAAAAGGCAAGATACTCTTTAAGCAGCATGACCTTCTGGATTTTTTGGAATCATGCAGGAGACCCTCTGCCGCCGAGCATATTGCTAATAAAGGAATTTTAAATAATATTCATTAAGCCAGTTAAAATATAAAAAGTTTTCATAAATCTTTTTTACTGCAGATAACCCTGATTGTCGCCGGCAACGACAATATCAAAAGATGACAGCTCTACGATATGCAGGTAGATAAAAAACTGTCCGGAAGCCCGCTAATACTTTGAAAAACAGACCTCTTGTTTGTTAAACTGCAACCATTTATGCTCTAACAAAATGGTTTTTCAGGAGACGGTCCAATGTAGTTTTTCAAGATTAGCGACGTAGGTATGGCAGGCCTCTTGCGTTTCTTAAGCGTCCAATGTAGCCAATTACCGAAGCAAAAACATGCCGGATAAGTCCGGTTTTTTAAAGAAAGTATAGGTAGTCCGCGGGTTAAATTTGCCAGTCCGCTATGTTGCGGCTGGGTTTTAACCGCGTATTACTCGCCTTTCTCTATGTTTTTGGACATAGAGAAAGGCTCGTGGGAAAATTCGTTTGACTGCGCCTTTTGTGGCGATGCTGACGGACACGAACAAACATATAGTAAGTTCCGTAACTCGGAGTTGCCTTCCGTCCGAAAGGAAAACAGGTTCAGTATTTAACAACCGTGCAAGCGGTGTATCGGAACAATTAAGATAACGGACAATTATCAGGGGTAAATATGGGCAGGTTAATCGAGTTTTACAGACAGCACCGGCGGTTATTTTTGAGCCAGAAACATCAGAATTTGAAACAAACAGAAAGGTTTAAAGATGCCGTTATTTTAAAATTTTTAGGTTTTTGCGAAGACCGGAAAATATTTCACACGAAAGGCATTAAGAGGGAGATTGCAATTGATTTTTTTAATTCGCTGGAAATAGTTGCTAAATCAAATGAAACCCGCAGGAAATATTTCTTGGTAATAAGGGAGTTTTACAATAGACATTTTAAAACTAATTTAATAAAGGAGGAAATTTTAAAATGAATGGAAAAGCATTGAGCATTAAAAATAATTCAAAGATAGATTATCTTGCAAAAGAAATATCCGAATTTCTTAACAGGGGAAGCGCCACTAAAGAGAAAATATCGGCAACATTACATTTGTTAAGAAATGAAATCGGAATAAAGACTCTAAAAGACCTTGAACAGCCGCATATCGAAAAAATAGCGTCGGAATTAAAAGAAAAAGTTAAAGTCGAAAATATGTCAACAAGTGCGGCGGGTTCTTATATCTCAAGTATTAATAATATTGTGAAATATATCGGTAGTAGTTATTTACAAGCTATTAAGGCGTCTAATTACGAATTAAGCCGCAACATTTCGGGAAAAGACGGGATTAACAAGGAAAATACGAGAGAAGCCGCCGCCGCATTTAAAACATGGCTTGACGAAAAATATACGAAGACGAATGATTTGCGATATGCGGCACTTAAGCATGCCGTTAATATCCAAAGCGTAAACTTAAGGCTCAGGGAAAGTCTGCTTGTTAAATTAGGGAAAAAAGACCTTTCAAACAATATTCTAAAAATAGCAACTAAGGGAGACGGCAGCAAAAACTCCCGCGCAAGGGAAATAAAAATAAATTTGGAACAAAAAGCTACTTTGCTTGAGGCAAGGCAATTTCTTAAGAATAATAATCTTAAAAATCTCAACATCGGAACAGTTCGCAACGGAAGGGATTTTGCGAATAATACCCTTAAAGCGTTTAAAAACGAAACCGGCGTTTATTTCCATTTTCACGGAGAACGCCATTTTCAGGCGCACGAAGCCTATAAATCCGCTTGGCAGGGCAAAGGATACGTAATTGAGTGTCGAGCGCGGACCGGCGAAACAAAAACAGAGTGGCGAGAGCGCATATTATCCGAAACAGGGCTAAGCAAGTCCGAGTTTGCGATATTAGATAAAGAAATTAGACAGGAAATAAGCAGAGATTTAGGGCACGAAAGAATAGAAATAACATCTCGCTATATCGGGTAAATAAATATGAAAAAAACATCAAAAAAATACATGGAAAAAGAAATTAAAGAAGCCATGCAATCAATGCTTGTGAACGTGGTATATCTTAACCCGGTTGTTGTGAAGCGCAACGCTGGACATGTAACCCTTTGCGAAGTTGATTTTATGCCGCCGTCCGAATTAGCAAAAACGGTATCCAAGTATTGCGGCGAAAAAATAATCTTTAAAGAGAGAGATAAAATCAAAGCGTCATTCGATAAGTTCACTAAGTTTATAGAAAAGAAAAAAATAAAAGAACAAAAAAGGCTCAACAGAAAGGCAAAGAGAAAAAGGAAGAAGATTTTAAAAGCAGTATATCGGGGCTTTGCCCCGAACCCCACTTCCTTTGACACCAAAGGAAGCGAAACCGGTTGGGTATCTAAAAGCAAAATAAATAACTGATTTAGGCGCTTGCTCGTTGGCAAGCGATTAAAGTTTATGATTGATACGGAAAAATTAAAAACTATTGACGCCGAAATAATCCTGAATTTCCTCGGTCTTCCATATAGAAGAACCGGGGATAGGATTATGGCAACCGCAGCATATCGGGATGAAAATACAGCGAGTATCTCGATTCAAGAAAGATACGGGAAATGGCTTTGGAAAGATTTCGGAAGCGGAAACAGCGGCAGTTGGATTGACCTTGTAATGGTGGTTAAGGATTTAGATTATTTAGACGCTATAAAGTTTTTAAATGATATTGAAAACGCTGAAATAAATAACAGCGGACGAGAGAAAAGACCTTTTAAAACGGACCGGCGGAAAGAAAAGCCTAATTGTATTGAGATAACCGCCATCACCAAAATAACCGACGATAGATTAATTAATTATCTGCATTCAAGGGCGATATCGTTTATGCCGGACTGGCTTAAGCAGATAAATTATTCAGTAGTTAAAAATAATAAGACATATTTGAATTTGGCTATATGTATTAAAAACTCTTTGGGCGGATACTCCGCAAGGAACCCAAAAATAAAAATGAACATTGGCAAATCTTCCTATTCTTTATTTACTACGGATAGCAAAAAGGAGCTTGTTTTCGTAGCCGAAGGAATGTTTGACGGATTATCGATTGCCGAAAAAATGAAAAATAATAGATTATACGACTTGATAATTCTAAACTCAACAAATAATCTTAATTCCGAAGTTATAAAAATTTTATCCGGCTATAAAAATATAATCCTTGTTCTTGATAACGATGTGAGTGGAAAAGAGGCGCAAAATGAAATTAGGCGGCAGGTTAAAAACGTAAATATACATAAATTAACCTTTAAGGCTAAAGACTTAAATGAAGCCTTTGTCTTAAAAGAAAAGATAGGAGTCGCCGTATGCCGATAATAGCCCCCATAACCATTGCTGCCGAAAAGCAAAATGTATTCTGTCCCGTACTCATGAAGGAATCGAGTTGCGAACTAACGACAGGAAAGTTTTGCGACAAGAGCCTTTCGGAAAGGATGGAATGCGCAAGGATTCTTGATACCCCAAGCATATACAACTTAATCCCGCACGATTCATTTTTATATAATTTTATTGAACACTGCAACAGGGTAACGGACGCGCCCGACTTTTTCGCATTCGGCGCAGGGCTAACCGCAATCGCCACTATTTTGCAAAAAAATGTTTTTATGAAATGGACCGGCGGTAAACTCTATCCCAATATGTATATTCTTCTCATTATGAAATCTGGTGGACGAAAAAGCACTGTATTAAGGATAGTAAAACAGATACTCGAAAGGTTCGATAAAGACGACGGCTCGTTGATTTATCCGTCGGATATCACTCCCGAGGCGTTTTACATGATTGCCCAAAACAGGCCTTACGGAACTTTTTTCCACGGCGAGTTCGGCGGATGGCTTAAAGGATTAGACAGAAATTACAATAAAGGATTCAAAGAATTTTTGACCGACATCTTCGACGGATTTTCGCAAAAAAAGCTGATAAAGGGACCCAACGGAGGTGGACAACTTTATTGCGTAAACGAGCCCTCTATTAATATTTTATCTGCCTCGACTATCGCTTGGATTTCGGAGAATATTAAAGAAGCAGACCGCCAGAGCGGGTTCATGCAAAGGTTTACTATATTCTACGCGCAGCAGGACAAAAAAGAAATAGCCTTGCCTACCGCCTTTATCCCGCCGGAGGGACTGGCGGAAGAACTTAAAGAGATTTCAAATATCGAAGGGGAAATAAAGCTGTCCGAAGAGGCAAGGGAAATATACGAAGAATTTTACTTTAGTGAGGCCGAGTCTAAAAAAAGGCAGTCTGAAATATACGGCAGTTTTCAGACGAGGCTTTTTACGCTTATAATAAAAACCGCCATTATTTACTGCGTCATGCGGAAAGATAAAATCATCGAAAAGGAAGACATAGAATACGCTATACAGTTAAAATTAATTTTAGAAAAATACCTTTATTCCGTTTACGATAAATTAATTCGGGATAAAAATCAAGAAACGCTTAACAAAATATTAAACATAATCATAGATAACGGCGGGGTTATCGAAAGAAGCAGGCTTTTGCGATATACGCATATGCTTAAAAAAGATTTCGATAATTTTATGGATACGCTTATAGAAAGAAAATCAGTCGTTTTAAACAAGGAAAATACAAAAACTAAACCGGGCACTAATTATAAAATAATAGGAGATTAACACCGGATTTAAAAGGCCGGCGACCAAAAGAAAAAAGTCTTTTTCTTGGCGGTCTTAAATTTTTAAATTCTTCACGGAATGGTTTTTCCGATAAGGCTTTAAAATAGC
>JAJZVN010000076.1 GCA_021845685.1 bacterium
ATCTTTAATAAATAACTTAGAACTTAGAATATCTAATTTAGCAGAAAGTAACGACCTGACTTTTTAGTCGGTGAAAACAGGAATTTTAATTCGGTGTTTTTAGTATTATACATTCGGTGACGATACAATAAGATGCCCTCTGATACGCTAAATAAGGCGTTCAAATTAAACATCGGGTAGTTTAGCATTGCCGTTTTACAGATATTTTTCAATTCTGTCCGGAAAAAATATCGACAGTTGAGAAAGCGTAAGACCTCAGCTCTAGACAGGCATAGTCCATTTCTGTTTTGCATTCTGGATGCGTATGGCGTCTAACCATATGAAAGGATAAACCATTTCTAACGGGCGGGACTGCCATTCCTTTACTTTTTCTATGATTCTATCGGTTATGGCGTTAATAGTAGCCGAAGATATGGAAATCTGGTAAATTTCTTGAATGTGTTTGGAAATATCGGCATAGCTAAGTCCCAAGGCGTACATCGAAAGTATCCTTTCTTCTATCTCATCAGAGAGCATTGTCTGGTGCTTTTTGACCATCTGCGGTTCGAAAGAGCCGCTTCTATCACGTGGAGTATCAAGTTCGAACGAGCCGGAATGGGTCTTTACTGTTTTGGTATTATAGCCGTTTCTTCTGTTTTTATTGCCTAAAAGAGCATCTTGGGCTATGTGAGATTCTACTTCGGCGGATAGGGCTGTTTCTACCAGCTCTTTGATTAGAGGGGTTAAAACGCCGTCTTCTCCGGTAAGTTTTTTGCCGGACATTAAATCTTTAACCGCCTGGTTGAAGTCGAATGCGGAATTTTTCTTAAGTTCTTGGAAAATAGATTCGGTTCTTTGCTTCATCTGTCAGTCTTCTTGTATAAGGTTAGATTATACCAGACTGACACGAAATTTTAAACGGTCTCTAGGTCTAATATTTATTTTTTATTTTTGATACAATAAACAGTTATAAATGGTTCCAATAATGACTTTAAGTCTTTAAATTCGCATTCCGTAGCTAATTTTTGCATAAATATTTCTTTAGCATTCTTTCCATTCCCAATTTTTGCTATAATATTTCTTGACCTTTTAAATATTAATTGTATAAGATTTTTACCTGCTACATATATTATTAAATTATTTTTTTCTGACAATAGTTCAAATCTATCTTTATAAATTTTTTTCAGATTATCATTATTTTTTAATTTAATTTTATTTTTGATATTTTCTATTCTTTTTTTAATCTTGGCCTCATCAATAACTCCCTCATTATCAGTTTCATGACATAATTCTAAAACACCATAACTCACATTTTGAATGCCAAGTTTTTTTTCATGAATAATTGAATAATAAATAAATAATTTTAATAAAGATAAATTTTTAATAATCCAATTATCATAATCTATTTTTTTTTCAATATTTTTAATTTCTTTTTTTGAATATTTCTCAATAATCTTAAAAATTGCTTTCTTTTCAATAAGATAATTTTCAATAGAATATCTATTTAAACAGCATAAATGAGATTTTGATTTGATATCATTCACATAAGTAGGCATGGCGGAGAATAAATCTAAATCGCCATCTATAATAAATAGCGAAGGTTTTTCTTTGATATTATTCTTATTATTATTATTATATTCCATTATTACTTGACTTTTTCCACCCAAAGGAAAAATTTCATTAATTTTAATTTTCCCAAATATTTTTTCAAATATAATAAGGTACAATTTTTGAATACGGTATGCCGTATCCTCGACGAATATATCTATATCATTAAATTGATTATAAAAATTTGCTTTCGCTTTTTTTGCTTCTTGGCTGTAATTTAATCCCATCATATTTCCTTAAATTTATCTTCGTATTGTCCTGATATTTCAGGTGAATGAGTAGCAAAAATTAATTGAACATTAGGATCAGCTTCTATTGCTTTTGTAACAAAATTATGTTGCCACTTCAAATGGAGAGATAATTCAGGTTCATCTATTATAAATATGTTAGCATTAGGCCTTTCTTTTTTGTTTTTATTAAATAAAAGATGAGCAAAAATTATAAGTAAATGTTTTTCTCCTGAAGATAGATAATTCAAATCATCAATCTTTTTACCATTAGAATAAGAAATTTCCACTTCGCCAAAACTGTCTAAATCAATTGTTTTTCCCGTATCCGAATAAAAAAAATTAATTATTTCCTTAAATTTATCAATGGAAGAATATAATTTTTTGATTTTGGTTTTATTTTCATGGATTAATTCTAAAAAGACTTCAGTTTGATAAATATTTTGTTGGTTTATTATTAATTTTATTTCTTCATCGGTCAATTCTTTTTTATTATTTCGAGAAGGTAGAGATTTATTTAGTTGTTCTATATTAGAATAAAAATTTTTGACACTTTTCACCTCTTCTTTAGATAATCCAGAATAAGCTTCTTTTAAAGCTTGTAACATCTCTCTCTCAGATTTAATAATATTTTTTAAATATTTTATTTTATCATCATTAAAAACCCTATCAATATCGTTTTCAAAACGAAATAATGATAAATTCATTGATTTTTTCATTTCGTCCGAGAATTTAAGTTCTTTATTGCGCATTTCAAAAAATTGTCTTCTAATCATTTCTTGTATTTCCATAATTGCTTCAAATAAAGTTTCTATCCTTACCATTTTTGAAGACGGGCTATTAATGTTATGGGGATAATGCGGTCTTAAATTTCTTCTTAGAATTAAATTCCTTCTTTCTAGTTCAACTAAATTTTTACCAGTTCTTTCGATATTTAAATATATGACCGAAGGAATAAGGCTGATTTTTTCAATTATCGGTTCCCTATAATATTTTCTAATCTGATAATTTTCGGAAATTTCTTCGTTTGCCCTGTTATCTAATAATAAATAAAAATCATTATATGTTATATGTAACTCGGAAGGTTTCTGCTTTTGATCTTTATATCGGATAAAAAGCCCATCTTTGTTTTTTTGGGCACTTATTTCAAATTTATCTTTTTTTTCTTCACATTTGATGCTAACTCTACTAAAATTAATTTTCATTAAGTCAACGATTGATGGATTTAAAAGTGCATATATCAACTTTAATATAGTTGTTTTTCCGCTACCGTTCACTCCGATAAGAAAGGTTATATCATTATTAAATTTAATATCAAAATTAAAATGGTTATGCACGCCTTCTGCTTTAAAATTTTTAATTTTCATTTTTAATTACCTATTTTTAAAAAGTTGACATTAATTAACATTTCTTATTTTCACATATTATTGCTTAAAATTATTATTTACTATTATTAGCCAGCCTCTTTCTCTTAACATTTCCTTGATTTATTCGGCTATTCTGCCATTTTTTTAATATAGCTTGCATAGAATTTATGCAATTATTAACACCGAGTATAATATCATCGTCTTTAAATTCATATATTTCTTTAATCGTCATTATTATTTTTTCTAGTTCAGGGTCAGAAGAAAAATTAGTAATTTTTTCATTTTTGGGGAAAAAATAATTAATATCCGCATGAAAAAAATCAGCAATCTTAAAAAGATAATCCAATGCTATTTTAGACTCTCCCGTTTCAAACTTAAATATTTGAGTGTCGCTAATATCTAGTAAATCGGCGATAACTCCTTGAGATATTTTAAGTTCTTTTCTTTTCTGCCTTATTCTTTTTCCAATAAATTTAAATAAGTTATCGTCTTTGCTTTTTTTCTCTTTAACCATATTTTCACTTTAATATAAAATAAAAATAAAATCATTTCATTAAAGTAATAATTAATTGCATATTTATTATTAAAGTGGTATATTATAAAATATTGTTACATTATAATTTTATGATTTTAACACAAAATATGACCTAAGAAAAATTAATATTCGGAACATTAATAATATAACGACTTTTAAAGCATATGTTCACATAATTTTAATAAAACTGTAATAAATTTGTAACAAAAAATAAACATAAAATTCATACTACTGCATTATTTTATTTGATATAATATTTTTTATGTTTAACCAAAGATGAATTATAGATTAATAAAAAATCAATTAAATTAATTTTAAATTAAACTAAAAAATATTAAAATGGAAAATATGGCTAAAAAAAATATTGAATATTATCTTAACCAAGTTTACCTAGAAGATATAATGGAGCTTCTAAAAAAACTTCCGGATAACAGTGTTGATATGATTTATGGAGACCCTGATTATAATGTTGGAATAAGATACGGTGATAGAACCTATACCAAGAACTTTGACGAATATATTGAATGGTATATTAAATTAGCCGCCGAATCGTTAAGAGTTTTAAAAGACACCGGAAACATGTTTTTAATTAATTATCCCAAACAAAACGCGCATGTCAGAGTAAAATTCTTGGATAAAGCATGCCATGAAGTTTATGATTATGTTTGGATATACAATACAAATGTGGGGCATACCCCAAAACGATTTACTACAGCTCACAGAAGCATTCTGCATTGCATAAAAACTAAAAATAACAAATTTTATAAAGATAATGTAGCCCTTCCTTATAAAAACCCAACAGACAAAAGAATAATGCAAAATATGGCAAGCGGTTCAAAAGGAAGGATGCCTTACGATTGGTTTTATTATGATTTAGTTAAAAACGTCAGCAAAGAAAAAACATTTCACGCCTGCCAGATACCGCAAAAGCTTTCAGAAATGTTGGTCAAGTCCTGTACAATGCCTGGAGATATTGTTTTAATACTGTTTGGCGGGAGCGGTTCGGAAATAGAAATTTGCAAAACCATTAATAGGGAATTTATTTCTTCCGAAATTGACGAAAAATATTATAATATGATTCTTGACCGGTTAAATAACGGTAAAATTGACGAAAAATATCGGCTAAATATGAATAATCGTGAAATTCAAAAGGAAATATCCAATATTTTGCGTCAACCCGATTTGTTAAAATAATATTTAGTATATAGTTAAATATATAAATATGGGGTTAGCCATTCCAATATTTCGCTTCGTTTTGGAACGCAAATTCCTTTTGAATTTATAAGCCTTTGTATTATATCGAGAATATTATTATGGTTTATATTTTTAGGATTATCTTTTTTAGCTAAGACATGTTCGACAAAATCGGAAGCTAAACATGGAATTGCTATGCAACTTAATAAAGTATTTATTCTGCCGATATTAAAGCGCGCATTATTATTAAAATCCGGCTTGTTTGAAATCATATGATATTTATCGTCTTCATTCCAACCTAAAATATCTAAAAAATTTAAAAAACCTAATAAACCATAAGAACCGAAGCAATCCTTGCAATCCTTTTCTATATCTTCAATACAATTTAAAATTTGACGGTTGAGCGCATATCTTAATTTTCCACCTTTCATTTCCTCAAAATCAAGCATATAAGCCAATCTATATATTAACGTGAGTAATTTCTTGAATTGACCTTTATTTGTCAAAGATACCTTTAAAATAATATCAAATATTTCGTTAAAACTTAATAAGCCGACGCCGCTAACCATAGGGGTCATGTCATAATCATTAGTATTTTCAGCACGAAAGACCTCTTTTCCAGGTTTAAAGAAATATACTTCGATATTATTTGGTAAAAGAGTGATAATATGTTTTTTAGGGTTTTCCCGTGTTCCGCTTTTAAAAAGCATAGCTTCGTTAAGTCTTTTGATTCTTTTTTCTTTAAGTTGCGATTTGTTTTCCCTGTCTAAACTGCTTCGACCCGTTTGCAATTTTGTTTTTAAAACATTTTCACAATCAATCATAAAACCTCCATTATAACATTAATAATAAAATCATCATTGAGCTTTAAATATTAATAATAAGGCATAAAATCCATAATTTTTTGTTTTATTTAAATCTTTTTTAAGTTCTTTTATGTTATTAGCTTTTATGTTAGTAAAATTAATAGGGTGATTTTTTAATATATGTTCAAAATCATTCAGGGGAAAGAGATATCTATCATAAAAAGCTTTATTATTTTTAATTCTATAAAATTCAATATTTTTATCAAAGAAGGCTTTAAATTCTAAAAGTTTATTAGGGAACATAGTCATATTATTGGTCATTTTAATTTCATTTTTAAGTTTGAGAAATATATTAATTTTGTCATTATACTCATATAAATTTTTTAAAATATAGCTTGGACAAATCTTCATTTTACTTACCATATAGAATTAAGTTAATATCCTATTTTTATTATAATTAAAGTTTTTAATAAAATCCTTTCATTAAAGTAATAAATAATATTATATAATTATATTAAAGTAGCGATTTTTATAATATATAATCTAACTACACATATATGTTTTTAAAAGAATATCGCATTATACCAGTCATTATTTACCTTTTTACTTGTTCGTTAGAATGTTATTCTAACGAATAGCTCGAATATTTTTTGGAATAATCGGTTTTCAATTTTACCGATAATTATTGAGCCGGAGGCTATGGTAAAAATTGAATCCTCTACAAAATTACCAAACTGATAATAATACGGCAAAGATGATTCGCATTCCGAACATTTTTTAAGTGTCGCACTCACGGAGACTTTATTCCACCTGTCCTATCCGACATGACAACAACAAAGCAGGGCTTACGCCCCTGTCGCTTTCGCGATTCGCCCTTATAATTAAGGAAAATTTTATCGTTAATTCGCTTGGGTCAACCCCAGTCAAGCCTGTTTTGCTGTAAAAAGCTAAAAGCAACTGACGGCAAAATAGGCGGGATTGTTGGTAGTGGTATCTTTCTATTCTGCCATATTCTGCCAAAGGTGTCCGATTTATTTATTCCTATACTATACCATTGCTGATTCTCCGCATATTCCGAATTCGGAAATAACATTGCCGGATTATGCGACCAATGAGGAAGCACCGAAACTACGAAGATAATTCAGATTTCTATCCTACCCCCGCTTTTGCTTGGGGTTCGGGGATAGCTTTGTTCGGACAAAGCGAGTCCCCGATATAATGCCCTTAGATATTTTTTCGAAGCTATGAAGCGAATGGCGTAGCCAGAGCGTAAAAGAGCTTCGAAAAAACTACTATATTTGTTCGCTATTCTGTTCGCTATAAGAAAAATGCCATATTCGGCAAATGCCGCCTTCTGTTTGTATTTGCGGGGCATTTAACGCAAATACAAACAGAAGGCAACTAAATAATTAGCAAATTATTTTAATTCAACATTAGTTTGCATTGTTCGTATTTGCAACGTCTCCAAATATATGCTAAAACATATATCATGAATAAATTAACTTATTTAATGAATAATTTTTATGGAACAATTTCAAAATATTAAGAATCTAATTCAGGAAATATCTGCCACTAAAGGATTAAGTTCTGCGGA
>JAJZVN010000077.1 GCA_021845685.1 bacterium
TATCTGACGGAGGCGACCTTTTCTTGAGGTATTCCGAACTAATTAATTGCCAATATTCGGGGTTGGCCGTGGTTAAAAACTCTAAAGCGTCGGTAAACGATACTAAATTTAAAGACATGCCTTTAAACGCAATATACGTTAGCGATAAAAGCCAAGTAAATATATCGACGAGCAATTTCCACGAAATAAACAGCATTCCAATTTATGTAAATAACGAAAGCTCTATTGAATTAATAGATTTAAACCTTACCGACCTTGATGAAGACTTTAATATAAAAGCCCCTCAAAAAACCTTGGTTAAAGCAATATCGAGTACTATTTTTTTATCAAATAAGCATAATTATATTTCTAAATACGGCCCAAATTGCTTTGACTTAGATTCTTCTTCTAAGGTAAATGAATACGAAAATTCCAAGTCGCCTTCAATTTTTATCATAAGGGACAAAAAAGACGTTCAGGAGGTTTTATCTAAGCTTAAGCCTAACGACATTATAGAGGTTTATCCCGGAAACTATTATTTTGGAGATGTAACTATTCCCGAAGAGCTCACGGGAGTTATTGTGCGCCCCATAGACGACAGGAATAAACCCATTATAAACGCTAAATTTTTAATAAAAGGCGAGCATACTAAATTGCAGGATCTTATCCTTTATAATAATAACGGAAGCGTTATTCAGGTAGAAAGCGACTACGTTTTCGTAGAAAACTGCGACATATCGCAGCCTGATTCTAACTTGCAAGAGTTTTCCGCAGTTTACGTCAAAAAAGGAATGCTTTTTATAACCAACTGCATAATTCATAATACTTCTTCTAACGGAGTGCTTGCCGAAAAGAGCTCTAATACGATAATAGAAAACGTAAAATTTGAAAATACCAAAAAATCTTCCATATTCATAAAGGGCAAAGAAACTTATTCCATAATTTCTGGATGCAGTATTAAAAATACCCTTAATAACGGTTTAACCGCAATAGATGCCGAACATATTACTTTACTTAACTGCGAATTTTCAAACTCTAAATATGCCTCGGTTTATTTAAATAATTCCAATATCAGCATAACAAACTTAAACGTAAATTATTCTCCTAATGCCGTTTACGCAAAAAACGGAAGCAATGTAAGCATTATAGATTCTAAATTTAACGATATATCTAAATCCGTTTTTTTGGTTCAGGATAGAGCTACCGAATTTAATATACATAAAAATATTGTTTTAAAAAACTTTAACGGATATTTTATAGAAAAAATAGATAACCATAACGTTAAAATAGAAGGCGAAGAAGATTATAAGAAAATGTTTAAAGAAAAATTTATGAAACAATAAATATTTTATTATTTTATAAAATTATTTAATATAAGGAGGAATTACTTTGAACATAGATGAATATCTTTTCTTAAAAGCTCTTAACTGCCCAAAATATCTAAGTTTAGATAATTCTCATCCGGAGCTTAAAAAAACTGCTAAAGGACATGATAATTTAAGAGATAAGAAAAAAGTAAAAGAGCTTGCCGTAAAGCTTTTTCCCGGCGGTGTTTTTATAGACAAAAATTTAAATATTGAGGAAAGAATTCGTCAAACAAAAGAGCTTATTAATGCGCCTGTAATTTATAACGCCGCTTTTTCAGTTTTTGATATATTTTTTACCGTAGATATTTTAGTAAATAACAACGGGAAATTTGAAATATATAAAATAACCCATTCATCAAACCCGAAAGATAATCAAATAAAAAGCCTTTCGTTTAAATATTTTTGCCTCAAATCTTTAGGGTATAATATTACTAAAGCCTTAATTGTACAAATAAACAAAAATTATCAAGCGACGCAGGATAAAACTCCAGACCTAAATAATCTTTTTATAATAAAAGATTATACCAAAAATGCATTAAGCTTATTAAATTCATTCAACCAAGCCGTGATTGATTTTCAAAATAATTTTTCTTATTATGACGCCGGTTTAGATATAGGAGAGCAGTGTTTTAAAAATGATTGCGACTTTAAAGATTATTGTTTTAAAGATATACCTGAACAAAGCGTATTTAATCTATATAAATTAAGCATAAATGAAAAATTAAGACTTTATAAAGAAAAAATAGTAGGCATAGAAAATATTCCGGAAGAATTAGCCGCTAAAAGAAATATTTGGAAAGTACAGAAAGAAAATAAAGAATTTATCGATAAAAAAGTGATAAAAGACTTTATTCAAAGTTTATCGTATCCGTTAAGCTTTCTTGATTTTGAAACATTCAGCGAAGCCGTCCCAAGCTATTACAAACAAACCCCTTATCAAAATATCCCGTTTCAGTATTCTTTGCATATACTCGAAAAAAACGGAAGTTTGACGCATAAAGAGTTTTTATGCACGGAAAATAAGGATCCAAGACCAGGTTTAATAAATTCCCTTATTAATGATTTACCAAGTGAAGGAAAAATAATTGCATTTAACGATAAGTTTGAAAAGTCCGTCATAAAGGAACTCTTAAATTTCCAATCGGATTTCCAACCTGGTAAATCCGATAAATTCGATAAACTTTTATCTTTAAATCCAAGGTTTATAGACCTTATAATCCCGTTTAAAAAAGTAGGTTTTTATCTGCCGAAGATGAACGGCAGTTTTTCGCTTAAATCCGTTTTACCGGCAATGTTTCCCAACGATTTAGAACTTGATTACAAAAATATGGAGATACATAACGGACTTTTGGCAATGGACGGATACTTTAGAATCAAGGAACTAAGGTTAAATAACGATAACTTAGATACTTCCGAAGAAATAGAAAAGATTAAAAATAATCTTCTAAAATATTGTAAACTCGATACTTTTGCTATGGTTAAAATATTGCAAAAATTAATTGAATTATATAAGATAGGTGAAATTTAAGATTTAACCGTAGCTGAATAATAAATGTATATTAACGGTTAAAAAATTAAATGAGACCGTTTAAAATTCCGTGTCAATCTGTTATAATCTAATCTTATACAAAGGAGACTGACAGATGTACTATAATTGCATTCTTTAGGTTTTATTTATTATTATTCAATATATTCTTTATTCTTGCGGGTTTAAAATCCGTTACCTCTACCGATGCGTTTAGACAAAAAGGAGATTCCTGGATAGAATGGGAATGTACGTGTCCGTGTATATTTATATCGCAATTATATTTTTCAAATATCTCGAAGAGTTTTTCCGTAGCTGGCTTATAATAAAGGTCGTGCTCTATGTAGTTTTCTACAGGAAAATGCGAAAACATAATCCTTTTGCCGGCAAGCTCCGTTATTAAAGCATTGACATGTTTCGGAGTATTTATTAAATCGTATGTTCCGCCCAAGAGCAGATGGACGCCTTCGATTAAGTCTATGCCTATTTCTTTATAAAAGGCATAACTGCCTCTATCGTGATTGCCTTTGATTAAAATAATATTGCCGTTAAGCCTCTTTGCCCAGGTCTTTATCTTATCCTGTCCGCCCCAGGCTAAATCGCCTAAGTGCAGAACGGTATCGTTTTTGCCTATTGCGTTATTCCAGTTTTCAACAAGCCTATGGTTTACCTTATTTGCAATATCTATGCTATTCGATATTGAATCTAAATCTGCAAGGGTCGTCCTCGACGGCTCGTAAGCAATAATATTGTCGTGTCCGAAGTGGGTATCGGAGATTATAAATGTGTCTTCGGTTATCGTCATTTTTTATAATACCTAATTATAACATATTGCCGGAAATATTTTGGATGGAGAAGGGTATCATTAAGAAAGAGAAAACCTCCGACTTATAACGTAATACGAATCTGGCAAAGTAAAATTACATAAAAAAACCTGAAATTCCAAAATAATGTAAATTAAATCACAATTTAGACATAAGGCTTGCCATTTCGACCGCCGCCATTGCCGCTTCAAAACCTTTGTTGCCCATTTTAGAGCCGCCTCTTGAGATTGCCTGTTCTATATTTTCAGCGGTAATAATTCCGTAAGTCACGGGAATATTAGAATGCATTGGAATTTCGGCAATTAATTTGGTTACCTGATTTGAAAGAAGGTCAAAATGGTTTGTCTCTCCCCTTATTATAGTTCCAAGGCAAATAACCGCGTTAAATTTTTTAGATTCGGCAAATCTTTTTGCGATTAACGGTATCTCGAAAGCGCCGGGGACTCTTGCAACCGTAATATCCGACTCTTCAACTCCGGCTCTTTTCAGATAATCAAGAGAACCGCCCAGAAGTTTAGAATTAATAAAATCGTTAAATCTTGACATTACAATGCCGAATTTAAATCCCGCAGCTTTAAGTTCTCCTTCGATATACCTTACTTTTTCCATTTAATCCTCCGTATTATATAAAAATTAGTCTAATGTTTCCGTAACCTCAGCCAGTTCCCCCGAAATACTTTCTTCTTTAACCTCAGTTTTTCTTTTTTCCATATAACCCATATAAGAAGCGACTATCAGAATTAGCACCCCTGTAATTTCATATACGTCTATTTTTTGTTTTAGTATAGTATATCCGTAAAAAAATGACCAGAATATTTCGGTATAGCCGAAAAGACCTAAATAATTTGCCGATAAATTAATAGAGGAATAATTTACTAATACCATTGCTATTCCCTGCATCATAACTCCCCAAATAAAAACTTTGCCGTAATTTTCGATTTTAATATGCGGCAAAATAAACATAACCGGTATGGTAAGTATTAATACTATGTATAAATTATATTTAAAAACGGTAGCCGCAGCGTTAATTAGATCATTATTGGTTTTATGTACTTTTTTCTCTTTCATATAGCCGTTTTGAAACAGTATATCGCCGGCCAGCGTAAAACCGCTTCCAATACCGAATAACAGGCCGTATATTATTATAGCGTTAAAGTTATGGATAAATTTAAAACACATAAATAAAGCGCCAAGGAAAGATATTAAAATGTAATAAAAAACTTTCCTATTGTATTTCTGTTTAAGCATTATCGGAGCAAGCAGCGTTGCGATAACCGGTCCGAGATAATGAAGGCTTGTAACGACTCCTACGCTGATATACTTATATCCGCTAATCAAAAAAAATATATCCATTACCATTATTAAGGATATGATAAATATTTTTATATCTATAAGATCTTTAAAACTGTTGTATTTAATGCCGATAGGCGATAAAAATATTAATCCGGATAAACCAAAAAGCCAGGTTATTACAAGCGGCGGTAAATGAATAATATGAGGCACTATTGCATAAGCGCCGAATATAAACATCGAAAGTAAATTGGCAAATATTGGCATATGGCTAAATTGATCAAAAAATTAACTCTTTTATATCGTCAATAATATAATCCGGTCCGGCATTTATAAGGGCTTCTTTCCCGAAAGATCCGTTTGTTATAGCAACGGATTTTATTTCGGCATTTTTAGCGCATTCTATGTCTCTGGGAGCGTCGCCTATAAAAATAGAATCTTCTTTATCTCTTTTTAAATTGTTTAAAATACAGTAGAGCATATCCGGCTCTGGTTTTAATCTTATATCTTTATCTATTCCGGCTATAAAATCAAATAAAGAGCTGTAACCTAAATAGTCAAGAAGGTCTTTTACGTAATCTATAGGTCCGTTTGTGGCTACGGCTATTTGTTTATTTTCTTCTTTTAGTTTTAAGATTACTTCTTTGACTTGAGGTTTAAGGGGTATGCGAGTCTTTTTGCATAAACCGAAAAAAAGCTGGTTATAAAAACTTATATAATTTTCTAGTCCGTAATCTTTGAGAATGTTTTTATTAGGATCGGAATCAAATTCCAAAAAAGTTTCTTCGTCTAAAGGGATTTTACAGTCGTCGAAAACGGCTTTACATGCCTTATAGCATTGTTGTTTGGAATCCACTAAAGTTCCGTCCCAATCAAATATTATTAATTTTTTAGCGGGGATTTCGAGTGCGCATTTTTTACTATCGCAGATTAGAGTATTAGATTGAATAAGATTTTTTATCATATTCTAAGGCGCTGAATTTGTTTAATCTCTATAGCGGTTTAATATAAAAAATTTTGATATAAAAATTCTGACCGGTATATATCTTTATTAAGTTTTATCATTTTTTATATTTCTGTGTCAATTAATATTATAGCCGCCTATCCGGTACAAAAAGGAAATGCTATATGGGTAGCTATTATTTTGGACACGTTACCTATTTATCAATAATGATTATCCAAATATTTCCTATAATTATTAAAAGGAACAGAACATAGCATGGCTGCCGCCGTCAACCGTTGCGTCTGATTTGCCTGTCGGCGAATATTTCCTTTACCGCCACCATTGCCCAGTCGGCGGCGGTCTGCCTGTTGAAGCTCTCTAATTTTTCTTTGGGCAGCCCAAAAATGCCGCCCAAGGGAAATTCGTCAGGATAAGTGTTCTTATAATATCGGTTTAGAATAGTGCAGGAGGTTAAAAGCGCCTCATGGGCAATGTTTCTTCTTTCGTCCAGTCCTTCTACAGTTTCACTGAAGTTATCTCCTTCAAACGTAATCTTTTTTACTTTTTCTCCAATTCCCATTTTAGTTACCGAAGAGACATAATCAACTGCTTTTTCAATTGCTTCTATCGTTAGCTTTAACCCTTTATCGTCATTTCTTTTCCCGAAAAATTCTATCGTTTCGTTTATTCTTCTTAATATTTTTTCTTCCATATATCCTTTAAATATAGTCAAATAAAAACGTTTTAAATAAATTATACAGAAAATAATATAAATTTCAAGGCTAATACGTAATTTAATTTAAAAAGATTTGACGATTAATTTGAAACTGCAAAAGAAGAAAAAACAATCGTCCAGCTTTCCTCCGAATACAGTGTTCACCCTAATCAGATAGGACTATGGAAGAAGAAACTCCTAAAAGATTTACCTTTGGTCTTTCAAAACAAATCCCAGACCGTTGGCGATTTCGAAGAGAAAGAATCCGAACTCTACAGGCAGATAGGACAATTAAAGGTTGAAATTGACTGGCTTAAAAACAAATCCCAGATGCTTACTTCAACGAAAAAAAAATACTAATAGAACCAAATGCCGAACTTACTATTATAATGTCCCTATAAATTAATTATCTCAGATGGTATTAACCTTAAATATATTATTTTAGGTTTCTATTGTCAATAAGCCGTACGGCGGCGGTGCAATTATTATGGATACATAGTCATAGCAAGGACTGGAGCTTATATCGGGGCAGCATTCGTATATGAGCTTAATGAGATAAAATTAGAAGCTATTATTATCTTTTAAATTAAATTTGACTAAATATCTTGTGCTTGATAAAATATGAATAAATATAGAAATTAATATAATAGTT
>JAJZVN010000078.1 GCA_021845685.1 bacterium
ATAATATTGACTATTATTATGTATTTAATAAGAAAATGATTACAGTCTTTATTTTACTGGTGGGCTGTCCCGGGATCGAACCGGGGACCTACTGATTAAGAGAGAATCTCAATAACTTTTAACAAACCGACTTTCCGCCTGAAGTTATAGTATTTATAAGCTTTTCCGCAATTCCGACAATTCCGCTTAAATCCCTATATTTTACTATATTTTACTATGCAGCGTTGCAAAATCGTTGCAGTAATAAACCACTTAAGCCCAAAACCCGACTACCGACTACCGACCGCTTAAAAGCTTTAAAACCCAATGACCAGAAAACCAAATACCTTTTTCTTTTTCCAACCCGAAACCGGAAACCAGAAAACCAAAGACCCTAAATATATAGCCTAACGTTAGGCTAACGTTAGAACATTATATTGTAAGGGTTGTGTAATTGTGAAGAAATTTTGGAGGAAACCTCACACCTGGATAGAGGAAACCTCACACCTGGATAGAGGAAACCTCACACTTGGATAGAGGAAACCTCACACTTGGATAGAGGAAACCTCACACCTGACAGCACTAAACGCCTACTCCCGACTGCGTTTGCCATTTCGTAAAGATATTTAAAGATATTTAAAGATATTTAAAGATTTTTAAAAGGGTCTTTCGACCTGTCTAATTCTTTTTAAAAATATCGGATAGTAAATTTAAAATCTTTTATTTTCGAGTTGGAAAGAAAAAATTATTAAAACGATAAACCGCTCTTAAATGGCTTTGAATGGTTCTCTTTAATGGTTTTATACCTAAACGAAAAATAAAAGGCCTTAAAACGCAAATTTGAAAGGATTTTTATACAGCGTAAGGAAGAAGTGGTATGTAACTAATGACTAAAACAGCAACGCCTATAATTTTTACATTTTTTATTTTATAGGTTTCCTGCGTAGATTCAATTTCATCTAAGTTTCTATCTTCAAGCTCTTTATTATCGTAATTAAATAACTTAAGTCCCTTTACTCCGCCCTGAAATTCTATCGCAAGAATTTGTCCATCGTGATTTTTAGTTGGCTTTATTTTATCGTTAAATAGCACGATAACGGTATCTTTTGGCTTTATAATTTCATTAAGCGACTCGTCTGGCATTTCATACGCATATATAGGTTTACCTTTAAATTGCTCTAAAAGTTCAGGAAATACATATACTTTTTTTTTAAAATCTGGAAGCAAATTAAATTCTTCGACGGCCGGACGTGATGAAAATAATTTTTTCGATATGTTAAAAGTTAATAATTCGACTAATTCGGATTTTTGATTATCGGCAGCAATAAAATAATTAATATCAACCATTAGGGCATTTGCTATTTTCAATAAAGTTGTTTCAGAGATATTACCGCCTGCCTCAATTTTAGATAGATGTTCTTGCGATATTCCTGCTTTTAGAGCTAAATCTTTTTGCTTTAAACCGTTTTTAATTCGTAGGTATTTTATTTTTTCGCCTAAGCCGAATATTTTGCTAAAGGTTCTTGACATATATTTAAAATAATTAAATTAAAAAATTATATATCTAAATTATATATTAGTAAGGTTTAAAAATAAAGAATTTTCTTTCCAACCAGCCTAAAGCACCGCAGGTTAAAATCGAAGATTTTCTCAATCAAAGGCGAAGCCCTTTGGGTATTGAGCAGAAGCGTTAAAATATTTTATTACTTTTAAAAAAAGATTAAAAAAGTTCTTGACAATATATATTTTGGATATATAATAAATATATATACATTTAAAATATATAAATTAAAAATGAAAAATCAAGAATTAATATTATACAAAGAATCCGGACTAATAGAGTGCGACGCTCCACTCACAGTGCTGCAAGAAAAGCTATACAACGGACTTTTATATCATGCGCGCAAAACAATGTTTTACAGAGGTGAAGAATATTGGCAAGAAAATCCAGGAAGCAATTATTCTAATGATGTATCTTACGACCACATAAAAAACAAATTTGAAATTAGCTTAAACGAACTTGCAAGGATTTCAAACAATAAGACAATAAATTCGTCGGAAGCACAAGCACGTATAGTTGAATTAATGAGTATTAAAGCGGAATACAACATTCTACAAAAAGATAAAAATAACGAGTGGACTTCGTTCGTTCTCATTCCTGAGGTGTCTGTAGTGGGCGGTCGCGTGTTCTATTCACTTCCGCCTTGGTATTTCGAAAAATTAAAATTATGGAAAATTAAGGGAAGTCCGGCACCTTTCGCTAAAGTCAATATGAAAGTTCAGAGCCTATTTAATTCGCGGTATGCTCTGCGCTTATATCAGGTTCTTTTGGATTTTTACGGATCTCCATACGGCATACCCACTATAGATTTAGCAGAACTTCGCCGGATACTTGGCATAACAATTAAAAAATTCAAAAGGTTTATCGATTTTAAGAAAAATTGTCTCAAACAAGCACTGGACGAAATCAATAGTAATCCACTAATTAATTTTAATGTTGATTTTGTTGTGGTCCGTTCTGGCAGAACCCCAACTGGCATTAAATTCAAAATTAAAAATAAAAAAGACGACGACGTGAACAGTGTTCACGTCACGGATAATAATACTTTTAATCAAAAAGCTAAAGAAAATCAAGAAGTTATCGAAAAATGGACACCAACGGAGGAGCTAAAAGAATTGGCCGAAAAATTTATTGCAGCGCACCCAAATTTATCTAAAGAAAAAATTAATGAAATAAAAGACAGATATCTAAAAAATAACATTAACATTTAAAAAAGGAGCTTTAATTATGGAAAAGGAACTTTCAGAAATTGCAAGAGAAATTGCGGCCGAAATAATTTCAAGAGGAAACGATCCAGAAAGAGAATACATAGTATATAAATCTGGAGTCTGGGAAGCTTTGTATCAAGGCCAACAAAGGTTAAATGAAGACGAAGAAATTTGGTTTTATGTTATGCAAGGTCAAGATGGCGATATTTTATCGTTTAAAGAATGGAAAGAAGACATAGGAGAACCGAAAGCAAAAAAATCGCAATATTTAGAATATTTGGACGAGTGTAAAAGTTTTATTGTAGATAAAATTATGGACAATGCGCCGGATAGGGATTATGAATATGACGACGACGAAACAATTTTTCAAGTATCAGTATAGAGGTGAACAATGTTTACAGAAATTAGAAAAAAATTAGACGACGTAAAAATGCAAATAAAAACAATCGATAAAAAAGCGGCGGTAGATGAATATCTATCGCTTTTAAGACAAAAAGCAGAATTGGAAAAAAAGATAAACGACGTGCGGATAAAAGCGATCGAACGTGAGAAAAATAAAAAGCAACGTAATAAAAATAATCACGTTAAATTTTTAATCGGCGGAATTATTATAAAACACTACCCGCAATTTTTATCATTATCTAACGACAAAGAAATCGAAAGCGAAGTCGAGAAAGTTTTAAAAATCGAAAATTAAATATTTGTATTTATTGTATCTGCTCAATACCCAAAGCCTCCGCTTCGCTCGCCTTTGATATTGAGAAAACCGCAAGCGGTTTTAACCTGCGGTGCTTTTTTAGTCTGGTTGGAAAAAAAATTAAATGAGGTTGGAAGTGGACGAATATATCGGCATATCAAAATATAGCAAACGCCCGAAGCGAGAGAGCGAAAAAACGATAAAAATAAATGGCAAAGCAAGAGCTAATTTTTCGGCGCACAAGGGAAACTTCAAAAACGAAATGTCGCATACGCTATTCACTAACGCACAAAATATATCAGGCATAGAGAATAAAGGCAGGAGCTCCAAATTCATAGATTATATCATCGACAAAAATAAGGCTTTAGCTGTCTTCGGCGATAAAGACAGGGCAAAAGAACACTTTAAAAAAATCGAAAATGATATATTACCGAAGCGGACAAATTCAGTGATACAAAGACGTTTAGTTGTGCAGCTCCCGAGAGAGTTCCTCAATAATGCAGATTTAAATTTAAATGATATATCGAAAATGCTTGACGAGAAATATTTTAGCAGGAGTGGGGCTTTTGTAGTAGCACTCCACGACGGCGGGACAGACTTTAAAAATCCACATCTTCATATCGTTTTTAGCGGCAGGGACGCTAATTTAAAGAATATTAGGGAGTATCACGATAAAAACTTTCTGAATTCAGTGAAAAAAGATATAGCGCAATTTATTACTCAAGAAATTGGCGTAAAATGCGAGGTTTCGAACGAAAGGAAGCCGCAGAATAGGCATTATCCACGTTGGGTTACGGAGGCTTATAAAAGGGCAATTAAAGACACGACAGGCGAAACCTTAAAAAAATATATCGAAAAATATCCTATCTTCGAAAATTATGTAAACGATATAAATTATCGGGATACAATGAAAGATTTGAAAAATGAGGAAAAAGAGTTTAACCGTGAATATACCGCTTTTGCTAAGAAAAATAAAAAAGTTTTTGATAAAATTCACGGTCCGGAAGAAGCTAAAATCAAAGAAAAAGTAAAAGAAATAAAAAAGGGGGTAATGGATATGGATTTAGAACCTTTGAAAAATATTGACGTCGTGGAACTTGCCGAAAGAATGGGCTTTGAACGTGATAAATATGACAGAAAAGCATATAAGCGGGGCGATTTAAAGGTTTCTATCGACGAAAGAACGGGGCGGTTTAATAGCTTTATCGACCAAAACGTGCACGGCAGGGGAACTATTGACTTTATTATTAAAACAGAAAATAAAGACTTTAGAGGGGCGATTGAATTTCTTTCTAACGAGTATTCGACCACGACAGCAACAAAGCCAAAGCCTAATTTTTCTTTCCAACGAGAAAATATCCAACAAGCACAAGCTAAACAAGAAGAACCGGAAAAGATTGAACCAGAAAAAAAGATTTTGGAACTTCCAACAAAAGCTGAAAACACTGAAAAACTCAAAAAATATCTTGTTGGAAAAAGAAAAATCAACGAAAAATTGGTAGATAGACTTATTAGCGGGAACATGATTTATCAGGACGTAAAGGGCAATGTCGTTTTTCTATCGAGGGACTTAACAGGTAAAGAAATCACAGGCGCAGAGCTGAAAAATGAAAGCTTCAAGGGGCTTGCAAAGGGCAGCAATAGAAATAATGGGAGCTTCCAAATCCTAACAACTGGCGAAGGCGATAAAAAACTTGTAATCACTGAAAGCGCAATCGACGCTATTTCGTATTTCGGACTTAAAAAGCCTTTAAATACTGCGATTGTAAGCACAAGCGGTGTAATACCGTACATGACGAAGTTCGTTGACGATTATATTTCGAAAAATAACGTAAAAACGGTAAAAATAGCCTATGACAACGACGTCGCGGGAATTACTAATGCAGAAGCCCTTAAAGCTGACATTGAAAAAAAATATCCGGACATTCAAATCGAAATCGTGAAAAGCAAGGCGAAAGACTGGAATGAAGATTTACAGCAACTGCAAGAAATCGAAAAAACACATTTAGCGCAGGAACTCCAAAAACAGCAAAAAAAGGTAAATAGTCCAAGTCCATTTATAAGTCAAAATTCGAATTCTAATTCGAAATTAAAGAGGTGATTATTATGTTTTTTTTAAATAAAATTAGTAATAGCAAGGCTTTGAGACCTCGTAACCGTTACGAATTTATTTTTTTAGCGGTATTTTTATTTATAGCTTTTACTCCATTGTCTGTTTCGGCGCAAGGAATTATCACTTTCGACCCTGTTACGGCAGGGATACAGGCGATTATAAAAACGCTTACGGCCGCTAATACCGCTATACAGGCGGCGGAGTCTAAAATTGAGGTAGAACTTTCGGCTTTAAAATACGTCCGGCAGGGACAGCAACTAATGGATCAAGTTCAGGAACTCCAGCAGGAATCTTCAAGCTTAATCGGAGCGGTAAATAACATCGAGGGGACGGTTATGATGCCGGACGCCGAACTTCAGGGGCTTAAGAATACTTTGACGAGCGAAGAATCTTCTATGCAAAACATTATATCGCAGGAAAAAGCTCTCGGTAATCCGCAAATGAGCCAGTTTTTGCAGAATTATTATAACGAATACGGAAGCGGCAGTTACGGATTTGTGAATGAAACTCCGCAGGAAGCGCAAACGGGCGCATATAATCAATATAACGCAGCAAATACGCAAGCCGCCCAGACTGCCGCGTACGGTCAGTCTCTTCTTAATAATTCAAAGAGTAATCAGCACTTAATATCACAGCTTGGCGCAAACGTTGCGGCCGCCCATGGTCAGGTTGCGGCGGAGCAGGCTAACGGTCAGGCTTTAGTAGCTTTAACCGAAGAAGTAAATCAGCTTAATAAACTTGAAGCGCAAAAAGCTAAATTGGAAGCTTTGCAGTCGGGAGCGAAAGACTCGCAGCAGGCGGCAACGGTCGCAACAGAAAAAAACACCCCGATATTTACCGTTACTCCTCCTCCGGCGAAAGTGGGGAGCGGATTCGGGCAGTATCCGGACGTAACTAATTTTGGAATAGGGAGATAATTTCATGAAAAAACTAATTTTATTTTTACTAATATTGTCGGTATTTTCTTTTGCTTGTAAAGTCTATGCGGCGGGGAGCACAACGAAAACGTATTCGGTAGGCGGCGGGTCATTAACGGTTTCAACCAGTTCTACCGGGAAAGTTACAGTTGCCAGCCCGCCGGCGACTACTACCGCAAGGAAAACCCCTGTGGGACAAAATTTCGCGGGTATTTACAGAAAAGTATATCTGCTCGGCGGAGCTGTGGATCAAGCAGGGCCGAAAATAGCTGCTAACCTAACGAACGCTTCAGGACAGCTTTTCTTTTACTTGGCCGTTATCTCTCTAATCCTGTGGTCTATCCAGAATCTTATGTTCGGGGACAAAGGAATAAGAGAGTTTATGCTTTATTTCTTTTTTCTAATGGTCGTAAGGGGTCTTCTTGCAGGATATAATTTCTTCTTTGTGGGCGGAGTGGCAGTTTTCTTTAGAGATTTAGGACAAACCGCAGCAGGAACGCACGACTCGGTTATGAGTTACTACGGCTTGTTAGTTCTTGACGTATATAAATATATCATCGAAGCTTCGACAAATAGCGGCTCTCTGGTTGGCGGAATTCTACTATCGCTTACTGGGGTGGGCGAAGCGATCACTGCCTTGATTTTTTTCTTCGTAACGCTTGTTTTGCTGATATTGGGACTCGTCGTCTTAGGCACTGTAGTTTTAGTTCATGCATACATTGCTATTGCTTTAATTTCAGGCTATATTTTAGTGCCTTTTATGATATTTAAACCTTTAGAGTTTCTTTGGAACGGCTGGCTAAAGTTTCTAATTA
>JAJZVN010000079.1 GCA_021845685.1 bacterium
CCTATACCAAGGATTTTTATTTACAAATTCTTATTAAACATAAATACAATTACATTTTTAAATAAATTAATGCCAATATTTATTCAAGCAAGAATGAACTCATATATTTTATTTACTAAAAAACATATTAATGGATATAATAAAATCAATTTATTAAGTTTTTATCATACTACATTATTTCTTATTTATTTAGTGAGTATTTTTATTATTGATATGAAAAATAAAACAGAAATTGTTTGGGTAAAAATCCTTGGTATAGGTTTTTTTTTCTGGTTTTCTTTTGCAAATATTCCAATACTTTCTTTTAGAATAAATAATTTTTTCTTTCCTTCTTTGATTTTTATTTTACCATATTTGTTAAAGTATATTAAACAAAAACAATTTTTTTTGTCCTTACTTATTTTGTATTGTTTATTATTATATAGTGATTTTTATATTTTTCATAAATTTTTCCATTAATAGCAGTTTAATTATATTGTTATAATATCTGGAATTTAATGAGCACTCAATATTTTGCCAAGTTGAGCATTATTATAGTTAACTGGAATACGGGACAGCAACTAAAAAACTGTTTGGAGTCTATTGCTAAAGCAAAAAAAGATAATTTTGAACTAGTTAAGGTTATTGTTGTAGACAATGCATCATCGGATGACTCAATATCTAAGATAGATGGAATAATAGATTTTCATTTAGAAATAATAAATAATTCAGAAAATAGAGGTTTTGCTGCAGCATGTAATCAAGGTACCAAAAACATTTATGATGATTATTTACTATTCTTAAATCCTGATACAATTCTTTCAGAAGATTCACTTTTAAAATCTGTAGCTTTTTTAGAGAAAAAGAATAATGAAAATGTTGGTATAGTTGGAATTCAATTAACTGATGTAAAAAACAAAATTCAACGTACATGCGCTAGATTTCCAACCTCACTAAGATTTATAAATAAGATTTTTGGCATAGATATTTTGTTGCCAAACAAAGGAGTTCATATGAATGATTGGGATCATAATAATGATAGCATAGTCGACCATGTAATGGGAGCTTTTTTTTTAGTGCGAAGAAAATTATTTACTAAACTAAATGGATTCGATGAACTTTTTTTTGTTTATCTTGAAGATGTAGATTTTTCTTATAGGGCAAGTCAAGAAGGATACAGTTCATATTATTTAACATCTACTTCAGCATATCATAAAGGCGGCGGTTCTTCAGAAAAAGTTAAAGATGTTCGCCTTTTCTATTCACTAAGAAGTAAAATATTATATGGATATAAGCATTTCAATTTTTTTTCTGCGACATTACTTGCTTTTCTAACATTAATTATTGAGCCTGTAACAAGGATTATTTTTTCACTAATTAAAAAATCGATTCCAGATGTTATGGAAACTTTAAAAGCCTATAAGTTATTATGGTGTTTTGTAATAAAAATTACATTAAAAAAATTAGGAAAAAAATTTAAATGAAGGTTTTAATATTGAGTAGATATAGTAATCTAGGGGGTAGTAGCAGGGTAAGGATTTACCAATATATTCCATACTTGATTAACGAGGGTTTTGATATTAAAATAGCCCCATTATTTGATGATAATTATTTGATATATTATTATAAATATGGCATTAGAAAATATAAAGATATTTTATATTATTATATAAAAAGATTATTTAATTTAGTAAAAATTAAAAAATATGATTTGTTATGGATAGAAAAAGAATTATTACCTTTTTTCCCTTCTTGGATAGAAAATATAATACATTTATTAAAAATTCCATACATTGTCGATTATGATGATGCAATATTTCATAATTATGATCTAAATAAAAGTTTTTTTGTTCGCAATCTTTTTGGAAAAAAAATCGACAAAATTATGAATTATGCATCATTGGTTATTGTCGGAAATGATTATTTAGCAGAAAGAGCTAAGAATTCAGGTGCAAAGCTGGTTGAATATATTCCAAGTGCTATTGATATTGAACAATATACTATAAAAAAATATAAAAAAGACAAAGGCATTTTTAAAATTGGATGGATAGGTACACCGCCTACAAGTGAAAGTCTGTATCTTATAAAAGATGTTTTTAAAAAAATCATTTCCCTTTTCGAATATCGTTTAATCCTTGTAGGTTCAGGTAATGTTAATTTACCAGAAATACCGATTGAGGTTCGAGAATGGACAAAGGAAACAGAAGTTGGTGATATCAATGACTTTGATGTTGGCATTATGCCATTATATGATATACCATTTGAAAAAGGTAAATGCGGTTACAAATTAATTCAATATATGGCTTGTGAAATTCCAGTAATTGGTTCACCAGTTGGAATAAATAATAATTTGATTATAGATAGGTGGAATGGTTTTAAACCTGCTACCAACGATGAATGGATAAATGCTTTTTACGAATTATATCTTGATCACAAATTGAGATTTAAAATGGGGCAAGCAGGTAGGAAATTAGTAGAACAAAATTTTTGTATACAAGTAACAGCATCTAAATTAATAAAAGCAATGAAATCCGTGTTATAGGCTAATGCTTCTGATTTTTTTAATTTTATAAGTAAATATATATATGTTTCCTATTTCAAGACACATTAATATGTATTTAATCAAGTGGCTTATGCGTAAATACAAGCACTTGAGCGGTCATAAAAGACGTGCGAGTAAGTTGCTTGGAAAATTGGCTATGTCCATGCCTAATGCATTTGTCCATTGGGAGGGCGGATATGTTATATAGGTTGAATAATGGGAGCCGGATGAGCCGAGAGGTTCACGTCCGGTTCTGCGATGGGCTGGGGGTGAAACTCCTCCGGTCTACTCACCCGTATATCCGCCTGAACAACGGCTTTGCCTACCTTTGCGCCGTTATAGACTTATATACCCGGAGCATCCTCTCATGGAGGCTTTCTCCGGTAATGGAAGAACGTCTGACGTTATCGGTCATGGAAGACGCGCTGTCTTTCTACGGCGGACAGGAGATATTCAATTCCGACCAGGGATCACAATATACCGCCCAGGGCTTCGTAAATATGCTTGTAGACCACGGCATTTCCATCTCCATGGACTCCAAGGGCAGAGCCTACGACAACATCATAATGGAGAGGTTCTGGAGAACCGTAAAGCACGAAAACGTCTATCCTTCCGGCTATATAAACATAAACGAAGCAATGGCCGGGATTAACGAATACATGCATAAATACAATAACTCAAGGCTCCATTCGGCCTTAAACTATAAACCGCCAATGTCGGCGTATAACGAATACTTTAGAAAAGCGGCCTAAAGGGGTTAACGCTGGGGGAGGGGGACACCCCCAGACCCCCCCCTCCCCGAAAGGACATATAAAAATATCAGGAATAAGAAAAATAAAAAAATTGTCTTGACAACGGGCGTTCGATAATATTTTTATAGAAAGATTATGGCGCAGTTTAAAGTATGAAGAGGTCTACCTTAAAGATTATAAATCGCCTAAAGAAGCTTACGAAAACATTTCCGAATATTTCAGGATGTATAATTACGACAGGCCTCATCAGTCTTTAGATTACAAAACGCCTTACGAAGTACATTGTCAAAGTTGACCAACTTTTACTGCGGCGACTTAAATCTTTAATTTTTTTAAATAAAAAAGACTTCAATTTTAAAATTTAAATTGCAAGTTAAATATTTTTCTTGACACAGTAAGATAATTATGATTTAATATAACAATATTTTATATAATCATATTAAAGCTAAATACTAAGACACGTAAATATATATATTATTATGTAAAATAATAAATTCAATAAAACTATCACACCTTAACGATAGTTAATTTTGGTCCGGATATTGGGGAGTAGTTCAAGTTCAGAACTTAAGATTTAATTTAATTTATGAAGTTTCTAACATTAGAGTTGAGGTTAATATAAGCTTATGGTATTTGTCAAAAGAAAGTTTTTTTTTATTTATATTAATGAAATATGGTTTGCAAATAATTTTTCATTTTTTAGTTTATTCAAAGTATCTCGATATCTAAGATGTAAAGACAAAAAGTTCAAATTTGGTTTTTTTAGGGACACATTTTCTACAATAATTATAAAGTTGGATCAGTCTCTCGACTCTATATTTAATAATTTTAATTCGACTACTAGAAATGAGATTAGAAGAGTTGAAAAAGACTCCACAATATTATTTAAAACCTCAAATGACTTGAATCTATTTTATGGATTTTATAATAAATTTGCAAAATCAAAGAAGAATTTAAGTCAGTTTAATGGAATTTATTTATTAAATAAAAATGATATCATGATAGTTACAATTGCCGCTTTTCAATTTAATAAAGAAGAACCAGATGAACCAATGGTAATGCATCTTTATTTGATAGATTATGAAGAAAAAAGAGCTGTTCTTTTGAATTCAGCTTCATTATTTAGGTATAAAGAATTCAGCCATTTAAAAAATAAGATAGGAATGGCAAACAGATTTCTTCATTTCAGGGACATGTTGTATTTTAGATCCTTAGGATTAAGCAAGTATGATTTTGGTGGATATGCGATAAATACTAATGATACCGAAAAAAAACAAATAAATTTTTTTAAACAGTCTTTTGGAGGAGAAATAATAACAGAATATGATTATTCATCATTTTTATTCTTTTTAGCGAAACAAATACAAAAATTATTAAAATATGTTAAATTGTCATTCCTGAACTGATTTAAAACTATATAAATATGTGTGGAATAGCCGGATTTATCGATTTTAACAAAAAATCAGATAAAGAAAAATTAATTGTCATGACCGATACTATGGTCAACAGGGGTCCCGACGATTCAGGCTATTTTTTCGCAGAAAATAGCTTTGGACAGATAGGGCTTGGTCATAGAAGACTTTCCATAATAGACCTTTCGTCAGCAGGACATCAACCTATGAATTTTCAGAATTTGACTATTGTTTTTAACGGTGAGATATATAACTTTGTAGATATAAAAAAAGAGTTAGAAAAAGAAGGTTATGATTTCTTTTCAAATTCGGATACGGAAGTAATTATTAAAGCGTATCATAAATGGGGTTTTGCTTCTGTGAATAAATTCAGGGGCATGTGGTCATTTGCTATATGGGATAATGTTAAAAAAGAACTTATTCTTTGCAGAGACAGAGTTGGCGTAAAACCTTTATATTGGTATTTTAAAAACAATATTTTTATTTTTGGTTCGGAATTAAAAGCTTTTAAAAAACATTCGATGTTTGAATGTAAATTAAATTATGAATCATTGTCTTTATATTTGCAGTACGGATACATAACTTCTCCTTATTCTATATTTGAAAATACTTATAAATTAGAACCAGGGCATTGTCTTAAAATAGATAAAAATAAAAATATTAAAAAAGAAAAATATTGGGATATCGAAACATTTTTTGTCAAAGGCGAAAATGAAAAAAGAGAATGGCTAAATAAAAGCGATGAAGATGTTTCTGAAGAACTTGAATATATACTTACAGAGAGTTTTAAATTAAGAATGGTTTCAGATGTTCCAGTAGGAATGTTTTTAAGCGGCGGTATAGACAGCTCGCTTGTTGCGGCTTTATTGCAAAAAGAATATACAAGGCCGTTGAAAACATTCAGTATAGGTTTTAATGAAAAAGAATATAATGAAGCCCAATGGGCAAAAAAAGTTGCAGACCGTATAGGAACAGAACATACAGAATTATACTGTACGCCAAAAGAAGCGTTGGAAGTAATTCCAAAGATTCCTCTCTTATATGACGAACCCTTTGGAGATTCTTCAGCTATTCCGACTTATATAGTATCGGAGCTTGCAAGACGGCATGTTAAGGTTTCGCTGTCGGGAGACGGAGGAGACGAGCAATTTTGCGGATATACAAGATATTGGGCGGTCGGAGAAAAAATAAAGAAAATTAGAAATATACCTTTTTCTAATGTTTTTAATACTTTTTTAAATGCTTTAACCCCTGAAACTGCATTTAAAATGTATAATGTTTTTAAACCTGTTCTTCCTAAATATAGTAATTTTAAAGACAAGTATATTAAACTTAGGAATGTCATGAGACATAAAGATTTGTTTTATATGTACGATGTTTCGAATAAATATTTTCTTGACGAAGATATTTCGTCTCTGGGTTTACATAATAAACAGACGCAGGCATTTAAATTTGACGAAACGGAAAAATTTCATGATATGAGTTTTATGATGCATTACGATTTAAAAACATATCTGCCGGACGATATTCTTGTTAAAGTTGACAGGGCAACAATGGGCGTATCACTTGAAGGTAGAGAGCCGCTTTTGGACAATAAAATACTTGAATTTTCATCTAAGTTACCTTTACACTTTAAATATAGAAATAATAGCGGTAAATATATATTACGAAAAATTCTTAGAAAATATATACCTGATGTATTAATAGAAAGACCAAAACAAGGTTTTGGAGTGCCGGTTTACGAATGGTTCAAAGGCGATTTAAAACATTTATATTATGAATATTTAAGTAAAGATAAGATAAAAAAAGACGGTATTTTTAATGCAGATTATGTTAATGATAATTTAGATAGTTATTTTAACAATAAAGGAGTAAATCACAATAAATTATGGCTGCTTTTTGTTTTTCAGATGTGGAAATCCGAGTATTTGTAGATTTTTGAAGGTATGCAAAAATATTTAAAAATAAATATAACGATATATAACTTATTTAAAAGGAGAATATTAAATGAAAGGTCTTATAACTGGCGCAGCGGGTTTTATCGGTTTTCATCTTATTAACCGTCTTATAGAACGAGGGGACGAAGTTGTTGGTATAGATAATATCAACGACTATTATGACGTTAACGTGAAATACGGAAGGCTTAAGAATCAAGGTATTAATATAGAAAACATTGCTTACGGGTCTTCGGTTGTTAGCGAAAAACATTCGAATTATAAATTTATTAAGATAAACCTTGAAGACAGGGAAAATATAAATAAATTATTTAAAGAAGAAAAATTTGATTATACGATGAATCTTGCAGGGCAAGCCGGAGTTAGATATAGCCTTGTTAATCCGTATGCCTATATTGAAAGCAACGTAATGGGCTTTATGAACCTGCTTGAAGCGGCAAAACAAACAGGCGTTAAACATTTCGTTTATGCTTCAAGTTCCAGCGTTTACGGTCTTAACGAAAAAATGCCGTT
>JAJZVN010000080.1 GCA_021845685.1 bacterium
ATATTTTTATAATTCCAAAGCTGTAGCATAAATTGCATTAAAGGAGGGAGAGGGGGCTTCGCCCCCTCTAACCCCCAAAGACAATATAAATATAATTTAATATAAAATACTAAAACATACTTTTAATTAATCCACCTGTGTGGGATTAAAAAAATGTATTGACAAAGGGAACAGTTTATCCTGCTTTCACAGGAATGACACCTTTTGGGTTAAAACCTCAATCTCCGCATAGTCATTCCCGCGTGGGCGGGAATCCAGATAAAAAATCTCTAACGGTGAGTTAAGGTAAATATTCAAAAAATAAAGGTGCCAAAATAAAGGTGTCAGATTTATTTTTAATAATTTCATTTTAATTTTAAAAGAACGTTTTGATTGCAAATGAATACAAATAATTTCAGCACTACGATACTGTTTTCGCATGACAAGCCTGTGATTGCAAAGGGACAGTTCGACAAATTTGAAACATTATTGTTTTTGCCGCCAAACCAAGACAGGATAGCTGAAAGCGGGTTAAGAAAAAAAGGAAACTTCAAGCATAGTTATAAATATATTGTTAATAATGATTGTTTGAGTGCAAGCCGCAATTCATCATTTGAGGCGTCGGAGGGCAAAAATAAATTAACGGCAGACGTTCTTTATTCAAGTGTAACCGCAACGGCTCATGACAACACCGACTATACGGAATCTAAAAAAAATAAAATTGAGTTGGATTGCAAAAACGATACCGGCATATGGTATATATGCGATACGGACGGTAATCCCGTAAAACCTGCTCCTATGGAAATTCAAGAAAAAATAGAAGAATCTATTAAGAGCCTTCAGGATAATATAAATTACGATATTGAAAATACCGATAAAAATGAAGATGCTTTGCAAAGGCCTATTACATTTCTTCCGTTAATAACTGTAGTAACGGTTGTTTTTAACGGAGTAAAAACGCTTGAGGAAACTATTAAAAGCGTAATAAATCAAACATATCCCAATGTTGAATATATAATCATAGACGGAGGCAGTACGGACGGAACGCTTGATATAATAAAAAAATACGAAGATATCATTGACTATTGGGTAAGCGAGCCGGATAAGGGGATTTATGATGCAATGAATAAGGGAATATTTCTGGCTTTGGGAGAGTTTGTTTATTTTTTAGGTTGTGATGACTTAATTGTTTCAACTAATATTTTTGATAAAATTTTTTTTGATAATATAAATAAGTATGACTTTATATATGGTAATGTCTTTATGAAACCAAACAGAAATATAATTTATAACGGTTATTTTAACTCATACAAATTAATGTTAAGAAACATATGTCATCAAGCCATTTTTTATAAGAAAAAATTATTTATTCAATACGATTGTTATAATATTAAGTATTATTCGTGGGCAGACCATGAATTTAATCTTAGAATATTTAAAAAGTCAAAAAAAAAATATATTAATATTATTATCGCGATTTTTAATGATGATGGATTTAGTGAATATAATAATGACAGTAATTTTTTAAATGATTTTGGTTTAATAATAAGGAAGAACCTTGGTTTTGTTTTTTTTATTTTATATAATACAAGAAGATTTTTAATAAAATTACTTGAGTCCATTAAGATTAAAAATATAATTAAAAGAATCATTAAAAAAAATTAAGGTAGTGTATAATTAGTTGTGCAAATTCATCATAGGCAAAATAGATATACCCCGTATATTATGTGTAAATTATGAAAAAAATTTATATAAAAACAAAAACAATAACCAACGCTTTATATTTATATGTAATCTATAATTCTCTTATTATTTTATTATATAATTTGGGTTGGTCATATCTTTTACCTAAGCTAAGTTTTAAATTGTTATTTTTTCTTTTTGCAACAATTATTATTGCATGGTTTTTTGGTTATTTATTAAATAAATCAAAATTTCTACCAAAGTATAAGATAATTAATTTAACTCATAATACAGATTTTGTATTCTTTATTTTAATTCTTTTAATAATAATTGAAATGGTTCATAATAGAGGTGTTCCTTTGTTAATGTTGTTAAAAGGAATGCCATACAATTATAGAGATTTTGGTATTAAAACATTGCATGTATTTATTCTTACTTTTATTGCGTTTTATACAATCTATTTGTTTCATTTATTTATTTCAACAAAAAAAAATAAAATATTAATAGAATTTCTTATTCTTCTTGCATACCCTATTTTAATAATTAATAGGGGAGATTTAATGATGACTTTGTTTGGAATAATGATAGTTTTTTTATTGTCAATTAAACGTGTTAGTTTTAAAAAAGTTGTTATCTTATTAATTTTTATAATTATTTCACTGTTTATATTTGGAGTTTTAGGAAATATAAGGATGCATAAAAATTATACAAGTTTATTTTATCCAACTAAAAGTTTTCAAGAAAGTCATATTCCAAGTGAATTTTTATGGCCATATATGTATATTGTCTCACCTTTGGGCAACTTAGAGGACACGACTAAAAAAGATAATTATATTTACTCATTAAAAGGATTCATTTTTGCATCATTAATACCTAATGCTATCTCAAAACATTTTAATTATAAAACAAATAAAATAAAAAAAATTATTTTTTATTTGGTTGTGGGAACCATGTATTCATCCGCCTATGCTAATTTAGGGTGGGTTGGTATGATATTTATGTTTTTTTATTTAATCGCTTTTATTTTTATTTATCTTATATTGTTAAGGCGCAATAATCCTTATTCAGTTACTGGTTATGCAATACTTTTAACTATTATTGTATTTAATGCATTTTCAAATATGATAGTGTTTTCTGGTTTAAGTTTTCAATTAGTTTATCCATTGTTACTTGGTTTTTTAAATAAATATAAATTCAAATTAATTTAAAACTTTTTAAAAGTGTATAAATTACTATCAAAAATATTAATAGTAGTTGTTATATATAATCGTAAGATAATTGAATCTGAAGCTATACAGTCATTGATAAATAATAGTTGTTTAAATAATTTAGATATTTTAATATATGATAATTCTCCTTTTCCGCAAAAAATTCCGGAATTGCAAAATATAAATATTATATATGAACATGATATATCAAATCCCGGTGTTTCAAAAGCGTATAATTATGCATGTCAGCTTGGCGAAAGAATGAAGAAAGAATGGCTATTAATCTTTGACCAAGATTCAATTTTACCACAAAATAGCTTAAATGTATATTGTGAAGCATTGAAGAAGTTACCTGAAAATATATTTATAATTGCACCCAAATTATATGATGATAGTAATAAATTAGTATCTCCGTGTAAATATAAATTTCATAGAGGATTTCATCTTAAAAAAACAAAACAAGGTTTAGTTAAAATTTTAAATATATCTTTTTTAAACAGTGGATTGTTATTAAATATAAATGCAATTAAACAAGTTGGTTTTTTTGATGAGAAGCTATTTGATTATAGCGATCATGATTTTATTCTAAGATTTTCAAAGAAATACAATAATGCATTTATTATAAATTTAATAATAAAGCATTCGCTGTCTTCATCTAAAAATAATAATATTTTGGAGACTACTAATCGTTTAAAAATGTTAAGGAATGCGGTTTTATATTATGACAAGAAACATAAAACAATATTTCCATTTTTTTGGTTTATGCTAAGAAGTTTAAAACTTTCTTTTTTAAATAAAAATATAGAATATATCAAAATAGCTTTTTTAGGACAATAAGTACTTGCATAATTTTTGATTAATTATGAAACTCAGTATATGTATGGCGACCTATAATGGCGAAAAATATATTTTTGAGCAGTTAAATTCTATCATACACCAGTTATCAAAAGATGATGAAATAATTATATCCGATGATAGTTCAAATGATAAAACAATAGATATCATTAAATCTTTTAAAGATAATCGGATCTTATTGATAGAAAATCAAAAATTTGGCAATCCGATTTTTAACTTTGAAAATGCTATTAAAAATGCAACTGGAGATATAATTGTCTTATCTGACCAGGATGATATATGGGAGGGCAACAAAATTGAAGTTGTTAAAGAAAGTTTTGCGGGTAAAGATATGAACAAACCTATATTGAATTTATATAATGGTATATTGATAGATGATAATAATAGCATTATTAACGATGATTTGTTTAATTTTCTTAAACTTAAGAAAGGTTTAATATACAATATTATTAAAAACAGAATTATCGGTTGCAATATGACTTTCAATAGAAGATTGCTGGATTTTGCAATGCCGTTTCCAAAGAATATACATATGCACGATATGTGGCTGGGTAATATAGGATATATATTTGGAGAGGTTAATTTTATAAATAAAAAAGTAATCAAATATAGAAGACATTCTAATAATTACACAAATTATAAAAATACTTTAATGAAAAAATTTCTCATTAGATATTATTTAATAAAAAATTTATTGGTGAGATATATTAGGCATATTAATATAAAAAATAAGATTTATAAATGATTCATTATTCGGTTGCTATTTGCATTCCTTTATTAAATGGCGGTAAACTCTGGAATAAGTGTATTTCAGCGATTCTTGATTCAGAGTTTAAGCCTAATAATATTTTAGTAATTGATTCGGGCTCTACCGACGGGAGCGATATTCTTGCAGTTAATGCCGGTTTTAAACTTATCAGAATCGATAGGAATGACTTTGACCATGGAGGCACAAGACAGATGGCGGCTGAACAGCTAAAAGATTATCAAATACTTATTTATATGACGCAGGATTCTATTCTTGCTTCTCCTCAAGCTTTAGGGTCATTAGTATCGGCTTTCGGCGATGATAAAATCGGGGCAGCTTACGGGAGGCAACTGCCGCGAAAAGAAGCAAATCATATTGAAGCTCATGCTAGATTTTTTAATTATCCCGATACTTCAAATAAAAGGACTTCTTTGGATATACCTAAGATGGGTATAAAAGCCGCTTTTATGTCAAATTCATTTGCGGCATATAGAACTAAAGCGCTATTTGAAGCAGGTGGGTTTCCCGATAAAATTATTTTTGGAGAAGATACATTAGTTGCCGCCCGTATGTTACAATTAGGTTGGTCAATAGTTTATACTGCAGATGCAATGGTTTATCATTCGCATAACAATTCTGTTTTAAAAGAATTTAAGCGATATTTCGATATTGGGGTAATGCACAGGGACCAATCTTGGTTTATAAAGTTATTCGGCAAACCCGAAGGTGAAGGTTTGCGTTTTATAAAATCTGAATTAGCATATTTATTTAAGGTTTCACCGTGGTTGATACCTGAAGCATTTATTAGAAATTTTGCAAAGTATGCGGGTTATAAAATTGGTCAAAGAGCAAAATATTTACCTAAAACTATAAGTCGTAAGTTGAGCTTAAATGAGCGTTATTTTGAGCGATAGGTAAAAATTTTATGGTAAAGTATAAAAATATATTATTTATTTTATCTTTAGTTTTAACCGACCTCCTTGTTTTTTTTGCGTCTTTTACTGCGGCGATTTACGTACGCATTTTGATTTCTATTGCTTATCCTCGGCTGCCGCAGTTTAATCCTAATATCGGCACGTTAGTCGATAAAGTATGGTGGATGCCTTTTATATTGATTTTTTTTATTAATTACGAAGGGCTTTACGTTAGAAGGCTGCCTTACTGGGAAGAAGCAAAAGAGTTGATAAAGGCTATTATACTTTTTGGTATTTTAAGCTATGCAATTGTATCTATAGCAAAATTGAGCGATAGCGTTTCAAGGCTTGTTGTAGGAATGACCGCACTATTTTTATTTTTTGCAATTCCGTTTATAAGATTATGGGCAAAGAGATTTCTTTATAAGTTGGGATTATGGAAAGAAAATACGATAATTATAGGAACTGGCGAGATTGCCGTTATTGCGGCCGAAGGTTTAGGTAAAGAAGATTATTTAGGATATAACGTTATCGGTTTTTTAGACGACGATATAGAAAAAGCAAGTAAAGAAATTAGTATAGGGTGCAGAAAATATAAGATTTTCGGAAGCGTTAAGTATTTAAAAAAGTTTATCGGCACAATGCACATTTCCACGGTAATTATCGCACAGCCGTCTTTTTCTAAGGAAAAATTAGCAGAATTTGTAGCGACGATTCAAAAAAATGCTAAAAATATAATAATTATACCTGATTTAAGAGGTATGCCTTTATTTAATTCGGAAATGAATTATCTTATCGCAAATCATTTAATTTTTTTAAACACTAAAAATAATTTAAAATTCTCTTTTAATATTTTCATAAAAAGAGTGTTTGACATTATAGTCTCTATTCTGTTATTCCCTTTAATCTTACTGGCTATTATAATTATAGGTATATTAATTAAAATTGATTCAAAAGGTCATGTTTTTTATTCTCATAAAAGAATAGGTAAAAACGGCAAAATTATCGGCGTTTATAAGTTCAGGAGCATGTATAAGGATGCGGACGATAGATTAAGAGAAATACTTAAAAATGACGAAAGCGCACGAAAAGAATGGGACACATATTTTAAACTAAAAAACGACCCCAGAATTACAAAAGTCGGCAATTTTTTGAGAAAAACTTCTTTAGACGAACTGCCGCAAATATTTAACGTTTTTAAAGGCGATATGAGCCTTGTGGGTCCAAGGCCAGTTTTAAAAAAAGAAATCGAAGAATATTATAGGGAAAATTCGCAATATTACTTAATGGTTAAGCCTGGGATTACAGGTTTATGGCAGGTGAGCGGAAGAAACGATACGAGTTATGATTTCAGGGTAAAATTAGATACATGGTATGTAGTAAACTGGTCTTTATGGTTAGATATCATAATATTATTTAAAACCTTTAAGGCTGTTATAAGAAAAGAAGGGTCATATTAGTTTTATTCTTCAAAACCATCCATCTATAACACCATATTACAATATCACTTTATTAAAAAATCTATTATAATATCAAAATGTTAAAAAAAATAGTAAAAAATGCCGGAATTTTATTCACGGCAAATGTTATGTCTAAAGCGTTAAATTTTGCTTATGTCGTATATCTTGCAAGATATTTAGGCGCAAGCGGTTTCGGTATTATTTCGTTTGCTTTGGCTTTTGCTCTAATATTAGGGGTTTTTGCCGATTTTGGACTTC
>JAJZVN010000081.1 GCA_021845685.1 bacterium
TGAACATTGACGAAAAAAAATTATGCTTATAGAAATTTATATAAAATGCAGATAAAAACAAATAAAACGCAAAAATTAAAAATCCTAAAAAAATATTTTCCCTAAAAAAATTTTTAACTAAACTCATTTAAATTTATTTTATCTATAATAACATAATTGAATTTTAAAATGTATGTTAGAAAATAGTAATAGCGTAAAATCTTACCGAATATTATACAATAAAATTTTAGATAAATTAATACAATAAATATTAGATGAAATCATGCCGAAATTATAGTAAAATTATTTATTAATAATAAATTTGAAATATATTCCAATATTTAAATTTTTAAAACATTATAAATGTTAATTTCCAAAAACAGATTTAAAAAAATATGGTACTATTTAAAAAAAGGAAGGATTAACGTATTTTTCAATATATTTCGTTTATCTCTTTTAAACCGGCTGAACGGTAATTATAAATCTATCGTGAAAAAAATAGAAAAAAAACCTTTAATTTTTCCAGAACTAAATAATTCTAATTTTTCCAGCGAAGTTTCCGTTTCAATCATTATTCCCGTTTATAATCAATGGGATTATACATACTTGTGCTTAAAATCTATATTGAAAAACACTAAAGTAATTTCTTACGAAGTAATCATAGCCGACGACAATTCTTCCGACGAAACCGTAAATATAGAAAAATACGTAAAAAATGTTAAAATTATCAGAAATAAAAATAATCTCGGCTTTTTAAGAAATTGCAACAACGCCGCCAAACACGCCTCTGGCAAATATATTCTGTTTTTAAATAACGACACGGAAGTCCAAAAAGTCTGGCTAAAAAACCTTTTGCAATTAATGGAAAGCGACGATAAAATAGGAATAGCAGGGCCTAAATTTATATACCCTAACGGGGTACTTCTAGAAGCAGGCTGCATAATATGGAAAGACGGGGAATCATGGCAATACGGTATGTTCGATAATCCTAACAGACCTGAATATAATTACTCAAGAGAAACGGACTTTATTTCCGGCGCCTGCATAATAATAAAAAAAAAATTATTCGACGAAATAGGCGGGTTTGACGAAAGATATGCTCCTGCCTATTATGAAGACGCCGACCTTGCGTTTGAAGTAAGAAAAAGAGGCTATAAAGTAGTTTATCTCCCCTCCTCTGTCGTTATTCATTACGAAAATATCACTTACAAAAAATACAAGCCCGATGATGGTCAGGTCAATAAAGAAAAATTCATACAAAAATGGAAAAAAAAGCTCGAAAACGAACATTATGAACATATGACTAATATCAATAAAATTTTATGCAAACAAAAATCTCAGTTTTAATTAATACTCTTAACGAAGAAAAAAATATCCGTAATTGCTTAGAATCTGTCAAATGGGCCGATGAAATTATAATAGTCGATATGTATAGCGATGATAAAACAGTAGAAATAGCAAAAGAATTTACGGATAAAATTTATTTTTTCGAAAAGTGCGGTTATGCCGACCCTGCTAGACAGTTTGCCGTGGATATAGCTAATTCCGAATGGGTTCTTATAATAGATGCCGATGAATTAGTTTCATATAAAATGTATAATCGAATAAAAGACATAGTAGAAAATAATTTAGCAGATATAGTATATTTCCCACGCAATAATTACTTTTTTGGAAAACTTCTTATTGGAAGCGGATGGGGAGCTTTACAAGATTTTCAGCCAAGATTATTTAAAAAAGCATTTGTAAAGATGACAGGTAAAGTTCATGATATATTTGATATATCGCACGATGCAAGAAAATATTATATAAAAAATCATGAAGAGGGTTTTATTCACTTTAACTATATTGATGTTGAACATTTTTTAGAAAAGTCAAATAGATATACAACTATAGAAGCCAAAAATATGTTTGAAGGCATTAAAAGCGAAATGACTTTTACAAAATTGTTGAAAAAGATTTTTAAAGATTTTATAAAAAGATTATTTATTCAAAAAGGCTACAAAGACGAAAAATACGGTTTCTCTCTTTCAATTTTAATGACTTCTTATTATATTTCTTCTTATTTAAAATTTAATTTAATGAAGAAATATAATTCTTCAAATCCTAAATATAAAATAATTGAGGAATATAAAAAAAAAGCAGAAGAGATTTTAAATGAATATAAAAATCATGAATAAATGATTTTTTTTAGAGTTTTGTTAATAACTTTATGGAAAAAATTGATTTTAATAATTAATTTTAATCTCAATAAAGTTTTAATCAAAAAATTATTTTTAAAACTGCGCGATAGACTATTAATGTCAAAACCATTTTTATTTTTCAATAGTTGTGATTTTATGTCATTATTGATTATAGTACAAAGTGCGTCGTATGCAATTTTGTGCATTTCATATTTTTCGATTATATATTTTCTGCCATTTAATCCTGCTTCTTTTAGTAAATTTTTATTTTTATACAAATAAACTAATTTATCATATATTTCTTCAAATGTATTCACACACCAGCCGCCGATATTATTGCCGACGACTTCACACTGTGAATTATCAGCCCAAGGCGTGTTTAAAGTCAAAACCGGCGTTTCGCATAAAAGAGATTCGGCTATAACCATTCCAAAACTTTCGCCGCCCTCTGCTATATGAACCATTATATCCATAGAACCGTAAAAACAACGTAATTCTTCATCCCCTATAATCTGGTCAATTATAACTATATTGTCTTTTAGATATTTTTTGTCATAAGCATGAGAAATAATATTGTCGGGAGGATTACACAAAATGAGACATGTATTTTTATCAACATTATTAAAAAATTTTTCGAATATATCTATTAAAAATAACGACCATTTAGCTTCGGCAGCCTGTCCTATTCTGCCCATAATAAATGAATTTTGAGGTATGCCGTATTTTTTTTTAAAATTACTTATATCGTCAACGGAGGGTTTGTACATTGTATTTATTTTTATAGGATTTGGAATAATATAACTTTTTCTTATATCGCCTCCTCTTGTTCTATACAAGTAATCACACCATTTAGAAAGTTGGAAAATTGCGGTTAGATTATTTTCGATAAGAGAAACTTTTGAAAATACGCTCGTCTCTACAAATTTTGCGCTTGTAAACCACTCTGTTAATTTGTATAAATATGGAGCATCTTCAATGCAAGCACCGGAATGTATGTGTATTAGTTCGGGACCCCATGAAATCAACTCAGTTTTATTATTATCAAGATTAATATAAACTTTAATTTTTTTATTTTCTAATTCTTTTTTTCTTGGTCCTCCCGAATAAAGAGCAAGAACTCTAACGTCATTTCCCAAATCTTGGTATGCTTCTGAAAAATTCTGGGCTACCCTTTCCGTACCTCCTTTAGATAAACTATTAACGACTGTAAGAATTTTCATATTTTTTTAATTTTAAATATTTACAAATAACACAACATTGTTAAAATATAATAAAATGATTGACAAATTTTAATCTTTCATTTTTAAAATTTTTTTAGGTTTTTGATTATCAAAATTTCCAAACAAACCGTCTAACAAAGCCGATAAAGTAATATGAACTCTTTTAAATTTATTATCGTCAAATAAGATAATACCTGCAATTTGCTTTAAGGTGACTTTTATACCTGCTATTAAAGCTTGTATAACTCCGCAATATTTTTTTTTTATATATATTAGATTTCTAAATCCATAATAATTTATGATTAGATAATAAAAAGATGTAAGTGGAATAATTTCATAATTTATTGATAAAAATTTTTTAATAACAATATTTAACCCATTAGAAGAATTATTTTTATGATAAATTATGCTTTTTGGTACTAATATTATCTTTCCTATTTTATTTACTCTTAGCGAATATTCAAAATCATCATCGTGAATAAACAATTCTTTCATAGGATATCCTACTTTATTAATAGCAGCTTTAGAAATTACAAAACCTGCAAAAGAACTAAAATTTATTTCAATAAAATCTTTAATTTTTAAATCATTAAAAGACAAAATTTCTGTTAGTTTCTTTTGTGTTCCGCATAAGTATCTCCATTGATGATGACCATACTGAATCTTATTATCAGTGCCAACAATTAAATTAGAAAGCGCAACAATATTTTTCATTTTTAAAAATGGCTCCAATATTTCAAGCGCATCTTCTTTTGGCTCTGCATCATCATCCATAAGCCACAGCCAGTCATAACCCCTCTCATAACCTCTTTTGACGCCTTCGTGAAAACCTCCAGCTCCTCCTGCGTTTTCATTCATTCTGACATAAAATAACTTTATAACATTACCGTCTAATAAATTTACAATTGCAAATTCTTTCTCCCAAGGTTTATTTAAGTTTTCCGGCGGCAACTCGTTTATATAACCATTTTCTTTTAAAAGTTCAGGCGTGTTATCAGTAGAAAAATTATCAATTAAATATATAGCATCCAATGGTTTTGTTTGCTTTCTTAAAGCCTCAAGACATTCCAATAGTAAATACTTTCTATTATAAGTTACAACTACGGCGCATAAGGTCTCTTTATTTTCCATTACAAATTTCTCCCTCAAACACTTCCAATGCCCTTTCAACCGCATCGTCCATATCGTAATATTTATATTCCGCAAGTCTGCCTATTAGTATAAGACTTTTAAATTTTTCCGCTTCTTCTTGATATTTAGCATAAAGTTCCTGATTTTTCGCCGTAAATATAGGGTAATAAGGTATATCTTTATTAGGTTTGCAATCTTTTGGAAACTCTTTTAATATAATAGTTTTCTTAGAGTTTATTGGATACATATGCTTAAATTCAGTAATTCGCGTAAAATCGTAATCATTTGGATAATTTACTACAGGAGCTTCTTGGAAATATTCTTCATTAACTGTTTCAAAATCTAATTTTAAACTTCTATAAGGCAAATATCCATATTTAAAATTAAATAGTTCGTCAATCATGCCTGTAAATATTAGTTTACCATTAAACTCCTCTTTCATGAAATAAATTTTTTTGGTACCTAAGTTTATATCTATTACATCTTTAAAATCTGTATTTAGCATAATTTTTATATTGGCGTGAAAAAGCATATTTTCGACCATTTTCGTATAGCCCTTAACCGGAACGCCTTGGTAACAATCGCTAAAATATCTATCGTCTCTTGCGATAAAAACAGGTACTCTTTTAGCTACGCTTGCATCAAGCTCGTTAAGAGATATTCCCCATTGCTTTAGAGTATAATTTTTAAATACTTTTTTATAAACAAAATCGGCTAAAAATGCCAAATCTTTGTCTTTTGATTCTTTAATATCTAATATAGAAACCTTCTCGCCATAACCGTATTTCTTTATAAGTTTTTCTTGTATCACATTAGAAATTTTTTCCGGAAAGAGCTCAGCTATACTATTAAAATTAAAAGGCAGTGACACTTTTTGACCGTCAATAAACGCTAATACTCTATGTTTATATGAACTCCACTGCGTAAAATTTGAAAGATAATCAAATACTTTTTTATTGTCGGTATGAAAAATGTGAGGTCCATATTTATGAACCATTATACCGTTTTCATCTACAAAATCATAGCAATTGCCTGCGAAATGATAACGCTTCTCTATTAATAATACTTTTTTATTTAATTTACCGGCTATAAGGTTAGTTATAGTCGAACCTGAAAGCCCTGAGCCGATAACTATATAATCAAACATGTTCGCCAACCTTAATAAAATTAAAACCTTTAATGTTTAAATAAATAAACATGGAAAGTGTTACAAAAATTTCGCTGATTAACACGGCAACGGAAGTGCCGATACCGTAAAACATAGGAACAAGGATAAAAGATAATGTTATATTAATAATGCTTGCAATTATTAATATATTGGAAAATGCTTTTTTATAACCGAAATTTAACATTGTTTGAATACCGAATACATTGCTTAACGCAATTATAAAAGGCAAAAAAGCTATAATCCTTAAAATTATTATAGAATGTAAATATTTACCTCCAAATATAATATGAACAATTAATGGCGCAAATATAAAGATAATTAAAGAAAGCAAAAAGCTAAATCCTCCTATTATATATAATAATTTTCTTATAAAACTCATAGCTCTGTCTTTCGACTCGCTTACAAGTTTACTTATATGAGGATAAACAGACTGCGATACCGGGCCTAAAAGTCCTTGTATAGCTTTCATGATTTTTTCAGCCGCTGCATAGTAACCGACAATTTCCGAACTTGCAAACAAACCTAAAATAAAAGTATTTGAAATAGTATATAAACTTATTGCTACGGTTGAAATAAATATATGCCAACCTTCCTTAAGTTGATATTTTATATTAATAAATTTCGGCAGCTTAAACTTAACTTTTATACTTTTAAATATAATCCAAAATCCAAATATACCCGATAAAATAACGCCTATAGCACTTATTAACGGCACATATAGATAATCTGCTTTAACTCTTATAAATATAAATATAGCTGCAGTAAAAATAAATTTTGATATTACGTTAAGTATAGTTATATATCTCATTTTTTCTATTCCTTGAAAAAACCAAACCGGAAAAAGTACGTTGCCTATTACTAAACCAAAAGAAAAAAAATAAAGCAGCCAATCTTTCGAAAATTTTTTAAAAATAAATACTATTGCAAGCATTATTATAAAAGATAATACCGCTAAAAACAATTGAATTGCGATTACCGAACTAAATACTTCTGAAACTTTCTCTTCATTATCTCTATGAATGGAAATTTCTTTTGTCGCAGATAGTCCAAAACCGTAATTAGTAAGAACTTGAAAATAACCAACGAAAGCTTGGGCAAAAGCAACAAGTCCATATTTTGAAGGACCAAGCACTCTGACAAGATAAGGCAATGTTATTAACGGAAAAATATAGTTTGCAATCTGCAAAAACGAAAGAGAGAAAAAATTGCCGACCAATCTTTTTTTGTCTTTAGTGTTTACAAAGTTTTTTATGTTAAACATTAATTAATATGCAAATGATAATAATGTACTAATTTAAATTTTTCTTTATTTATGATTAATACTTTGTAAGAATAATTTGATTTACAAATCTAATACATTTATGTTAAAATATCAAAATAAATCA
>JAJZVN010000006.1 GCA_021845685.1 bacterium
GAGCCGGCAATTTAAGCGCCGTCATTTCTGGAACTCTTCTTGGAGACTTTATATATGAAAGTTTAAAAACAGGAAGTAATTTATTGGAAGATTACAAAGAAGAACTGTTTTCTATTTTTTATAAACCATTGTCTAAAGCTAAAGCAAAAAGAAATAATTTTTACACAACAAAAAGATATGAAGAATTCAGTGCAGATGAACTTGATGACATAGTAAAAAAATCATGGCCTTCCTTTAACGGTTATCACTCGGTATAGCGCGCAGCATAAATAAATAAACAAATACGCCGCAACCCCATTTGTCAAGGCAATTTTTAATCCTTAATCATGCAATAGAAAATAATCTTATTTCACATACTTAAAATAGCCGAATTTATTATGTACCTAACTTTTCCTTATTTTTTATGCAGGACATTTGAACTTCCTATTTTTATTAAATATTTTTATATATTATCTTTATTTGTCCTGTATATCAATATACAGGACATTATCTATTTTATAAAATAAGTAACATAATAATATCGCATAGTTATAATGTAATGTATAAAATTGATAGAAAAGTTAGGTATGTAATAAGTATATTAAAATAGCCACCAATTGTGGCGTAAAATTTTCTATCGGCAATTTTTGACGCATATTTAATATATCTTTAGTATAAATTTTGGTATATAATAATAAAATAAATGCTAATTTAATTTAATTTAATTAGTATTTATTTTATTATTTATTATTTTTTTATTATTAATAATAAGGAGGTTTATTTAAAATGGCTTCCCAAATGCATCTTAAGGATTTTGTCAGTATTGAAGAAAGAGATAAAAAAAAAGCTCTTAAAGTCGGGATATTTTCCGACAAAGACAGCTTTTTCTTTAAAGAAAAAATAGGGATATTTCTTGATACTCAGTGGACAAGTCTTTATGATTTAGGTCCTTCAAGAATAGATCAGCATAAAGATATTTTAAAAATGGCGGATAAAATGGCTGAAGCAATATCCGTCGGCAAACTTGAATATGGAATAGCGCTATTAAATGAAAATTATGAAATAATGAATGTTTTATTTAATAAATATAAAAATGTAAGAGCTATTTTTGCCGTAAACGAAGACTATATCGTAAATTCAAGAAGACAATTCAATGCCAATGTTTTGATTGTTAAAAATAATAGTATTACGGGAGATACAAATACAAGAGGTTATGAAAAAGAAGTTAAATTATTTCTTGAGACGGAATTTGACGAAGAAGATGAAGAAAACAATAAATTATTAAAAATGATCAGCAATATAGAAAATAAAAACTAAAAAATTTAAAATAAACTGCAAATATAACTTATTAATAAATAATAACATTATAAATAAGTATAATTTCAATAATAAATAATAAATATAATAAAATTAAATTATCTTAAAAATATAATTTAAATAATTTAAATAAAATCTAAATAATTAATTTAATGTATCAATGTTCTGCTTGCGGCGCTCAATCAATAAGATGGGTAGGTAAATGCTCCGAATGCCATAGTTTTAACACTATGGCAGAGGTTGTAGGGCAAGTTTCCTCAGAGAAGAAAACTAAATATGGATATGAAAAAGCGCCGGCAGCCGTTGCAGTATCTGCCGAGTCAGCTCCTCTTCAGGAGTCGCATAAAAGAATATCTACGGGGATTAAAGAATTTGATCTTGCAATAGGTACAGGCGTTATAGAAGCTCAAAGCATATTGATAGGAGGCGAGCCGGGTATCGGCAAATCGACGTTGATGCTTCAAGTATCAAGTCAATTGGCGCAATCAGGTCTTAAAATTTTATATATTTCGACGGAAGAATCCATAAGTCAGCTTCTTTCAAGAGCTAAAAGATTAAAAACCGTTTCGCCTAATATGTTTTTGCTTGCCATTAATGAAATAGGCGAGATTTTATATATTATCAACAATAACAATTATGATTTTATTATTATTGATTCAATTCAGAGAGTTACTTCCCCTGAATCTGATAAAGCATATGGAAGTCCAAATTCTCTAAGGCAAATTTCCCATGAAATTATAACTGCATGTCTTGAAAAAGGATGCGGTGTTTTTTTAGTTGGGCATGTAACTAAAGAAGGTTTGTTTGCAGGTCCTAAAACATTAGAACATATAGTGGATACTGTTTTATATTTTGATTCAAATAAGAGCGATTCTTACCGCGTGTTAAGATGTTATAAAAACAGATTCGGTTCTACAAACGAAATTGGAATTTTTGAAATGACCGAAAGCGGGCTTTCAGGAGTAAAAAACCCGTCGGGATATTTTATTAATCAAAGGCAGGAAGGTTCAGCCGGTTCCGTTATTTCAGCATGTCTTGAAGGGAGCAGGTCATTGCTTGTAGAAGTGCAGGCCCTTATAGTTCATTCCTATATGCCTGTGCCTAAAAGAGTTTGTCTTGGGATTGACGGCGGAAGAGTGTCTATTATTGCTGCTGTTTTAGAAAAAAAAGAAGGTATTAAATTGTCCTCAAAAGAGATATATATTAAAATTGCAGGCGGTTTAAGCATACAGGAGCCTTCAATAGATTTGCCGCTTGCTCTTGCTATTCTTTCAAGCTATAACGAGAAACCTCTTCCTTCAAACTTTATTGCTTTCGGAGAAATAGGTCTTACGGGAGAAATCAGAGGCGTAAATAATCCTTCTTCAAGAGTCAGAGAAGCCAAAAATTTAGGGTTTACCGATGTTATTTTGCCCGATGTAAATACTAAAGAGGTTAAAGTAATAAAAGGTATTAATTTTCATCCTGTTTCAAAATTAAAAAAAATCATTGAATATTTAACTTAAGTAAAATAAAATAATAAGAATTTAACTTTTAATTAATTATGGAGGCGTTTAAGTTTGAATTTATAGATTTTTGCAGATTTAACTTTTGCAGATTTAATTTTTATAGATTTAAACTGACGGGCTAACTTGTTTGATATCAATTTTATAGAAGATGATTTAAATAAAGTAGAAAAACAATTTGATATTTATTTAATGTCTGAAACCCCTTTAATTAATAAAGTTTCAAAATACGTTATATCAAGCGGAGGTAAAAGAATAAGACCTTCATTAGTTTTGCTTTGTGCAAAACTATGCGGATATACGGGCGAAGATCATATATTGCTTGCTACCGTTATAGAATTTATCCATACAGCGACGCTTCTTCACGACGATGTTGTTGACAGCGCTCTTTTAAGAAGAGGACAGAGTTCAGCCAATATAGTGTTTGGCAGTGAAGCATCAGTTTTAGTAGGGGATTATTTATTTGCCAAATCTTTTGAGATACTTTCAAAAATAAATAATCTAAAAATAATATCGGCTTATGCAAATGCTACGACATTGATGGCCGAAGGCGAAGTTAAAGAATTAGTTAAAACAGCAGATATTAATACTACCGAAGATGAATATTTAGATATAATTATTAAAAAAACAGCCGTTCTTTTTGCATGCGCTTCACAGGCAGGAGCTATTATATCAGGCAAAGACGCGGAATCGGAATATGAAGAAGATCTTTATGATTACGGTTTAAATATCGGCATAGCTTTTCAGTTAATGGACGATACTTTAGACTATACTTCTAAAAATAAAGAATTTGGAAAATTTATAGGAAACGATTTAAAAGAAGGTAAAATTACATTACCTGTTATTCATACTCTTGAAAGATGCACCGACCAAGAAAAAGAAGATTTTAAAGAGATAATATTCAAAAAAAAGATTACGAAAAACGATTTAAATAATGTATTAAAACTTATTAACAAATATAATGCTATTGAATATACTATCGAAAAAGCTAATCAATCAATAGAAAAAGCAAAATATAATTTGAGAAAATTTGAAAATTCAATAACGAAAGAAAGCTTAATAGAACTTGCAGATTATGTGGTAGAAAGAAAATTGTAATTAATTTTTTTAAATTATTATTTGAGTTATTAATTTATTTATTAAGTTATTAAGTCATTATATTATTAAATTATTATTTATTAAGTTATAAGTTAAAGTTATAAGCTGAATATACTTAACAAATTCACATATAATTAAGAGAAAAGACAAAAATTAATAATTATTATACGAAAAAAGGAATTGCTTAATATGAACGATTTTATTTTTAAAGATAATGAACTTTATTGCGAATCTATTCCCGTAAAAAAAATAGCGGAAGAAATAGGGACGCCTTTTTACTTATATTCATTAGCTACTATTAAAAGACATTTTAAAGCTTTTAATGAAAGTTCAAAAATTATGGATTCTATTGTGTGTTTTAGCGTTAAAGCTAATTCTAATATAGCAATTTTAAATGTTTTGTTTAAATTAGGCTGGGGAGCCGATATTGTATCGGGAGGAGAATTATTCAGATCAATAAAGGCAGGCGTTGATACGTCTAAAGTTGTTTATTCAGGCGTAGGCAAAACAGCAGGTGAAATAGAATTTGCATTAAATTCCGATATTTTAATGTTTAATATTGAATCTATGTCCGAGCTGCATCTTATAAATAAAATTGCAGAAAATATGGGGAAAAAAGCAAGAATTTCTTTTAGAGTCAATCCCGACGTAGATCCTAAAACGCATCCTTATATATCTACAGGAATGAAGAAAAATAAATTCGGTATTAATATTAAGCATGCATTAGAAAGCTATGAAGAAGCCAAAAAATTAAACAATATTGAAGCCGTCGGTCTTGATTGTCACATAGGCTCTCAGTTAACCGAAGTTGCTCCTTTTGATGACGCGGTAAAAATTATTAAAGATTTACTGCTGAAATTAAATAAAAAAGGTTTTAATATACAATTTATAGATCTTGGCGGAGGACTCGGTATAACTTACGAAAATGAAATGCCCCCGCATCCTTCTACATATATGAATTCTATTAAAGATATTCTCGGAGGATATAAAGGCAAGGTTATTTTTGAACCCGGCAGGGTTATTGTAGGCAACTGCGGAGCATTTATAACAAAAGTCATATACAATAAAAGCACCGGACATAAAAATTTTATCATAGTGGACGGCGGAATGAATGACCTGATACGTCCTGCTCTGTATGAAGCTTACCATGAAATTATCCCTGTAATTAAAAAAACAGGTTCCAGAGTAAAAGCCGATGTTGTCGGTCCTATATGCGAATCCGCAGATTTTCTTGGAAAAGAAAGAACTTTTCATTCTGTTGACGAAGGCGATTTTTTAGCCGTTCTCAGCGCAGGAGCATATGGATTTTCTATGTCTTCAAATTATAATTCGCGTCCGAGAGCGGCGGAAATTTTGGTAGACGGCGATAAGTATTATATAATAAGAAAACGTGAAACGTATGAGGATTTAATAGAAAAAGAAAATATTCCTGACTTAAAATTATGAATAATATTAATAAAATAGTAGTTTATACACATTGTTATTGTTTTAATTATTATTTTATTGCCAAATTAATTAATTATCGGGAGAAAAGATATGTTTAAAGGAGTTTATACGGCTATCGTTACACCTTTTAAATCAAATAAGATAGATGAAAATTCCCTTGAAAAATTAATTGAATTTCAAATAAAAAACGGAGTGAGCGGGATTGTAGCATGCGGAAGCACAGGGGAATCGGCTACCCTTTCATTTAAAGAGCATATCAGAGTTATTGAGCTGGCGGCAAAATTTGCTTCAGGACGGGTTAAGGTTATTGCAGGAACAGGGTCTAATAACACAAATGAAGCGGTTGAACTTGTAAAAGAAGCTGAAAAACTTCATATAGACGGGCATTTACAAATTACTCCATATTATAATAAGCCGACGCAGGAAGGTCTTTATCTTCATTTTAAGAAGATAGCAGAATATGCAAAATTGCCTATAATTTTATATAATGTTCCTACAAGAACCGCGGTTAATATTTTACCTGAAACAGTTCTAATGCTTGCTAAGATTGACAATATTAAAGGAATTAAAGAAGCAAGCGGCTCAATTGAGCAGGTTACCGCAATTTTAAGAAGCGCGCCTGAAGATTTTTATTTGCTGTCGGGTGACGATGCAATGACGCTGCCTATAATTGCAATAGGCGGACACGGCGTAATATCTACCGTTTCAAATGTTGCTCCGAAAGATATGTCGCTTATGGCAGATTATTGCTTTAAAGGCGATTATAAAAGCGCAAGAAAATTAAATTTTAAATTATTGCCTTTAATACATGCTATGTTTATAGAAACAAACCCTATTCCAGTTAAAAAAGCTTTAAATATTATGGGGTTTATTGAGAATGAAATAAGACTGCCTTTATCGGAGCCCGCAGGTTCAACAATTGAGAAGATAAATCAGGCTTTAAAGGATTATGGAATAATCTAAGCTATTTTTAAATTAATTTTTTAAAGGGTTAAAATAAAATAAATGGATAAAACAGCGGTAATAGTATGCGGCAGCAGCGGTAAAATGGGACAATCCATAATTTCTCTGATTGAAGAAGATCAATATCAAGAACTTATATTTATCGGCGGCGTTGATATTAATTATTCGGAAAATATAACTAAAAAACCGATAAATATTAAAGATATAGAAGATAAAAAAATATCTTTCGGCAAATTTATTACCTTAAAAGAAGCTCTTCATTTTACGTCGTCCGTAAAAAACAGGGTTATTATCGATTTTACTTCAAGGCAGTCTTCATTAGTTCATGCTGAAGAAGCTATGTTGTATAATGTTCCTATAGTTATAGGCTCAACAGGATTTAACGAAGAAGATATTGCTAAAATAACAGGCTATTCAAAACATATGCCGGTTGTTTTATCGGGGAATATGAGTCTCGGAATTAATGTTTTATTAAATATTATCTATAATACTTCTAAATATTTAGGCAAGGATTATGACTGCGAAATAATAGAAATGCATCACAGACATAAAAAAGATGCTCCGAGCGGAACGGCGTTAATGCTTGCCAATGCGGTGGCAGAGGAAAGAAAACTTGACCTCAAAGAATCTGCCGTTTATGGAAGATGCGGAGAAATAGGCGAAAGATTTAAAAATGAAATAGGTATATCTTCCGTAAGGGCGGGCGATATAATAGGCGAACATAAAGTAATTTTTGCAGGCAATGATGAAGTTATAGAAATAACACATAAAGCAATATCTCGAAATAATTTTGCAAGGGGAGCGATTAAAGCGGCTTTATGGATTAAAGGCAAAAAAGCAGGATTTTATGATATGAGAGACGTATTAGGTTTAGAAAATACTCATGAATAGTAAAACAAAATATATATTTGTAACAGGAGGAGTCGTCTCAAGTCTCGGTAAGGGTATAGCTTCGTCTTCTATAGGCGCTCTTCTGGAAGCAAGAGGTTTGAATATTACGATACAGAAACTTGATCCGTATATAAATGTTGACCCTGGTACAATGAATCCTTTTCAGCATGGAGAAGTCTTTGTAACAGACGACGGAGCAGAAACAGACCTTGATTTAGGACATTACGAAAGGTTCACTTCTCTGTCTTTGACAAAAATAAATAATTTTACCAGCGGACAGGTATATGATACCGTTATAAATAACGAAAGAAAAGGAATTTATCTTGGAAAAACAGTGCAGGTTATTCCGCATATTACAGACCAGATTAAAAAAAATATCATTAAGGTTTCAGAAAAAAAAGATGTTGCAATAATAGAAATAGGCGGAACTGTCGGAGATATTGAAAGTTTACCTTTTCTTGAAGCAATAAGGCAATTTAAATTAGATAAAGGCAGAGAGAATGTTCTTTATGTGCATCTTACTCTTGTGCCGTATATTAATACCGCGGATGAGTTAAAAACAAAACCTACCCAGCATTCCGTGAAAGAACTCAGGGCAATAGGGATAGAGCCTAATATAATAATATGCAGAGCAGATAGGCTTCTTCCGGACGATATTAGAGCTAAAATAGCTTTATTCTGTAATGTCGAGCAGGATGCCGTTATTACCGCAAAAGACGAAAAAAGCATTTACGATGTTCCTTTAAGTTTGCATAAACAGGGACTTGATACAAAAATCATCGAATATTTGAATATTTGGGCTAAATCTCCCGATTTAAGCGCATGGTCAAAAATTTCAAAGAGTCTTAAAAATGCCAAAAGCTCTGTGATAATTGGCATTATAGGAAAATATGTCGACCTTAAAGAATCTTATAAAAGTTTAAATGAAAGTTTGATTCATGGAGGTCTTGCAAATAATGTCTCGGTAGATATTATGTATTTTAATTCCGAAGATTTTGAAGGAGACTGCGATAAAGTTGAAGAAGCGCTTAAAAAATTATCTTGCTGCGACGGTATCTTAGTCCCGGGCGGTTTTGGTTTAAGAGGTATTGCGGGTATGATTAACGCTATAGCATATGCGCGAACTAACGATATTCCTTATTTCGGTATTTGTCTCGGAATGCAGCTTATGACTGTTGAATATGCCAGAAATGTTTTAGGTCTTAAAGAGGCAGATTCTTTAGAGTTTAATGAAAATACGCCTGATCCCGTTATCAGTTTAATGGAAAGCCAAAAAAATATAGGCAAAATGGGCGGAACTATGCGTCTTGGCGCTTACCCCTGTGTTCTTAAGAAAAATACGCTTGCCTATAATATTTATTATAAAAATTCTAAGGCGCTAAATAACGGCAATAATAAGAATATTATAAAGACAAATCAGGACGGTTCGGTTTATATTTCTGAAAGACACAGGCATAGATTTGAATTTAATAATAAATATAAAGAAATATTCAATGACGGAAAGTTTATATTTTCAGGAATTTCCCCTGACGGCAGATTGGTTGAAATATGTGAATTATCCGATTTCAGGTGGTTTCTTGGCTGCCAATTTCATCCTGAATTTAAATCGTCCCCATTGTCGCCTCATCCATTATTTAAAGAATTTGTTGCGGCGGCTGTTAAATATAAAAAACAATAAAAATATTGTTAAAAATAGATATAATAAATATATAACGTATGAATTTATTAAAAAATGCTTTCACAAAAAATGATTTAATAGAACATTTAGGGTTTAAAAGTATTAATAAAGATTATCCTTTTATCATAGCAGGTCCGTGCGTGATAGAAAATTTTGAATTAGTTGATTTATGCGCCTCTTTTTTAAAAAAACTCTCCAAAGATATTGGTTTTAATTTAATATTTAAAGCATCTTACGATAAAGCAAACAGGACTTCCATTGATTCTTTCAGAGGTCCCGGCGTTGAAAAAGGAATTGAAATTCTTGCAGAAATAAAGAGTAAATATAATATTCCGGTGCTAAGCGATGTTCATAGAATCTCGGAAATAGAAAAAGTAAAAGATATTATCGATATTATTCAAATACCTGCTTTTTTATCCCGTCAAACCGATCTGATAGTCGAAGCTTCTAAGACTGATAAAATAATTAATATAAAGAAAGGACAATTTTTGGCGCCATGGGATGCGGCAAATATTATTCAAAAAATTAGAAATACGGGGAACAATAAAATATTGCTGACGGAAAGAGGCGTGAGTTTTGGATACAACAATCTTGTGGTAGACTTCAGGTCTATTATTATAATGAAAGAACTTGGAGTGCCTGTCGTTTATGATGCTACGCACAGCGTTCAGCTGCCAGGAGGTTCAGGTTCTTGTTCAAGCGGCGATAGAAAATACGTAATACCTCTTGCAAAAGCCGCGACCGCCGTGGGCGCAGACGGTTTGTTTTTTGAAGTTCACCCCGACCCCCCGAAAGCAAAGAGCGATTCCGCTAATTCTTTATACTTATCTTCATTAGAAGACGATTTAAAGTCAATTTTTGCAATTGCGGAAAAGCACGCTGATAGCCGATTATAAAAATCCTTTTATAAAAAATTATAATATTAGCTGATTAATTTGTTATAATATTAAATTGTTTTAAAATTTAAAAATAAAATACAATATAATTTGCTTCAATATCAATATATTGTTAAATTTATTTAATTTAAATTTATATATTATTATAATATAAATAATACTTTGAGCTGAATATTTAAATATTACTATGAAAAAATTAAACATTGATAAAATTGATAAATTGAATAGCTTAAATACAGAAATAATCGTCACAGCTTCCGAAGTTCTTAAAATAGAGGCTGATTCTATTATGAATCTTATCGGCAGACTTGACGGCAATTTTCAAAAGGCTGTGGACTATCTTTATAATATTAAAGGAAAAGTTATACTTACGGGCATGGGTAAGTCTGGTATTATTGCTAAGAAAATTTCTTCTACTCTTGCAAGCACAGGCACGCCGTCTTTTTTTATGCATCCTGCCGAAGCTTCGCATGGAGATCTCGGCATGGTATCGTCTGACGACGCAATTATTGCACTGTCAAACAGCGGATATACAAAAGAACTTCTTTCTATATTGCCGGGAATTAAACTTATAGGAGCAGGGATAATATCTTTTTGCGGAAATAAAAATTCTCCTCTTTTTGAACTTTCCGATTACTATTTTGATGTTTCCGTCGATAAGGAGGCATGTCCGTATAATATAGCCCCTACCGCAAGTACTGCGGCGCAGCTTGCAATAGGCGATGCGCTTGCTATGTGTTTGTTAAAAAAAAGAAATTTTCTTGAAGAAGATTTTGCAAGGCTGCATCCCGGCGGCTCAATAGGAAAAAAATTTTTAAAAGTTAAAGATGTAATGCATAAAGGAGATGATATTCCTTTAGTAAAAGAAACAAGTATGATTAATGAAACGGTTATGGAAATGACTTCAAAAAGATTAGGTTTAACCGGCGTAGTCGATTCGCGCGGAAACTTAAAAGGCATAATAGTAGATGGTGATTTGCGAAGGGCGATTATATCTAAACAGGATGTATGGCAAAAAACCGCAAAGGAAATAATGACTCCTAATCCTAAAGTTATACTTGCGGAAGCATTATTGTCAACCGCATTAAAAAAAATGGAAGATTTAAAAATTACCTCTCTTTTTACAATAGAATCTCAAGACAATATGAAACCAGTCGGGGTAATACATATACATGATATTATTAAAGCAGGTATAACATCTTATTAACTTATTAATTAAGCAAATAAGCAATGAATCAGCAAGTTAGCAAGCAGACTATATAGATATACTTGATTAAAAAATGAGTTAGCTTTAAATAAAATTAAATTATTAAAAAATATAATATAAGATTTAAAAAAAGATTAAAACAAAAAATTAACTATAAAAAAATCTATGAATAAGAATAATGCAAATAATATAAAAAATTTTAATTATTCGGATATTAAAATTTTAATTTTTGATATTGACGGTATATTGACGGACGGTAAAATATATATGTCCGAATCGGGAGAAGAAGAAATAAAATGTTTTTTTGCCCATGACGGAGCAGGTATAAAATTGGCAAAAAAATTCAATCTTATTGTCGGATTTATATCGGCAAGGAAAAGCTTAGCAGCAAAAAAAAGAAGCGAGGAGTTAGGTATTGATTTTTATATAGAAGGCTGCACAGACAAATTTAACAGCGTAAAAACTATTTTGATTAATTACGGTTTAAATTTTCAAAATGTTTTTTATATGGGCGATGATATAGTAGATATAGAACTTTTGAAATACGCAGGTCTTTCTGCAAGTGTTCCTGAAGCCCCCGTTTACGTGAAAAATTTTGCTTCAATAACTGCAAAAAACCGCGGCGGACAGGGCGCTGTCAGGGAAATGATAGATTTTATACTTGAGAAAAAAGGTTTCTTGGATGAATTATTAAAAGAATTTTCTTAATTAAATAATTAAGAAAACCGATTATATCAAATAATTAATTATTTTAGACATATTTTAGATACAATAAACGATTACATGTTAACTACCCTACCCGCCTATAAAAACGAAGGGCTTAAAAAAGTCGGTTGATAAGGGAAATTAAATTATGTTTAATCAGAAGTTATAGAAATTATTACTTTACTATTGATAAAAATTTACATAATTTAAGACAATAATAATGATTAAAAATAATAATATTATAAAAAAAGTTTCATTATCTATAGGTATATTTTTTATTGCAGTTCTTGTATTTTTTTTAATTCTTCATTATATAGACTTAAAAAATAAATCGTTTTTACAATTAAAAATATCTAAGAATTACATAAAATTGAAAAAAATAAATTATAAATTTTTTAAACATGGAAAATTAGCATATGAAATATTTTCAAAAAGCTTAAATTATTTAACCCCCAAAAAAAACACCATTAAACTTAAAGCAGTAAGGGTTTTGATATTCAATTCAAAAAAACAGCCAAAATATACTATTACAGGGAATTCAGGCATACTTAATACGGCAACTAAAAACGTAAGTTTTTCCGGAAATGTTATAGTTAAGAGTAGAAAAGGGTCTTATTTTAAAACGGATTTACTATTCTATTTTAGGCATAATCAAAAAATTATAGCTCCGAACAGTATCAAATTGTCAGGCAAAAAATATTTTATTACAGGTATAGGATTAACTCTGTATGTAAAAAAAAGCATTTTTATTATAGATAAAGATGTAAATTTTAATGCTGAAATGATAAAATAAAAAATATAGTATTTAACGGAAGAGAAAATCAGCACTTTTGTTAAATATATTATAAACATAAATTAAAGCTGATAGAACCGTTTAGAACTTAGAATGTAGCCCTCTCTTATCTATATATAAATATAAATATAAATATAGAGGTATACGATAATATTCTTATTAAATTATTAAAAAGGATAAAAAGTATAACCCCTTATCTATATAAATATAGTAGTGTGCGAACTATGAGAGCAGCCATGAGGTTTTGATGAAAACTTTAAAAACTGAAAAAAAAATAACAGGATGTATTATAGAGCGTTGCAGGTTTAAGTCAAACAGCGTCCGCATTTCAAGTATATTTAGGATTTGTATACTGATAATGTTATTTTTATTGCCGTTAAACATATTAGCCGCAAATTATACATATGCGGCGGCAGCGGCTAATACATCTGTAAAAGCAGGGACAACACAATCAAAAACAAAAATTCACATAACGTCAAATTCCCTCATTGTAAATAATAAAAAAAAATTTGCTATTTTTACAGGAAAGGTAATAGCTATAAAAGGAAATCTTAAAATATTTTCACAAAATCTAAAAGTTTTTTATAATGGAAAAAATAAAATTAAAACACTGTTAGCTACAGGTAATGTTCACATTATAAAAGGAACGGATAATATAACGGGACAGAAAGCCGTGTTTAACAATATTGATAAAATAGTAACAATAACAGGGCATCCTATAGCATGGTCAGGAAAAAACAGAATAACCGGAAAAATAATAGAAATGAATCTTAAGACCGGAGTTTCGCACATACTGTCAGGACCAGGGAAACGTGTTAATGCCGTTATATATTCAAAAAAATCTTTATCTATACAAAAAAGACCGTCGAATTCTATACAAAAAAAGCCGTTGAATTCTATACAAAAACAAAAAAAGCCGTTGAAGCAAAGTAAAGCAAAATAATAATAAATTAAGCTAATAACCAAACTAATAACTATACTAATAAACTAAATATAATATGAAGAACGCTGACTAAAAATTTAATAAAATTAATTTAAATAAATAAATAAATAAAAATTGTTAAAAGCTGATAATTTAATAAAAACATTTAAAAAAAGAACCGTCGTCAATGATATAAGTCTTGAAATAACAATAGGCGAAATAACCGGTTTGCTAGGTCCTAACGGCGCAGGCAAAACAACTACGTTTAATATGATTTCCGGAATGATCAAACCTAATAAGGGGACTATATCTATTAATGGTTTGAATATTACCAAAGAACCTATGTATAAAAGAGCAAGGCTCGGCATAAGTTATTTACCTCAGGAATCTTCCGTTTTTAGAAAACTTACTGCGGAAGAAAATTTACTTGCTATTTTTGAACTTTTAAAGATTTCAAAAACTGAAATAAATAAACGATTAGATAATTTAATTGAAAGATTCGGATTAGGAAATGTAAGAAAATCAAATGTAATGAGTTTGTCCGGCGGCGAAAGAAGAAGAGTTGAAGTGGCAAGGTCATTGATTCTTGCCCCTAAGTTCATTTTATTGGACGAACCGTTTTCAGGCATAGATCCGATAGCCGTTGAAGATATGCAGGATATTTTATTAGAATTGAAAAAAGAATCTATCGGTATATTAATAACCGATCATAATGTAAGAGAAGCTCTAAGAATATGCGACAGCGCTTATATTATAAATGACGGGCAAATAATAGAAAAAGGCAAGCCTTCGCAAATAATCACCAGCAATGTCGTGAGAAGATTTTTTCTTGGCGAAAAATTCAGTTTAGGCAATTAAAATATGTCGCAAATAGAATTAAAGCAAAATCTTAAATTAAGCCAGCAGCTTATAATGACCCCACGCCTCCAGCTTGCAATAAAAATGCTGGCAATGAATAATATAGAATTGTCTGAATTAATAAATCAGCAAATTGTAGAGAATCCTATCATTGACGCGGATATTATAATGAACGGCAATGAAGAAAATTCTAATGGAAGCAATAATGCCGATAACAGCGTTGCAGACATTAAAAAAGAATTTATTAATGATAACGGCGCGGATAATTTTAATTTGGAAAATCACAATCCTGAAAGCATAGGCATATCTGAAAATATACAAAATTTGAATAATGCAGACGGTATAAGTCCAATAAATGATTATATAGTCAATTATGATGAGCAATTATATGATTTATCCGTTAATACAAATATAGATTGGAAGCAGGATAAGAATTATATAATAGAAAATACTATCGCCGGTACGGAAACACTTTATGAATTTATTATGAAGCAGGTAAGGACGGGTGATTTTAGCGATGATGAAATTAAGCTTGCGGAATACATCGCTGGAAATTTAAATTCCGATGGATTCTTAAGAATATCTGAGGATGAGTTAGAAAAATATGCCGGCAATTTAGCCCCTCTTTTAGATAATGTTTTGCTTAAAATCCGCAAATTGGAACCGGTAGGGATTGCAACTTACGATGCCTTGTCGTGCCTTTTAGTGCAAGCAGATTATTTTTTTCCCGAGGATGATGTATTAAAAAATATTATAAAAAATTATATTAAAGATGTTGCCAACAGGAATTATAGCAGGATTGCAAAGGAAACAGGAATACCGTTAGACAATATTGTTGAATCGGTTAACCGTCTTAAATCGCTTACTCCTAAACCCGCCGTAAATCTTGAAAGCCGCGATAATAATTATATTATTCCTGATTTATATGTTGAGAAAATTAATGACAAATATATAGTTTTCATGGAAGATGATTATCTGCCGCCGATTAAAATAAATTCGTACTATAAGAAAATATTGAACGGCGAAATCATATCAAATGCGGCTACAAAAGATTATGTAGAAGAAAAATTAAAATCAGCCGTGTGGCTTATTAAAAGTATTAAAAACAGAAAAGAAACAATATTAAAAATTGCGCAGTTAATTATTGACAAACAGCATGAATTTTTTGAAAAAGGGAACGGACATCTAAATCCGATAATATTAAAAACAATTGCCGATGAATTAAATTTGCATGAATCTACAGTTTCACGGGCAACATCAAATAAATATATAAGTACTCATCTCGGTGTTTTTGAACTTAAAAGTTTTTTTTCTAATTTTTCATACGGAGACATTTCACCTAATAATATTATGTCTAAAATAAAACATATCATTGAAAATGAAAAAAAATATGGTAAAATTTATTCAGATAATGATATAGTAAATTTATTAAAGACTAAAAATATCATAATAGCAAGAAGGACTATTGCAAAATACAGAGAAATTTTAAATATACCTTCTTCGGCTAAGAGAAAAAACTACGTCATATAGATATAACAAGATGTCGGCAATTATGGTCTGATAAAATAATTTGCATACGTAAATTATTTTTAAAAAATTCATATAAAGCCGGAAATATTTTATAAAAATATTTATAAATTTATTTTTTAAGTTTTTAAGCCGATAAGTCTGTTTATATAATTATGTAAGGAAATAATAAAAGGCTAACAGTTATTAAATAAGCTATAAAACGGTTTTTAAGATTGGATTAATTGTTGATTGATTGTTAAGTTAAATTTAAAATTAAAGGAGAATAAACACATGGATATTGTCGTCACGTTTAAACATCTTGAACCGACGGAGGCTATAAAAAAATATGCCGAAAGTAAAATTTCGAAGATTGAGAAGTATTTAAGCAATATTATAGAAGCCCATGTGATATTGAGTATGGAAAGAATCCAGCACAAGGAATCTGGCGTTGCATCAATTAAGTTAGTGGCTAAAAATATTACAATAAATGCACAGGAAGAATCTCCCGATATATATGCGGCGATAGATCTTTTGACGGATAAAGTAGAAGCTCAAATAAAGAAACATAAAGAAAAAACACGGGAAAAATTTCAAGATAGCGAACCGATAGATATATTTTCTGAACAAATGTCAATTCCCGATGTAGATATTATAAGCAATTATGAAATAAAACAGATGGATTTAAATGAGGCTATAAATAAATTAAATAAAAAAAATGAAAATTTTATAATTTTTAAAAATAAAGAATCATCAAAAAATTCCGTGCTTTATGTAAAAAATAACGGGGAATACGCTATGATAGAAATTAATTCTTAAACAATAATCAAATAATAAAAATAAGTTATATGCAAGTCCGATTTAAGAATTATCATTGTATTTGCGTATTAGCGTATTAATCAAATATAATAATTAATAAATTAGAATAGACAAGTTTTATTAAGAAATTTTTTATATGTGATATGTGCGGTTATATTAATATCATATAAATTTTAATTTTAATTTTATTTTTTTATATATATGCAGTTATGGCAGAAGATTTAAAGAGTTATTTTAATATTGTTTTGATTAGCGGCATTTCCGGTTCTGGCAAATCTTCGGCTTTGAAAATTTTAGAAGATAAAGGATTTTTTTGCGTAGATAATATGCCTGTGTTGCTTCTTCCTAAATTTTTGGAAGTTGTGTTTGCAGCAAGAATAAAAAATATCCTTTTTGTCATAGATATCAGAGAAAAAAACTTTCTTTCAGGATTAGAAGAATATATAAGATTTTTGAAAGATAAATCAAATTTTTTTAAATTTATTTTTTTCGATGCCCGCGATGACGCAGTTGTAAAAAGATATTCAGAAAGCAGAAGAAAGCACCCTCTTTCGGAAGAAAAAAGCATTCATGAATCTATTAAAAAGGAGAGATCGCTCTTAGAGAATATCAAAAAACTTTCGGATGTTATTATAGATACTTCTGATATACCTATACATGAATTAAATTCAATAATTTTGCCGCATATTGAGCATATCGGCAATAACCATATTTTTAGCGTCAGAATAATATCTTTCGGGTTCAAATTCGGTATACCGTTAGAATCCGATACTTTATTCGATGCAAGATTTTTGCCTAACCCTTTTTTTATACCCAGTTTGAAAGATTTTACCGGATTAAATGAGAATGTGGCTTGCTATCTCAGACAGTTTGAGGAAACTAATATATTTTTAAAATATATATATGATTTTTTAGTATTTTATCTTCCTCTGTATAAAAAAGAAAATAAGTCGTATTTTACGGCAGCAGTAGGATGCACAGGCGGTGTTCACAGGTCTGTTTTTATGGTAAACGAGTTAAAAAGTATGCTTTCCGAGGAAAATGAGGCGTATAATATATCATATTTTCATAGAGATATAGACAAAATTTAATAATTTACCTTAAAGATTTATAGTAATTAAACTTGAAAATAATTTAATTTTGTATTATTATGATGTATAAAATAGTATAAATAGTATATATACCTAACTTTTCTATGAATTTTATACAGGACATTATAACTATGCGATATTATTATGCTGCTTATTTTATAAAATAGATAATGTCCTGTATATTAATATACAGGACAAATAAAAATAATATAAAAATATTTAATAAAAATAGAAAGTTCAAATGTTCTGCATAAAAACTAAGGAAAAGTTAGGTAAATTATAAATATTATAAATAATTGATAATATGCATTATAATTAAATTATGCATATTCGGAGGCATAAAAATGGATCATAAAAGCGGTAATTATATTTTTACTTCAGAATCTGTAACAGAAGGGCATCCCGATAAAATATGCGATAAGATATCGGATTCTATCCTTGATAACTTTATAGCTCAAGATAAAAATTCTAAAGTTGCAATGGAAACCATGGTTACTACAGGTTTAGTGGCAGTTGCAGGTGAAGTTAAATCAAATGCTTCAGTTAATTATCAGGAAATAATCAGAAAAACGATACAAGACATAGGCTATGATGATTCTCATATTGGTTTTGATTACAAAAGCTGCGGAATTATTGTTGCGGTAGGTTCTCAGTCTGCAGATATAAGAATGGGCGTTGAAAGGGAAAAAGAAGAAGATCAGGGTGCAGGAGATCAGGGTCTTATGTTTGGATACGCCACTTCAGAAACCGATGAATTTATGCCTATGCCTATATATTATGCCCATAAGCTTACAAAAAGACTTGCTGAAGTCAGAAAAAATAAATTATTAGATTTTATTAGACCCGACGGCAAATCGCAAGTTTCAGTAAGATATGAAAAATCTCATCCGGTAGAAATAACTTCAATAGTTGTATCCACGCAGCATTCGGAGGATGTTTCCCAAGAATGTCTTACGGATGCGGTTATAGACGAAGTGATAAAAAAAGTTATTCCTGCCGAACTTATAAATAATAATACAAAATTTTTTATTAACCCTACGGGAAGATTTGTTATAGGCGGTCCAAACGGAGATACCGGACTTACCGGAAGAAAAATAATTGTTGATACATACGGCGGGATGGGAAGACACGGGGGAGGAGCTTTCTCCGGCAAAGATCCGTCAAAGGTTGACAGAAGCGGCTCGTATATGGCAAGATTTATTGCCAAGAATATTGTTGCGTCTGGTCTTGCAAAAAAATGCGAAGTTCAAATTGCCTATGCAATCGGAGTTGCGGACCCTGTCTCTGTAATGGCTAATACTTTCGGAACAGGCATATATAATGACGAAGTAATTTCTAAAGCCGTAAGCGGTGTTTTTAATCTAAGACCTTATACTATTGTTAAAACCCTCGATCTGCTTAAACCTATTTATGCCAGAACGTCTAATTATGGACATTTTGGAAGAATGGAAGACGGTTTTACATGGGAACAGACGATAAAAATCGGCGAACTTAAAGAAACGGCTAATGAATTAAATAACTCTATGGTTTCGGTATAGGTATTAATAACATAGTAAATAGATTAAGTTTTAAAAATTATTTTAGATTGTCCGTTTCATTTAGTATATAATTTTACATTTTATTAAGTATTTTATTAAGTTATAAAATTATAAGGAGGTTATATTTTGGCTGATGTAAAGGATATAAAACTTGCAAAACAAGGCAAAGAGAGAATACTGTGGGCAGAACACGATATGCCTGTTTTGTCTCTTATAAAAGAGCAATTTTCTGAAAAAAAACCTTTTAAAGGCAAAAAAGCAGGATTGTGTCTTCATGTAACAGCTGAGACCGCTAATCTTGCTAGAACTCTCAAAGAAGGCGGAGCAGAAGTAGTATTATGCGCATCAAATCCGCTTTCTACGCAAGACGATGTTGCCGCTTCATTAGTCAAGGATTTTGGAATAGACGTGTATGCTATAAAAGGCGAAGACTCAGAAACTTATTACAGTCACATAGAAAGCGTGTTAAAATATGAACCTAATTTTACTTTAGACGATGGAGCCGATTTAATATCCACGATACATAAAAAACATAAAAATCTAATAAAAAATATTAAAGCTTCAATGGAAGAAACTACTACCGGCGTAATAAGACTGCGCTCAATGGAGTCTGCAGGCGAGTTAAAAATTCCGGTTATTGCCGTTAACGATGCCGATACGAAGCATTTATTCGACAACAGGTATGGAACGGGGCAATCCACTATTGACGGTATCATAAGAGCTACGGATATGCTTCTTGCAGGCAAAAATTTTGTTGTTTGCGGTTACGGATGGTGCGGAAAAGGACTTGCAATGAGAGCTAGAGGAATAGGGTCTAACGTCATAGTCACGGAAGTTGATCCTATTAAAGCATTAGAAGCCGTTATGGAAGGTTTCAGGGTAATGAAAGGCGTTGAAGCTGCTAAAATAGGCGATATTTTTTGTACTGTAACCGGCGATATAAATGTTATAGACGAAAACCATTTTGAAGTTATGAAAGACGGGGCTATTATTTCAAATTCAGGACATTTTGATGTTGAAATTAATATTAAAAAATTGAAAAAAATGGCTAAATCTGCAAAGAATGTCAAAGACTTTATTGAAGAGTTTACTATGAAAGACGGGAGAAGATTATATGTGCTGGCCGAAGGCAGACTCATTAACCTTGCCAGCGCTCATGGACACCCTGCCAGCGTCATGGATATGAGTTTTTCCGTTCAGGCGCTTTCCGCCGAGTTTGCATTATATAGTAATAATATGTTGCCTAAAGTTTACGGCGTGCCTAGAGAAATTGACGAAAGAATAGCTTTTTTAAAACTTAAATCTTTAGGAATAAATATAGACACATTAACTGAGGAACAGGCTAAATATTTGCGCTCCTGGCAAGAAGGAACATAGTATCCGATTTATTTATTTACTTACTCCTTATTGAGTTTGATTAAGCTTTAAATTATAAAACATAGAGTATCCGATTTATTTTCCGCAAATAAATAATTATTAATAAGACAATCTGTAGCTGCGGAAAATAAATCGGATACCTTTTTTCAAATACATAGCAGGCGTAATATTATAGCAACAATATATTAGATGGAAAGAAATTTCGCCACTTTTTTATATCAATTAATCTAAATCAGAAATAAGATATATTGCAATAAATAAGAAAACTATATCTGCCGTAAATGCGGCTAAAACTGGATTAAGTTGGGAGCTTACCCCTAAAGATATTGCAATTGAATTTATTATCCAGTAGCCGAATGCTAAAATTATACTAATTCCTATGGCGGCAGAAGTCCCCGATTTTTTGCCTACGATAATACCTATGGATATTCCTATAAGAACTAAAACTAAATTTATTAAAGGAAATGCAAATTTTGAATATATAAATGTCTCAATTAAACTTAAATTTGAGCCTGATTTTTTAGCTACGTTAAACATTTTAAAAAGATTAAATATTGTTAAAAATTCTAATTTTAAATCATAAGATTTAAAAAAATTTATATTAAGATTTATAGGAAGACTTGTTATTTTAAGATTTTTTGCAAATGATGGATAATGCCGTTTTTGATTAAAATTATTTATTATTACATTGTTTAACTTTAATATTCCTTCAGAAAAATATCCGTTTGCAGCATTATATCTTTTAGTAAGTTTAAATTTATTATTAAACTTATATATACTTAAGCCCGTTAATTGTTTTTTAGATATATTTAAGGTTTTGGCAGTTATAATATATTTTTGATAATGTATCGCTATATTTCTTGTTTTAAATTTATAAATAGATTGTGCGCTGTAATTATTGTTTTTATTTATATATTTTTGCATAACTATTCTTCTTTCTATATTTGTTTTTACTGCTATAAAATTTGAAAGCGCAAAAGAAAATATTGATAGTCCTAACGCAGTTGCAATTAATGGAGATGTGAATTTCAGCATACTTATGCCGGAAGATTTTATGGCTATAATTTCATTATTTTTATTAAATGAAATAATTACCAGCATTGTTGATAACAAAATTGATAAAGGTAAGATTCTATATATTATTTCAGGAGATTTAAGAAGAAAATACAGAATAATATAGCTTAAATCTGGAGAGTGTTTAGTGAATGTTGCCATATTAGATATGAAATCAACAATGATATAAAAAAAAGACAAAGAAACTATTGAGATAAATAATACTTTAAAAAATTCTTTAAGCAGATAATTTCTTAATATTTTCATTTTATAGATGCCTTTATATATAATATAGCACTCGCGGCGAGAAGAATAATATCCGCCCCGAAAACTCCTATAATAGGATTAAAGCCGGTTTTAATTGAAAAGTATAGACCTGAAGTAAATAAAATATAATATAAAACAACGATAGCTATAGTATAAAATATAGCCATAAACATACTTCTTTTTTCCGACAGCATTGCAAGAGGCAAACCGATAAATACAAAAAGTATTACGGCGATTGGGATGGCAATTTTTTTAAGTATGTATATTAAATAAATATTTTTAGCATTGTTTTTATCACTTGCAGAATTATATTTAGAAATAAGCTGTGAAATAGTCATAAAATGCACCGAATCATTTTTAGAAGGAAATGAAAGCCCCTTTAATCTTATATTTATCCTGTAAGTTTTAAAATTCAATAGCCAGAAATTTTTTTTAGATCTGTATTTGTTTTGAATCTGACCATTTTTTAAATAAAAAGAAATTAAATTTTGTTTTTTATTGTAAACAATATATCCTTTATTTGCTATTAAAACCATAGCATTATTTTTAATTTTATATAATATAAAGATACCTTTTATAGACGATTTGGCAGGATTTACATGTTTTATAAATATTTTATAGTTTCCAAATTTATTAGAAAAAGTATTTTTTTTTAAAGCTGAGAGCACAGCTTGTTTTATTTCTTTAACAGCCATCACTCTAAAAAAATAATTAAACCTTGGAGCAATATAAAAAGAAAAAAGAATTGAAGCAAGCAGAGGTATTAATGAAAACAGCAGCGCAGGCTTCGTTAATCTCCAGATACTGACGCCCGAAGCTTTTAACGCCATTATTTCATTGTCCTGAGTCATTTTGCCGAACACTACTAAAACTGCAAGCAAAAACGAAATAGGCAATGTTATTATCATAAAATCAGGTAAAGTTAAGCTAGCAAGTTTAATTACCGAAGTAATGCTCACACCTTTGTTTATAACCATTTCAGTGAGCATTAAAATTCTGTTGGTAATTATACTGAAAGTAAATATTATAAGTCCGAAAATAAAAGGAGGAATAAATTGTTTAAATATGTGTCTATCTATTAAAGACATAATTTTTTCAAAATATAATTTAAAAATATATTAAATAATATATTAAATAAGAAGATAATTTTAGTATATAATAATAAATTATTGACTACTTATAATAATAATATTAAAATTATAATTGTAAGTAATAAAATATTATTTAGCTATACCGTCAATTTTATAAGTATATCAAAATTATACTTTAATTTAAAGCTATGATTTAAACCTTAATCATGCGATAGGCTTTTATATTCTGGATTCCTGCCTGCGCAGGAATGACTTTGAGATATTTTATCTTTTTACCCATTTGGTGTCATTCCCGCGAAAGCGGGAATCCAGAGTTCTTAAAATATTGCTGTATATTTAATAATTTCTATTGCAGGATTAAGGTTAAAGCTATGATTATTATGATATTTTGTTATATTATGTATATTTATATATAATTTAATATTTATAATTTTAGTATTAATGATAGCAGTTGATAATTATAAATAGAATAGCAAGATAAAATCAATTTAAATAACTAAATTTAAATTTATATATTTAGTTTTGCCTTTTATATTATATAAGGAGAAACTGCTATGGCTTATGAAATATTATATGTAGATGATAGCGACGCAATGCAAAAAACGGTATCGATGATTTTTTTGGATAACGCTGAATTTAAAATAACTCCTCTTTATGACGGTTCTTCCCTGATTGCAGTACTCAATAAAAGCATTCCGTCAATTATTATTGTTAATTATAATATAAGTAATGCGATTAGCTATAATATGCTAAAGGAAATAAAAAACAACAGCTTGTATTATAACATACCTATTTTGCTGGCTGCCCCTTCAGATTTGCCTAATAGAGAACGGGAACTTTTTGTTGAAGCAGGTTTAAACGGTTTTATATATAGACCTTTTGATAAAGAAACTTTTATTAATAAAATAAAACGGTCTTTAGGTTTAAATATCAATGAAGATAAAATTTATGATATTGCTGAATTTGAAAAAAAGACTGAAGATGATAATAACAAAAATATTGAATCTAAAAACCTCGAAAATTTTGCAAATGATAACAATACTCCGATAAATACAGGTCAGGAACAGTATTTTGAAAATATGGAAAATGATAGTAGCGATGCTGCTATAAATAAAGACACAAAACAGGATTCTGCCGAATTAAGCGAAGCGTTCGAGAATCTTTTTAAAGATGATAATATTTTTAAAGAATTTCAAGATTTAAATAAAGAAAATGATAAAATAAACAATAGCACCATAGATAATTTTAATGATGACAGACTAAGCGCTTCAGAGGATATTTCTGCCGATAGCAATAATGCCGCAGAGATAATAAGCGACGCACATGATAATTCTTCCGACTATAGTAATAATGCCGCAGAGATAATAGGCACATCGGAGGTTATTCAGCCTGAATTTGAAAGCGTTAGAAATATTGAAGCAGGAATTAACTATGAAGATAAAGAAATGTTAAAAAATCGACAGGCAGATTCAGATGATGTAATTATTGAAACAGAAACAGAAGAATATAATGAAAACGGTATAAACCAAAATGCAGTTAATGATACAAAAATATCAGTTGAAGCCGAAGGATATAATAAAGACAACGGCGATAATGATAATGATAATGATAATAAAATTAACGAATATATGTCTAAAATTATTATAAATGAAGATATTGGAGTTGGCGATAATATCCGCAGTATAAATTTTATAAATAATAATAGCGAAGAAAATACAAATGCGGAAGTTGAGGATACTTCAGATATAAGTATATTGGAGCTTAATTCGGCAAATGAAGCAGAATTTAATATAAATACACCTGAAGTTTATGATATTCAAGAATCTAACCGCTATAATGACAATAGCATTGTTAATTTTACAGATAATACTAATGAAAAATATAAAGGAGGGGAAATAAAATTGGAGTTTCTAAATGATGAATTTTTTGGTAAAATGGATGAATATTTAAAAAAATCAATAGATGATATGATTAAAGATATGAAGCCTGAAATAATTGAAAATATTAAAAACATATTGCCTGAAATTGCAGAAAAATTAATAAAAGAAGAAATAAATAAAATTAAAAATGAAAATATTTGATGCCTCGGTAATTTCTTTAGTTTCAAATGCATTAGCCGAAGATATAAAGGGTTCGGACATTACTACGGACGCTATTGCAAGCAGATACAATCCGCAGATTAAATGCGAGGTTATTACAAAAGAAGAAGGTATAATCTGCGGTTTAAATATTTTTTCATTGGTTTTTGACATATTAAGCAAAAACAATTATGAAATTAATTATTTCGCAAAAGAAGGCGAAAAATTAACCAAATTTCAAAAAGTTATTTCTATTAAAGCCAAATCCGATATTATATTATACGGCGAAAGAACCGCGCTTAATTTTCTTCAATTTCTTTCAGGGATTGCAACAGCTTCTAATCTTGCTGCGAATGAATTGTCAGGTCTTAAAACAAAAGTTCTTGACACAAGAAAAACGCTTCCCGGATTGCGTTCTCTCCAAAAATATGCGATAAATGTGGGCGGAGCAAGTAACCATAGATTTGATTTGTCGTCAGGCATTTTAATTAAAGACAATCATATCAAGCTTGCAGGCGGAATTAAAAATGCTTTAGAAATGATTAGGAGCTATAATGCAGGATTTAATCAAAAGATAGAAGTTGAAGTAAGCTCAATTGAACAGGTCATAGAAGCTCTAGAAGGAAAAGCGGATATTATAATGCTCGATAATATGAGTATTGCAGAAATGCAAAAAGCAGTAAAATTAATTAATGGAAATACTATTGTTGAAATTTCAGGAAATGTTACTATGAAAAATTTAAGGGAAATAGCTGAAAAAACTCAGGCAGATTTTATTTCTATGGGTTCTTTAACCAATGCCGTTAAACCGATTGACTTTTCTTTAAATTTTATTTAATTTCTTTAAATTTTAATTTAATTGTTAGTTGGAGGATAATTTATAATTATGGATGTTGTTAATGATTTAGATTATATTGATATTTTTGAGATAAAAAAACATCTTAAGACTAATTTCATCGGTAAAAATATATTTTATGAAGAAAAAGTAGGTTCAACAAATTCAATGGCGAGAGAACTTGCCGTAAAAAACGCTAAAAACGGCAGCGTAGTCATTGCAGATACTCAGGATAAAGGAAAAGGCAGAAACGGGAAAATATGGACTTCGCCTAAGGCTTGCAATATATATATGTCTATTATATTAAAACCTAAGTTTAGTCCTGAAATTGCTCATGGTATGACTATTCTGGCAGCAGTAGCCGGTGCCGAATCTATAGAAGAAATTTCTTCTATTACTCCGCAAATCAAATGGCCTAACGATATTCTAATAAACTCAAAAAAAATTTCCGGAATTTTAACGGAAATGAGTACCCAGAATAAAATAATAGAATATATTATCGTAGGAATAGGCATCAATGTAAATCTTAAAGAAGAAGATATTCCCGAAGGTATAAAACATGTTGCGACGTCTTTACATATTGAAAAAATGAAAATAAAGAGGATTAATGAAGATAATAATATATTAATAAACAGAAATAATTTAATAGCGAGTTTTATTAATAAATTTGAGAGATACTATGAAACATTTCTATCCACAGGCTTATCGTCAGTTTTACAATCTTATCAAAAATATTTTGGAATGATAGGAAAAGATGTAGAAATAAATAATGAAAATAATAAAATTAAAGGTCAGGTTGTGGGTATAGATTCTAAGGGCGCACTATTGGTAAAAACAGGAGAAAATGAATTGGAAAAAGTGATTTCAGGTGAGCTGACGGCATTAATATGATTTATAATTTAATCAATAAAAATTAATAAAATTTATTATTTATTAAATAATAATTAATATATGTTTTTATCTTGCGATATAGGTAATACTAATACGGTATTAGGGATATATAAGAATTTAAACGGCGATTATGATGACGATGAAGATATATTTAAGGTTTATAGAATTTCAACTCCGCAGATATATTCAGATAAAGATATTTTTTACGTATTAAGCAAATTGTTTTCAGACGACGGCATTAACATTAATGATGTAAAAAATGCCTGTATTTCATCGGTAGTTCCTCCTCAAAATAAATTTTACAAGTCATTTTGCAAATTATTGGATTGTAATGCAATTTTTATTTCTTCAGCTTCTAAAACTGATATTAATATACTTGTTGAAAATCCCGAAAAATTAGGCTCCGATCGTCTTGTTAACGCAGGTTATGCTTATCATTTACATAAAGAATTTCAAATTATAGTTGATATAGGAACCGCATTAACAATTGATATTATTGATGAAAATGGAAATTTTAAAGGCGGCGTTATATTTCCGGGAATAAAAACGCTTGCTGTTTGTTTAAATGAAAAAACAGCCGCTCTCCCTTTGATAGATGTAGACGCAGTTATTTATAACTCAGACAACGATAAAAACATTATTACGCCTATCTCTTCTGCCCCTACTATTCCTTTAATTGGAAACAATACAGTTGAATCAATTCAGTCGGGCTTATTATATGGGACTATTTTTCTTATAGAAGGTTTTATAAAAGAAATACAGGCGCAGTATAACAAAAAAGAATGCAAAGTTATTTTTACGGGAGGACTGTCTAATATTATTGCCGATAAATGTAAAATAAAAGGTTTAAAAATAATTGACGATTTATGGACGATAAAAGGTTTAAAATTTTTATATCAGTTAAACACTTTTTAAATTTCAAATTTAAGCCAATTTTTACAAATAGAGAAATTAATTTTTTAATAAACATTTAAACACTTTTTAAATTTCAAATTCAAGACCGTCAAAAGACGGGACAATGTTAGGCGGCAAATCGGCAGACAGTTTTTCGTATTCAATTTTATGTCCCATATGCATTAAGTATGTAGTCTCTGATTTTAGCATATTTGATATTTTAATAGCGTCGTCTACCGTTAAATGCGTAGGATGTTCGTTATATCTTAGAGCATCAATCATAAGAACCTTAACCCCGCGCAGTAATTCTAAAGATTCGTCCGGTATTTTTGAAACATCGGTTAAGTATGCCATATCTTTAATTCTATAGCCGTTTATAATTTGATTGCCGTGAAATACGGGTATTGCCTGAATTTTTATATTATCAAAATTAATTTTATTATTTATTATAATATTTGGTATTAAATCAGGTTTGCTTGATTGTGTTTTCTTTTTAAAAATATAGTCAAATCTTGTCGTTATAGTGTTTATATCCTTTTCTGATGCATATATCGGTATAGGTCCTTTTTTAATATAGTTAAACATTCTTAAATCATCAATGCCGAATAAATGGTCGGCATGTGTATGAGTATATAAAACAAGGTCTATTTTAAGAATGTTATATTTTAACGCTTGAGCTCTTAAATCCGGAGTAGTATCTATAAGACAATTTACGCCATCTTCCTGTATAAATATAGAAGGTCTTAATCTTTTGTTTTTAGGATTATTAGAAGTGCATACTTCGCAATTGCAACCTATTAAGGGTACCCCCGTGGATGTTCCGCTGCCAAGCACAAGTATTTTCATTTATATAGTATAGTAATAGTAATATTCAGATTTATTGTATGTATTAATTATTGTATAATGATTAAATAAGCTATATTTTATTACAAGTTTATTTATTTGGCAAGTTTTTAAGATGCTAAAATATAAATTGTATATAATATTTGTATAATAGCGCAAGTTCGCGATTTTTATATTATGAAGGATATAAAATAGTATTATAATATTTTAATATATTACTGAAAAATTCATAAAAAAATTAATATTATTTATAATTAATGAAAAAGAACGATAAAAATAAGCTGGTCGAAACATTGCGTATTAAAAGAGAAATAATTTTTACATTTATAAGTATTATTTTAATCATTGTTTCTACTTTTATAGAAACAAGAATGCTTTCGTTTTCAGGTGTTTCCGTAACTTCAAAAATTATAGTTTATGCATATATAAATATAACTATAATTTTATTTCTTTTAATGCTGTTTTTGATTATAAGAAATATTATAAAACTTTTTTTAGATAAACGAAGAAATATACCCGGCTCAAAATTACGTTCCAAGCTTGTTGCTTTGTTTGTATTAGTGAGCCTCATCCCGTCTTTTTTTATGTTTGCGGTTATAATTGCCGCAGGATTTTTTGCCAACGGAATTAACAAATGGTATGTTCCAAGTATCGAAAAAATTATAGGATATTCATTAAGAATAGCAAATTATGTAAATAATCGCAAAAATATTAAAAATACCGCGAAACATAACACACATGAATCATTATACAAAATAAACAAAATGGCTGAATACATCAGGCATTTTTATATTAAATATTGGCAGGTAGGATTCTTAAAAAATCCTATAGAAACGACTTATTTTATTTTATTCTCTACCTTTACCCTTCTTATTTTATTTATTTCTATATGGGTCGGATTTTATCTTTCCAAGAAAATAACAGAGCCGGTGATAGACCTTGTTAAAGGTACAGAAAAAATAGCTTCAGGCGAATTAGATATAAGTATTAATTCCGAGTCTAACGATGAAATAGGGATGCTTATAAGTTCATTTAATAATATGGCTAAAGATCTTAAGAAAAATAAGGAGATTATTGAAGATGCTAATCTAAATCTTAAGAATATTAATATAGAAATAGAAAGAAGAAGAAAATATATGGAAATTATTTTAAAAAATATAGGCACGGGTGTTATTACTATTGACTATTCAGGAAAGATTAAGACTATAAACAATGCAGCCGAGTATATGTTTCAAGTGAACTTTCAAGAAGCGGTAAATAAAAATTATAAAGATGTTTTTAGCAAAATTACCTTTTCGGAGATAAGAGAAATTATAAAAAATCTTGCTAAAAACAATAAAGAAGAAAGTATTACGAAAGAAATAAAATTAAATATAAACGATAAGCTGCATGTTTATATTATTAATGTCACAATAATGAAAGATGAAAAAGACGACTATATAGGTTTTATTATTGTTATTAATGATACGACAGATATGATGAAAGCTCAAAGAATAGCGGCATGGGAAGAAGTTGCTAAAAGAATGGCGCATGAAATAAAAAATCCTTTAACGCCGATAAAATTATCTGCTCAAAGATTAAAAAGAAAATTCGGAGACAAACTTGAACATGGCAATAAAATATTTAATGATTCTATTGATATTATAATAAAGGAAGTAGATGATTTAAAAGGTCTTGTAGATGAATTTTCTTTATACGCACGGTTGCCCAAGGCAAATTTTAACTATACCGATATAAATTTATTAATTGAAGAATCTTTTTCTTTTTACAGAAATGCTCATAAAAATATAAAATTTATTGAAAATTTTAGTAAAGATATGCCGCCGATTTACATAGACAAATTACAAATTAAAAGGGCTATAGTAAATATTTTAGATAATGCAGTTTATAGTATTAATATGAATAGTAAAGACGGAAAGAAAAATTGCAATAATTTTATTAAGGCAGAAACTTTGTTTGAACATATAGGACAAATTGTAATAATTAAAATATCCGATACAGGACCAGGTATTGAAGAAGAAAATATTACAAATATATTTGAACCTTACTTTTCTACAAAAAGAGGCGGAACAGGGCTTGGACTTGCCATAACGAAAAATATTATTACAGAAAATAACGGAACAATATATGCGGAAAATATTCAAGACGGCGGTGCAGAGTTTATTATAGAATTAAAACTAATAAGCGATAAAAATATATAATATATTATATATAATATAAATATAAAAGGATATTAAAAAGGTTGTTTAAATGAAATCTATACTTATAATAGATGATGAGGAAAGCATAAGGAAATCTCTCGAGGGTATTTTTATTGATGAGGGATACAGCGTAATTTCCGAAGAGTTCGGAGAAGAAGGACTTAAAATTTTTTCAGAAAAATTGCCTAATACGGTATTGCTTGATATTTGGCTGCCTGACAGCGACGGGATTAATATTTTGAATTCTATGGCTAAAATTAATAAAAATATTCCCGTAATAATGATATCGGGACATTCCGATATTGATACGGCAATTAAAACAATAAAAATGGGCGCCTATGATTTTATAGAAAAACCTCTTTCTTTGGATAGAGTTCTTATAACCGTTGAAAATGCGCTAAAATTTAATGAATTAAATGAAAAAAAAATCACTCTGGCACAAAGCACATTAAGATATGAAGATGAATTAATAGGCAATTCCGATAAAATTAAAGATTTGAAAAACAGAATATTAAAAGCGGCAGTTTCTGATGCACCTATTTTAATCACTGGGGAAAATGGGACTGGAAAAGAATTAGTTGCCAAATCTCTGCATTTTAACAGTTCAAGGCGGGAAGAACCGTTTATTGCCATTAATTGTGCCGCAGTTCCGGAAGACTTAATAGAAAGCGAGTTGTTTGGTCACGAAAAAGGTGCTTTTACAGGTGCTTTAGCGCGTAAAAAAGGCAAGTTTGAACTTGCGGACGGAGGAACTCTTTTTCTTGATGAAATAGGCGATATGAGTCTAAGAATGCAGTCAAAGATTTTAAGAGTTTTGCAGGACAATAGATTTCAGCGGGTCGGAGGAGAATCTACCGTAGAAGTTAACGCTAGAATTATCGCGGCAACAAATAAGAATCTTGAAGATGAGATAAAAAAAGGCAATTTCAGGAGCGATTTATTTTTCAGGCTGAACGTCATACCGTTTTTTATCTCGCCGCTGAGAGAAAGAAAAGAGGACATACCCGTGCTTGTTGATTATTTTATTGACAAATTTAATCTTGGTAATAAACAAAAATTATATATAACCATTGAAGATGATGCAATGGAGCTTTTTAAAAATTATTTATGGATGGGCAACGTAAGGGAATTAAAAAATATTATAGAAAGATTTGCAATAATGCATTACGGCAGTAAAATAACAAAACAGGATATTGCGGATGAATTAAAAATAGGCATAGAAGAGTGCGGTAATAACAATGGCGATAATAACGACGATGATAGAATAAATAGCAAATTAGAAAGTAATATATCTGTATATCAAGACAATAAGACAATAAGCAAATATATTAATATCAATTCTTTAAGGAAAGCAAAAGAAGCATTTGAGAGAGATTATATAATATTAAAATTAAAAGAAAATAATTTTAATATTTCGAACACTGCCAAAAAAATAGGAATGTCCCGCAGAAATCTTCATAATAGAATAATTTTACTGAATATCGATAGTCATATCCATAATATTAGTACTGAAATTAGAGAATGAATGCCTAAAATCTATGCAATAATTTTTTAAAAAAATAAAATGATTATTTTTTATGCAATATTTTTAATAAAAAAATGATTAAATTTAGTTTAATTTAGCATATAATTTTTATTTTTAAATTTTATATTTATTATTTTTAGCATTATTTTAAAATAAATCTGAATAATTTTTTGCCGACCTTCGTCTTCAAATAATATATATTTTATCCATCAAAGCAAAGCAAAGCAAAGCCATTCCCGCTAAAGAGGGAATTCAGCGTCCGTTAACTCTGAAATACCTCAATATTTTCTCATGCAGAATTAAAGATATAAATCAGTATTGAAAATAAAAAATAAATATAAAGAAATATAAAGACAATGACGAATATTGTTAAGTATTAAAATTATAAATTTGGCATTATTATTGCAAAGATATAAAAAATATATTTAAATTAGCTGCTATTTTTAAAAATTATAAAATTATAAAATTATAAAAAGGGGAGGTGAAAAAAATGAAAAAAATTGAGGCGATAATTAAACCGTTTAAATTAGACGATGTTAAAGAGGAATTAAACAAAATCGGTATTCACGGCATAACCGTAACCGAAGTTAAGGGTTTCGGCAGACAGAAAGGGCATACGGAACTATATAGAGGAGCTGAATACAGAGTTGATTTTGTGCCTAAAACAAAACTTGAAATAATAGCTTCTGACGAAATGATTCCAAGTATAATAGAAGTTATTGAAAAATCAGCAAAAACAGGAAATATTGGAGACGGGAAAATATTTATTTCATCTGTAGAAGAAGCTATCAGGATAAGAACAGGCGAGAAGGGAGAGTCTGCAATCTAATACAAATACAAATATAATTAAACAATTTCAATTAAGTTAATTTATCAGTTTAATAATTTATTATTTTATATATTTGTTTTATTTAGTCAAAAATTAAGAAAATGTTAAATTCTAACTAATTGAACCATCGTTTGATAATTTATGATTAACTGCTTATAGTCATTATGATTATAAGTCATAATATTTAATTATATTATATAATTAATCTGGAGAATAATAATGAATAAAATTAACAGGATTTTAACGGTTTTAGGAGGGCTGTTTTTAGTTCTATTCAGCTGGGTTACGCCGGTATTTGCGGCAGCTGCCAAAACACCCAAGTTTGTCCCCGGTAATATAGCATGGGTTTTAGCATCTACAGCTCTTGTATTGATAATGACCCCTGCATTAGGGTTTTATTACGGCGGTATGGTAAGGAAAAAAAATGTTTTAAATACAATATCTTTAAGTTTTATAACAATATGCACAGTCAGTGTCGTATGGATATTATGGGATTATTCGATGGCTTTCGGACCTGACGCTTTTTTAGGCATTATAGGTAATCTTAAATATTTAGGTTTAGCTGCAATGGGTGTAAATCAGCATTCAAGATATGACGGAACAATTCCTTCTTTTATTTATGTTATGTTCCAGCTAATGTTCGCTATAATAACAGTTGCATTGATAAGCGGTTCGTTAGTGGAAAGAATAAAATTTTCTTCGTGGGTAGTTTTTACTATAATATGGGTTACAATAGTGTATGCTCCTGTGGCGCAATCCGTGTGGGGTATCGGCGGATTATTTCAAAAGATGGGTGCTTTGGATTTCGCTGGCGGAACGGTTGTTCATATAAACTCCGGCGTGGCAGGTCTTGCAGGAGCCTTAGTTCTCGGTAAGAGAAAAGGATACATGAAAGAAAATATTGTTCAGCCTAATCAGCTGGCATATACAATATTAGGAGGCGCTTTATTATGGTTCGGATGGTTTGGTTTTAATGCAGGCAGCGCATTGGAGGCTAGCGGTCTTGCCGCGTCAGCTTTCTTAGTTACAAACACTGCTACTGCAGCAGCGGCTATTAGCTGGATGCTTGCAGAATGGATTCATAGCGGAAAACCTACGACATTAGGTATGATTTCCGGTGCTGTTGCAGGTCTTGTTGCTATAACGCCTGCTTCTGGTTTTGTTAATCCTTTAGCCGCTATCGTTATAGGGCTTGTAGTGGGTGTTTTGTGTTATTCTATGGTAGTATTTGTCAAACCCAAATTGGGTTACGACGACTCTTTAGATGCTTTTAATGTTCATGCTATCGGAGGAGCTTGGGGAGCGCTTGCAACGGGTTTATTTGCGGATCCTCTTATAAATCCTGCAGGCAGAGGATTGTTTTACGGAAATCCTCATCAGGTTGTGATACAATTGATAACAATTCTTTCAGTAGCAGGTTATTCTTTTGTAATGAGTTTTATAATATTTACATTAATAGATAAATTTATGGGTTTAAGAGTAAGCAAAGAACAAGAAGCAATGGGTCTTGATATTACCCAGCATGAAGAATCCGGTTATAATTTATAGTAATAATTTGCAATAAGGATTCAATTGTTTATTAAAATATAAATTTATTATTGTTTATTAAAATATAATATCCTTTATGGTTTGATGAAAACATTAATTAAAAAATTTGTTTTTTAAATCATAAAGGATATTTTATATATTTTTTATGTATAATACAACATTGATGCTATACAATGTAATGCATAATTATATTTTATTTATATGCTATTAAATCTATATGTTATTTTATTAATATATTATTTGGTTAAATTATGGAAAATAAATTTCATCTTATTTTAAATAACATAAATTATTCAATAATTCTTTTTAACGAAGAATTAACTATTGAATTCTTAAATATTGCTGCGCAAGAATTTACCGGATATTCAGATTCTTATGCTAATCACTTAAATGCGGGCCAATTTTTTCATAATAATAAATATATTATAGCTAAGATTAACGAAGTTGCTAAAACAGGAGAAGGTTTTATTGATTTTGATTTTGAATTTTATAACAACAATAGACAAAATAATAAACGGTCAATAATAATTGAGATAGCTAAGATTAATTATGACGAGCAATATTATATTCTTATATCCATGAAAGATATAACAAGGTTTAAAGAAATGGATAATATTATTAGAAATGAAGAAAAATCGCAGAATTTTTCAAGATTTATCGCGGAAATTTCACATGAAATCAGAAATCCTTTAAGCGGAGTAAAGGCTTCCGCTTCATATTTGAAGAAAAAAATTATTGAAGAACAAGATTCGCTTCCTGAAAGTTTAAAAGAATTAACGCAATTTACAGAAATAATTGTTAAAGAAATAAATAGGATTAATTTTTTAATAGAAGATTTATTAGCTTTATCTAAAAATCATAAAATAAATGCAGAAATGATAAATGTTAATAAGATTATAAATGAAATAATTGAGATAGAAGCTACTATGAATTCAGATAAAAATATAAAATTTATTAAAGAATTTGACCCAAGTCTGCCTGAAATATTTGCTTCAGACGGTGCTTTAAAGCAAGTTTTTTTAAATATAATAAAAAATTCTATCGTTGCTATTCAAAATAAAAATAAAGGATTTATCAGAATAACCACAAGAATTGATGCTGAAAGAAACAGTCCCAAATTTATCAAAATTATTTTATCCGATAATGGCGCGGGGATCAGCAAAAAAGATTTAGATAAATTATTTGAACCGTTTTTTACTACTAAAGAAAAAGGAACAGGTCTTGGACTTGCAATTTCTCAAAAAATTATTTTTGAACATAACGGCTTTATAGATATTAAATCAATAAAAAATAGGGGTACGGATGTAGTAGTTTATTTACCTATAGGAAAAAATAAAAAAATCGGAAATTAGTTATTAAAAAATTATAATTTTTTAAATAATATATTACTCTTTAGTTGAAATAATAAAACCCCGCAAAGTCGTTTCCGCAAAGTGTGAATCCAGTATATAAAATTCTATTGCAGAATTAAATGCAGAATTAAAGCAATGTATAATTTTTTAATTGTATTATAATATCGGCGTTGAACCAGGCGTTGCGTAAGAATGTAATCCTGGAATAATTAAATCAACGCCTAAGTAGCAAAATATCACCACTGCAAACCCTATTACCGCAATCCATGCCATTTTCTTTTCATTCCAGCCTTTAGTTAATCTTGCATGAATAAATATCGCATAAGTAATCCATGTAATTAACGACCACGTTTCTTTAGGATCCCAGCTCCAGTATCCGCCCCATGCATTATCTGCCCATGCTGCCCCGATAACAATTCCTATCGAAAGAAATAGGAATCCGAATACTACGACTTTATAAATAGCTTCATCTAACGTTTCAATCGGAGGACTAAGTTTTAAGAACTGCCTGTAAAGCAATATAAAAGGATAATATAAAATTGACAAAAACTTTAAAGGATTACCTTTATTTGCAGCTTTATTTATATTTTTGTTTTGCTCAATATTGTCTATTTGTTTATATTTTATTAAAAATAGTATGGCTATGCCGAATGATGCGGCAAAGGCTCCATAAGCTAAAAACAATGATATAATATGATATAGCAGCCAATAGCTTCTTAGCGCGGGTATAGAAGGTTCTATGGCGCTTGTTGCTAAAGGACTAATTGTCGCAAATGCCAGTGAAGCCGTAGCTATAAATGTCATGATGAATCCGAGGGAATCAAAATTATAAAATAGCTTCAATAAAATAAAACCTAATAAAATAACATAGGCAAAAAAAACTAAAGAGTCGTATAAATCTGTTAATGGAGGTAAATCTATCCCAATGTGGTAGGAATAGCGCCATCTTACAATAAAAGCGAATGTCTGCAAAGCGAAGGCTGTTATTACTATAATAAAAGAAGCCATAGAGAACAATTTATTCTCAGTGAATATATATATAAAATATCCAAAAAAACTTAAAATTATCATAAAAAAAGATATGGTAAAATAAAAAGAGCCGTCCAATATTGAAGCGTTGATGTGAATCATGTTTTATAAATCCCCGATTAATGTCATATATTTTTTTTAAATTCCCCTATGTTTTTATCAATCATAGAATAAAATGAAGCAAATTTTTTATGCGGAATAGCTAATATTTCAATTTTATTTGTTTTATCTTTTCCTGAAGGTTCAGAGGGGGTAACTCTAATCCATAATGACTGCTGGTTAAAGAAAAAAGAAAAAAATAAAGCGAAAATCAAAATTGCCGAGCCAATCCATACAATATCGGTGTCAACATTTTTTGTAATTTCAACGCCGCTATAGTAGTATGTCTTTACTCCAGCAAAAATAAAAGCTATATTATTGTTATATTTTGTAAAAAACAAAGGCATATTCCCCTTTTTTGTTTTATATGGTAATTCTTGAAAAATAAGCGGAGGACCAATTTTTTTATTATTTTTAATTATTGAAATATAAAACGGAATTGAATTTTTCTTTGGTTTTTTAAAAAAATTAAATGAAAACTTTATATTATTAATTTTTGAATTATATATTTTTCCGGGTGCGGCATACAGTAAAACTTTTTTATTTTTATTTTTTAAATTTAATACTAATATTTGTGCAGCAGTCGGTTTGTAATGGCCGAAACTCGCCTGGTAAATAGTAATGCCGTCATAAGTAAGCGGATGATTTACCCTTATAGTTTTAGTCAAAACGCCGATATGTTTTTTCACGATGGTCAATGTGCTTATGTAGGCTTTCGGCATTCCGTTCTTATAATATTTTGACACATAATTGTCTAATTTAATTTTGAAAGGGAGAAGCACCGGTTTGTTATTTTTTAAAAGGTATGAATGCTGAATAGTTTGTCCTACTTTTATATTTGTGTATGACCTGTATCCTAAGACTGCGCTGAGTATCACCCCTGCAAGGATAACCATTGCTCCTAAATGGGCAATGATTGGTGATATTCTGAAGATTGAATTTTTTGAATAAAATAATAAGCCGGTTTTGTTATCTTTTTTATTTCTCATATCTTTAACGGGTTTCCCGAAATTTTTTCTGAATGCTTTTTCTGCTAAGGTTAGTAATTCTTCAGGATTTTTAGATGATTGTAAAGATATATATTTTGCTTTAAATCTTTTTTTCTGCAACGCAGTATCAAAAGATAAGTCGGGATTTATAATTTCTTTAATTATTTTAGGCGTTCTATTTGCCGATGAAACTATCAAAGTTAGTATAAGCAGGGCGGCAAGTCCGATAAAATACCAGGAATTATAAATATTTAAAAATCCTAACCAATATAAAATATGAAAGACATTATTGCCGTATATAGTTTTATATTGGAATATAGTATCACCTTGATCTATTATTGTTCCGATTATTGAAACTGCCGCGATTAGTATGAATAAAATAATTGCTAATTTGACCGAAGAAAAGAATTTGTTTAATTTTGACAGCATAAAATTTTGTGTTTTTTATTTATTAAAAAATTTAATTGAAAAATTAAGTTTATTATTTTAAATTATATGTTTATAGATTATATTGCTTTTAATTTTGATTGTAAAGCAAAATTGTCAATTCAAAATTAAAGAAAGCATATAAAACTTGACAAAAAACAAATTTATTGTTTTAATTATAATTAGCACTCAATATTAGTGAGTGCTAATATTTTATAACTTTAATAATAATTTTAACTTTAACAACTTTAATAACTTTAAATTAAAATTATATTCATTATATTATATTATGTATCATATGTTAAATATAAGTTAAATTAATATGGAAGAACTTAACGAACGGTATCAGGAAGTATTATATTATATAATTGAAGAATATATTGTTACGGCTAGTCCTGTAGGGTCTAAATTTATTGCAGGCAAGTGCTCTTTAAATTTAAGCCCTGCTTCAATAAGAAATATTATGGCATCGCTTGAAGAAAAGGGATATATATACCAGCCTTATTTTTCGGCAGGCAGGGTGCCTACATCCTCAGGGTATAAATTTTACATAAATAGTATTTTAAAAACAAAAAAAATATCAAAACAGCAGAAAGCAGACATGAGGAGCAGTTTTAATATTTCGGGCAAGGATATAAAAAAAATATTATGGCAGGCAATTAATTTATTATCGGAAATTTCGCATTATATGCCTATTGTGCTTGCACCTGAGAGAACTTATGCGAATTTATTGCATATTGAGTTTATAAAATTAGATAAATTAAATATTCTTGTAATAATGGTATTCGAAGGCGGATTTGTTGAAAATAAGATAATTAGCGCCGATAGAGATTATAAACAGATTGAACTTAGCAAATATTCAATAAAACTAAATGAAATAATTAACGGACATAATATTGACGAATTAAAAGATATTATAATAGAAGATATAGATAAAGAGAGGGAAAGTTTTTTTTCGTTATTAAACGGTATTATTTTTAATTTTGATTTAGTAAAAAACGAAATTGATAACGAAAATGATTATCTTTTTATTGGTTCAAGAATGAACTTATTTGATGAGCCTGAGTTTTCAAACTATGAAAAGATTAAATCTCTCATCAAAGCTTTTGAAGATAAAAGAACTATAATAAAGTTGTTAGAACTTACCAAACGAAAAGAAGGCATTCATATATTTATAGGTTCGGATACTGAATGGTCAGATATTAACGGTTTATCGGTAATTACGGCATCTTATCGCAGCAAAAAAGGATTTGCAGGAGGTTCTATAGGACTTATAGGACCTTCAAGAATGAATTATGCTCTGGCTATTCCTACGGTAAATTATATAGCAAAGCTTTTATGTGATATAATTTAAATATTTAATGAATAAAAATAAAATAAATAAAAATCAGGAGAATTTAAGTATGGATGACGATAAAAAGAATGAAAATGATTTTGATAACACAGATAATACAAATGAGGCAAACGATATTATTAATGATTCGGCAGAAAATGAATCATTGCTTGATATTGCCGACTTGGATCAAATATCCGAACCATCATCTTTGCCTGAAGCAAGAGAAAGTTTAAATTATATAAAAAATGCATTTACAAATTTAAAGAAAGAATTTGATGGATTAAACGAAAAATATCTTAAAATTTTAGCCGATTCCGAGAATTTCAGAAAAAGAATTAACAGAGAAAAAGAAGAGTCGTTAAAATATTCTAATGAGAATTTAGTTAAAGATTTATTGCCGATTTTGGATTATTTAGATCTTGCTATTAATCATTCCGCATCTTACATTAATGATGATACTTCAGGGAATCTTAAGATTTTTGTTGACGGTATTAAGATGGCAAACAATGAATTTATAAAAACTCTATTAAACCATGGTGTTAAAATTATAGAAACCGAAAATAAAAATTTTGACCCTAATTTTCATGAAGTTGTTGAAATGGTTAAAGATTCGGCTGAACCGGAAGGAAAGATAATAGAAGAAAAAAGAAAAGGTTATATATATAAAGACAGATTATTGCGACCGTCTTTAATATGTATTTCTAAGCCAGGTGAAAATTGTGAAGATAATAATTGATTAATTAGAATAACAAATATAAAATAAGATTAAATAAAAATATATTGAATAAATAAGGAGAGATAAAATTATGGGAAAAGTTATTGGAATTGATCTCGGCACTACTAATTCTTGTGTTGCAATTATGGAAGGAAAAGAACCTATAGTTATTGCAAATTCTGAAGGAGCAAGAACTACTCCTTCTATTGTTTCTATTACCGACAGCGGTGAAAGATTAGTCGGACAGGCGGCTAAAAGGCAGGCAGTCACCAATCCTGAAAACACTATTTATGCTGTTAAAAGGCTTATAGGAAGAAAATATAATTCGCCCGAGGTGCAGGCTTTTAAGAAAGTATGTCCGTATAAAATTATAGAAAACGACAACGGCGATGCATGGGTAGAAGTTAAAGGCAGAAAATACAGCCCCGCAGAAATATCTTCAATGATTCTAATGAAAATGAAAAAAACTGCTGAAGATTATCTCGGAGAAACTGTTACCGAAGCCGTTATCACCGTCCCCGCTTATTTTAATGATTCGCAGAGACAGGCGACTAAAGATGCAGGCAAAATATCGGGATTGAATGTTTTAAGGATTATTAACGAACCTACGGCTTCTTCTTTGGCTTACGGTTTAGATAAAAAAAAGGAAGAAAAAATTGCCGTTTATGATTTAGGCGGAGGAACTTTTGATATTTCTATACTTGAACTCGGAGAGGGAGTATTTGAAGTTAAATCTACTAACGGCGATACCTTTCTTGGAGGAGAGGATTTTGACCAGCGTGTATTGGATTATATAGCCGATGAATTTAAAAAAGATTACGGAATTAATTTAAGAAATGATAAAATGGCATTGCAGAGGTTAAAAGAGGCTGCGGAAAAAGCAAAAATAGAACTTTCTTCAGCGCTTGAAACAGACGTGAATTTGCCTTTTATTACTGCCGATGCAAGCGGTCCAAAACATTTAAATTTGAAAATCACGAGAGCCAAGCTTGAACAGCTTACGGGCGATTTAATAGAAAAAACTATACATCCAGTAGTAACTGCTTTAAAAGATGCAGCTTTATCTACTTCAAAAATAGATGAAGTTGTCCTTGTAGGCGGTCAAACGAGAATGCCTAAAGTACAGGAAAAAGTTAAAGAATTTTTTGGCAAAGAACCTCATAGAGGAGTTAATCCAGATGAAGTTGTCGCTGTAGGAGCGGCAATTCAAGGGGCTGTTCTTAAGGGAGACGTTAAAGATGTATTACTCCTTGATGTAACCCCGTTATCTTTAGGTATCGAAACATTAGGCAGCGTTTCAACAAAACTTATTGAAAAGAACACTACAATACCGACAAGAAAGAGTCAGATTTTTTCGACGGCGGCAGATAATCAGCCTGCCGTTACAATTAATGTATTGCAGGGCGAAAGAGAAATGTCGGCTGACAATAAGAGTTTAGGCAGGTTTGAACTCACGGGAATACCCCCTGCGCCTAGAGGAGTTCCGCAAATTGAAGTTACATTTGATATAGATGCTAACGGTATCGTGCATGTTTCAGCTAAAGATTTAGGGACGGGGAAAGAACAATCTATTAAAATAACGGCTTCCAGCGGTTTATCTAAAGAAGAGATAGATAAAATGATAAAAGAAGCAGAGCTTCATAAAGATGAGGATAGTAAAAAGAAAGAATTAATAGAAGCCAAAAATCATCTTGATACTTTAATGTATTCTGTTGAAAAGCTTTTAAAAGACAATTCTGATAAAATAGAATCCGGCGAAAAAATGACTGCCGAGGAAAAAGTTTCAAATGCAAAAAAAGCTTTAGAATCAGGCACTATTGAAGAAATAAAATCTGCTGCCGAAGAATTAGAAAAAATTTCGCATTCAATAACCGAAGCTATGTATAAAAAGACAGCCGAACAGCAATCCGAAGCCTCTTCTCAAAACGCTGAAGAAGAACAGACGAAAAAACCGACTGATGAAAATGTAGTAGATGCTGAATTTGAAGAAGTAAAGGATAAAAATAATTAATAAGTAATAAATATTTAAAAATTTAAATAAATAATTATAAAAAATATGTTACGCAAGCGCTATATCAAAGATTTAAAATAGTTTGCCTCCGTCCGCTTCTTATAGTAGCGGACGGAGGTTTTGCAATGTAATTTTAATAAAAATAAAAAAAATAATTATAATAATATAATATGACTACAAAAAGAGATTACTATGAAATTTTAGAGATTGATAAAAATGCAACGACGGCTGAAATTAAAAAAGCTTATAGAAAGTTGGCCATCAAGTATCATCCTGATAAAAACCAAGGCGATAAAGAGTTTGAAGAAAAATTTAAAGAAATAAGCGAAGCTTATGAAATTCTTTCAGATGATGAAAAAAGAGCTGCCTATGATAGATTCGGACATGAAGGTGTTTCTCAAGGAGCAGGCGCAGGGTTTAGCGGCGGGTTTGGCGATATTTTCAGCGATTTTTTCGGCGATATGTTCGGTTCTCGACAAAATAAGCGTACGAGGCAAAGAAGAGGGGACGATCTTCGTTATGAGCTTAAAATAAAATTTGAGGAGGCTATATTCGGTGCTTCTAAAGAGATAAAATTTAAAAGATACGAAAAGTGTGAATCGTGTGAAGGGACAGGCGCAAAAAAAGGGACAAAGCCTGTTGTTTGCCCTGTCTGTAAAGGTACAGGAGAGATAAGACAGCAGCAAGGTTTTTTTACTATTACAAGAACTTGCTATAAATGCAGCGGCGAAGGAGAAATAATAGAAAACCCCTGTCCTGTATGTTCCGGACGAGGCAGGGTTGTAAAAGAAAAAAAACTTGAAATAAAGATTCCTGCGGGTGTTGACGATGGCAATAGGTTAAGAGTATCAGGCGAAGGCGCATCCGGAATTTATGGCGGTCCTCCCGGTGATCTTTATGTTGATATCACAGTTGAACCCCATCATTTATTTAAAAGAAACAATGAGGATATTTACGTTTCCGTGCCTATAAGTTTTCCGCAGGCGGCAATAGGATGTGATATTGAAGTACCTACATTAGAAGGTAAAACAAATTTAAAAGTTCCTTCGGGAACTCAAAGCGGAACGCAGTTTACTTTCAAAGGCAAAGGAGTTTATAGATTAAACAGCCAATCAAGAGGTAACGAATATATTAACATTGTTGTTGAAACGCCTACTAATCTAACTATAAAACAAAAAAAAATATTAGAAGAATTTATACAAGAAAGCGGTGAAGATTCGCATCCTATTAAAAAATCATTTTTTGAAAAAATATTTTCAATAGGAAAATAAAATAATAGAATATTGGGTTATACTGCATACATTTGTTAGTTAGAACGAAGATGCTATATAACCCAATTATACCGTTAATATTAAGAAACTATTAAGATAAATAAGATAAACCTTATTTTAATATTATTTATAATTAAATAAATAATTATTAATAATTATTTTAATGTACTCTTAACTCAGTGTCTATTATATTATAGCAGGTCCAAAGGCTTATTTGTTTTATATTGTTATATTTTAAATAATAAATGGCAAACCCGGATTAATTTTGACGAAGTTCATTCAATTGAAATAAGTAAAAAAATACTTCCGCATTTATTTAAAAATTGCGGAATTTTCTTTAGATTTTGCATTTGATTTATTGTAAAAAAAATACTTCCCGCATTTATTTAATTAAAAAGGTTATTAATAATCTATATATTTAAATTTAATATTTATTATATTATCGCTTTCTTTATGATTTTCATTTGATATGATTAAATAATTATTTATTTTCTGAACAAATTCATCTTTAAGAAAATTAAGTTCAAAAGATAAAACCGGATTATCTGCTATTATAGTTAATGTTCTGCCCTTAATACATTTAGGTTTTGTTTTCTCCCCTAAATCTTTCCCGCAAATATTAATCCAATTATTATTATTAGCCAAAAGTAAAGCATCATAATCGGAAGTATTTAACTTATTTTTTAAAACATTTAATAAAATATCTTTTAAGTTTTGTGGTAAGTTTTGTGGTAAGTTTTGTGGTAAGTTTTGCGATTGCTGAATTTTCATAATTTTTTTAAATTATATTGATTTATTTTTATAATTTAAGTATTATTAAAAATATAAAAATAATATTGATTAATTCCTATGTTTTTTATTGATTTATTTTATATTTTAAATAATGTATTATGATATTATATTATATAATATAAAATAAAAACATAAAAAGATATATGTTTATATTTTATATGTTTTACATGTTATATGTTTTACATGCAGCTTATTTGCTTATTTATATAGTTATGTTTATAATATTATAAATATAAATTGTTAATTATACGGAATTAAAATAATTATGCATATATATTGTCCATTTTGTATGGTCTCTTATGATATTGAGGAATCTTTACTGCCGGAAGGCAATATTAAGGTGAGATGCAAACATTGCAAAAATATTTTTATTATAAATAGCAAAACAGGTGTAATTAACGATAAAAATATTAATGAATTTGATAGTGTAGTAGAAAAAGAAGACAATGATTTAAATGAAAATAAAATAACTGACAAAGAAGAAATTGAAGAAAATAGCGAAAGTTATGTTATGCAAAAAGAAGACGAAGAATTAACAACTCAGAATAATATTTTTGAATCCGAAGAAATAAAAACAATTTTTAAAGAAATAACGGATGATGTAGAGAGATCAGCTACCAAGCTTAATGATGATAATAAAAAAATAAGAATAAAGAATAACGGCGACAATATTTCAAATCGGCAAAAAAAACAAAAAACATATAAAAACAATCCAATAAAAAAATTATTTTTAATATTATTAATACTTATTATTATTATAATAATACCGTATATGTTAGATTTCTTCGGAATTATTTATATCCCGCATTTGGCTTATATAAGCAAAAATATAAATGAAAATTTTTTTAAATTAATATCTAAATTATAAATAAAATAAAAAGATTATATTTATATAAATGAATGATAAATTACTAAATAATAAAGATAATAATTGTGTGTTTTGTAAAATTATAAGCGGAACAATTAAAAGCGATATTATAAAAGAAACAAACTGTTTTATTGTAATAAAAGATATAAATGCAGTAGCCCCCCTGCATTTTCTTATAATATCTAAAACCCATTATGATTCTATTATAAATACCGATGCATTATTTAATGGAAACGAATTTACGCAGTTAATAAAAGAAATATCTAAAGAATATAATTTGGATTCTAAAGGTTTCAGGATTGTTATTAATACAGGTTTTGACGGCGGACAAACAGTTTTACATTTTCACGCGCATTTTATGGCGGGAAGGAGTTTCACCTGGCCGCCAGGTTGATTTAATTAATTATTTTTTTATTTAAATAAATATTGATTTAATCTAAAATTATTGATTAAATAATTTTATTAAAATTAAATTTTATTAAAAAAATGACCTTTAATAATAATTGCTATCCGTTGCCGTAAATTCATTTAAGTTAAAAACTTTATAGTTAAAAACCTTAATTAATAATAATATATTATAATATAATTAAAAAACTTTTTTAGGAGAAAATAAAATTAATGGAAACATGGTTTTTTGAAAACCAGACAGGAAATTTTGGAATTAAAATTAGAATTAAATCAATTTTGTATCATGGAAAATCCGATTTTCAGGAAATATCGGTTTATGATACTTATGAATTTGGCAAAATGCTTGTTCTTGATAATGCAGTTATGTTCACAGACGACAATGAATTTATTTATCATGAGATGTTATCTTTCATTCCTCTTTTTGCGCATAAAAAACCCGAGAATATTTTGATTATAGGAGGAGGAGACGGAGGTATTATTAGAGAATGTTTAAAAAATAATTTTGTAAAACATATTGACCTTGTTGAAATTGATGGCGAAGTTATTGAAGTATCTAAAAAATTTTTTCCTCAAATTGCTTTTCAGATAGACAATAAAAAAGTATCGGTTAAACTTGAAGACGGCATCAAATATTTAAAAACCGTTAATAATATATACGACATTATTATTATTGACTCTACCGACCCCGTAGGTCCTGCGGAAGGTTTATTTACTAAAGACTTCTATGAATCGGCATACAATGCATTAAAAGAGGACGGAATATTTGTCGCTCAAACAGAATCCCCTTTTTTTAATAAAAAACTTATAAAAGATGTTAATCATATTATTAATAATATTTATAAAATTTCAATGATGTATTATGCTATGATACCTGTTTATCCAAGCGGTCTTTGGAGCTTTACTGTGGGTTCCAAAAAATATCAACCTAATAAAATAAATGAAGTGTATAAAAATATAGATTTATCTTCATTAGATCTTAAATATTATTCACATGAAATACATATATCTTCATTTATTTTGCCTAAATTTATAAAGGAGCTATTAAATTAAGCCATGAACAACGAAAATGAATTTGCAGGAATAGGAATACAAGAATTAGATTACTATGATAGTAAATTAATCGTAAAAACTTCATCTTTTTTTAACGACAATACTTCTTATGGAAATTCCGATATTGTTATTTTGGGTATTCCAATGGATTATACCGCAAGTAACATTCCAGGCTCGAGATTTGCTCCAAAAAGGGTCAGAGAGCTTTCTCTTACCTTAGAAAACTACAGTCCGATATTAAACGGCACTATTGATTCAAAATTTCATGATGCGGGCGATTTGGTTTTGCCTTGGGGTAATTTCAATAAGAGTCTTGAATTAATAGAAAATATTTCAAATAAATTTATAATAGACGGTAAAAAAATAATAAGTATAGGAGGAGATCATCTTATAACATTGCCGCTTGTAAGCCAATATGTTAAAAAATACCCCGATCTTACGGTTATTCATATTGATGCTCATACCGATTTAAGGGATGAATGGAGCAATGAAACATATTCTCACGCAACTGTAATTAAAAGAGTCTATGAATTAATAGAAGAAGGAAATTTATATCAATTCGGTATCAGATCAGGTTCTTTTGAAGAGTTTGAATTTGCAAAAGAACATACTCACTTATTCAAAAATGATGTTCTTGAGCCTCTGAAAAAAGTTATCGGCTCATTGAAAAATAAACCTATATATTTGACTATAGATATAGATATTTTAGATCCTGCATTTGCTCCGGGGACTGGTTATCTTGAAGCTGGAGGAATATCTTCAAGAGAACTTCTAGACTCTGTATATTTAATAATCTCGCAGCTTGATGTAGTAGGGGTTGATTTAGTAGAAGTATGTCCGCCTACGGATATCTCAGACAGGACGTCGGCTATTGCCGCAAAACTGCTTAGAGAAATTATTATAGGTATGGGCAAATAGAAAATTTATTATTTTATATATAAATAAGGAGCAAATAAAGCATGTTATTAAATACGCCGGATATATATACAATGGTTAGCGGAGATTCCGAAGGAATTTCTAAATTAAACGCTTTTGACATAGCTATTTTAAACGCAGGGGTCGGTAATACTAATCTTATAAAGCTGAGTTCAATACTGCCTTCAAACGCTAAGTTTATGAGTAAAATTAATTATAGCAGAGGATCTTTAGTACCTATTGCATACGGCTCTATCGTCAGCGATAAAAAAAATGAAATTATTGCAGCATCTGTTGCTATTGCCATAACAGAAGAAGACGGTTTCGGGGTAATTATGGAATATTCGGGAATATGCTCTGCAGACGAAGCTAAGGCTATTGTTAGCAAAATGGCGGAAGATGCCATAAAATATAGAAAAATGGTTTTAAAAGAAATTAAATCTATTGCAATAGAGCATAAGGTGGAAAACATAGGATGCGCTTTTTGCGGTGTTCCTATGTGGTATTCTGAAAAACTGTGAAGATTGTCTTTAAGATAATACTTTGATAAGATAGTATTAATGTATTACTTATATCATTAACTTTAAAATAAAATTTTTATATTTTTTTGAGAATCATAGAAACTCTTATGTCTTATTTGTAATTTAACTCAACTTTACCGTTTTTATTATTATAAAATTATAACTTATTGATATTGTGGCATTTTATTTTTTATTTTGCAGTCCCCATAGATATTTTTATTGCTCCCATAAATATAGTAATATCAATATGCTGCTGTTAATTATGGTGAAGTCGGGTTAAGATAAATAAAACTTTTTTTATTCTTTAACAACATATTGTGCAGAAGAGGTCGGCAATTTGAATTAAATTTTACAATTTGAATTAAATTTTAATTGATGAGCATTTACAATATTGTTGTTTATATAAAATATAAGAGAGGAGATCTAAGGATTTCAATAGCTATAAAAGCTATAAACTTTTAAGGAGATTATTTATTGAATAAGACTTTTATGATATCCGGAGTAGTTAGTTTGGTTCTAATAGCTATTCTTATTCTAATAATAGGTCCTGCAAGTATTTTAAGAACAATTGATCATATAAGCATTGAAGACTGTTTCATTTTAGTCTTTCTTTCTTTGCTTGCTTTATTTTTTTCTGCCCTATCTATAAACAATGCTCTTAATGTATATAATGTGAAGATTGATTTATTAAATTTGTTGTTTATTAAAATTATAGGATTTAGCGCTAATTATATTGCTCCTTCAGGTTTATTGGCAGGATTTATAGGCGGCGATGCCGTCATGGCTCTGATACTTAAGAAAAAAAAAGGATTGGAATTTAAGCAGGGATTTTCTGCAGGACTTGCATCAAAAGTTGTAGAATTTTCGGTTTTTTTAGTATTTATTTATCTTGGACTTATTTTAGGATTCAAATATTTTTATCTGCCACCGGAAATATGGGTTTTTTTATTTATTGCAGGTATTTTTATCGGTATAATGACATTATTTTTTTTATTAAATCCTATAATAGATAATAGATTTTTTACAAAAATTCTAATTAATTTATCAAAAATTAAATTTTTAAATAAAATAATAACTAAGATTACATCGCACATTAACGAATTAGAAAAAGAAATGCATTTTTTTTTTACAAAAGGTGTCAAATATCTTTTGCTCAGTGTATTTCTAAGTCTATTGGTTACAATAATTCTTATTTTGCAGATATGGCTTCTTGTCCATTATCTTGGAATAGATATGGGTTTTTCTAAAACATTGCTTGTGTTTTCGGTGTCGATGCTTGTTTTTGCTTTGCCTTTGGCGCCAGGTTCTGCAGGAACTTATGAACTTTCGCAAGTAGGATTATTTGATTTGCTCGGCATGGGTTCTGACGTAGGGCTTACATTTAGTCTTATTATGAGGATTATAAATCTTGCTATTGTAGGATTTTCATTTATTATTTTACCTCATTATGGAATACGTCTTTTTAAAAAAGATAATATAGAAAAAATATGAAAATATTTTATTCTTTGTGCAGCTGGGGTTTAGGGCATGCTACCAGATCGCTGCCCGTGATAAGGCGTTTGGTTGATGAATCAAATGAGGTTATTGTATATACCGACGGAAGAAGCCTTGCCCTTTTAAAATCTGAACTTCATAATAATTGTGAGTTTATAGTCTCAACGGAATACCCCTCACCTTTTTCAGAGAAAATAGGTTTTGCTTTAAGATTTTTAAAAACCGCACCTGCTATTTTAAATGTAATAAAGCAAGAAAATATTGAAGTAGCAAATTTAGTTAAAGAAAGAAAAATTGATTTAATAATTTCAGATTCAAGATTCGGTTCTTATTCAAATGATGCCCCTTCATATTTGATATTTCATCAACCGCGATTTATCGCCCCTTTTAGAATATTGCCTGCTGAAATTATTACTGAATACTTAAATCATTTTCTTTTAAATAAATTTAATAAAATAATAATTCCAGATTATGAAAATAATTCTTTATCAGGTGATTTGTCCCATAATTTGCGCTTTTTTAATAGTGATAAAGTAAAATATATAGGGATTTTATCCGATTTTGAACAAATTGACATTAAAGAAGATATTGATTATCTTTTTTCTATATCAGGTCCAGAACCCACAAGAACTATATTGGAGAATCAAATCTTGCCCCAGTTGAAACATTTAAAGGGTAATATTGCGGTATCATTAGGTAAACCGGGAGAATATAAAAAGGAAACTTACGGTAATACCGTTATTTATTCTTTTCTTGAAAAAAAAAGAAGAGATGAATTAATGAACAGGTCAAAAATGGTAATTTCAAGATCCGGTTATACGACAATAATGGATGTTGCAGAAATAGGAAAAAAAGCTTTTTTTATACCGACTCCGGGTCAAACCGAGCAGCTATATCTTGCTCATCATTTAAAAAAAACAGGCAAATTTTTTTCGCAAAAGCAGAGAAATATTGATATAAATCAAGATTTAGAAACGGCTAAGAATTATTTAGGATTTGCGCCTCCATGGAAGACTGATGAAAGTGTAGAAAATTTATTTAGAGAGATAGGGTTGAGCCATAATTAATAATATATAATAAATTTTATTTTAAGAAATTAAGAAATTAATTAGGTAAATAAACCAATTAGAATTAGATAATTAATTACCTAACTTTTCTATGATTTTTATACAGGACATTATAACTATTAGATATTATTATGCTGCTTATTTTATAAAATAGATAATATCCTGTATATTAATATACAGGACAAATAAAAATAATATAAAAATATTTAATAAAAATAGGAAGTTCAAATGTCCTGTATAAAAAATAAGGAAAAGTTAGGTAAATAATAAAATAGTTAATAAATTAAATAAAAATAAATAAATTAAATAACATAAAAATTTTAAAAAATTAAAATCATGGTTTCTATAATTATACCTGCTCATGAAGAGGAAAAATATATAGGTGTTTCTTTAGAGAAAATTTTAAATCAGAACGATATAGTATATGTAGATAAAAATACAGATTTAAAAGCCATCTCCACAGACCAAACTCTATGCGAAATAATTGTGGTTGTAAGCAAAGGTAAAGATAAAACAGAGTTTATAGTAAGCCGCTATCCTAAAGTAAATTTAATTGCAGGCAATTTTTGCGGGGTATCTGAAGCCAGAAATATAGGAGCAAAATTATCGAGAGGCGATGTTTTATTATTTTTAGATGCCGACACTCTGTTAAATGGCGGTTTTATTAAGAAATTAGATTCATTAAAAAATAAACCAAATAGCATTGGAACTTCTAAACTTTATCCTGATATTCAATCATTAAAACCAAGAATTTTTATGTTTTGTAATAACATTGCGCATATAATTTCAAAAACTTCTATGGCCCTTATATTTTGCCATAAAGAAATATATAATAAAGTTAAAGGCTTTGATGAAAAGATGCCTGTAGGCGAAGATCTGAAATTTATCAAGTTAGCTTTAAAAAATCATGCTAAATTTAAGTATATTGGAGATATTAGTGCTATTACCTCAATGAGAAGGTTTGAAACAGCAGGTTATTTAAAAATAACCTTAGAGTGGACGAAAGGCTACTTTATAAAACCGCCGTCATATTATGATGTAGTAAGATAAAAAGATAGAATTGAAATAAACGTCATAAGATTTGGTTTAATACAGTAAATCCCGGAAATATAAAAATAGATTAAAATAATAGAGGCAGCTGCCGTTTTATTATTTATTTAAGCATTATTTATTTATTATTATCAATTAAAATTAATAATAATACATTATATAAGATAGTATATTAACAATAATAAAACGGCAATTGAACATGTTTATGTCTATTTTTAAAAATGGCGTCCCTATTTATCTGCTTATAGATAATAATAAAACGGCAGCTGCCTCTATTTATCACTATTTATTAAAATTTGAATCTAATATTTAAATTTATCAAAAAATGATTAGAAGAAAGCACACTAAAACAATTAAAGTCGGAAATGTCTCTATCGGCGGAGATAATCCTATCTCTGTGCAGACGATGACCAATACATATACAGAAGATGCCGAATCAACAATTTCTCAAATACAAGAAATAGAAAAATACAGATGCGACATAGTTCGGGTAACCGTTAATACAGATGAAGCAGCCGAATCTCTTAAAACAATAATTAAAAATGTTAAAATTCCCGTCATTGCAGATATTCATTTTAATCATATTTTAGCATTAAAATCTATTAAAGCAGGTATTGCAGGCTTAAGAATAAATCCCGGAAATATAGGTGATAAGATAAAAGTCAAAGAAGTAATTAAAGCTTGCAAAGACAATGAAATTCCTATTAGAATAGGCGTTAATTCAGGTTCTATTGAAAAAGGTTTGCTTGATAAATATAACGGGGATTTTTCGCAGGCTATGTTAGAGAGTGCTCTTAATCATATTAATATATTAGAAAAAGAATCATTTTACGATATTAAAATATCTTTAAAATCGACCGATGTATTGACTACGGTTAAAGCTTATGAATTATTAAGCGATAAAATAGAATATCCTTTACATGTAGGTATTACCGAAGCAGGAACGGTATTCTCCGGAGCGATAAAGTCAGGTATAGGTATAGGCATTTTGCTTTATAAAGGAATAGGAGACACTATAAGGGTTTCGCTAAGCGATAATCCTGTGACTGAAGTAATAGCAGCTTTTCATATTTTAAGAGATTTAGGCTTAAGAAAAGAAGGTGTAGAACTTATTTCCTGTCCTACATGCGGCAGAGCAGAAATTGATATTGTCGGTTTTGCAAAGGAAGCGGAAAGAAAAACTTCGTCAATGAAATCTAATATTAAAGTTGCAATTATGGGATGTGTCGTTAACGGTCCAGGCGAATCAATGCATGCCGATGTGGGCATAGCAGGCGGAAAAGAAAAATCAGTATTATTTTCAAAAGGAAAAATTGTAGGAAAATATAATAATAATGAAGTGATGAATGCTTTAATAAATGAAATTGAAAAGATAACGGGAGAAAAGATTATATGAGATATTCGCAATTTTTCATACCTTCTTTAAAAGAAGACCCTAAAGAAGCAGTGCTGCAAAGCCATAAACTTATGCTGAGAGCAGGCTATGTAAGACAGTTTTCGGGCGGAATTTACGCTTATCTTCCTTTAGGATATAAATCATTAAAAAAATTAGAAAATATAATAAGAGAAGAAATGAATAATGCCGGAGCAATTGAACTTTCAATGCCGTTTGTTCAGCCTCTTGAGTTATGGAAACAATCAGGCAGAGATAAAGATTACGGCAAAGAATTATTAAGATTCAAAGACAGACAGGATAGAGATTTTTGTCTTGCTCCTACTTATGAAGAGGCTATTACCGATTTAGTGGGCAAAAATGTGCATTCTTACAAAGAACTTCCGCTTACATTATATCAGATACATTTAAAATTTAGAGATGAAATGCGTCCGAGATATGGGCTTATGCGGGCTAAAGAGTTTATCATGAAAGATGCTTACAGTTTTGACATTGATAGCGAAGGATTAGATGAAAGCTATAGAAAGATGAAAAAAGCCTATACTAATTTATTTAAACGTCTTGGTTTTGATTTTATTTTTATTAAAGCCGATTCAGGTGAAATAGGAGGCTCATATTCAGAAGAACTTATGGTTATAAGCGAATACGGAGAAGATAAAATTGCAATATGCAATAATTGCGGATATAGCGCTTCTTTAGAATCAGCGGTATCTGCCGGTAATTTCCCCGAGCCTTTAAAATCATGCAGGCAGCCAAAAATGACTAAACTTGCAACACCTGATAAAAAAACTATTGAAGAGGTAAGCGGCTATTTAAAAATTGATGCAGAAAGTTTTGCAAAAACAATAATTTATGAAAGCGAGATAGGTTTTATAGCTGCTATGGTAAGAGGCGATAGGGAAATTAATGAACATAAACTTAAAAAAATAGCAGAAGTTAAAGAGCTTAATCTTGCCAAAGAGAAAGATATTGAAAATATAACTTGCGCGCCTTGCGGTTTTGCAGGACCGTTCGGACTTCAAAATATTAAGCTTATAATTATTGATGAAGAGATACAGGCTCAGGAATACTGGATAACTGGAGCGAATGAAAAAGATTTTCATATGGCAAATGTTAAACCCGGCAGGGATTTTATAGCCGATATAACGGCAGACATCAGGACTGTCAAAGACGGCGATATATGCTTAAGATGTGCCGGACGTTTAAATGTTAAAAATACGATAGAGTTGGGGCATATTTTTAAATTAGAAGAAAAATATTCATCTGTTATGGACGCCGGATTTTTAGACGAAAAAGGCATAAATAAGCATTTTGTTATGGGATGTTATGGCATAGGAGTCGGAAGAACCTTTCAAGCGTTGATAGAGATTTTTTCCGATGAAAACGGTATTAACTTGCCTGTTTCAGTTAGTCCATTTGCAGTTTCCGTCGTTTCTTTAAATCCTAACGACGAAAATATAAAAAATATTGCAGATAAAATATACAGCGATTTATTAAAATCAGGAATAGATGTTTTATATGACGATAGAAAATTGTCGGCAGGAGTTAAATTAAAAGACAATGATCTGATTGGGATTCCTATGAAAATAATAATAGGGAACAAGACTATAAAAGAAAATAAATTTGAACTTTCTATAAGAAAAACCGGCGAAAAAGAATTTTATGATAACTTAGAAGATTTATACGCAAGAATAAAAGAATTTTCTTTAATTGACGGATTTATAAAATAATTTAAATACCGAATATCTTGCAATATTGTTATATAGATAGGTTTTTATATATAATTTGTACATTATTTATTTTATTTTTTAATATGGAGATTTCAATCATGATACAATTAAATATTCCCGGAAACGCCGATGCTGTAATAAAAAATGTTGTTTTTGATATGAACGGAACAATTGCAGAAGACGGCATAATCAGAGATTCGGTCATACAATTATTAAATGAACTATCTAAAAAAGTAAATATTCATATAATAACGTCCGATACATTCGGAACAGCGTCGGAATCGGTAAAAGATTTAATTAAATGTAAATTATATATTATAAAAGGTAAAAATTCTGCCGAAAAGAAAAAAGATATAGTTTATAAATTAGGATATTCAGAAACTGTTGTAATAGGCAATGGGCATAATGATTATGCTATGTTTAAACAAGGCTTTATAGGCATTGGCATTATGGGCGTAGAAGGACTTTCTTTAAAAGCAGCTCTTCACTGTGATATTATAATAGGAAAAATAGAAGATGCGATTAATCTTTTATTAAAGCCTAAAAGATTAATCGCAACATTAAGATATTGAGTTGATAAGATATTAATAAGAGATTAATAGTATACTAAATTTAAATCACCGTTAGAAATTATTAAAACTGATTCAACATATGATAAATACTGGATTCCTGCGTTGGCAGGAATCCAGAAAAAGAAATTTCTAACGGTGATTTAAGGACTAAAAATAATTTATTTAAAAATTAAATAAATTAAATATTTTAATTAATTTAAATTAACTATTTATTAAATTTATTATTTATTAAAAGATAATTAAACAATATTATTATTATTTATATTTAATTAAGCTATAAGTAATTTCTAAATTATTTCATTATTTTATAATAATAGCTTTATATTTTATAATAATATATTAATAAATATAAAAATACTTAAATTATATCCTAAATTTTAATTTACTTTAATTTTAATTTAAAGGCAACCTGCCTTTAAATTAACTTCAGCCAAACCCGCTGCTATGTCCTCCCGAAGAACAGGAACCTCCACCTGCATAACCGCTTGAACTGCTGCTTGTTCCGCAACTGCTAAAGGCGCTAATCTTCCTCTCAGGATCTTCAGCTCCGCAAGCAGGACATTTAACATCTTTGGCTGTTTCGGTAATCCTTTGATAAACCTCAAAAGTTATACCGCATTTCTTGCACTCATATTCATGAATAGGCATCTTATTATAAAACCTCCGTATATAATTTATTTAATAAATTAGTGTATATTATATATATAGCATACAGTAATTATAGTAATTTTTCAATGTCTTAATTTACTTTAATCCCGTTTTGTAAATATCAATTAACTCCCCACCATATTAGTCCCCTCCCGTAAGGTGACGGGAGCTATAAAAAATAATTTTATGGGTAACGGAATTAGACAATTTTAATCCAGATGAACTTAAAGAGGTGACGGAAGTTATAGAAAATAATTTTATGGATAACCGCTTTAAGATATGCTAAATTGTTCCGGTAACTAATTTAATATAATATTTGTCTAAATTAAGTTTATATAAACTGTTAATATAATTTAATTTTGCTTTCTTATAATCATCAAGCGTTCTATCAAGATTAATTAATGTAGTAATTCCAGCTTTATATCTATTCTTTGTAATTTTTAAAGTTTTTTTTGCATTCAATGATGCTAATTTAGCAACTTTAGTATTTATTATATCCGTTTTATATTTTAGGTAAGCATTCCGCACCTGCATTTCAATTTTATTTTTAAATAAACCTTTGTACGCGGCAATTGTATTTAAAGCTGTTCTGGATTTCTCCAGATTATTGTAGTCATATAATCCCGAAAATATATTAAAATGAAGCATAATCATAAAACTATAACTGTAAGAATCTCCAGGATGAAAAGTAGGAGCATTACTGTAATAATTATAGGCAGCGGATATTTTTGGCAAAAATTTTCCTTCCGCTTCCGTAACACCTATGGCTATATTTTTTTTGTTTAATGCCATAGCTTTATAATCAGGACGGTATTTTAGGGCTTCATTTTGCAACACCTTAATCGAAATTGGATTAACAAAAGGTTTAAATTTAAAGTTAGTTGATAAATTAAATTTGGTGTCTATCGGCACTCCCATTGTAATGTTTAAATAATAAAGAGCGATCTTGTAGTTTTTTTTAGCAGTTGCAAATTTTTCTTTCATGGAAGCAAGGGCAACTTTTGCTCTTAAAACATCGGAAGAAACAACCTGACCTTCTTTGTAAAGATTAGCAGTTAAATTTTTATATACTTGCATAGTTTTAACTAAATTTTTCATCAAGTTAACATATCTTAATGCTAAATTGGCAGAATAATAAGCCTTCGCAACATCGTATAATACTTTTTGCTGAGATTCACTAAGATTTTTTTTTAAAGCATCTTTATGAAGAGCTGCTCGTTGATACCCTAAATAAATTTTTCCACCCATAAATATTGGTTCTTCAATTTGAAAATTAGATTCGTAATTTTGAATCATTCCGGGGTTATCTAAGAAAGAAGGACTAAAATAATATTGAGCATTTTGATTTGTAAGAACTCTTTGGTTTAAAATATTCCCAAAAGCATATAAAGGATTGTTTGTATTCATATAAATTTCATTAAAATTAATTTTCGGCAAAAATCCGCTAAAAGCTTCGTTCTCGTCATACTTAGAATCTTGAAGTTTATACTTAGCAATTTTAATAAGTTTATTATATTTTAATGCATAAAAAAAAGCTTTTTTTATTGAAAGCGAATTTTTTGAAGAAAAATTAAAAAGCGTAACAGTTTTTAATTTTGTAATTGCATGGGAATTATTTATGAAATTAAATAATGTTATTGAAAATGTGCTTAATATTATAATTAAAAATAATATCAAATTATTTTTAATGCCAAATATTTTTTTAATATTTTTTATTTTCATTTTTTATAATTTATTTAATTAAAACAGTTTTAAATTATAAAATTAAATAACATTTATATTATAATTTATATTATATATATTATATAAATATTATTTAAATTATTAAATGATAAATTATAAGATTTTATAAATAAGTTTATATAAATTAATATATATTAATAATAAGATATATGCAAGCAAATTTTTCAATATTTTTAATTGCATATTAAGAGTTTATAATTTCTTAACCCAACTTCACCATAATTAACAGCAGCATATTGATATTACTATATTTATAGGGCTATAAAAATGTCTTTGGGGACTACAAAATAAAAAACAAAATGCTACAATATCAATAAGTTATAATTTTATAATAATAAAATAAAAATGATGAAGTTGAGTTAAGGTAAATTAAAGATAGTCGGTAAGCTGAATGATAGAGTTGAATATTATTGTAAAATAGACAATCATGAATGGAATATTAACGTAAGTAAGCTACATAATATAGATATAGTTAAATATTAGAGATATATTGCAGAATAGTCGGTTATTTTTTTGTTTTATATTCTTTTAAAACGTTAAATATTTTTTCAATAGTATCATCATTTAACTTATAGCACATCATAACTCCGTCCCTTTTAGCACTAACTATACCTTTGTTCTTTAAGGCGACAAGATGTTGTGAAACAGTTGCTTGCGGCAAACCAAGGCTACCCCATATATTTTTAACGCATGATTGATTAGTAATTAAAACTTCAATTATTTTTAATCTAACAGGATGGCCTAATGTTTTTAAAAGTTCCGCTTCCTCTTCAAAAGTTCTTACTGATTCCATTTTATTTAATATTCCATAAAAGAATAATTTAATTTTAAATTAATTAAGTTTATTGTTTTATTTTATTTAATTAAATATTAAATTATTTAATTAAATAAATAAATAAAAATTGTTAAATAATTATTTATAAATTTATAATTATTATTCAAAAATAAAACTTAATAAATATTATTTAAATAACTTATTATTTAAATATATAAATAATTATATTTTAATATACTTATGCTGTCAATGAATATTTAAATTATTGTTAATAACTTTTAAAATGTCTATAACTAAATAACAATTAAATAACTTTCATTTTGTCTATTTCTTAACTAAAAATAATAATAAACGGGATATTATGACAAATTAAAAGTTAAATTTAATAGACAAATTAAAAGTTGACAATATGAATATTTAAATTATTTTAAAATATAACAAAAAAGAATTGTTTATAAATACATAATTATGAAGTATAAAGCGGATTTATCGGCTGATTAATTTATCTAAAAAACAGCAAGAAGACCCCGTCTTCTATAAGGCGGGGATTAATTGCAACCCCTTGCCATGTTTGATTAATATAATTAATTCTGTTTTAACAGGATTTTTTAAATAGCTTTAAAAATAAAATAAAATAAAATAAAAATCGGCGTATAAATATTTTTAATATTTTTAATAATTAGTATATTAAATTATAAATAAAACTGCATATTTATTGATATAAAATACGTAATAATTACAATTATTAATTAATAAAAAATATTTTAAATATTTATACGCCAACTGTAAAATATTAAATTGTATTAATAATATTAAAAAGCTAGAGTTATATCAGAAGTTGAAGCATCTTCCATATACATAGCGGCTCCGCCGTATTCAATACCGTCAATCAAATCTTCCTTTTTAAATCCAAAAAGATCAACCGTCATTTGACATGCTATAAACTTAACCCCTGTTTCTTGACATAAGCTGATTAATTCGGGAATAGTGGCGACCCCGTGTTTTTTAATCATTGATTTCATCATATAAGTAGCCATACCAGTCATGCCTGGAATTGCCCCTATAATATTAGGAACAGGCATCGGCATCGCAGGGTTGCCTAACGGAGCAACTTTTAAAGAAGTAGCGGCATCTTTTCTTAAGATGTTTAATCCATAGAATGTAAAAAATATGGTTGTAGGAATATCAAGCGTTGCAGCTGTAGAAGCAAGAATAAGAGGCGGATAAGCCATATCTAAAGTCCCATGAATCGCAATAATTGACATTTTTTTTTGTTCAGGCATTTTTCTCTCCTTACATTTTTATTAAATTTGAATTTAAATTACATTGAAAATTAAATGAAAATTGAAAATTTCTAAACAAAGAAAAAAAGATATAGAAATCCGATAAATTTACCGCTGTGCATCCACTATAATGTTCTATTAAATAATATAATTTAAGTTATGTCAATATATAAATTTACTCCCGTCATATTCCATTTATGATATGTAATGTCTATATATCTGAAATAATATCTATACCTGTATATTATATATTATATTAATATTCTATGAAATAATATAATTTAATTTATATATTTATATAAATTTGATTAAAATAAACAAAAATATTTTTAAAATTATGCGTCAAAACATTAATAAATAATGCATTTTATGGCATAAATTTGACATATTATAAAAAATATGTTATTTTTAAATGGAAAGTGATATTAATTTTATTATTATTATGTTTTTGATATACAATATAGATTATTTTTAATAAATAATCTATAAAATATTAATTTTTTCTGTATATTTTTGGTTAATTTATATTAATTTATATAATTTTTATTAATTTTATTTATATTTAATGTATTATTTAAAAACAAAAAAGTAAATGATTAAAAATTTTAAAAAAATAAAATTTGGAAGCAATATTAGAAAATTATTAAAAAATGCATTACAGCTTAGATTAATATTTTCATCTATATTTTCTAAGATAAAAATTAAGTTATTAATACCTTACATTGTATTAAGCTTTGTATTGATTATGACTGCTTTATTTATTAATAATTATTTTATTCCTATTTATTTTAATTATATTAAGGAGCAAAAAGAAATTAATGTTCTTAAGGCAAAAATTAAAATTGATACGGAAAAAACCGCTATTTTTAATATTATTAATTCTTATAATTCAGGATTAACAAAAAAAACAGATATTAAATTATCGAATCTTATATTTAATATAAGCAAGAAATATAAAATGAATCCTGCTCTGATACTTGCAGTTATAAGAGTCGAAAGTTCTTTTTATAATAATTCGTTTTCTAACATGGGAGCCGTAGGGCTCATGCAGGTAACTCCCGTTACTGCGCTTTATTTTATTAAGAAATATAGTATTAAAACCAAAATTGCGGGAGACTTATATTATTTAAGCTATATTTCTGCGAGCAATCTATTGAATCCGATGTTAAACGTTAAATTAGGTTCTCTTTATCTTTTAAGCCTTATTTATAGATTTGGAAGTTTAAGGCTTGCACTTCTTGCTTACAATGCAGGACCGACATTTGTAGCAAATAGTATAAAAAATAACGGTATTAAATATAACGGTGCAAAACTTGAAACCGTGTCTTATTCTAACTCAGGTTTTACAGATGCGCCATATTTATCTCTTACTAATATTAATAGACGTTTTGAATTAAAAAACGACGATAATCGCTCTATCGGAGGCTATTCAATAAATTCTATATCAAATTATTTTTATTATAGTGATGTCATAAAATATTTTAAAATTTATAATAAAAAAATATTCAAAAATTCAAAACATATTTTTATCTTTGATATTAATAATAAAAATATTAAATAAATATTAAATTGAATAGTTAAAATAAGGGAAATAAAATATTATAATATTTTATATTAATCCTTACATATTTTTATCTTTGATATTAATAATAAAAATATTAAATAAATATTAAATTAAATAGTTCAAATAAGGGAAATAAAATCTTATAATATTTTATATTAATCCTTTTATAGGAAATGTTTTAGATATTTCAATACCAAATAACACTGAATTCCAGCATATGCGGGAATGGCACCCAAAGGGTGAAGGTTTAAATCCCCGCTAAGTCATTCCTGCCCACGCAGGAATTCAGAATGTAAATTTATATTGCAGGGGGACACCCCCCCCTTTGACCTCCCGAAAGTAATATATATAATTAAATTATATAATAATTCTTCGTAGGAGGATTAAAATTTTATAATAACAATAATATTATTAATGAGGTTTTCATTTAATATGGAATTAATTGAAGCTATCACCGCAAGAGCATCTAAGAGAAAGTTTAAAGATCAGCCTATACCGCATGAAATAATTAATAAAATTTTGACAATTTCATTAAGGGCGCCTTCCTGGGCTAATTCACAGCCGTGGGAAATCGCTGTTTCTACAGGCAAAACCAGCGATATAATAAAAAGCAGAATATATAAATCTGCATCCAATGACGATCCGGGAAATCCTGATTTTCCATTTCCAGTATTGTGGCCGGAAAAACAGTCTAAAAATATATTTGAAACTGGAAAACACAGATACGAATCGCTAAAAATATCTCGAGACGATAACGATAAAAGAAAAGAGATGACCCTATCAAATTATTTATTTTTTGGCTCCCAAACTGCTATATTTATATATATGGATGAAAACCTCGGATGCTGGTCAATGCTTGATTGCGGTATACTTCTCCAAAACATATTGCTATGCGTTAATGATTTCGGTCTCGGAGCATGTCCGCAGGCTTATCTTGTTAGATATCCCGATGTTTTAAGAGATGTTTTTAATTTATCCTCAAGCAAAAAATTTGTAGTCGGAATTTCTATCGGATATTATGATGAAAAGGAAGATGTAAATAATATTTATACTTCAAGAAATGATTTGAAAGAAATAGTAAAATTTTATGATTGAAATTACCTAACTTTTCTATGAATTTTATACAGGACATTATAACTATGCGATATTATTATGCTGCTTATTTTATAAAATAGATAATGTCCTGTATATTGATATACAGGACATACAGGACAAATAAAAATAATATAAAAATATTTAATAAAAATAGGAAGTTCAAATGTCCTGCATAAAAAATAAGGAAAAGTTAGGTAAATATAATAGTAATGCTGAAAAAACATAATTTGCTAATTTTATTTGTAAAAATATAATAATAATTATTATAATTAAATATTATTAATTTATTTTATCTGTTAAATCTTCTGTTTTTAATCAATATTGCAGCTATTAATCCAATTATGCATAAATATGCCGCGATGACAAAAACATCTCCAAATGAACTAATCTCTGAATATAAATATATTATATTGTCAAAAAATTTAATTGTATAGGTTGGAAAATTATTGTATCTGAAATAAGAAGGCGCATTTTTTATTAAATCACTATGCAGAAAATTCATAATAGATTGCACTGAAGACGAATTTTGACTAATATCTCTTGCAAATTGATTCATATGATATATTTGACGCGCAACAAGTTCATATCCTATTCCTGCTATACCGAACGATGCACCAACTTGAAACAGTACATTGTATAGAGCAGAGGCTTCAGGTATTAAATCCCAGCTGACAGAGTTTATTACGGTGCTCATAACGGGAGCATTTATCAAACCTATACCTATACCTCTTAAAACTTGATTCCACGCTATAAAATTCATACTAGTATTTAAAGACAAATTCCCTAAAGCTAAATTAGAATAGCCTAAAACAATCATTCCTGCCATCAGAAGATACTTCGGTCCTATTTTGTCAGAGATAGTTCCTGCAATAGGAGATACTACAGCGACAGACAAAGCTAACGGTATCATTAAAATACCGGCATGCATTGCGTTATAGCTTAATATATTTTCGATAAAAAGAGGCAGTATAAACATAGAACTGAATATTGCAGCAGAACGAACCATGCTGACGATGTTCCCCATTACAAAATTGTAATTTTTAAATATTCTAAAATCTATAATTGGCGACTTAGTAAATATTTCATTAATAAAAAACAACAAAAGAGAGAAAAAGCTTATAATTTCAAAAATTATAATTATGCGGGAATTCCATTCCAATATTTGTCCTTCATTTAAGACATACAGCAGAGTTCCAAGAAATATTCCGATGAATATAAATCCGATATAATCAAATTTATGCATATATTTTTTTACAGGTATGTCATTATCTAGAATAGCGATAGTTAATATCAATAAAATAAATCCTACTGGAATATTTATATAAAATATCATTCTCCAGTCGACATAATCAACAAAATAGCCGCCTAATAAAGGTCCTGCGGCAGGAGCCATCATAATTCCTATTGTCCAAACCCCCATAGCCATACCTCTTTCTTTAGGTTCAAAATACTTTGCAAGAAGATTTAGAGAAATAGGTATGAGTCCTGCACCTCCTATTGCCTGAATTATTCTAAAAAGAACTAAAAATTTAAAAGAAGGAGCCATGCCGCAAAGAGCGGAGCCGATGAGAAAAAATAAAATAGAAACTATAAACGGTATTTTTAATCCATATTTTTTACTAGTATAAGTAGTAAGAAGAATGACGATAGAATATGTTATCGTATAAGCTATCATTACCCATTCAATGTTAGTTGCGTTTTCTCCGTAATGAGACATCATTTTCGGCAGAGCAACCGTAACTATATTAATATCTAAAATTGCCATAAAAGAAGCAACTACCGATATTATTAAAATATACCATTTGTAATGTTTGCCTTTGCGCATTAATATTAATTTTTATTAAATTATTGACGACTGTATATTCCGCATCCAACTAAACAGAGTTTAGTTTTTAATTAGACACCCATTACGGAAATTATCTGACGCCATTTTGCAATTAATTTGCAATTAATTTGATATTTGTTTAATAAAAAATCGTTATATTTTTTTAGTATAATATAAATTTTATTAAAGCAATATTAAACTCAACTATAACAATTTAAACTTCTCTAAACTTCGGCATTTATTGTATTTTTTGTTTCTATTATTTCATCTATACCGTTTAAAAAGGCATTAAAACAATCCGGGTCAAAAGCTTCTTTGGGTTTCATTTCATCTTTCATAATTTTAATAGTTTCATCTATAGTAAAAGCAGGTTTATATATTCTTTTACTAACTAAGGCATCAAAAACATCGGCAATTTTAGTTATTCTTCCTTCAAGAGGAATATCTTCACCCTTTAGTCCTTTAGGATATCCTGTTCCGTTAAAATTTTCATGATGCGATAAAGATATTACGGCTCCGTTTTTTAATGTTTGAGATTCAGAATTATTTAATATATTATATCCTTTTTCGCAGTGAGATTTCATAATTTCAAATTCATCCCTTGTAAGTTTTCCTGGCTTTAAGAGGATATTATCGGGTATTCCGACCTTTCCTATATCGTGCATCGGAGCTGCATGAAGCAGCTGTTCCTGATACATTGCATCCATACCGAGATTTGAAGCTATCACTTTTGCAAAATTAGACATCCTTAAAATATGCTTGCCCGTATCCTCGTCTTTGTATTCCGCAATAGTTACAAGTTGATTAAAAGACGCCTGTTCTATTTTATATATGTCATCCGTAGATTTTTTATAATAAGATTCTATGGCAAGCGTTATATCTATAGTGATTATTTTTTGAACGGAATTTATGATGTTTAAAGCTTGCGTTAAATCAATCCCGTTTTTTTCGCAGCATTTTAGAATGTGCTGAGACATTAAGTAATTATAATAACCGTAGCTTCCGATATAAATAGACGGAGAGATATTAAAAGTGTCGTGTGTAAATCCGATAGCTATTCTGTTTTTAAAATAATTTTCATCGTAGCTTAAACTGAACAAAGATTTTATATATTCTGTTTGGGTTATTTTTAATCTTTCTAAAAGACGGTCTTTTGAAAGTATAATATTTTTAGTATCCTCTATTAACAGCAAATAGTCGTAAAAAGAATTTGCTATGTTTTGAGCAGTTTCTTTCATACACGAGCTTATTTTAGATATATTATTTATGTCTGATTGGGTAAAATTTGCGAGCTTAAACATTAAATCTCTGTGATTTTGGGAAAAAAGATTAACGATGCCTGTAATTCCTTTAGCCGACATATCGTTTTTTTGTAGTATCTCAGTAAATCTATCCATTTTTTAACTCCTTTACTATATTGCTCTTCAAAAAAAATTTATTCAAAAAACTCATACTATAAGCTGTAAATGTTATTAAAACTGACCCCGCCCAAAAAAAAAGAAAATTTATTCAAAAAACTCCGCCAGACTATTTATCTTATTAACAGTCTCCGGCAACGTTTCATCTTTATATCCTCTATTAAGCCAATACGCCTTACAATCAGGACAATTTAAATTTATATGATGAATAACCGCATTATAATCGTCAATAAAGTATTTAATACCCAAATCTTTAATAACGATATGTTTATCTCCGGGTTCGGCATAATATACGGGAATATCTTTATCAAATATTTTTAATAGATTGGCTTTCCGTTTATGCAATATCTCTATGGGACTTGACGTTATAAAACATTTAATGTTATTAATGTAATGCTTTAAATTTCTGACTTCGTCAAAAATATCCATATCGGAAAAATCTATTTTTGAATTAATTAAGGATATCTGTTCTTGCGTTATTTCGTATCTGTCCGCCATACTATATATTACAGGATGCTTGATTGAGATATTTAGATTAAGTTTACAGGCTTCCCTTAAGAAAGTTTTCTCGTAATCAAATATTACTCCGTCTAAGTCTAATGCCGTTTGGTTTAACATTAATTGAATCCCTCCGTTCGCTCCATCAACTGATCATATTTGAAATCCTAAAATTTAATTTATTTTAACATATTTTTTTAAACAAAATAAATTTTTTTCCTATTATCGGACGGATAATTTTTTAATATCTTTTAAAATTATTCAAGACGGGTGAAACGATAAATCTTAGTAAAGTCATTTCCGCTCAGGCGGGAAAGTTTAGAAGATAGAATCGCACGCCGTTTCTATTCACGAGACTATAAGCTGAGAGCGAAGCGTTCATCAGAAATTAAAATTTTCTATCGGCAATTTTGATATAATATTGGCAAGATTACCTTGAATCTCGACTATTTAAATTTATGTTATATTATAATAATATGTTATATAAATAATTAATTTTTAATTAAATATATAAAATAATTACTTTGAATCTTGACTATTTAAATTTATGTTATATTATAATAATATGTTATATAAATAATTAATTTTTAATTAAATATATAAAATAATTACTTTAATATTTGTAAAAGGTTTTAATGAGGCTGCTTGTCTCACGTTATGTAGTTCTTTTGCAAGCTATAAGGAGAAAAAGCTTATGTTAGGTATTATATTATTAATCATATTGATTGTACTGCTTCTTGGTGCATTTCCAACCTGGCCGCACAGCAGGGAATGGGGATACGGTCCCAGCGGAATTATAGGCGTAGTTCTGGTGATAGTTTTAATTCTTGTTCTGATGCGCATAATAATATAAATAAGCTTTGCTCAATCGGCGATATTTATTTTTATTCACTAACAACCTGTACGGTACGATAAGATTACTTGTTGTAGCGTTTATAAACACTTTTTAGCGGAAGCGGAGAAGATACGGTTAATATTATATACTGCACAATGCTTACATAAAAGTTAATTATTGCATAGCAGTACAATGGAAACATAAACAAATAATTGAGTTCTATGATGACGCATTTAATTCAATTTGATGCAATGAATGTTGACCCTTTGTTTTGAGAACAGTACAGGTATAATATCTTTATATAATTTAGAAGAAGGCTGGATGAACGCAGGAATTAAAATTATGGCAATTATATTAATAGTGGCAGGTGTTCTGGGGCTTGCGTACGGTCAATTTAGCTATACTAAGGAGGTCTAGTATGCAAAGTAGGTCCAGTTAAAGTCATAGGTAAGCAAAAGCGAACCGTAAATATTCCGACTTGGGCCGGTATTGGAGGCATATTAGTTGGAGCATCGCTCCTGTTTTTTACGCGCAATAAGAAATAATTCTTGTCTCAGAAACATTTAATAATTAATGCTGGCATTGACAAAATAACAGCAAACTTATGTGCAGTGCAATAAAATAAATAGAAAAATCTATTAATAAATATTTTCGTTTATGCAAAAGTTTTGCAAGTGAAACCGTTAATTCTATTGTTTTCTAAACTAATAATACAAAAATATTGCAAATATTAAAAAAATAAATATTATTATAAACAAAAAAATACAATTTAATGATAAAATATTAAAATAAAAAAAAGAAAAATAAAACTAAAAATAAACAAATTAGAAGATAACTTAACAAAATTAATCAAATTAACAAATTATGTTTACGATAATTATAGTGAACATTATTAATTATACAAGGAGGAAAAATGAAAAAGATTAAAATAATAATTTTAAGCGGTTTATTAATTACTATGATATCAATGACAAGCGGATGCGCCAGTTTTATGGGCGGTCTAGCAGGCGGTGCAGTAGGAGGATATGCTGGAACTAAATTAGCTCAACAACCATAAACAATTCAAACGCATTTGTTTTGCAATAAGGGGTAATTATATTATGCAATAAACACAAACACCAACGGTTTAATCATTAACCTGTTCAACTAAATAATATATTATCTAAAAAATAAATATTAAATTATTAAAAAAATGATATCCGATTTTGAAATTAATACATTAAAAAAGACTAATTTTATTGACATTACAAATGAGGTTATAAATTCCATAAAGTCGGGTTTTGCTAAGCTGGACACCGGCAATAAAGAAATTTTTTCAAGCGGACTCTGTTTGATTTATATTCCGCACACTACGGCGGGGATAATAATAAACGAAAACGCCGATCCCGATGTTGCTTTAGATATACAAAACTTTTTAAATGGTATTATACCGGCAGGCATTAAATTTAACCATGCGGAAGGGAATTCAGACGCTCATATAAAATCTTCAATAATCGGCAACTCTCGAATTGTTCCTGTTTTAAATGGGAAACTTCTTCTCGGCAGATGGGAAGGTATTTTTTTATGTGAATTTGACGGTCCCAGAACCAGAAAGGTTATAATTGTTATAATTGCGTCAATCTCCTTTTAATTAATTATAATTTAATTATACAGGATTGACACAGAATTTTGAACGGTCCCAAATAAAAATATATATGTTGCAACTTTTAATTTGTCTATTGAATTTAACTTTTAATTTGTCATAATATCCAGTTTATTATTATTTGTTCCAATAATCTCTATCGGCAATTTTGGGATATTGCTTGGAAGTGCTTATTTACAGCGTCTTTGAGTGGTGGGCTGTCCCGGGATCGAACCGGGGACCTACTGATTAAGAGATAATTTAATTAACTTTAGTTAAACATAGCAATAACAAGCAACGGCAGACAGACGCTTACTTTTCGGACTTTTATATTTTATCTTAAATTAACCTATTTATTACCGTTTTTTAAAAAAAACTTTACCGATTCTTTACCGCAGAAAATAGTTTATTGCGGTGTATTCTTGAGTGCCGAAACAGTTTCGCCACTCAAGAAATCAAATAATCTTTTAAATATTTTAAAAAGATGTGGTATAATATTTGTAAAAACAATTGCTTATTTAAAAGAGGTTTAAAATGACGGCGCAGGAAACTTTAAAAGAAAATGCTTTAAGAAAGATTATACAGGAATTAATAATCCCGGACTTAAATAAAATTAGAACCGATATGTCTATCATCAGCGAGAGAATAAATAACCTTGATACAAAAATTGACGGATTAGATAAAAGGGTCGAGTCGTTCAGGAACGAATTTAAATCGGAACTATCACATCTTGACGGAAAAATAGATTCTTTAGACGATAAAATCGAAATCAGGTTAAATTCTTTAGACGAAAAGATTAACTTAATGAATAAATTTAACGAAAAATTATTTGAAGCCGTATTCCATAAAGAAATAAAATAAATATCCCCACAATAATATACTTTTCTTTTGGTATTAAATAAAAATAACAGGGCTTTTCGTGTATCTTTTGGTTTATCTAAATAGCTGGGAATGTGTTCCTATATCGATAAGTCTTAATTCGTCGTCCAATACTTGATATATTAGCAGAAGGTCATTTTTTATATGGCATTCCCGACAATGATTAAAATCGCCGGTTAATCTATGGTCTTTAAATTTGGGTTCTAAGGGTTTTTGATTTAACAGATTTCCTATGATAATCCTTATTACTTCTTTATCGGAAGCCGTTATTCTTGTTTTATAATGTTTTTTAAAAACTTTTGTTTGATAAACTTTCAAGAGTTCAACTCTTTCATTATGTCGTTTATATTATCCCCGCAATAAATCAAATCTCCGCTATCCGCTTCTCTGATAGCCTTCATCGTTTCTTTATTGGGTATTTCAAGCTCGAACGGAAGTTTTTTATCCATAACTACTTTTGCAAGGAATATGTTAATCCCGTCGCTTAAGGTAAGATTATATTTCTTAAAAAAATCTTTTGCGAAATCCCTGTTTTTCTTATTAAGTTTTATGCTCGTGGATATTCTTTTTTCGCTTGATTTTACCGTTAGTGTTTTCATAATTAATATACCTCTTTACATGTTTTTTATTATTATAACACTAAGGTATTACTAAAGCAAATATTTTTTATGATAAAAATCTTGACTAAATCTTTAATAACTTTTCGGCGCCGACGGGCTAAATCTTTTTTAATTTTAAAAAAACAAGTGAACTGCGGCGGTTCACCAACAAAGGCGCTTGAAATCTCGAAACTCGATAAAAATCAGGATACAGGACATATTTTTAAAAATAAATCCCTTCTAATTTGCATTTTAAGCCTCGTAAAAAGAAATTAGGGTATAAATAAATATGTATAGGATAGAATAAAGCCGGTTGCCTTAATGGCAAGCACGGCTTTTTTTACGGTAAATATGATTTGTCCGGAAAGCAGATTTTAATCTTTAACTTTAGAAAGCTCGTAAATAAAATTTAATGCGGAATTGAGCGCAAGGATTAACTTTTTATTTTTTGTTTCATATATTTTTTTAATAATCAACTGATTTTTTTCCAATTCATATTCAATGTTTTTATTTTTTTTGGATACTTCTAATAACTCGTTGATATCTAAATTAAAAATTTCCGAAATTTTTAATATAATATCTATGGGCATTTCATTAGTCCCTTCTTCATATCTTCGGTAAGTCTGAAAGCTAATTTCTAAATCTTTAGCTATTTGCATTTGAGATAATCTTAAGTTTAATCTTTCAGCTTTTATCTTCCTGCCTAAATCAATATAAACGGACATATCCTTTTCTTTTTTCATAAGATTCCCCTGTTAATTTAATTATCTTAACATTTTTTATTAAGGTTATCAATTTTGGTTAATATCCGCAAAAATGGGATAAAAAAAGATAAATAATCGGAATACTCGGAATGGCTTATTATCAATAATGGTAATGTATATATACCATAAAAGATAATTTAAAAAATAAGGTTTACAACTGTATGTTGCAATTATAACTTATAATATACGACAATTTGTCGTATATATTTTTTTACTTGACATTGTTATCTAATTTGGTATATATTTTTGTTATTATCATTTATTTAGTATTTTTAAAATAAAATTAATAGGAGAGTTTAAAAATGAATGAGCAGAAATTAATATTTAAGTCTATGCCTGAAGCCGAGTATATAAATTTATCTGAATTGGCAATTTATCTGCATATTGGCAGAAGTAAGCTTTATGCAATGGTCAAGAATAATGAAATACCCTCATATCGCATAGGTAAAAGACTTATTTTTAAAATATCGGAAGTTAAGGAATTTGTAAATTCAAATAAGACTTCAAACAAAAACCGTATCAATAGTGATGAAAATGAATAACGCCGATAATCTAACATTTAAAAATATGCCGGTAGATTTTAGCATAATAGATAATTTGCTCAGGACAAAAGGGCTTTCCTTTAAAGAAGTGGGATTATATTTTTTATTATGGTCAATTTCTGATAAATCGATAATATTACATAGCATAACAGAATTGGCGAAGCTCGGAAATTGCGGAACAGAAAAGGTTAAGGGGTTAATGGATAAACTTATAGAGAAGAAATTATTAATAAAATATCGCAGAACCCAGCAAATTTATTTTTTTAAAGTTTTGCTTCCGGACGAAAATTACGAAAACGCTAAAAGGGAGTTTTTAAGATGATGGAAACAGGGCAAAATTCACAAATAAAATTCACGAATAAAATCAAAACCCCGTTTACTTGGGTCGAGAACGATTTAATCCGGTCTAAGTCGTTATCAGCGGAAGAAATAGGCTTATACGTGATATTAAGATCGTTTGGCGACAATATATATCCTTCCGTCGACTATTTAGCGAATTTGGCAAAAATGGGACGTAAAAAGGTTTATGCGGTTCTTAAACAATTAATAAATGCTAAGCTATTGATACGAAAACAGACTAAGAAAGGAAAAGTATTTTCAAATACAGAATACAGGATTTTATCATTTACGGACGATTATGAAGAAATTTATAAAGAATTTATAGGGGAAGAACCTCTAAATCCACAAACCCTTGATAATAGCCAATCTCGTTTGTGTGGTCATTTAAGGCATACTCAAATAAGGCATGCCTTAAATGACACACTAATAAGAATAATAGATAAAAAAGAATTATTAAAAGAAAAAAAACACACACGTAGTAACAGTAATTTACATATATCCCCGAAATCCCGCCAAAATACGAAGGGCGTGTGTGAAAATTCAGAAAGTAAAAAAGAAAACAAAACACACACGCCCTTATCGCCTTTAGTTGCAGAAATCAAAAAGTTAGATTTATTTAAAAACGAAGACGAAAAAGTTATAAATAATTTAGCTAAGCAGTATCCAGATTGTTTAACCGCCGCAAAATATCTTAATTATCAAAACAAAAAAGGGTTAGTAGAGGCAAAAAAACCGTTAGCTTATTTAATATCTACGCTTAAAAATATGCTTTATGACGATGTTGACGAACTCGAAAAAAAGGAACGGGAAAAACATAAAATCGAATCTGCGAGCATAGAACAAAAAATTAAGGACAATGCGCAAGACGATTTGATAGACCAGCAAGTTACAGAATATCTAAAAACCCTTCCGGAACAAAAATATTTAGAAGAAATTAATAAAATAAAACTTAAGTATTATAAAAATTTATCGGCGGAAATACAGGAAGGCATGGCGGTATTGAAATTTAAGGCAATTTTAAGGCAAAAGATTAGGGCAGGATAAAAAACTTAGATATAAAAGCTCGTGGTTTGGACAGTTTTAAAATTAATTTAAAAAAAAGAGGTGATGAATTATGAAAAAACTATTTTTAATCGCAGGGGTAATTTTTACGGGGTTAGCATTATCCGGGTGTGCTAAAAATAATCCGGCTAATAATTATCATTCCTATAAATATTATGAAAAGCATAAAAAACAGGCTAAAGCGGTTTATAAAATGTGCCTTAAAATACCCGCATTTGAACATCAAAATTCAGTAAAATTCAATTTCTCAAAAACTAATGAAAACTGTTTAAATGCCCAAAATGTTGTCTATCATGAAGGCAATATTTTTAATAAAAAACTTTTTAATGCGATGAGAAGGGGGGAGAGATGAAAAAGCTATTAATTATTGCAGTTTTTACGGTTATTTTCGGAATGTCAAGCAGTGCTTACGCGCAATTAACTGTTTTCAGCGTGCCGAATCCGCAGTCAATCGCAACAAGTGTTGAGACGACGGCAACGGCGGTTAATACTCAAATTCAGGCGGTTAACACTAAAATCCAAACCGCATTGCAAGATGTAAGAAATGCAGATGCGGTTAAAGAGGCTATGGCTGCATATAATCAATTCCAGACATATCAGAATTATTATTATACGGCGACAGGATTTATTCAGAATTTAAAGAGCTTAGACGGAATGGACAGTTTTTTGCAAAATTATAAGCAGTTTATACCGAGCGTACCGACAGGAACTCCAAACGCAAGTTTGGATAATAGCCTTGTAAATTATGTTAACGGTCTCGGCGCAGCCGATTTAAATGCGGCTAATCCGTGGGATAACGCTCTTGGAGTAAATTCAACAGCACAGGATATGCAGGCAATAGACCAAGCCGCAATCAACAGCGAATCTTCAACGGCGGCATTAGATTCAAAGGAAGCGCAGACGGCAACAACTGCGGGACATTTAATTTCACAAGAAGCAACAAAAGCGAACGGACTGGACGCTGAAAGATTAACGGCAAGCGCAAACGGAAAAATCATAGAGCTTTTAAGCGAGATACTGCAAAATCAGGCGGTTCAGAATCAGGCTAATGCGGCGGAGTCGGCGCAGCAGTTAAGATATCAGCAGGAGGGGACATATCAACAGCAAAAAGACACGCAAACAAATCAGTCGTTGGCTGAGAGCTTATCGGCGGGGTGGTAATTATGATGAAACTAATTTTATTATTAATAATTTTTATGAGTTTTGCAATAACTGCGGGTCTAGCGCAAAAAGCTTATGCGGATACGGGACAGACCAATATAACGATTAAGAAGTATCCGCAAATAGGGGTAAGCGCCACTATACCCGCAACATTTGGAAAGGTGATGAATAAAGATATCGTCCCGCTTGTTAAAAACGAGGTGTTGCCGTTTTCGTTTTTAATGTTTTTATTTGCTATGGCTATAAGGTTATATCTTAACGAAGAAAAAGGGTATATGAAAGAAATATTTTATATGATATTCATCATATCTATTTTAGTTATGTATAATATTATTTTTCTTTGGCTTAACACCGTCATCGAAGGCATAGCTCAAGGAATCATGCCAACAAGCGAATTAAAGTTATTTCTAAAAAATATTTTCAATTGGAAACATCCGGGCATAAGTATTTTTTCTCTATCAATGAGTGCTTTTGTTTCTACTGGGGCATTAACATTAGCGTCAATTGCAGTGTGGATTTTAGAATGGTTAAGGTATTTATTGCTTGCATTTTTATATTTAATCGGACCGATAACGATTTCCCTTTCAATGATACCGCCGTTAAGACCTTTTCTGAAGGCTTGGATAAAGGACACTATCGAAGTTATGAGCTGGATTATAGTTTCGGCGATATTATTTCAAGTTTTTAATACTGTATTATCTATAGGCAATACATATCCGTCTTTGCAAAATTTAGACCCTATAGTTGTAGCCGGAATCTACATCTTTTTAGTTATTTTAATAATTTTAACGCCGTATCTTACAAGTAAACTTTATCAAGGCGGAATGGGGGCTTTAGGGTCTATTGCAAGCTATGCGACTATATCGCTTATGACCGCCGGAGCGTCTGCGGGCTTGGGAGCGGCAGGCGTAAGCGGTGGAGGTCTTGCCGGTAGTATCGGGGCTAAAATGGCTGGAATGGGAGCGGGAGCAGTTGCCGGTAATGCCGGTTCAACGGCGGCAAGACATGCGGCGGAGTCGGCAGGTAAACATAAATTTCATCCATACAGAAAAAAGGGGAGCGATGAAGAATAAAATAAATTATCTTAAAAAAAACAGGGTAAACATTACTTTGATTTTTATAATAGGTTTTATTTTATATTATTATTTTACTAAAAATTATAATGACGCATTAGGCTATATTGTTTTAGGAATTGTAATAAATATAGTAGATTTGGTGCATAAGCATTTTAAGGCGAAAGAAAACAAGGGGGCTAATAAGCAAAATTAGCCCACTTAAATCTTAAACAGGTAAAAAACTTAACGGCTTTTAAATAAGGGCTTAAAACGCAAATTAGAAAGGATTTTAAAATATATTTTTGAATTAACATATTAAAAGGGGTGATAAATGAAAACAGAAGTAAAGCATAATGGTTTCGAGGAAGAAAGCTACAGGGTAATAATCAGGGCGAACGATATCGTCCTTAATTTCATAGCGGAAACAAAAAAAGAGCTGATAGAAAAAATAAAATTTATATCTGAGGCTTTGAGATTGCCGGAATTGCCGGTAAAAAAAGATAAAGACGGATACGACATCGAGGAAGAGGAATATAAGCGCAAGATTTTTGTTTCCGTGATAGAAAGAGATTTAACGGCGATTATTTTTCCTATATGCGATTTGGCGGATTTCTATAAAAATTAAGGGGGCAAAAATTATGAAAATTAAAAAAGAAGACATCGATGAAGTTTTTAAAATATGTAATTTTTTTGAGGAATTTAAGTTTAAATATGATGATTATTGCATATTTGATTTATCAAAAAGTATAGAAATGGAAATTGACAAATTATTATATCTGTTTGAGGAAATTAATAAAAAAAGGAAAGCAAATAATGGGCGCTTACAAAAGGGTTGATTTTAGCAATAAGGATAAGCAAACTTTATATCTTTTATATAAACATAGATATGCGGATTTTACGGCTTTAAATATAATAAATCCGGTAAATAGAACCTTATATGAAAGATTAAAAAAATTAATTAAATTCGGTTATGCAAAAAAAATAGATTCAATAAATATAAAAATACCGGTTTATGCTATTACAATGCAGGGTAAGCACTGGTTAGCACAGAATATACCGCAGGAATTTAATAAACCGATTTTAAGTAAAATTAAAACATCGTCAATTTATAACTTCAATCATCATCTTCTTATCGCAAAAATAGGCGCATTATTGACGAGCCGAAACATCGATTATGAAATAGATTTGACTTGTAAAAAAGCATATCCCGAACTTAAAATTATCCCTGATGTTGTCATTAAAAAAGACGACGGTTTAATCGGCTTTGAAATCGAACTTGAATATAAAAACGCTTCAAAGTATGCAAAGAAATTGTCGCAGTTGCAGACGAACAAAGATATAAAAAAGTTAATATATTTAACAAGCGGAAATCCGGAAACTTTAAAGAAAAAAATTTTAAGCATAGACGATTATAAAGACGGCAAAAGTATAGACGAAAGACTAATAATAGACGATACAAAAAATAAAATAGTGTTCGTAAAATTAAATGAATTTATGCAGGGCATTGATAAATATTTATCCTGAAAAAGAAAATAAAAAATCACACACAAAGACAATAAAAATGCAAGCAAAAATATTGAGAAAAGAACGGCAAAAGAAAATAAATTATCCGCCGGATAACAAAAAAATGATAAAAAATACCTTTATAATTTCTATGAAATTGAATTATAAGGGTATTAATGGAAATTTAAGGGGATTAAAAATCCTTAAAACCCCTGCCTTTCCCCACTCTCACTTAGTAGGGTGGTCGGGAAGTTTAAAAAGCCAAACCTCCCGACCACCCTACTAAAAGAGTGTGAGAGTGGGGAAAGGCAAAAGACAAAAGCAAAAGCAAAGACAGAGGCAAAAACCAAAGACAAAATCAAAAGGCGAAATATGAAAGGCAAATTAAAAAAACTTATTAAAAACTTTTAAAAAAAATATTATGCTGATAAAAATTAAAGACGTTGCCGGAATGTTATCGATGAATGAAAACAGTATTTACAAACTTGTTTATCGTAAAGCCATTCCTTATACAAAAATAGGCGGGGCTTTAAGGTTCGATAAGGATAAAATTATTACTTGGATTAATCAAAACAGCTATGATAATATTAATCCGAAAAGTAAGCGTTTGTAAATGTCGTTTAAGGGGGTGAACGAATGGGCATTTACAAAAAAGCTAACAGCAATAATTTTATGATGAGTAAAACCGTAAACGGTTTAACTTATTTTAAATCCAGCGGCACAAATTTAAAAATGGAAGCAAGGGCAACTTTCGACCGCTGGGTTATCGAGCTTAAAGAACAAATCCTGACCGGCAAGCCGGTTAGGCAGGAACGAGAACCTATAAATAATTATACTTTCTCGGAGCTTGCGGATAAGTATTTGGAATTTACTGACGGACGGTTAAAGAGCCACAGCCGGTTAAAATCGTTTATAAAAAAGCTTATAAAAACATTCGGCAATATAAGATTAGATGATTTTAACCTTATATTAATTGAGAATATGCAGTCTGAAATCATTAAAAACAATTTATCGGTTGCTTATGCCAACAGATTAACGGCTATTCTTAAAAGAATGTTTACAAAGGCTTTAGATTGGGAAATGATAAACGAGGAAGACTTAAAGCTGGTCCGGAAAGCAAAACAGCTTAAAGGGGAAAATAAGCGGTTAAGGTATTTATCCGAAGATGAGGCGCAGAGGCTTATTAATAACTGCGATAATCATTTAAAGCCTATCGTTATAACGGCATTAAATACAGGTATGAGAAAAGGGGAAATATTACATCTTACTTGGGATAGGGTAGATTTGAAGAACCGGATAATTTTGCTCGATATAACAAAGAACGGCGAACGCCGGGAAATACCTATAAATAATATTCTTTATAATGTCCTTTTCGGAATAGTTAGAAGCCTTAAAACCGACTATGTCTTTTATAATCCGGCAACCTTAAAATCTTATTATGAAATTAAAAAGAGCTTTACGACGGCTTTGAGAAAATCGCATATTATCGATTTTCATTTTCACGATTTAAGGCATACATTTGCAAGCTGGTTAGTTATGGGCGGAATTGATTTAACGACAGTTAAGGATTTGTTAGGGCATAAAGATATTACAATGACTTTAAGGTATTCGCATTTGGCGGCAAGCCACATATCCAACGCCGTCAAGGTTTTAGAAAAAAACTTTACCGATTCTTTACCACAGGAACAAAAGCAAAAAAACGAATTTCTTGAAAGTGTCTAAAATAGTGGTGGGCTGTGCCGGGATCGAACCGGCGACCTACTGATTAAGAGATAACTTTAATAACTTTTAACAAAACGGCTTTCCGCCTGAATTTGCAGTTTTTAAAACGATTTGAACTATTCCGAGTATTCCGAGTATTTCCTTTTAATCCCTTCTATTCCGATTTAAATCGTTGCAAAATCGTTGCAGTGAAATTGGGAGCGGTAAACTGATTTTTAGTCAGATGACCGGCTCCGCACAAAATGTCTATTGCGGCTATATTCTTTATTATTTTTTATTTTTAGTAACATATTTAATAAATCGGCGTATTTTAAGCACAATATAAGGAATTTCCGTTCCGCTTGCATAATAAAAGGGAGCAGACGTAAATAATAAGGGAATGCTTGGATATTTAAAAATACTGTTTTGTTTAAAAATTAAGCAATCCTATTAATCTGTTAATTATTTGATTTAAATTTTTTAAAGAATAATATATAATTTATTAATGTTATTAATCTAAACAAAGGGTTATTATATGAGCGGCGTTTGGGGTAAACCATGCGGAAACTTTATTTTTGCGGATAGCAACAGAAATGTCGGTTCTTTTTATTCTCGTTCGGATTTAAAAATCATTCTTCCGGATGATTTATTTAATTCATTACCGGATAATGATATGATTGATGAAGAAACCGTTTATAAATCACTTAAAGGTAATCGTATAAATGGAAGGAAAGTCAGTTTTGACGAGTATCTCATAGTAGCTATTTTTAGACAAAATTTTCCGGGTATTATTATCGAACAACAAGTCCCATGGGGGCAAAAATCTATTGATATACAGGTATCATATAAAGGAGTTACTAAATTTGTAGAATTTTGCGGTCCAATACATTTCATCAAATCTTACAAGTATCCGCCGCCTGAGAATCCTTTAAATAGAGCCCACGAAATCGAAAAAGAACTTGGAACGGAATGTATAATTTGGCCGTATTGGGCTCAGAGGTGCGTTGTTACAGCAAATGCTGTTTTTACCGGAAATGGTGGATTGGCGGCTTTCTGGAACGCCAATGTTTATTTCAAAGACTTCTATTTTGAAAATTCGGCGGAAATCATAAAAATAATTAATTCCCGTTTAGGCCTGGAACGGAACGGCGGAATATGGTATGCATACGAAAAAAATTCGGAAAACAGAATAAAACCTCAACATCTATGCGATGATCCGGATAAATTAATACCTAAAGGGGCAAAAGACTCGGATTTGGATTATTGGGTGCCTCCCCGTTTGCGTGATAATTCTGAATCTCAATAAGAACCGGCGCTAAGACTTGGAAAATTTAACCAAAAACTTATCTTTTTTTACCAGCATAATAGAGGAAAACCTCGAATATACTTTAAAACTATTGGTAGTCATCGGAGAACCGGCTGAAAAATATAAAAATGAAAATTACACGGGTAAATTAAAAAGACTGAAAGAGGAAATTAAAAAAGGTTTTAAGGGTGGGCGAACCGAGGAAATTGTTAGAATCGTAACTTATATAACTATATTGGAGAATATTTACAACTAGACCGAGGAAATAAAGCGTAATATCAGAGAACTCGTCAAATATCCTCAGGTAACTGTGGATTTATCGGAAGCCACCGTAAAGATGAGCAGTGCCGTCAAAAAAGCATTAGACGGATTTTTTATGGGAAGGACAGATGAAAGCTTAGAATCGGAAACAGACAGGATATACAAATTATTGAATAATATATTTATGGATTTGTCTAGGATAACCGGCACTGAGCAAAGAGGCAGAGAAAGGATAGTATATTATTCGGCGATAATAGCGCTTTTAAAGGTGATAATAAAGGAACTTTTAATTTTACCATATTTTTAAATGAGTATAATAAAAAATTCACACGCCGGACGCATGAATTTGATATAATTATTACAATGTTAAATATTTAAAGACTGTAAATAAATTGATAAAAAACCGAAAAAAAACAATGGATACTAAGAAATACAAAATCCTGTCCCTATTTACAGGGTGCGGCGGATTAGACACTGGTTTTCATGGAGATTTTAAATACTTGTGCAGATATTATAAGTCGCTGCCTTTTGAAACCGTATTTGCAATGGATAACAATGAATATGCATGTTCTACGGTTGAATACAATCATAAGTATTTTAAAAATACCGAAGTAATTTGTGAAGATATAACATCATATCCAGTCGAAAATATAAAAGGAAGATTCGACCTGCTTATCGGAGGTTTTCCCTGTGTAACTTTTTCTGTTGTAGGAAAACAAGCAGGCATAAAAGATAATGTCAACGGCAGGCTTTATGAAAGTTTTGCAAAATATGTCGAATATTTTAAACCTAAAGTATTCCTGGCCGAAAATGTAAAAGGTATTCTATCGGCAAACAGCGGAGAAGCGGTTAAAATTATTAAAGAGCGTTTTGAAATAGACGGATACCGCGTAAAAGTTTTTCCCGTGAATTTTGCCGATTTCGGCATACCGCAGCTGAGACAGAGAGTTTTGTTTATAGGTATAAGAAATGATATAGAAACCGATTTTGTTCCTCCTGAATTTATAAGCAGAAATAATTATGTATCTGCTGAAGAAGCTCTATGCGGCATATCAGGAAGCTGTTCCAACCATAACCTGATAAAATGTTCGCCGAGAACCGTAAAAATGCTTGAAATTATACCGCCGGGTTCAAACTATAAATCTCTTATAGGAACGGAATATGAAGTCAAAGGACTGATGTCTAACATTTACAGAAGACTAAAGCCGGATGAGCCTGCATATACCGTTATAGCGTCCGGGGGAGGAGGAACCTGGACATACCATTATTCTGAACCGAGACCTCTGACAAACAGAGAACGGGCAAGGCTTCAGGGATTTCCTGATGATTTTGTTTTCTGCGGAAGCAACTCCGAAGTCAGAAGACAGATAGGCAATGCTGTCCCGCCGGCAGGAATCCACCCTTTTGCCGAAAGGATAGCAGATGTTCTTGCAGGGATACAAAACTCTTCTTTAAATTTAAACTGTATTAAAGAAATTGCAGTAGGAAAACCATCGTATAAAAGCTTTTATAAAATATCAGCTTCTGTTTAGCACCGATTCAATGTTATCGGCTATCGGATTAACATTTTTTATTATATCTTCCCCCCAGAATCTTAAAACCGTCCATCCGCCATCTTTTAAAACTCTGTTTACCTCATTGTCCCGTTCAATATTGCGTTTTAGTTTGGGTGTCCAGTAGTCCGTGTTTGTTTTTACCGCATATTTGCCTTCCGCAAAATATCTGCCGTGCCAGAACTCGCTGTCGCAGAAAACAGCAACTTTCTTTCCGGGAAAAACAATATCGGGTCTGCCGAAAACTTTTCCGAAATTAACCCTGTATCTTAAGCCTCTTTTCCACAGCTCTTTTCGCAGGATTATTTCAATAGCGGTATTTCTGGACCTGATTCTTGACATATTTTCTGATCTGGTCATGGGAGCTGTTTTTTTGCGCGCTTTCATATGCAGTTTGTCAGTTTCTGTCTGCTGTTCCGTATTTATCTTTAAAATCTTCAAATGTTCCGAGCTGTTTGAAATTTATCAAGTACGAATCTTCGCCGGACTTTTCTATTTCAACAGAATCAATGCCTATTTCTGCAAGCTTTTCATAGGTTGCAAGTTCTCCTTCCCGCAGCTTCAAAATATCTCTTAAAAGCCATATTCCGAGAGCGCTGTTGGGACTGCTCATGAGGGCTTTGTTGTTACCCTGACACATTTTTGCGTTAAGAAAAGTTCCGTCAGGCAGTTTCAGTCTGAACGGAGTTTCTCTGTCCGGGAAAAAATCCGGAAATTTCAAATGTATCCATGAAGGAACCGGAATATAAACTTCATTGGGGTCTCTCGGTCTGCCTCCGGCATTCCACTGGTTTAGGCCGCTTTTTTCAGGCACAGTTTCCCGGTATTTTGTTGAGTATAAAGGCAGAATGACGCTTTCGTATGATTTTGCCGGCGCAAGAACATTCAGCGGTCTGAAATCTGCAAACATTCTATCTAGAGCTTCGTAGGGATCTTCTATGATATTTACAGGTATCGAAATATCTGCCTGTCCGGTATTGAATTTTTTAAAAAGAGTGCTTTTTGACAGATTAAAAAGATAATTTTCTTTTTTATCGTCAAAGAAAACAGAATTGCCGTTTTTGCTGATGTTCTGAATATTTTCGGTATCTACCGCAGCCATATTTTCTTCATATATGCTGAAATTATTTTTTGAACGGGCTATACAGTGGTAAATAATATTATCTATGCCGAACATTTTTTTAGTCGTTTCAATTCTGCTGTTTCTCATGTGAGAAATTTCGCGGACAAGTTTTTCCGAATTGTCTATAAATTTTTCAAATATTATCCGGCTTTTGTTAAATTCTGCAATTTTCTGATAGGTGTTTCCGTTGCCTTCTATAAAAGTTTTTATCCCGACACCTATTTTTAAACTTTCAATTTCTTTTTTGGCGTCGGCGGAACAGTCAGACCTGGACAAATTTTCTGCACTGAAAGCTTTACAGAAAATATTTTCAGAAACTCTGTAATGCAGAAACGGAACGGCGGATTCGGAAAACAGATTGGACAGTCCGCCCATTATCTGCAGAAGTTTAAAATATTTTTCTTTGCTTTCTTTATTCTGTTTCGTGATAAACATAGCAGGTATATCCTCCAATATAATTATCTGTATATTTTAAACTGAGTATAAAAAATTAAATATAAAATTATTACATTATTTTTTTAAAAAAGCCCGCTGTCCAAACTCCATGCATTTTAAAAGAAAAATTTAAAAACCTAATTATTTGTGCATTTTTTATTAAAGTTTATCGAATCGTAAACAATATATTGATTTTGAATAAAAATTGGTTTCGCGATGAATTTTGAGATTCTGATATAAATACCGTTATTAGTTTTTAGAATTAAGCAGGCATTTATTATGCTCTTAGTTGTTAGCTTATTTGAGTTATTGAATTTATGTGATAATAGTTTTTTATTAATAAGTTTGTTTAAATAGCTGTTTTTTACTTCAATAAGTTCGTTCAAATAGGTATTAGTGACCTCTAATTTTATTGGAACATTTCCGCCGACCCTTAGTTCGGACAACTCAAGATTTAGTACATTATTTATTAATTCCTTACATTGTTTAAATGGTTGAGATTTAGCGGGGCGTAGGTATATTATAAAAGCAAAAAATAAAACAATAAAAGCAGAACCTATAATTACACCCCCTATCTTTGTCATATTTTTTATAAAAAAATAGTCTTGTTCTAATTTATTTTTTCCGGGCTCAAAAAAATATAAAATTTGGGAGGATCCAACCAATACAAAAGGGAGGATAAAATAAACGATTATTGATAATAATGCCCGTAATTTAGCCGACGAGTTTGTCATAAACAGGAGAATAATCGCCAGAAAAGCTAAAAAAAAGAATGCTGATATAATTAAACCCAATAAATCATATCGGAACGGATATCTTTCCGAGTTGTTTTTTTTAAATCCCTTACGAATGGAAATAAGGATTATTATGCTAATCGCATATATAGCATATACTAAAAACTTAAAATATTTGTTTAATAAAAAAGGATAAAATATGATAAATAAGAGGGTAAACCATATAAAATAAAAAATTATGCTTACAATAAGTTTTGAAGAATTTTTTTCAAACTCTTCGTCGGCAATTCTAATTAAGGCTGGCAAATAAAACGCAAGAATAGAAATAAAAACTATTAATAATAATTTTAAAAAAAGTGCTACTTCCAAACCGGCATCGGATACTGGAAAAGGAATTCTTTGGTAAGTACTGTAGGCATTCAGCAGGCTAAATCCAAGCAATGCGCTGAAAGTGATTATTATTGTTAAAAGACTTGCTATATTATTTACATTTAAATATCTTTTAAGCAAAGATTGATTATTATGTGTCTTTGCGTTGTAGCTATCGCGGTGAGTTAATGTGAGTATATATTTTGTTCCATTTTTTCTCTTTGTTAGCATAAACATGATTTGCAATCTTCACTGTCCGCTGGGCGGACATTTTAAAACAAATTAATTATTATCGCAATGCGCTAAACAAAATAATTGCAAGGGTAAGAATTGATACTATTAGGATTGCCCAAGACAAACGATGAGTCTTTTTTGATACCTCTAAAATATTTTTTGAGACTTCTAATTGCTCTTTTATAACCGGACCATCCGGAGATTGGTGATAAAAACCCTCACTCATAATAATTCCCCCTTAAACATTGACATCAAACAATATTTTTCGTATATTATTTATTATTCCTTAAAGTCATTATTTATTATTACCTGTAAGCCTCTTTTTTTGGACAGGGCTTGGATTCCTTTTCTGCTTATTTTGTTTTTTTAAAGCCGAGTAAACATTTTCTATGCCGGTATTAACCACAGCTATTAAATCTTCTGATTTATTTTCGTATATTTCTTTTAACATCATGACTCTTTTTTCAAGCTCCGGATTAGACGGATAATTAATGACAGAAATATTGTCTCGTTTCTCTTTTTTAATATCACCTAAAAAATAATATATATCTACATCAAAAAACTTAGCTATTTTAAGAAGGTAATCTATTGGAATTTTAGACCTACCTATTTCATAATGATATATTTGAACATAATCAACATCAACCATTTCAGCAAGTTTTTCCTGAGTAATTTTAAGCTCCTTCCTTTTATTCCTTATTTTTAACCCTATATGCTTAAATAAGTCTATATCTTTATTTCTCGGCATTGAATAAACCCGCTATTATTTTTAATTTTTTAGTTTTGAATCCGTCCTAAGCAAATTATTAACTATAAGTTTCATTCTATTATTATCTTAATATATTTATAAATACTATTAACAAATAGTTATATTTTTGCTTGACATATAAAACTTATTGTTGTATTTTATAAACTAATACAAAAATAATCTCTTTAAAAAATCAATATTTAAAATATGAACGAAGAAAAAATAACATTTGAAAATAAAATATCAGCACCGTTTACATGGGTCGAAAACGATTTAATACAATCAAAATTCCTGTCGTTAGAGGCAATGGGATTATATTTAATGCTAAGGTCGTTCGGAAAAACCTCATATCCGACAATTAAAGATATCTGCAAGCAAGGGAAAGTAGGAAGTAAAAAATTATATAGGATAATAAATGAGCTGATAAAAGCTAAATTGCTCTTAAAAAAACAGCAACGAAAAAACGGTAAATTTCACAATACTTTATACCGTATTTTATCGCTTGACGATAATTATGAAGAAATTTATAAAGAATTAAACGAAGAAGAGATTAAACTGCGCAGGAGAAAATAGAATTTATGAATAAAAATAATTGGAAAGATGAAATTTTAGATTTTTATCAAAAAATAGGGTTTACCCAGATTTCAAACATTTTTTTAATTAATATTGGCAAACTTGGAATTACCGGTAATGAATATTTAATTATTTCGGTAATTAAAATGTTTGCTTTTCAAAAAGATGAGGCATTTCCAAGTTTAGCCAAACTTATAAATATTACATCTCTTTCAAAACACACGATTATAGATACATTAAAATCTTTAGAAAAGAAAGGATTTTTGAAAATTATTAAAAATTTAAACAGTAATAATTTATATAAAAGTAATACATATAGTTTAAGGCCTTTACTTGAAATAATAGAAAAAATAACAATTAATAGCATTAATAAAGAAGATACAGGGGTAGTGCAAAATTTGCACTACGGTAGTGCAGAAATTGCACCAGGGGTAGTGCAAAATTTGCACCCTAATAAGAAGAATAATAATAAGAATAAAATAATAACATACACACAAGACGCTTCAACAAAACCCGCCTTAAAAAACGTGTGTGAAGAAAATAATAAAAGTAATTCACACACGCCCTCGCTAAAAGTCCTTGAATTATTTAAGAATGAAGATGAGAATGTCTTATTTAAGATTGGAAAGCAGCATAAAGACGCCGCTATTGCAGGTAAATATTTAGATTATCAGGTTAAAAAAGGAAAAATAGTTGTAAAAAATCCCTGCGGCTTATTAATAAAAACATTAAAAGACGGCTTATATTCTGATGTGGACGAAATAATTCTGGAAGAGAAGCAAAAAATAGCAAACGAAAACCAAAAAATTATAGCGGAAATAAAAAAAAGAGAAAAAGAAGAAGAAGCTGAAAAACTTGTTAATGAATATATCGCAAAAATGCCGGAAGATGAAAAAAATAACAGGATAAAAAAAATAATTATAGAAAATAATTATAAAGATGACGATTTAGGTAATATATTTGTAATGCTAAAGTTGAAAGCAGAGGTATCAAATATGCTTGAAAACGGAGACTCTAAAGACCCGTGAGGCATTTTAATATAATGTAAATTATATTTCTTGTCCACTGAGTGGACAAGATTAAAAAACAATAAAGAGGTGAAAAATGATAATCGCTATTATGAATCAAAAAGGCGGAGTAGGAAAAACAACGACGGCGGTAAATCTTGCCGTTGCATTAAAAAGAAATTACGACAACGTATTATTAATTGATATAGACCCGCAGGCAAACGCAAGTATTCATTTAGGAATTAGAGAGACTGCGGATAATTCAATGGCGGCGGTAATGTTAGGAGAAAAAAACATTACAGATATAATAAAAACTGCAGATTCAAATTTAGAAGTAGCGCCTGCCAATATTGCGCTTGCAGGAGTAGAACTGCAAATAGTAAACGAAGTCGGCAGAGAAATGATTTTGAAAGATATCGTAAAAGATTTATATCACGATATTATCATTATTGATTGTCCGCCAAGCTTAGGTTTATTATCAATAAATGCTTTAACGGCGGCAGATAAAATAATAGTGCCGGTTTTAACTGAATATTTTGCAATGGAAGGACTATCGGATTTTTTAAAAACGGTGAGTATGGTTAAAAAGAAACTTAACGGCAAACTTGAAATATTAGGTTATCTTGCTACCGGTTATGCAAATACTTCAATATCAAAAGATATACTGCAGAATTTACATAAACATTTTGATAATCAAGTTTTCAAAACTATCATAAGGATAAATACTTCTTTAAAGGAAGCTCCGGGAACCGGCAAAAGCATATTTTATTATAAAAAAAATTGCAGAGGTTATGAAGACTATGAAAAACTTGGGGAAGAAGTCAGTCAAATAATTAAAAATAAAATATAAAAAGAGAAAAGGAATAGGGAGATTTTATGAAAAAATTAAACGATCCTTTAGACTGGATTGGCAAAGACACCGAAGATAAAGCAGCCGTTATTGATATAAATATAGATGAAATAATTGTCAATGAGCAAATTAGAAATAAAGAAAATGTTTTAAAAGATATTGACGAACTCACGGAATCAATAAAAGAATTTGGAGTTAATCAAAATCTTTTAGTGATGAGAAATAATAATAAGAATAACGAATATTTACTGATAGCAGGAGAAAGAAGATTAGAAGCTTCTAAAAGGGCAGGATTAAACAGCGTGCCTTGTCTTGTAAAGGACATTAAAGAAGAAGACATATTGATTTATCAGCTTTTAGAAAATATTCAAAGAAAAGATTTAAGCAAGCCTGAGCTTGCTAATGTTTATAAACAATTACAGGAAAAAGGATTGACTATTAGACAGATAGCGGAAAAGATTCATAAATCAAAATCATATGTGCAAGAAATATTAAGTATATGTGAAATGCCTGAAGAATTAAAAGAAAAAATCACTGGCGGCACAATTAAAAAGGCAATTGAGATATCAAAGATTAAAGATGAAAAAGAAAAGAAAAAGCTAATTGAAAATTATGACAGTATTACTGCGGGTGAAGTTAAAAATAAAAGAAATAAATTAGATACAAATAAGGAAAAAAATAATATTAATTTAAATAAAAATAATATGTCCGTGAAGTTTCTTCTATCTGATACAGACCATTTTAACGATACTCATACAGACATTAAAATTAGCATAAGATTTGATATTATTGATTGTCATTTCGGCACAAGTAATATTGTGGCAATATATACTAAAGACAATGCTACGACAAGTGAATTTATTAAGTATTTAAATAATTTTAAAATTAAAGGAGATGATTAAATGGATATGTTTGACGGTATAAAAAATACAAAAGGCAAAAAGAAATCAATTACAATTTCGCTTGATAGCGAAATGTATAATTCAATAACGGAACTTGCGAAACTGCTTGGAGTAGAAAAGGCATTAATCGCAAGAACAGTAGTAAATAACGCAAGAAACATTATTGCAAAAAGAATAGAAAAGGAACATAAAAATAACAAGGATATTGCAAGCACATTAAAATAAAACAAAATGAAAAATCAAGGAAATTTAACAATAAAATTAATTTCAGAAACGGTAAAAAATGAAAATTTTAGTTTTGATTTTTGTTTTGAAATTAATTTCAAAGGCGAAAAAGACATTAGAAAGGGGGACGCCCCCTTACCCCCATTAGTGTTTGCCTGTCGTGCGCGGTATTTTTGGTTTGCTTCGCAAAACGCTTCGCTATCCAAAGATACCACGACTAACCCAAAAAATCTTGTTTCACAAATTGCCTTCGGCAAACGCTTCGCTAATTCGTGGTTTTGCTTTGCAAAACTAAAATTTTGTCTCCGTCAAACTTTTAAAACAAGACCACACTTAAATATTTGTTTGCAACAAAATATTTATTTTTGCTTTGCAAAAACCGTAAACGCTTTTTTTGGGTTAGTCGTGGTATCTTTGGATACGCACGACAGGCAAACACCCCCCGCCCCCCTCTAAAGAGGGGGAGAAGGAATCACTACCCCCCGCCCCCCTCCTCTTAGGAGGGGAATAAAAGTGCATAAGGAAGTTTAAAAAACAAACTACCTTAAATATACTGGAGGATTAAAAATATTTTTTAAATATAACTATATGGAGAAATTATGTTTGCAAAAGCAACAATATTAACTAATGAAATAAGTAAGGAAATTGAAATTGATTTGCCCAATAGACACACGATAGTATTTGGAGAAACAGGAGCGGGAAAGACAGAAAGCGTGTTATTAAATTTTTGGATAGGAAAAAAGATAATAACTATCATTGACGGTAAGGGGGAAATTGCGGCAAAAGATACGGCAAAAAAATTAAGAGATGGGGCAAATATATTTGATTTTCAATCAAATATCAACCTTCTAAAAGGGTTAAGCGAAAAAGAAATAGCAGAGTTAATAATTAACAGTTTATACCCGAAAGAAATATCAACGGCGGAAAGTTTTTATCAGTCATTTGCAACGCAGGCTTTGAGATTTATTTTAAAATATATTGAAAATCCTACCTTCGAAAAAATCTTTTTAGCTTTATATAAAGACAATATTATAAAGCTTTATAAAGAGCATGCCGGCAAAATGACGGAAGCGGAAAAACTTATCGCAGGAGGTTTGGTAGAAGACAAAAATTATGCGGGATATATTTCCGGGTTTATGGATAAATTACAGCCTTATGCTTTATCTAAAAATTTCAATATAAATGAAGCGGATAATATAGATTTTTCAAAAGTAAATTGGGTTAGTTTAAGAAATATTCAGGAAGAAAACAGCATGGGAAGAATGATTATAGAAAATTTAAGACTGAGAAAGCCGAAAGAGCCAAACTATGACGCTTGTCTATGTATAGACGAATTTGCAGACTTAATGTTTTCTTCATTTTCAAAAATAATTAAAGAAATCAGAAGCTTTAAGGTTCAATTAGTAATGTTAACGCAGTCTTTATCAGACGCAGACAGATTTGATAAAGCTTTATTAGATATTCTTTTATCAAACAGCCAGAATAAATATTTTATGAAGCAGGATTCTATAAGAAATGAAGATATTTCAAAATTGTTTGGAAATAAGATATTTGAATTTAAAGCGGAAAGCAAAGACAATACAGGGACATTAGGGATTAGTAAGAGCGAAAGAAGAGATTATATTATACAGCCTCAGGCTTTTAGTAAATTAAAGCCCGGACAGGCATTTGCAAAGGCAATAATAGACGGGAATTTGGAATTGGCAGGACTTCAATTTAACAGAGTAGAGATTGAGAGATAAGAAGGGGAAAATTATGGAATCAACAAATGAAAAAGATTTTATAAAGGAAGAAAAATCTCACTTAAAATTAAGTAATACGTTCAATGAGACAATAGGTAAACTTATTAGAGACAGACGAAAAGCATTAAACTTATCTCCGGTAAATATAGCAAAGTATCTAAATATTAATTATCAAACATACTCTAAATATGAAACCGGGAAAATCACAATACCAATTGAAAATCTTTTTTTAATTGCTAAATTATTAGATGTATCGATTGATTCGTGGTTTGATTTCTATTTCGAGTCACTGTCCAATATAGATTGGGTAGATTCTCTTACAAATGAAAGACTTAGACAAAAAAGAGAGCCGGCAAACAAGAGTGAACTTATTAAAAATAATTATGAAAATTATATAGTTGGCAAAAGGAAAATGCTCGCCGATGAAATGGATTTTTTAAGAAGTTTGCACAAACAAATAGAGGATAAAATTATAATTTTACAAAAAGAAAGCACTATTTTGTTAAATAAATTAGACAAGAATAAAAAATAGTTTTTGAAAACAAGACAATAAACAAGGAGGCGATATGCAGGCAAATCAAAGCAGTAATTCAAACAGTATAGGGAAGGGGCACAGTTTTCAAAATTATATGTCTAAAATATGGCTGATAGCCATTGGGATTGCGTTTATAGCTGGCATATTAACGCCGGTTCTTTTTTTAAATTGGTTTTACGGAAAGGACTTTTGGAAAGAATATGCAATGTTAAAAATGTTGATTAAGAACGGACAGTGGAGATATTTTAATTATATGAATATTCAACATAGCGCAGTTATGTTAGCTTTTTATTTTTTAATAGAAAACATCATTATTCTTGAATCTATTTTTATTTATACAGCTTATAAAATCATAAAAGCGGAAGAAAAACGGCATATTCAGATTGAAGCAAAATATCAAGAAAAAGTAAGCAGTGAAACAAAAGATAAAAATTTTAATAAAGATGAAAAAACAATCAAAACACAAGAACAAAATAATGATAAATTTAAATTGGAGTAATTATGGGAAAGCGGGTCGAAATAAACGAGAAAGATATTATTTTATTTAAATTTTTATATAAACATAAATATGTAAATACAAAAGCTATACATATTTTATATACAAAAAAAGAGCATACTATATATGTAAGATTAAAGAAATTAGCTGATTATGATTATATAAAAATTCTAAAAATTAAAAATATGGAAAATATATATACTTTAGGATTTAAAGGCTATCAAATTTTAAAAGAATCTTTTGAAAAAGAATTTAAAAATTTAAGAATTAACATAAATAGAATAGCGCTTAATAATAATGCAAATCATCACTTAATCATAGCAGAAATTGGGGCTTTATTTTTAAATAACAATATAGACTATGACATAGATTTAAATATTAAAAAAATAAATCCTGATTGGTTGTTAGTTCCTGATTTAATTTTAATTAAAGATAAAATAGCATTTGAGATTGAATTAGAATATAAATCTATGATAAAATACGGGAAAAAATTAGCAGGGTTGCAAAATACAAAAGGAATAAACAAGCTTATCTATCTAGTTAGAGGTAATGCCAATAAATTTAAAGAAAAATTAATTAAAATAGATGAATACAAAGCCGGTAAAACTTTAGATGAAAGAATTATATTAGCTGAAACTATTAAAAAATTAGAGGTTCTTAATTTAGATGATTTTGTAGCTGATATAAATAATTTTAAATATATATAGTAAAATAGAGTTTTTAAACTTACTATATACGGCAATGTAATATGAAAGAAATAATAATAGTTTAAACTATTACAAAAAACAGGAGATTTTATGAAAAAATTGTATTTAATTTGCGGATTATTATTTTTAGTTATTGCAGGTTTATCCGGGTGCGCCAATAAAAATAACGGCGTTCCTTTGCGCTCGGTAAAGTATTATATAAAACATAAGAAACAGATGAAGGCTATGATAAAAGAATGTAATAAAATACCTAATAAAACAGCATACAAAATTCAAGCAACTCATTTAGGAATGGATTGCGCAAATGCAAATTCTGCCCAAAGTTCGTTAGAGCAATATTAATTTTAAGATTTTTATTTTATAAAAACACTTATTGAATCTATTGCCAAAAAATCTAATAGCTTTTGGCAATAGATAATTTAAAAATAATAAATAATTTAAGTAAATTTAATCGCTGTTAAGTCGGCAAGGACGGGTTTAAATGTCAGGTATATTTTTTTCACTAATAAATTTAATTGAGTTTGTAGTTATTCTTGGTATAATCGGAGCAATAATTTATTATTCGGTATATCTTACTAAAAAAACAACGGAGACATGGACGGTAAATATAGATGTAAAGACGGTTTTAGACAAAGCTATTCATGGTTTATCTATAAATGGTTTTGTGCCGCAGAGCAGAGATGAAACAAGCGTTACACTTATGAGAGATAAAAAGCCAAGCTGTATTATTGGAGGAGCGCTTTTATGTATTTGCGCTATTCCTGCTATTATTTACGCAATTATAGGCGGATCTAAAGAACCTTTATTTATTTCTGTTAAAGATAATGAAGGAAAAACTATCGTTACCGCAACAGGCGTTAAGGCATGGATAATGCACTTGAAAAAGATATTGCAATAAATACCTTCTAATTTTCTTATTTTTTTTAAATCACTGCAATAAACAATTTTTTTTTATTACATGGAGATATTAAGATATTAGTAAAAAAGCTTGACATTTTTTAAGAGTGTCAAGCTTTTTTTATGCCCCAAAGAGCTTAAAAATTCATAGTCCATAACCAATATATTTTTTAATTTAACGAAAAATAGCAGCAGTATAAAACTCGTCTTCTAATGCTGCCCGTCGCTAAAACACAATAAGGAGTTTAAATCGCAAAAAAAGTCTTTCATGAAAGACCGAACCCACGGTTTTTTGCTATTTAAACGATTTATAAGGAAATAAACCATCCTTTATTAGTTCTTGCCTATAAGCAATTTAATTAATTTTATTAGAATCCCCATATACCCGTCCTTGTATGCTCCAAGTCTCTACGAAAAATTTATCCTTTCAGGACTGCGCTTCGCTTGCAATTTTTTAAATACTCAAATCACGCCAAAATTTCTTAACGATATTTAAAAATAATTTCAACTTTTTGCCTCATTATTTAATTTTATTTTTTAGTCAGCATTTTATCATTTATATATTTCACAGTGAAAAAGTATAAATTATTTTTCAACACCTAAAATTTTGTCATTCTTTGCAAAAAAAATTGTAAATTTTTCTCCGTTCTAAGTTAGTGAGAGCATACAAGGACGGATATACAGGGATAAAAAAATTAAAATTAATAATTAAATTGTTTACAGAAAAGAAAAAAACATTAAAGAGAAGCACCAATCAGGATACCAAGGATAAATTAAATAAATAAAAAATTAAAAGGTCAAAATATAAAATAACTTAAAAGAGGAGATTAAAAAATGACAAACGATAATGAAATACAAGCGCTGGCTTATCATAATCATTATTGCATATTAGTTAAAAATATGGCTACTGGGAAGAAAGGTATTGAAAAATCAAACGGCGATATCGTTTTGCAGGCGATATACGATGATATTACAATTTATACGCGGGAAGTCATAGCTAAAATTGACTGCAGGATAGAAACTTATATTTTTAAGAAGAAAGAACTTATTAAGAAAAATTAAAATAACTTAAAAACAGTGGGTAATTAAAATGAAATTAGAACTTAGAAACAAAATCACATTAGAAAAAGACGGACACAAAGTAATTTTTGAAATGTATAAAGAAAGCGATTATCTTGGAACGAAGGGCGATAACAAAACCGATTTATTTGACCTTATTTCAGAAGAGATACCGGGCAAAAAATCAAGAACAGTTGTTTTAATATACAGACAGATATGAAATCGCAAAAAGAATGCGATTTTACAAAAAAGAATTAAATTATCAAGAAATTAATTAATCAATAAAGGGGGCTAAAATGAACAACGATATTATTGTAAACACGATATTAAATCAGCTGAATATAAACATTAAAATTGATAACAAAAAAGAATTTAAAGACAGGATTATTTATAATAAAGCAGATAATAACACGCTTAGGGCGTCATATATACATTTTTTAAATCCTGGCTTATATTTCGGATTTGAAGGAAAAAGCGCAGATATTTTTTATAATGCCGGCACTGATTCATACGACATAACGGAAACATATTTTAACAGCAAAATTAAGAACGAAAACGGCGACGCCAAACATATTTTAATAAGAAAAATTGCAGATGTATATTGCGAAAATCTTTCAGAAATAATAAAAGATTTTTTTATCGAAGAAATTAACCCAAAAGATTTAATTAAATAATTATAGTAAATAAAAAGCCCTGTATTTAACATATAGGGCTTTTATAAAACAGCAGGGGGCAAACGCCCCCTGCACTTCCTTATATTTTAAAAAAAATAACATTTTTTCACATAATTTTAATCAAACCGTAGTTAAATTTAAATAAAAATTAAATATAAAATTAACACTATAACTTTATTTATTTGATATAATATTTTTATGGTTGTTTCAAGGTGAATTATATAATATAAAATCAATCAAATTAACTTTAAATTAACCTCGGGAATACTTACAAATGAAAAATATGGCCGAAAAAAATATTGAATATTATCTCAATCAAGTTTACTTAGAAGATATAATAGAACTCCTAAAAAAACTTCCAGACCAGAGCATCGATATGATTTATGGAGACCCTGATTATAATGTCGGAATAAAATACGGCGATAAAACTTATACTAAAAATTTTAATGAATATATTGAATGGTATATTAAATTAGCCGATGAATCGCTAAGAGTTTTAAAAGATACGGGGAACATGTTTCTGATTAATTATCCTAAACAAAACGCTTATCTTAGAGTAAAATTCTTAGATGAAGCATGTTATGAAGTTTATGACTATGCTTGGGTATATAACACAAATGTGGGGCATACCCCGAAACGATTTACTACTGCTCACAGAAGTATATTGCATTGTAGAAAAACTAAAAATAACAAATTCTATAAAGATAATGTTGCAGTTCCCTATAAAAATCCGACAGATAAAAGAATAATGCAAAATATGGCAAACGGTTCAAAAGGAAGAATGCCTTACGATTGGTTTTATTATGATTTAGTTAAAAATGTTAGCAAAGAAAAAACTTTTCATGCTTGTCAGATACCGCAAAAGCTTTCTGAAATGTTGTTCAAGTCTTGTACAATGCCTGAAGATATCGTTTTAATCCTATTTGGCGGAAGCGGATCGGAAATAGAAATTTGCAAAACTCTTAATAGGCAGTTTATTTCTTCCGAAATTGATGAAAAATATTATAATATGATTCTTGACCGGCTAAATAGCGGAAAAATTGACGAAAAATATCGGCTAAAGAGCAATGGGAATGAGATTAAAAAAGGAATGTTTGATATTTTGCATCAGCCCGATTTATTAAAATAATATTTAGTATCTTGTCAAATATATAAATAAGGATTCAGCCAACCTATTATTTCTGTTCGTTTTGGAACGCAAATTCCTTTTGAATTTATAAGCCTTTGAATTATATCAAGAATATTCTTATGGTCGATTTCTTGGGGATTATCTTTTTTAGCCAAGATATGCTCAACAAAATCGAAAGCTAAACATGGAATAGCTATGCAGCTTAATAAAGTATTTATTCTGCCGATATTAAAACGGTTTTTATTATTAAAATCCGCCTTGCCGTTAACAATGTGATATTTATTGTCTTCATTCCAGCCTAAAATATCTAAAAAATTTAAAAAACCTAATAAACCGCTAGAGCCGAAACAATCTTTACAGTCCTTTTCTATGTTTTCAATACAATTTAAAATTTCATCGTTATCATCATTGGACATATATCTTAACTTGCCTTTTATTTCCCGAAAATCAAGCATATAAGCCAATCTATATATCAATACAAGTAATTTCTTAAATTGACCTTTATTTACCAGCGACACTTTTAAAATAATATCGAATATTTCTTTAAAACTTAATAATCCGGAACCGCTAACAATAGGCGTCATGTCGTAAAGATTAGGATTTAAAGGACGAAAGACCTCTTTTCCCGGTTTTAAAAAATATACTTCGATATTATTTGGTAAAACATTAATAATGTGTTTATCAGGGTTTTCTTGTGTTCCGCTGCTAAAAGAAATCGCTTCGTTGAGTCTCTTAATTCTTCTTTCTTTAAGCAGCAATTTATTTTTCCTTTCTAATCCGCTTCGTCCCGTTTGCAATTTTGTTTTTAGAATATTTTTGCAATCATTCATAAATGCTCCTAACTTATTTTTTAAAATCCCGTAAATACTACCTATTTCCTTAGTTTCTATTATTATCTTATATATTTATAAATACTATTAACAAATACTTATATTTTTGCTTGACATATAAAACTTATTGTTGTATTTTATAAACTATGAATATACACTTACTTAGAATTTACGGTTTAGAAAATAGAATAACTATAAAGCAAATGGCTAATGAATTGAGGATATCCCAAACCCATCTTCATAATATTCTTAGTTATAAAAGAATGCCTTCATCTAAACTTGCTCTTAAAATTGAAGAATACACAAATCATCAGATTAAAGCTGTTGATTTACTTTATCCTAAAGATAATAGCGGTAAGTAAGAATCAAATATTAATTTAATTTTACAAATTTACAAGATTTAACAAAATTAATCAAAATACCGGGAGGAAGTATGAAAAGAAAATTAGAAAAATTAAGTTATGCTTTAGAATTATTTTTAATCGGATTAATGGGAAGTTTGGGCGTATGGCTAAAACCAATAGTCGCAAGCGCACAATTAACAAGCGGGAATTCTTCGGCTATCGGCTCATCGTTTACGGGCGCAGAGACATGGATTAAAACAATTTTCGGTCCGGGAATGTTTCTTATGGGGCTTGCCGGTGTGGCGGTAGCGCATTTTCTTGGAAGTGAAAAAGGTCATATCTGGGGATTAAGGGTTATGGTCGGCGGATTAATTATATTGCTTGGAGAAGCCGCATGGGCATTAATATCTTCTTGGACGGGGGCATAATGTTTAAAAAAAAAGATATTGAAGAAGTAAAAGAATTAAATCACGCAAATATAAAGGGGTTCATAATGGATATGAACTCCTTTCTGAAAATATTATCTTTGCTTCTTATAATTCTTTTAGGCGGTTCACTGTTTTTGGCATATAAAGCGTATATTAAACCGCCTATTGTTATAAGAGAAAATGCAAAAGGGCAAATACAGGTAATAAAAAACCTTGTATATAACGACAGGGTAACGCCCCTTGAAATCAGCACCTTTTCAAAATTGTTTTTAAGACGTTATTTGTCGCTGTCAAGTTATGGCGTCGCAGAACAGCTTGACAGAGCCTTAAGAATGATGTCGGAAAAGTATGAAAAAGAAAATATATACAGTATTGAGAAAAACAATACAATTTCTAATATTCAAAATGCGAATATTAGAGAAAAAATAAAGATAAAAAAAATGAGAATTACAAAAATAGAAGGTAAATATATATATTTAAAAGTATTTTTAAATATCGTTAAAAATCATTTTGAAAATAAAAAAATTACGATTGAAACGGCGGAAGGACGTTTAGTATTAAAAAAAGTTTTAAGAAGCGCTTCAAGACCGTACGGGCTTGAAATAGCAATATACAGCCAAACGATATTAAATAAAATTAAACAAAAATAGGAGATTGTATGAAAAAGGTTATTTTAACATTTTTAATAGCATTTATTGCTTTAACTACGAATGCTTACGCTAATAATATTAAATATGTTTATTCCGGAAGAATCGGAAAAACATTTGCTTATCATAATTTAGTGCATACGATTTATACCGCTCCGGGTTATCTTACAACAATAATATTACCTTCTAAAGCTTTAAAAGTATTTTTAGGAAATAGCGCAAACTTCAGAGCGAGCGCATACGGTAAAGATATAGTAATAAAACCTATTACGTATAAAATGGGAGCGGAGACAGACCTTGTAATATTGACAAAAAATTTAAAATTTTCATACAGAATAATATCAGGAACGGCAAAAATGGCGGATTTTATTATTTTTGTAAAATCTCCATGGAGCGGAACATACGTAAAAAACGCTTTTGATAGAAAATTAAAAATTAAAGAAGCGAAATTGCAGAATATATATCAGGGTAAATTTGCAAGGTTGGCAAAATTAAATGAAAAAATAAAAAGCGATAAAAGATTTGTTTTAGGATTAATGCTAAAAATAAATAAAGTAAAAATAAATCAATCGCAAACCGCTTTAAACGGCAAGTTTAAAGTAAAAATTAATTTCATATCTAGAGCGGATGGATATGATTATATCAGTTATAAAATTATAAATAATTCTGCCGAACCGTTTTTGTTTTTAAATGAAAATGCAAGACATAACGGACATATTTTGCCGATTTATAAGTCAAACCTCATAAATAAAACATTTAAGCCCTTAACTATTAAAACAGGACTTATAATTTTTAAAGCTAAAAAAGCTCAGCCGGTTAATTTAATATTAATGTTTAGCGAAAATAAAATTATTAAGAAACTTAGTTTTAATAGTTTAGGGGAAGGAGGAAATAATTCTAATGACGATAATTAAAAAAATCCTTCTTATGCTTTCAATTACAGGCATGATGACCATTATGGCGGGTTGCGCTTATAACAATAGCATAAACAATCATAGATTAAATAAAACGGAACAATATAAACTTGGAGTTAAAGCCGATAAATTAGAAGGCTTGCCTGTAATATCCGTAAAGAAGCGGTTATCTTCGGCAAAAAAAATACAGGGGGTAAAAAATGGGAAATAATAATATAGAGCAAACGCCGCCTGAAGAAACGGAAAAAAATATAAAAAATACTAAAAAACAAAAAACTTTAATAATTGTATTATTCGGGTTTGCGGTATTAGTATTTGCAATTTATATTTTCAGTCAACTTATGGGACTTGCTAAAAAAGGTAATCATCAGGAAACGCCCATTATTAAAAAACAGGCGCAAACAAAGAAGGTAAATAAAAACTTAAAAAATTACCTTCTGTCTTTCAGGCAGAAGATTCAAAAAAGAAATATCGCAATAGCAAAGATAGAAGCAAAACATAAAATTAAGGAAATTAATAAACAGAAAGAAAAAATCAAATTAAAAAAAGCTAAATTGAATTCTAAAATGACGGTATTTCTTTATAAGAAAAAGCCTAAAATTCTTAAAACGGCTTTAATGAAAAAAACTAAAAAAAATATAATCTCGTATTTTAACGGGATACCGCCGGGAACTACGGTTTATGCAGAACTTACAACGGCAGTTTTTTCTTTTAATACGAAAGCGCCGGCAAAAGCAAAACTTCTTCAAAATATATACACGAAGAAACGTAAACTTGTTATGCCCGAAGGAACTATTTTTTTGGGAACGGTCTCTACGATTCATTCGCAGGATAGGGTTAATATCGCATTCTCGCAGGCAGTATATCCGAACGGCGAAACTTACAATATTAATGCTCTTGCGTTGTCAAATAACGGCAGCGCAGGTATAAAAGGGCAGGTAAACTCGCCGGCATTTGTGGACACATTGGAAGGAGTGGGGGAAGCGGTATTAGGACTCGGAAGTTTATTTTTCGGAGGAAATAATTCTAATCCCTATTCAATGAATGACCAGTTAAAATATGCGGCAGGTTCTTCTTTAACCAATCAGGCGGCAAACAGCCTCGCTAATGCGCAGGCGAATAACAAAACCACAATAACCGTTAAGGCAGGAAAAACAATCAGGATAATGTTTTTAAGCGGGTTTAATAAATGAAATATATAATTTTGATAATATTTTTTATAAGCATAAGCATAAATACGGCTTATGCTTATAACACCGGAAAAATAACAATATACGGAAATAAACCGTTTAAGGCTGATGTTTTAATAGCAAACAAGCCTAAAGAGTGGATTTTAGGCTTAATGTTTATCAGGCATTTAGATAAAAATACAGGGTTATTAATGACTATGCAGCCGGCAAAAGTGGCGATCTGGATGAAAAATATGCTTATGCCTATCGACTGTATTTATATTCTAAATAACAGAGTAGTTAATATTTATAAAAATTTACCTGTATGCGCAATTAAAAATTGTAAAAAATACTATTCCAATACGCTTGTAAACAGAGTTTTAGAAGTTAATGCTGGAATAGCGCATAAATACGGGATTAAAAAAAACGATAAAGTTAAATTAAATTTAAATTAAAGGAGAACGGCAATGTCTAAATTCAATTTGAAAGACAAGCAAAAATCTAACGAGTATGTAAAATTGGACGGAAAATTTGAGGTAGAGCATGAGACTGAAAAAGGGATTTTGATTAAGAATAGCGAAACTGAAGAAGCAGAATGGTTTCCTATTAATCATGTCAAAAAAACTGGAGACGATATTGAAATTGCTGAATGGCTTTATAATAAATCGGATTTATTTAGCGAAGAGGCAGAAGCAGGGGAAGAATAATGAAAAAGAACGGAGAGGAATTTAACACTAAATTAAAGTTCAATGCAAAAGAACATAAAATCGTATTTGTAAAAGACAGTGATGATGACGGCGAGGAAGAATTTTAAAATGAAATATCTAATTATTTTTAGTATTGATAAAAAGATAGATATTAACAATCTAAAGAATTTTATTGCTGTTTATGTGAGCAATTTAAAATCGCTCCATAAAACAGCTGCAGAGCTTATTAATAACAAACATCAGGTTTTTTGTCTTCTTAAAGACAGCTATCTTAGCGACTTTGATTTAAAGTCGTCAAATGTTCAATATTTTAATTCACATTACGGGACTTATGTATTATTAGAAATTAACTTAGAGGGGAAATAATGGGAGTATTGCTGCCGGTTCCGGTCGAAAGAAGCTTGGCGATAAAGCCTAAAATGTTCGGACTTGAAATAACGGACCTGTTTATCATAGGGGCTGTTTTCGGGATAGCGTTTTCGTTTTCGCAGGATTTGTTTTTGAATTTTGCAGTCGTAGGGGCGGCTTATGCGGGTATAAGGCTTTTTAAATTCAATAAGCCGCCCAACTACACGACAAATCTTTTTTACTATCTCGGCAACAGGACGCCTTATAAACTGGTCGAAAAGGATGAAGATTATATAAATATTAAATCAGGGGTTAAAACCGTGAAAAAAGCGCAGACGCAGGGCAAATATAAAAGCTTTTACAATAAAATCAATATATGGTCTATCGAGGACGCCTGCATTGTGGGGCTTAACGAAGACTATACCGCGGGTTTTAAAGTCGGCGGTCCTAATATATTTATTATGACCGAGGAGGAAGCCTACGACGTTATAAAGGGCGTAAGAGGCATGCTCAATAATTTTACGGAGAAGGTCAAGGCGCAGATAATATATAAGGTTAAAGACAGCAACGAGGATATTGTAAGGCAGTATAAGAATACGATAAAGCCGGAAACGGATCTTGAAAAGGTAATTTTTGAAGACAAAATCAAGACGCTGGAAAAGCAAAAGATAAGAAAGGTGGAAATCTTTTTGTTTATTACGCTTAAAAAAACTTCAATAAGAGAAAGCCTTTCTCTGTCGGTAAATTTTAATAAATACAGGTCTGAGGCGGAAAAGGAAAGGCAGGAGAGCTTAACAGAGCTTAATATTGTTTTAAACAGGGTTAAAGAATACTTTGAATCCATAAAGCTGAAATGGGAAAGGCTCGAAAACGAAGACCTTACTGCATACGTCTATGACCATTTAAACCCGTCCAGAATAAATTTTGCGGATAAGCCTAAGGCTTTTAACGCCTACATGACGGCAAGGGAACAGCTTGCTTTCAGTCCCGGACTTCCGTCATGGAGCTACTTTTTTATAGACGGATTTTGGTATGCGGGAGTGGTGATGAAAGTGCCTCCGGAAAGTTCTAAATACGAAGAGTTAAAAGAGCTGATGGATATGCCGTTTGCGTATGAATTAATGATAGGCATAAACGCTCCGGTATTAGAAAATGAAATCAACAAGCTGAAAAGAAAAGTAAGAAGTACGGAACTGCTTTTAAAAATGAGCGGCTCGAAAAACTACGAAGCCGAGCAGAAATACCTTGAGCAGGACCAGCTTTTAAAAGACCTGCAGAGCTCGGTCCAAAGGCTTTTTAACGTCTCGATAACTATTTTGGTAAGAGACAAAGTTTATTCCGACCTTGCAGGCAAAGTCGAAAAAGCCGTCCAGGCGTTCACAAAAATGTCGAATGCGCAGGCTATAAAATACGACTCAAACCACGAGCTTTTATATTTAAGTTTTTTGCCCGGACACGGCAGCCTTAATAAACTGACGTTTATGTTTAAAACCGACGCGCTTGCGGGCTGGCTGCCTTTCTGGTCAAACTGGCAGGGGACGAACAATGCGCAAATGCTTTTAAAAAGCGATAACGACGATTTAATAAAGCTCGATTTTGACGATACAAGCGTTAATGCGAAACATAAGACAATAGTCGGGGCAACCGGCAAAGGAAAATCTTTTTTAGTCCTTTTTCTTTTAGTTAATTTCCTTATAAGCAATTTAGAAAACGAATTATTAACGATAGACGTCGGTCCGGATTATAAATTTTTAAATGAAATTTTTGACGGTTCTTATTTTCAAGTGGATCTCGAAAAGGACAGCCTGAATTTATTTCCTATCAAAAAAGAAATAGCAAGAAGGGATGGATACGACCCCGATACAATTTCATTTCTTGCTTCGATAATAGAATTAATGGTAAGCGAAAGGGGGGAAGAATTAACCAAAAACGAATTGAGCATAATAGAAAAGTGCATTATATACGCTTATGACGAAACCGACGATGACGACTGCCCGATTCTTTCAAATGTGGAAACCCATATGTTTGAATACAAGGGCAGGGACGACGACGACGCAAAGCAGGCAAGAATAATGGCAAAAGCTATGCACTACTGGACAAGCGGGATGTATGCAAAAATACTTAACAGAAAGGGCGGCTTGAATATTAGCAACAGGGTCGTAAGCTTTGATTTAAGCCTGTTAAAAGCTCATCCTAAATTAAGGGATATAGTCTATTTCACTATTAACTTTATGGTTTTAAGGAAAATGCAGAATAAAAAGGGAGGGCGCTATCAAATCGTCCAGGACGAATTTCACGAGTTCGGATTAAATAAAATATCCGCTAAAATGACGGCGGATTTATACAGGATCGGAAGAAAGTATAATCTCGATATAACCACCGTAAGCCAGAGCCCCAAGGATTTTATAAAACATCCGGCGGCGGACGCGATAATGAACAATGCCTATATTAAATTCTTTTTACAGGTCAACGACGGGGTAGAGGTTCTTGAAGATTTTAGATTAAGCTACAAAGAGGCGGAAATAGTATCCAACCTTAAATCGAGACCGGGTTATTATTCGCAGGTATTTTTAAAATACGACCAGACGCCGGCAGTTTTAAAAATAGAGCCGGGGAGCATTGATTACTGGATTTGCACTAACAATAAAAACGACAACATCTTAAAAGAAGAAATGAGAAAGGAATATAAAGGAATACTGCCGGCGGAACTGCTTGTAAGGCTTGCGCATAAATACCCGAAAGGGCATTTTACATTGAAAGAGGCATAAAATGACGAGAATAACGCATATGACGGCAGGAGCATTAATAGGCGGATTATTCGGCGGATACGGAATAATAATAGGAGCAATCTCGGGAGGATTCCCCGATATAGACATAAAATTATTTGGAGAGGGCAAAGATTGGAATTGGCATTTATTCAAACACAGAGGGATAACACACACGCTTTTATTTGCATTTTGTTTAACGGTTATAAGTTATTTTATATTATTGCATTTTCATTACGGTAAAATATTTGTGCTAATCATATTTTTAGCTTTATTATCGCATATGGCTTTAGACAGTCTTAACTTTCAAGAGGAAAAACCTTTTTATCCGATAAAAACGGGGATTTGCTTTAAGATTATAAAGGTAGGAACGATACAGGAATATTTATTTATAACATTACCGTTATTTCTAATTTTAATCGAAATTATAATAACTAAATATAAATACTATATATAGTTGAAAAAATTAACGATCCTTAAAAATATTTACTATATATAAATTAAAAATAATTAAGGAGGATAACGATGAAAAGATTAAGTATGATTATTTTATTAATTGCAGGCATGCTAATAATGCCGATTAAAAAAGCCAATGCTCAGTTATCGGTTTATTCAGTTCCAAATCCGGAATCGGTTGCAACTCAAATAGAAACGACAGCAACGGCGGTTAATACTCAAGTGCAGGCGGTAAATACTAAAATTCAAACCGCATTGCAAGATGTAAGAAATGCGGACGCTGTTAAAGAGGCTATGGCAGCATATAATCAATTTCAAACGTATCAAAATTATTATTATACGGCAACAGGCTTTATTCAAAACTTAAAAAGTTTAGACGGAATGGATAGTTTTTTAACTAATTACACGCAATTTATACCGAGTGTTCAAACAGGAACTCCAAACGCAAGTTTAGATAATAGTCTTGTAAATTATGTTAACGGTTTAGGCGCAAGCGATTTAAATGCCGCAAATCCTTGGGATAGTGCTTTAGGGGTAAACTCGACATCGCAGGACACGCAGCAGATAGAACAAGCGGCAATCAATAGCGAATCTTCAACGGCGGCTTTAGATTCAAAAGAAGCGCAGACGGCAACAACAGCTGGACACTTAATTTCACAAGAAGCAACAAAAGCAAACGGACTTGACGCAGAAAGATTAACCGCAAGCGCAAACGGAAAAATCATTGAGTTATTAAGTGAGATACTACAAAATCAGGCGGTTCAGAATCAGGCTAATGCGGCAATAAATGCGCAAAAAATTCAAGCGGAAGATTCAATGACTAAAATGCAGCAAAACGAAACGACAACAATTCAATCATTAGGTTCAGCGACAGGAGCGGCGTGGTAATTATGAAAAAACTATTACTTATTTTAATAATATTATTTATATCGGGAACGGCGTTAGTAAAACCTGCTTATGCAAATACAGGACAAACTAACATAACGACTAAATTTCCTCAAGTTATGGTAATAACGACAATTCCTTCAATGTTTGCAACTGAAATGTCAACAAATATTACACCGCTTGAAAAAATAATTATGCCATTCGCTTTTTTATTGTTTTTATTCACAATGGCAATAAAATTATATACAAATCAGGAAGGCGGATATATGAAAGAGATTTTTTGGCTAATATTCATTATATCTCTTCTTATTATGTATAATGTGATATGGGTTTGGCTTGAAACAGTTATTAACGGAATAGCGAGCGGTATTATGCCTGAAGCGGAATATATGCAATTTGTTAAGTTAATATTTTCTAAACCGACTCCGCCATTAACATTATGGAATTGGTTTAATCCGGATTTGTGGCTTGGAGCGGTATCGGTAATAATAGCAGGATTGGCGGATTGGGTAATATTACTCCTAAGATATATATTACTTGCCTTTATGTATTTAGCCGGGCCTATTGTAATTTCATTATCTATCATACCGTCTTTACGAAGCCTTTTAAAAGCCTGGATAATAAATACAATAGAAATAATGTCATGGACAATCACGCTTGCTTTATTGTATACGGTATTTAATGGAGTTTTAAACGGGTCTATAAACTACCCAAGCTTAAACAACTCTGATATTATCGTGACGACTGCTTTTATGATTCTATTTATAATTCTTGTAATTCTTGCTCCAATGCTAACCTCAAAACTGTATAAAGGCGGCATGGGGGCAATAGGTTCGGTAGCAAGCGCAATTACGACAACTATAATAACAGGAGGAATAGCCGCAGGAGCTGGAGCGGCCGGAGTAACCGGAGGCGGTCTTGCCGGAGGAGTCGGGGCTAAAATGGCGGGAAGGGGCGCGGGAGCAGTTGCCGGCAACGCCGGTTCGACGGTGGCAAGGCATGCCGCGGAGGCGGCAGGTAAAAACCATAAATGGCATCCGTACAGAAAAAAGAAGGGTTCGAGCGATGACGAAGAATAAAAAACCTTCTAATTTGCGTTTTAAGGCTCGGAATAGGACAAAGACATACTTTCCTATTCGTTTGTTTTTAAAATTATCTCTAATGGGTATCGTGTGTCTTGTTTTATTTAAAAGCGGGTCTGCTTATGCAGATACTTTTAAGAGGGTAGCAAAGGCAACGGGAATTAATTATAAAATTTTAGTATCCGTTGCTTATGTGGAAAGCGGATTAAATCCTTACGCGGTAGATGTGGACGGAAGGGCTTATTTTTATAAGAACAAAAGAATGGCGGTTAGAGCCGTAAAAAGATATATAAGAGAATATTCAAGCGTCGATATCGGCTTAATGCAGGTAAATTATGAGTTATGGGGGCAGTATTTAAATTTATCGATACGGCAGCTGCTAAATCCTAAAACAAATATTTTAGTAGGAGCATTTATTTTAAGTCATTATATCCGGAAATACGGATATTCGTGGAAGACGATAGGAAGATACCATTCGGCGGAGAAGTGGTCTAATTATAATTACAGGAGGAAGGTTAAATATATTTATGGACTCATTGGAAAAAATAAATAACATAAAACAAAACCTCAATGGCTACTTTATAGAGAGGCAGGATATTATCGACGGAATTTTTCTGGCAATAATGACCGGTAAGCATATGCTTTTAATCGGACCGCCCGGAGTGGCGAAGTCTTATGTTTTACAGGCTATATGCGAGCATATCAAGGGTATTACTTATTGGGAGTATTTACTGACGCCTTCAACGAAGGAAGAAGAAATAATGGGGCATTGGAGCGTAAAAGAGGCTGCTCGGGACAGAATGATAAGGAATATCGAAAACAGGCTTCCGGAGGCGCATATCGCTTTCGGGGACGAATTTTTTAAGGCGAAAGGAGAGACCCTGCAGAGCTTATTATTAGCCATGAGCGATAAAATATATTATAACCCGACCCGGCAGACAATTCCTTTAATAAGTTTTTTCGGGGCGTCAAACGAAAAGCCCGGACAAGGGGACTCCCTCGAGGCGTTATACGATAGATTTTTGTTAAGATACGAGCTGAAAAGATTAAAGAAAAAGGAAGAAAGATTGAGATTATACAGCATAGACAGGTACGAACCGAACAATATATCAATACATCTCGATGAAATTTTATATCTGCAGAGGCAGGTTAAAGATATAAGCCTTCCGGACGGTATGAAGAATTTATTTGCGGACGTCATCGAGGAGCTGGAATATAAAAATATCGTGATATCGGAAAGGAGGCAGATTTGGTGTTTGGGTCTGTTAAAGGCAAATGCAATGATGAACGGAAGAGATACGGTGGAAAAAGAAGATTTTAGGTGCTTGATACCGGCGTTGTGGACGTATTCGGTAGAATACAGGCCTGTATGTATGACGCTAAATAATTTTTTGCGGGAAGAAAAATGAAATTAGTCGGTATAGAAAAAATAGCGGAGATATTGGATACGCCAGCGAAGACGATTTACGAATGGACTTCTACCAAGAAAATCCCTCATTACAAAATCAATCGGCTCGTTAAATTCGATATCGACGCCGTAATAGCATGGCTTGAAACTTGCGAAGTTAAACCGTATAATAAGGGAACAGGCGGAAAGTCCCTTAAAGGAGGTAAGAGATAATGGGACTTTTCAAAAGAAAAAACAGCCCTTATTATTTTATGAAGTTTCAGCTTAACGGCCAGCTTATTTATGAATCTACCAGGACTGCAAATAAAAAACTTGCCGAAGAAATTTACTTAAACAGGCGGCATGAAATTATTACGGGCATCGAGCCGGAAAAAGAAAGAAAAGTTTTGCAGAAGTTTACATTTAACGAGCTGACGGAAAGGTATCTATCTTATACGGACGGACGGTTAAAGAGCCACAGCCGGTTAAAATCGTTTATAAAAAAGCTTATAAAAACATTCGGCAATATAAGATTAGATGATTTTAACCTGATATTAATTGAGAATATGCAGTCTGAAATCATTAAAAACAATTTATCGGTTGCATATGCCAACAGATTAACGGCTATTCTTAAAAGAATGTTTACAAAAGCTTTAGATTGGGAAATGATAAACGAAGGTGTACTAAAGAGAATAAGGTCGATTAAGTTGATAAAGGGCGAAGTTAAAAGGCTGAGATACCTTGATGAAGACGAGGCCGAACGGCTAATCGGAAACTGCGGCGATAATTTAAGGGCTATCGTAATAACGGCATTAAATACCGGCATGCGCAAATCGGAAATCCTGCGTTTGACATGGGACAGAGTTGATTTAAAAAACCGAATAATTCTTCTGGACAAAACCAAGAACGGTGAGCGCAGGGAGATACCGGTAAACGAAACCTTGTTTGGGGTGCTTTCTGGAATAGTCCGGAGAATAGACTGCGGCTATATATTTTTTAATCCCAAAACATTAAGGCCTTTGGACAATGTTAAAAAGAGTTTTGCGTCCGCTTTAAGAAAATCGCATATATTAGATTTTCGTTTTCACGATTTAAGGCATACGTTTGCGAGCCGGTTAGTTATGAAAGGGATTGACCTGACGACCGTTAAGGAACTGTTAGGACATAAGGATATTAAGATGACTTTAAGGTATGCTCATTTATCGGCTCCGCATATTAAGGACGCCGTTGCTATTTTAGATGACCGTTGCAAAATCGTTGCAGTGGATTATAAGGAAGAAATTAACAATTCTTAAAACCTTGTATTTTATGGTGGGCTGTGTCGGAATCGAACCGACGACCTACTGATTAAGAGGCACAGGCTCTATATTATAACTTATTGATATTATTAACAATTATTGGCATATTTAAAATACGGTAGCAATATAGTAGCAAAACGGAATTTATAAATATAATTTATTAAATTAGACGCTATTTACTCGGATAATTCAGGAAGTTTTTTCATAATAAATAATCGCACATTTTCTGCTATTAAAACGGCTTCTGTTTCTTTTTCTTTAGATAAAATTATATAATTTCTATCATACCTTATTTCTACGGCATAATCTGTTAACGAATCGGCGTTTATTTCATATAATTCATTAAAATCTTCATCAATTTCAATTGCATTTTGTATTAGCAGTGAAATATCATGCGTTTTTTTATAAGGTTTATCGTAATAAATCAAATAAGTCTTTATATATTTTTCAACTGCTTGCTGCATTGAAAAACAAACCAATCTTTTAAATTCATCGGGATTATTGGTATGTAATTTTTTACCGTCTTTAAAATCTTCTTCTGCAATATGAAACAGTTCTTTAGCCTAGGTTTTGCTCATAAAGACGTGCCTTCATTTAATACATAATAATCTAAATAACCGACATCATGATTTTTTTCTTTCCATTTTTTTGTAGATGCAATAAAAATGTCGTTAGACGTTTTATTTGTTATAGCCAGCCTTCTGCGAATTTTCACGGACATATCCCATTTTAATTGCCCTTCTATTTCTTTATCGGTAACAACAAAAAAATCCCAGTCGCTGTCTTCGTTAAAGTCTCCCCTTGCGCGCGAACCGAATAAATAGACAGCTTCTACTTTGTAGTTGTACTTTTCTACTTCTTCGGTTATTATGCTTTTAGCTGTTTTAAGTATGCCTAAAGCTTCTTCTTTATATTGCATGTTTGTATTCATTATAATAATAATTAATTATAATAATTGCTGCCGTTATATTATATAAAATAGATATTTATATCCAGAATTATTTTACCGCTCATTAATCAATACCTAACTTCTTGCAAACCTTCGTCTATAGCTTTAGAAATTTCACGTAAACCGTTTGCGGAAATAGTTCCTTTAAATCGTAAGAGGGCTTCCCCTTTTACTCCTTTTGGCGATAAAGATTTTACAAAATCTAAAACACGAAGCTAAAGATTATAAGGAAGTTTGTCTATCTGATTTATAATATTTTCCTTGATATAAGCATTTTGGGTATTTGCCGTAATTTATTTCCTCTTTTTATTACCTAACTTTGATACATATGTTATATATATTCAGTATACCTTAATTATATAAATATATATTTTTATTATAATAAATTTGTGATAAATTTACAAAAACTTTTCAATTATTTAGACTTTCTATTTATTGTATCAAATTTTTTAAATAATTTATTTATTATAATAATGCCCCAGATTTGTTTAATAATTTCTCAATAAATGTCATAATATATGTAGATTATATTAATTAAAACAAATAATTAACAAAACATTTTTATAGAAAAATATATCAGACAAAATCAGGCAGGCTAATTAATCAGGCAATCAGGCATTAACCTTTTTTATTAGTTGCGTCCCTCTGCCGCGCTTACAAGCCGCATCAGGCAGAGGTTATTTTCAGGCAAGTAGCGTAAAGCCATAAAGCCGTAAAGCAATAAAGATATAACAAGATTGTTTAAAATTACGTGTCAGTATGATAGATGTGCCTAATCTTAAATAAAAGAGATTAGCAAAGAATTTTTAGCGCTTTTTCTCAGATAGCCTTTTTCCGATATGGAATATTTATGACGAGATATAAAACTTATAAAGTATTATATTAATAATATTAAATGTTTTATAACAATCAAGATAATTTATATATCTTTAATCGAAACGGGGCTAAATTAACCGATTTTAAGCATTCCTTTTCATACGTCGTGCAGAAATGCCGGACTTGAAGATATGCGCATCCATATGATTTAAGGCATGTATTTGCTTCTAAAATGGTTATGCACGGCATGAGCCTGTATATCATCACAAGGGAGCTGTTAGGACATAAGACGACGCAAATGACGAAAAGATATATCCATTTGGTACCTAAGACACTGAAGAAGGCGGTTGAAAATAAACGCAATATGCCGGGTGAATTTAGTTGCAATTTAACATGGAGGAAGAAGTAATATCATCACCGAATGTATAATGAAACATAAACATAAAATATAAAATTAAATTCTTCCATTATCTTGAATATAATAAGAAGATAAAATATATTTGCCTATTTTCTGAAAATAGGTGTATAATATTTATATATGTGTTGAATAATTTATTAATATTAAATTAATTTTAAATGCGCAAGCCGATAACAAATATAAAATATCTTCGCGGAGGCAACAAATGGAGACGTTAATAGTAGGGGAAAGAGGACAGATTACAATTCCGAGTAATTTAAGAAAAAAATATAATATAAAAAGTAAACAGCCGGTTTTACTTGAAGAAAGAAACGGAGAGCTTATTATAAAACCCGCTTATGCGATACCTTTAAAAAAATTAAAGCAAATGGCAAGAACATTTGACGATAATTTTATAAAAGAGCTTATAGAAGAAGATATATTAAAAGAAAATGAAAAAGTTAAAATCTTAAATAAATGGAAAAGTTAAAGGTTTTTTTGGATAGTAATATTGTGTTTTCCGCTGCTTATTCGGGAAAAGAAAAATCTCGGTCCTACATTTTTTTTGAACTTCAAGACTTAAATATTATCGAAATTTATATATCAAATCTCGTTAAGTTTGAAACAACTCATAATATAAATATAAAAAAACCTGAAAAATTAGATTTTTTAAACGAACTTTTAAATAAAGTCAATATACTTGAAGATATAGATATTTACAATCAGTATATAGAATCACTCCCGGAAAACGATAGGATAATTTTATCATCCGCTATTTATCACAATATAGATTTTTTTATCACGGGGAATACTAAAGATTTTTTAATTTTTTATAATAAAAAAATATCAAACACTCTAATTTTAAGCAATAAAAACTTTTTAGAACGAACTTTTCGGACACCGGACAATGCAGATGACATATAAAGAAGATTTAAGACGGAATAAAGCAAAATCTTTTTTAAAAGATTTAATGCTTATTCCTCATTTTAATATTTCAAAGAAAAAATTAAATAAATCTGTTAAAATAATTAAAAAATAAATTTATGAAAAATAAAAATATAAATAAAATTACGACATATAAAAATTATTATTTTAGATATATAATACAAAATATCCAATGTTTGATTCTTAACGATTTTTTAAATAACAATCCGCTAATAAAAGAAACAAAAGATTATATGGGCGATTTTAAAACTATTGATAATTCAGTAAGAAAAACTATAGTATCACTAATTAAAAAATATCAAAAACAAGGGAAGGTATATACTAAACTATTTAATTATTTTATAAAAATAGAAAACGGCATTTTATACATTAGAGATACGGATTGGGGAAATAGCAGATATAAAAAAACAAAATCTTATAAAAAATTCTAAAAAACAAGAAATCAATAGTCAGCAAATCTTTATAAGATAAGGCTCTGCAAACAATATGCCTTAAAACGCATTACAGAGCGTTTAAACGGCATATTCAAAAAGGCAATAGAAACACACATTAACTGTATAATTAAAACTTAATATTTTAGATAAGATAAACGAAAAATGGAAGAAAAAAACAAAAATAAAATTTTATATTTAGTAACAAAAAAACTTTCTAATAAATCAGATAAAAATGCTGTTATAGAATTTATAAAAAATGGAGATTCTGTAATAGATGATTATAATGATGAGATGAGTAGAATTTTAATTAAATCTTTATTGGAAATATTAAGCGAAGACCAAAAACGAGAATTGCATATGGAAATTTGTATGGCGGAAGGAGATAATTACGAGCGTATGGGATTAGAAAAAACATTGGTTGTTTTATTGTTATATAAACCTTTTGAAAAATTTTTAAAAAATACGCAGTTTTAGCGTTGTAGATTTAGACCTTAAAACTTAAAATTATAAATTATAATATTAAAAGGAGGATATATATAATTATGAAAAAAATATTATTAGCTTTTGTTTTTATATTTATATTTTCATCACAAGCCTTTTCTTTCGGTATTTTTAATATCCCTTATAATAAATCCGATTCTAACTTTAATAAACTTGCCATGCGGGTTTATAATTCCAATAGCCCTTATATTTACACTTACGGGGCTTATACCTATAATGCAATACCGATAACAACTACTATGTCCGGGTGTAAAATAATAGCCGTTATCAGAACAATGCAAGGCTTCGGAAATAAGAATATAGAAAATTATAGAATATGTAACGGAAATATTACTGAAGTCAGAAATACTAATCCTGCGGGATGGAATAATTTGCCAAACGGCATAAAACCTGTTATAAATAATGTAATTGCCGAAGCCAGGCAATACGGCAAAGCAACGGCTAATTATTACGGATATAGGGTAATAGGCAGGGCGCAGGCTTATAATAACGGAAACGCCGTTTATGTTTATGTCCTGAACGGTATAAAGTTAGAAGCGATGATGAGGTTTTAAAGATAATAAAAATATAATATAATATTAATGAAAATAAGGAAAATATTGATGATAAAAGAATCAAGATTACATCCTATTTTAAAATGGGCAGGCGGAAAGGAACAGGAACTGAAATATATTCATCCTGTCATACCCGCAAAATTTAACCGTTATTTCGAACCCTTTGTCGGCGGAGGAGCCGTATTCTTTTCTATTAATTCCGGTGAACTACTCCCGCCTTAAGAGGCGTGAGTAGTTCACCCTACCTATCCTAATAACCGTCCTTGCCGCCCTTATCCTTTACGGCTTTTTTTACGGAAAAAACTGAATAGCAAAATTCCTTTCAAATTTGCCTTTTCCCGCCTTTAATTTGACTTTTAATACAAACACAGTAGTATATATATAAATAAGGCTTGCAATGGGCAAGCAGGAGTTAATTTTAAACATACGCGAGAGCGTGTGGGGGAGAGAGAGAAAATGATAACTGGACTTGATATGCTTATAGGTCTTGGGGTGCTTGTAGTGATTGCGGCGATAGGGAGCGTATACCTTGTTAGGCATCCCGAAAAACTCGACCCTAATAATCCCGTTAATAAGGAATATTATAATAATCATAAGAATGATTTTGATGATTATAATCCCGCTACTGGTTTGCCTATGGAAGGTGCTATAGATACTGGCGGACATCGTTATGGTTGTGATGATTAACCTGATATTAATGATAACTGCTAAAATAGCCTACATATTTTATATATAGGCTATTTTTTTTAAAAAAATTATGAAACAAGAAATATTAACCGTCAAAGAATATTCCGATTTTTTAAACAATACTATAGAAACATGCGTTAGAAAAAATAATTTTCTTATATCTTTAAAAGGTGTTATAGGCGAAATAGAAGACAAAGGCTATCAAAAATATTATGTTCCTTTTTATGATACACAAGATAGAAATATATTCTTACAATTAGAGGCCATAAAAAATTTATTAAAAACGGAATATAGCAATAAAGCGGCTATAATTTCAGGATATCCTTCTTTAAATAATTTTAAAGGTAGACCTGAAATTAAAATATCCGTATCAAACATTGAAATCATTTCTGAAATACCGCAAGAAACCGCAAAACAAGAAATATCACTTATAAAATTATTCAATAAAAAGAAAAACGATATAAAGATATTCCCCGTTTTAAATGATAAATATAAATTGTTTTTAATATATCCTAAATCGGCTAAAACATTGCCCGATTTTAAAAATCAGATTCGGGACATTGATAATTTTATTAATTTAAAAGAAAAAAATATCAATATAATGGATGCAAATGAGATTAAACAGGCATTAAACGATTCTGTTGAATTTAATCCTAATTTGCTTGTTATTATAAGGGGTGGTGGTGATAGTTCCGAATTTTCCATTTTTAACGATAAAGATTTAATAGAAAAGTGGATAAATATAAAATCTTTTAAAATTTCGGCAATAGGACATTCGCAGGATAGGACTTATCTTGATTTTTTTGCCGATGCCAGTTTGGATACACCGACAGATGCCGGAATATATATAAAAGAGCAAATCGAACTTATAAAAGAAAAAGAAATATTTAATAAAAAACTGGAAGAGAATAATAAAAAATTTACTAACCGAGAACGGGCACTTATCACGGTAATTATTTTACTTATAATTACGGCAATAATTATCTTTTTTTTAAAGTAATAATATTATTTTAACGGGTATCTAAAGCTACCTATCTTCAGGAATATCGGATTTCACAAATCTGCTATTGACCCCCGTTTTTATATTATTATCGATGCCCCCCTGTTCTTTTTTTAAAACATAATTCTTATTGGCGTTTTTCATATTTTTAAGGAATTGAGTTTCCGTAACGGCTTTTCCTCCCGCCGCATCTTTCTTATAAACGCCTTGAGCTATTTTAAACTTTGTAGCTTTCGGAATAGCGTTTATTCTTTTAGACATATTACTTGCGCCGGTAATCGGGGACAGATTTTGCATCGTCTTTGTTTCAAAAGTTTTTATGAATGAATTCAACTTATCCTCTTTTTGTACGGCCGTTAAACTTTTATCGTTTGCAAGCAAATGGGTAACACCCTGAAAATACATTGCCGTCCTGTTAAGCATCTGGTCTTTAGTGGAAGACGAACTTATATTATGGGAATATTCTTGTGAAAGCGTGGTAAAACCCTGAACGCCACCAAGCGGGCTTTTTTCTCCCCATTCACCTTTAATTCCTGCTATAAATGCGGTCTTTGCACTTGAAGCCGAACCGCTTTGAAAACCGCTTTTATTCGTGAAAAACTGTCCTACGCCGTTACCTACGAGTGAACCCAATGCCGTAGTGGTGTTATAATTACTTCCGGACAGTCCTTCGGTTATAAAAGGCTTAATCGTCGGCGTGGCATTCAATCCGCCGTAGCCTATCGATGTTCCGTATTGTGCCGGAACATGGTAGTCTGTGCCATAATATTTCTGTTTATTGTTATAATGAGAATCCGTGCTTATCCCGCTTTCGTTTTGCACTCTATTTTTATAATTTTGTTGCAATGACCCGTTGAATCCTTTATAACCATTATTATTTGTAGTAAGTTTTCCAAGTTTAGTTAAATTAGTGTTATCAACTAAAGAGCTATGATATTTTGCTTTTTGAGAACCCGTCGTACTTTTCATTAAATTAACATGGTCGGCGTTAAAACTTGATTTAAGGGCAAGGGAATCCATTTTTCCATTGCTTGACGTAAAAGAAAGAACGGAGTTTGGATTTTTATTTAAAAATTTTTCCGCTTCACCAAGCGCTTTCGGGTCGTTCTTCTTTACAAAGTTTTCTAACGATGCTTTTGAACCCGTAAGGC
>JAJZVN010000082.1 GCA_021845685.1 bacterium
ATAATATTGACTATTATTATGTATTTAATAAGAAAATGATTACAGTCTTTATTTTACTGGTGGGCTGTCCCGGGATCGAACCGGGGACCTACTGATTAAGAGAGAATCTCAATAACTTTTAACAAACTGACTTTCCGCCTGCAATTATAGTATTTATAAGCTTTTCCGCAACTCCGACAATTCCGTTTAAATACCTAAATTTTGCTATATTTTACTATGCAGCGTTGCAAAACCGTTGCATAAATTAAAACCGTTGCATAACGTTAGGTGATATCATATTTATTTTTTTGATAACAAATGGCCTAACCTGCTCGGTTATGGATATAGCCTCTTTTTCATCCTCGATAGAAGCCTCATTTGAAGCCGGATATCTTGATTTTACAGCGTAATCGGTTAGTCTATCAGCCTCAATTTTATAAAGACTAATAAAATCATTATCTATTCCTTTGCATATTTCAATTAATTTTGCTATATCGTGTGTGTGATGTTTGCGGTGACTATCATCGATTTCTATATTATTAGCAACTAAATACGCCTTAAGGTATTTTTCGACAGCCTGCTGCATATTGTAACATACTATATTCTTAAAATTTTCAGAATTATTCCGAAATAAAGTTAAACCTGCGTTAAAATTCTCGTCTCCTAATTTGATCCATTCTTTTACAGTTTTTTCATTCATACGGCAACCCCATATTTAAGCGCATAATAAGTAATATTGCCGACATTATTATCTTTCTTAATCTCACCCGATGAACTAATTATTATGTCGTTATCAATTTTTAATTTCGCCATTTTCCTTCTAATCTTTAAAAGCATATTGCTTTCATTTTTATGGGATGCACCTTGTTCTAAAACCACAAAAAAATCATAATCGCTATTTTCATTATAATCTCCTTTTGCTCTAGAACCGAATAAAATTATCCTCTCAACCTGATAGCCGGCTTTTTGAACTTCTTCCGTAATGATTTTTTTTGCGATATTAATGTTTTTATCTATTATCTTTTCCATAACTGTATTATAGCATATTTTAATCGCTCTCTCCAGTCGCCTGCCTCACGCGGCGTTACAAAAAACCGCCGTATTTGCGTTTTAAGGCCGGTTAAATATCATTTAGGTAGTTTCCTATTCACTTGTTAGAAATCTCGTCTCATTCTTTATCATGGTGCGTTTTTAACGATAAAATTTCTTCTAACCTTACCGGCGCATATCCGATATTATCAGGAGAAACGTTTATGAGATTATCGAAAAGTTTTATTTTATTATGAATATGTCCGTGTATATTAATGTCAAATTTATTTTTAATAAATATTTCCTCTAACTGTTCTATAGGAAATTTAAAAGGGTTTTTATCAGGATAAACGTTATAGCCGTAATCCTTAAGAGGCATATTCTTACTATTGCTTAGAATTGAATATAAATCTTTAATCGGATAGTGTGAAAAAAGTATCTTTATATCTTTAACTGTCCCTGATACGGCGCAAGACCAGGGATTTTTAAATTCGTTTACTAATTCTATACCCGTAGTTTTATAAACGCCTGCAGGAGCCGTATCGTGATTGCCCCTTATCAGCAAGATTCTTCCGTTTAAAAGTTTGCCGTATTTTCTGATCTTTTCTTCAAGCGCGTCAGCCGAATCGTCCGAAGTAAAGTCTCCTAGGTGCAGGACGGTATCGGTTTTAGAAACTGTTTTATTCCAATTATCCACCAAGTATTTATCGAAACCGTTTGCTATGGAATTTAAATCTCCGAAATGAGTATCCGATATAACAAATGTTTCTTTGGTTATTATCATTATATTTAATTTATTTATGTTCTTATTTGCGGTATTTTTACATCCGCCGGTTGGATTTTAACATTACGGCTTCTGCCGAAGCGGTTTGTTCCGGAGGATTTTTTTCTCCGGCCGCCGGATCGTTTTTATCGTCGTGCCGGCCGTAACATTCTTCAGGGTTAATGTCGAACTCCACGACCGTTTTAACTGTTTCAGTTATATCGTCGCAGCCTCCCTCATATCCGGGCGCTACTATTCTCATCTCCGGCGGATATTTCTTAAGCTCTTCGATTAGCTCTTTGACTGTCATAATTATCTCCCCTGTTATTTTTTTATTTACCTTCTTTGACCGTTTTTCTAATTTTAATGAACCCTAAGTTTGCCTCATACGTGGTTTCGTTACCGGTTACATCCAGTCCGTCGTCCGCGTTAAATACCATATCGCCTATAACCTCGGCCGCCTTTTCCAAGATATTTTTCTGTTCGGCCTCGCTTGCCGTTGGCAACTTAGATATGCTCCTGGAGAGGTCCTTTATCCTGGTATAGGTTTCTATGATATCCATGGTAGTCCTGACCGCCTTGGGGCATTTGATTATGGTTGCAAGCATATAGAGGCCTTTTTCGGTGAAAGCGGTCGGAAGGTGCGGCGAAAACTTAACTTTTTCGAGGTGGTGGAAATTTTCCACAACCTCGTTTTTTTCTTTCACAGTTAATTCAAAGATATAACCCTCCGGGAATTTATCCGGATTGTTTTTGACCGCTTTATTGATATCTCTTGTCTCAACTCCGTATAGGGCGGCCACATCGCTATCAAGGATAACTTTTTCTCCCCGAATATCGATTATTTTGTCCTGGACAGTCTCGAGCTTAATCAAGTTTTTGTCGGTCATCTTTATTTCCTTTTTGTTTTTTTATGGGTTTTATACCTATAAATATAATATTATTTTTTATTTAATTCTATCATGTCTTTGACAGCAATATATATAATAATAAAATCAAACAAGTTAATTTCCCATTCAAGCTTTTCTATAACTTCTGTTTTACCCGATTTATAAATTTCATATAAATTATTTATTATATATTGGTATCTAATTTTCCTATCTAATAAGTCTTCAAACGGAACTTTAATTCCAACATCAGAAAACATTACAAGCAACTCTCTTTCTAATATATTCTTAAAAAACGAACTAATTTCTAAGTAATCAGCGTTTTCGTCTTTTTCTATATCTTGTTTAAATTCATAGAAAAAAATATTATTCAAAAATTCTTTTACTGACTCTAAGCCTTTTCTATATATATTTAGGCGTTTTATTGTGGTCATTAAAGCTTCAAGATTAATTTCGTATTTAGCTGATTTTTCCTGAATACTTCCAGGTTCCGATAATAAATAGTTAATTGAAACACCTAAGAAATCAGCAATTTTATAAGTAATATAGATAGGTATATGAACACTCCCTTTTTCATAGAAAGTCAAAATTTGTTGGCTCGTTTTTAAAAAATCGGCAAGACTTTTTTGACTGATACCTTTTTCTTCCCTAAGTTTTTTTATTTTCTTCCCTAAGTTTTTATAAAATTCTTCTTCTTTTTCCGTTGTCTGCCTTTTTGCCATAGAAATTTAAAATTAAATTTAAAAGTATTATTCTTTATAACATTTTATTAATTACAAATCAATAATGTTTAAATATATTTAAAAAAAAAGCTTGACTAACAAACTCAATTAGTATATTATATAATATAACAAATAAAAATAAAGGAGGAAAAATGCAAAAATACATAAATCTAAACGATACAGCCAAACTCCTAAATTGTAGTAAATCTAAATTATATAATTATATTAAACAAGATTTAATACCGTTTAAGGTTTTCGGAAAACGATATTTATTTTCTGTCGAAGAAATTGAAAATTTCATAAGCAAAGAAACAACAAAAAAACAACAAAATGAAAAAGACAATTAAATCTATCCAACTACAACAACCTGTTCCGGCTAACATAATGGCGGAGCAGGCATTATTGGCGGCAATCATAATCGATAATACTACCATAAATCAAGCCGCAATACTCAAGCCCGCAGACTTTTACGACTCACGGAACCAAGAAATATTCGCGATAATTAAAGAATGCCATAATTCCAAAAAAACAATAGACCTAACAAGCTTTGTCGGTACTGGATACGAAGACTATATTCTCGAATTAATGGATCTTCCTAGTGCATTAGTGAATATAGACAAATACATTAAAGAAATAAAAGAAAATTCCAATAAACGCCAAAGGATATCACTAACTAACGATTTTAGAGATAGTAAAATTAAATATGAAGACTATATTGAGTCATTACAAAAACTATATATAGCCAAAAAAGAACCAATTATAACCAGTGAATTAATTCAAAAAATCAAACCAGTAAACGAAAAAAATATATTCGGCGTAAAAGTTCAATACGGAGCTATATTCACTATTGCCGGCGCAACATCGGCCGGAAAAACAGAATTCGCACTTGAAATTGCGGATATTCATGCTATACAAGAAGACTGCATTAGTATTTATTGCATATTTGAGGGGGGAATCAACGAATTTGGCCTAAGACTTAAAAAGAAAAATATAAACAACGAAAATCTTTATGCATTACATAATCCGGATATTGCCGATATAACTGCCGCAATAGAAAAATTAAGAAATAAAAAGATATTGGTGATAATCGACTACCTGCAGATGTTCGCACGTCGTATGCAGGCTAATGATACCAGACCTTCCGAGCACCTTAAAAAATACACAAGCTATATTTATTCTAAGCTTGACGAAATAAGATCTGACCAAGATGTTTGTTTTTGTTTTTTGTCGGCTTTAAGCAACCAGGGAATAGGAGAATTAAGACAGTTAAAGAGTTTCGATGATATAACCTTTCTAAAATCGATGAAAGAAGACGGCAATATCCAATATGACAGCGATTATATATATGCTATGCTTTTCGCTGACGAAAGCGAAAAAAATGAAAATAAATGGTCATTAGGGCGTAAAAAATTAGGCGAAAATATACGGAAATACATATTATTACACCCAGCTAAAATGTCCCGAATAGGCGAAGATACGCAAGATGTTCTGTATGTGTATGACAATAATAATGGCAGATATAACCACATAAACATTAATCATAAAAAAGAAGAAAAAAATTATGAAAACAGAAAAAAAAGAGAAGCGGTCATGTGGACATGACAAAAGTCTACCGACGGCGACAGGAAGAGAACATAAAATCGGAATATTCCAGCCCACACGTCGGCCTGAACTAATCAATACAACCATAGAAACTAAATGGGGCAAAATTAGAATAAAGGCAAGGCTAGGTCAGCAACATGCAGATGTCTTCGAGGCTATTTGTCACGAATTTGAGGAGCGGACCCCTTATGATTATGAAATGGAAGACGGCAGAATTAAGTTATTAGTTGATCCGGCAAAAATTCGGCGCAGGTCAAGACAAATAAATCTTAAGAACATATTATCTGATTTACGTGCCGCCGTGATTGAGATAATCGAACCGCCGAACTTGCAGTGTATAGGTGGACTTATCGACAATATTGATTTTGCAAAAAAATCAGATGGAAGCTATATAACAAAACGTAATCCTCTCGGCGGCGGAGAACGGCCCATATGGAGAGTGGACCTCGGTAAAGCTTTTTGTAAATTGGTTCAAAAAGATATATGGATAGACTACGACCCGCAACCTATTGCTGCTTTACGTCATGGAATAACGCAGGCCGTGGTTCGTTTTATTTTATCTAACTCAAAAAATTCAGGTCCAAAAACCAACAAATGGAAAATAGATACAATAATCACTAATGTAACTGGCCAAATAACTAATGAAGAGTTAAGAAACAGAAGAAGAGAAATACTAAGCGACAAAAATAAATTGAATGATATCGGAATTACAATAGAAAATGGTTATATTTTTCAAACAAATAAAAATATTAGCGTGTAGCATATAAACGATAAAAAGGGTTAGCGTGTAGCATATAAACGATAGCGTGTAGCATATAAACGATAGCGTGTAGCATATAAACGATAAAATTTGGTGCGTATAAATACATATTTAAATACATATTTAAATACATGGCGGAAAATTTTAAAATTTTTCCGCCTCAAAAAAAATAAAACATAATTAATTCTAAAGGGAGGTATAAAAAATGAAAACGCAAGAATCATTCAGAAATTTTAAATCTGATATCGATAACCTTATCGAATTAATCAAGGAAAATTTAGACAGCATAAAAAAAGATATCAAAGAAAACAAGAAAAATACGGCGGCCACAATAAAATCAATTTTTCTGATAAATGCAGTGGCAAGCGACATTATAAAGACAAACGAAATATATTTTAATTCATCAGTATCAAAAATTATTAACACACTTGACAACCCTGAATTAGAGGGATCAATCAAAAATTACTTGCTAAAATCTAAACCCGAAATCGAAAAAGGAATAAAAGAAGTAAAAGAAAAAAGAAGCATAAAAAAAGAAACAGACGAATCTGAAGATTTTCTGAAATCCAGTTTTTATGAGATTAAAGAACTTTTTGGTTCTGTAGTCGAATACTTCGCAATAATTAAAAATATTGCTCATGCGGCGGATATTCCTGAAGAGCAAAAACCGGCTTTAATTATCGAAAACTTAAATTCGATGTTGGCCGATATACTATCTCTCGAAATAACGGTTAAAGATAATATAATCACAATTATCCTACACGAAATTAATAAAAATAAAGAAGAAGCAAACATAAAAAACGCAGCATGACTGGAAACTCAGTTAGGAAGCTGGTTAGAACGAAGTGTCCGAATTTCGGACAGTAAAAATAAAATTCTAAAAATTAAAGGAGAGTAAAAAATGCAAAACGAAAAAAAAGAATTAATAAAAAAACTTATTATTATGAACATCGATGAAATTAAAGAAGAATCAAAGAACCTAAATTGCGACTTCGTAAAATTATGTGATGACGGCTTGGCTGACGAAGCAAACTTAGACGAACTGCTAACACTAATACTAGACACTAAAGCAACGGCAAACAAATTTAGAAGAAAAATTGGAAGTATTCGTTATTCGCATGAATTAGAAAAAAAAATAAAACCTATTTAAAACCACCGAAAACGAAATCGTTTCGTTTTCGGACAAAGGCAGTAATGACGCGGATTTGAGTAATAAAAAAATAAGCTAATTTAATAAGGAATTAATAATGTTTACG
>JAJZVN010000083.1 GCA_021845685.1 bacterium
CGGGTACCCGGCATAAGGCATAAATAAAGGAGGAAAATATAACCTATGGTAACTTAGCTATTTTAAATTAACTTACTGGTGCATTTTTACTCCGCCGATGTGGTGCACTTTTAGATTGCCGTTGACACTTATTTTAGGATTATTCATATTTTATTTACATTTTCCTTTAAATATTCCTTAAAATTTTCATTTAAACAAATTGCTAATCTGGCAAGATATATATCTAAATCTTCATTAGATAAAGCTGTAATGGAAGCTATTTTTTGAATTAATGAATCTATAATCGAATTATTATCGCTTTTAAGATTGTAAGCATAATTAATATCTTCTATTCTTTCCGTCCTGATATCAACTTGATTGATTAATGCTTCTATAATTTTTGTTGTAACTTCAAAAACTACTTCCGACGTAATGCCGTCATAACACGCAAAATTTAATTTACAATCTTCTATTTTTGAAAGATGGCAGGGAGCGCACTCGCTATATTTAAAAATTACATAATTATTACGTCCAAAAACTGGAGCCGATTCAGCGACTACATCCGTACCGCTAAATAAATCTATAACCGGCAATCCAATATAAGAACCTATATGAGCACCGAAAGAATTGTTGGAAATACATATATTATTTTCTTTAAGAGAAGCAACGAGATTTTGAAAATCCAAACCTATATAAAACTTTAGCTTATCGTGGATTTCTATATTAAATTGTCTTTTTTCATTATCGTTTGCAAAATATATATTGATTTTATTTATTATCCCGCTATGTATAAACATCCTAATAAGTTTTTCAAAATTTTTATTATTCCAGTTTCTAATTTTTTTGCTGGATAACGGAAATAATGCTATATTAATCTTATCTAAGTTTTTATTTATTTTAAAATCCGGTAATTCAAAATAATCGTTATAATCTGCAGGTAAACAATCGACTAATTTTAACATCTGGACGGAAATAGACTCAAGATTCGACTTAACTATCTTATTAGGCAAATAAATCTCATATGGTAAAGCAACATTAATAAAAGAATCTACGGCTGGATTATTTGTGCTATATGCCACTTTATAACCTGAATTTACCTTCAAAATAATAAATCTTGAATCGGGATGCGGCCTTAAATCAATAGCTAAATCGTAATAGCCGATATTTTTTATTAACTTATCCAACTCATCTTTATTATAATTGTAATTTGAATCTGGATTTGATAAAAATTCATTTTTAAGATAGTCCAGCATATAAATATTATCGAATATTTTTAATTCTTCCGCTATTTTTTTATTCCAACTTCCCAATATTATATCAATCCTAGCATAAGGATATTTTGACCTAATCTTCTTTAATGCCGGAATAGCAAGGATAAAGTCGCCCATAAAATCTGGTTTTATTATTAATATCCTTTTATTTTTTTTTTGGAATATTCCAGTATTAATGACATAAAAGTCTTTAATTGTCTTTGATAAATTAAGATTCTTAAATTTTTCAAATATGCTAATTGCTTTCTTTGCGCTCTCTTCCCATGAAAACTTTTTTGCCTGCTCCAAACCTTTAACAGATAATTCGCTTCTAAAGTTTTCATCGGTTAATACTCTGTTTATTTTTTCGGAAATAGAATCAACAGAAAATGGGTCGAATAGAGCGTCAGGGTTTCCCGTAACTTCCGGTAAACTCGTAGCATCGGCGGTTAATACCGGCGCACCGCATGCCATAGCTTCCAGCGGTGGAAGACCAAAACCTTCATACCATGAAGGAAATATAAATAAATCGCAAATATTATATAAAATCATTAAATCTTCGTCCGAAACATAGCCCGTAAAAATAATATCCTTATCTAACATCCCCTTGTCTTCAGCTAATTCCATTATTTGTTTTATTATATAATCTGGATTTCCTCCCGCAAATACTAATTGCGTGTCTTGTCTAACCTTAGGATTTAATTTTAAAAAAGCATCTAAAAACATCGGTATATTTTTTCTAACGTCTATTATACCCACGCTTAATATAAATTTATTCTTAATATCATATCTATTTTTTATTTTTAATTCCAGTTCTTTAGAAATTTCTTTTTTTTGAAAAATGGGATCAAAACCTGCGTATAAAACCCAAATTTTAGAACTATCTATACCCAAAAACTTTATGGTTTCCTCTTTAGTGTATTCAGAATCCGCTATGTAACCGCTTGCTTTCTTAATATATTCAAGTTTTTCAAAATAATGCCTTTTCAAATCAGGATATGTATCTAAATACATGCTTTTATTAACAAGCGGAATAAGGTCATGTATAGTAATTAAAACAGGCGTATATTTATCAAAAACCCCTATACTTGTAACTGCATCGTCTCCAAAACCTTCAAAAATACTTGGAATCCAAATCACATCAGGTTTTAAACTTAAAAAAAATGCTTCTCTTATACTTTCGGCTATTTGCCTATGTATCTTATTATCGCTTGACATATAGGACACGGGACAAAGCGTATTCCAAACTTTTATATTTTCCTGCGGCAATAAGCCTTCAAACTCTTTTTTTAACGACGCTATGTTTTCTGACAAAAGTCCGTTTAAGAGAATGAATATATCATGTTTTCCGGCGGCTTCTTTTGCTATTGCCTTAGACATCGAAAGCGTATAACGTCCTATACCTCTATACATGCTCCCAGTCTGCGCACCTTGTAAATCAATTAATATCCGCAATTTTGCCTCTTAACTTTTATAAAAAGTTTTAATATTAAAACTTACTTATTTATTCTTTTTTGCATTTTATATTGCATAAATTAATTTATCATGAATTGCCAGTGCTTCTAAAGAGATTTTTCTTAACTCGTCCTCTATTTTTTTTTGTTTTAATGTATTATCTTCGCAATCTATCATAATCTTATTTAGTCTTCCTTTATATTTATCGCTTATTGCCTCTTGAGAATAATACTTTTTTATAAACTCTCCGCCTCTTGCCCCGACTGTTTCCGCTTCGGTCCTGTTGCCGAACACGCGCCGCATATAATCCGCCGCCTCGTCGATGTCAGGCTCTGCCCATACGCTGCCTTTTTTATATACTCCGTAATCGCCGTCCACCTCGACCAGCCTGTAGCCGACGGGAAAACTGTTATCCTTATTCATAAAATCCATATTACCGGAATATCCTGTCGCTATTACGGACTTGCCGAGAGCCATGGCTTCCGCCATAGTCAGGCCGAAACCTTCAGACCTGTGAAGAGAAACATAGCAGTCGCAGGCATTCATTAATGAATAAATCTGCTCTTTCGAATAAACAGAATCTACTATAGTAATGTTATAACCCTTTACCGAGTTTAACAGCCGGTAAAATTCTTTTTTATTAAATTCGGAATGGGATGTTTTTAGGAACAGCATTGCTTTGTCGGAAGGCAAAAAAGCTTTCTTGAAAGCTTCTACTACTGCAAAAGGATTTTTTCTTTCAATTTCACTCTGGAAATCAAAAATAAAAAGAAACATATAAACATCGGGCGGTATATTTAAATCGCGCCTTACCGCCACTTTTCCTATCGGAATATTTTCCGGCGAAGGCGATAAAGAAATACAGTGCGGAATTTTCGTTACCGGAATTTTAACGGTTTTTAAAATAGCTTTAGAAATAGCCTGAAAAGAAAAATCGGAAGGCGTCCAAATCTCGTCGAGATAATACGCCAGCCGCGTCCATTCTTCCGGAAATTCGTCAAGCTCCCAGACCCAGTAGCCTATATTGTAATGCCCGTCGAAATAAGGCATATTGGCTTCATTGGCAAAATTTACGAATACGTCGGGATTTACATGTATCAAATTAAAAAGATAAGGGTTGTCTTGGGAAAAATCTTTTGAATCGTAAGTTTTGTCGGCATTAACGGAACCTAAATCGGTAATATTGTTCAAAGCATACGGAATACGCGCCGCTTTAAGCGCTTTTATGTCGGACCTTACCGCCGACCCGAACCCTTTTTCTGACTGAATAAACCCCGATGCATTTACTCCGAAAGGAAATTTATCAGTATTTAAATTATATCTCATATTATATATTTAATATTAAAATATTATTATCTAAATATTTAACTGTTTTTCATAATTATCAACTATACTATTAAGCCTTGCTTTATACATTTCTCCAACAACCTCAGGACTGAAATATTTTTTAATATAATCTTTTCCTCTTGCGCCGACAGATGCTGCTTCTTCTCTATTTTCAAACACTTTCCTCATTAACTCCGCAGCATGATTTATATCCGGTTCTGCCCAATAATTGCCTTTTTGGTAAGGGCCGTAATCTCTGTCTATTTTAATTAAATTATAATTGACAGGGTAACTGTTTTCCATATTCATAAAATCCATATTGCCTGAATATCCTGTCGCTATTACAGGTTTGCCGAGAGCCATGGCTTCCGCAATAGTCAGTCCGAAACCTTCCGACCTGTGAAGAGAAACGTAGCAGTCGCATAAACTAATTAAGGAGTGAATTTGCTCCTTAATTAAAACAGAATCCATAACTGTTATATTATAACCTTTTACTACATTTAAAAGTTCGTAAAACCCTTTTTTATTGGACGCCGAATGCGATGTTTTAATAAAAAGCATTGCATTATCTTTCGGAGAAAAAGCTTTTTTAAATGCATCTATGACAGCTAATGGATTTTTCCTTTCGATTCTGCTCTGTAAATCAAAAATAAACAAAAAAACAAAAGCATCGTTAACTATATTAAAACTGCTTCTGTTTAATTTATTAGCTGCGGAAATTTCCGGCACCGGTATTATGCAATGCGGAATTTTGATTACTGGGATATCGACGGCTTTTGAAATAGCCTGGAAAGAAAAGTCGGACGGTGTCCATATCTCATCTAAATATTCCGAAAGTTTTATCCATTCGTCAGGGAATCTGTCGAGTTCCCATACCCAGCTTCCGATATTATAATGTCCTCTAAAATATGGCATATTTGCATTATTAGCAAAAAAAATAAAAAAATGGGGATTAATGCTAATCAAATTAAATAGATATGGATTATCTGAAGAAAAATCAGTAAACGTTTTATCTATATTTTCAGAATCACCATCGTTAATATTATTTAAAATATATGGAATACCTGTTGACCTTAATCCGTAAATATATGAACGCACTGCCTCACCCAAACCCTTTTCGGACTGGATAAGTCCTGATAAATTGACCCCAAAAGTGAATTTATCTACGTTTAAATATGATTTTATATTCTTCATAAATTTAAATACATTATTGTTTTATATTTTCTTACTTTTTTCGAACAACGGCTTTAAACTTTCTATCATGGATTGTTTTGAAAAATTAGTTTGAGCATATTTTTGACCTTTTCTGGCATAATTTTCCCACAAATCATCGTCTTTTAATAATTTAATTACGCAATCGGCAAATTGTTCCGGCGTATCTACGACAAATGCGGCTGAATTAAGGTCGTTAAGCCCTTGCGCACCAACTGAAGTCGTTACAAGGGGAATACCGTATCTCAATGCTTCTGTTACTTTGGACTTCACGCCTGCGCCAAACCTTAACGGCACTGCGGCAACTCTGGCATTGCTATAAAATTCTGCGAGCTTTTCGTCCGTTACATATCCTGTAACGATAATATCGTCTGTTTCTAATTTTTTTATATTTTCTGTAGGATTGGAACCTACAAGAAATAACCTAATATTCGGTAAATTATATTTAATTATAGGAAATATATCTTTAGCAAACCATAATGCCGCATCTTCGTTGGGCGAATGACCAAACCCTGCTACAAATAAAATATCTTTACGTTTTTTTAAGGAATTAATATCTATTTTCGGAAAATTATCGTAAAAATATAACTGTACGGGTTTAGCATTAACTTCAGGATTTTTAGATTTTACTTCGTTAACTTCGTCAATAGACGGATAAAGAACAATATCGCTTTTTGACCACAAATATTCTTCAATTTTTTGGAAAATTTGTGCAGTTTCAAGTATTTTAGGATCCTTGTCTATATCATACTGCATCATAAATCTTTTATAATGTAAATCATGACCGTAAAACGCCGACATAGCCCTGCTGTATTGCTTTACTTCATTTATATATCCTATTGCAATATTGGGACGACTCAGTAATATTACATCTAAATCTATTGCTTTAATCAAACTTGTAAATTTTCCGATCCATTTATGTCCGTAAAACACCTCAACATCTATATCCTGTAGTCGTCTAATATATTTTTCGTCTTTTAATAAATTATTTGGCCAAAATTTAACTATAGCGCCCATATCTATAAGACACTCGATGGTAAACATTATTGCACGTGAGCCAGCATCCATATCAGGCTGTGGTATTCCCCAGTCAACTATTAAAATTTCGGTTTTATCGTGCGCTCTATTTTTTGCGCTAATAACGTTAGTACCATATTTATAATCGGGAGAATATGTATTATTGCCGTAAGCATTTTCATTAGCATTTTTATTTGCAATAGACTGTGGCAAATATGTATTTTGTTCATCAATTATTCTATGCATTTCGACCATATTCTCTAAATCCTTTTCATAATTTTTAGAAATTTTAACCAATTCGTCAAGTATGAAATATATCTTATCCAACGGCTTTATATCTTCTTTTCCGTTTGTATTGAAAATCCTGTCTTCTTTTTTAACTTTTGTTAAAGAAAATATGTTTTGCAGAACATCTAATTCAGGGTTTGACGATTTTAATAAATTGTATAAAAGCGGTTTTTCTAAAATTATTTTTCTTACGAATTCAGATATATAAGTAGTATTTGCGATAAAATCTAATTGAAATTTAAAACCATCTAATTTTTTGCTATTATTTATAGAATCAATCCATTCGATAAATGAATTTTTGGTAAAAAATCTTAAATGAGAATTGTCTAAAATTCCGAATTCATTGTAATTAAACTTCCCCTCTATTAAATTTAAAACTATATCCATATTTGAAATATTTGGAATACTTATTA
>JAJZVN010000084.1 GCA_021845685.1 bacterium
CAATTTATCGTCAAGGGCGTCTATTTTGTTGTCAAGAGCAGTAATCCTGGTATTCAATTTATCGTCAAGGGCGTCTATTTTGTTGTCAAGAGCAGTAATCCTGGTATTCAATTTATCGTCAAGGGCGTCTATTTTGTTGTCAAGAGCAGTAATCCTGGTATTCAATTTATCGTCAAGGGCGTCTATCCTTTCATCGAGACGGGCTATATTGGTATTAATCTTTTCGTCGAGACGGGCTATATCGGATTTAAGTTCATTTTTAACGGAATTTATCCTTTCTTCAAGAATATCCTGCTTATTCATAATCTTGCCTAAATCAGGGACTATTAATTCCTGAATGACTTTTCTTATCGCATTTTCTCTAATGCTTTCCGCAGACATTTTTAATCTCCAATAAATTAATCCTTTTATTAAATTATACAACCAATAATTAAAATAATAAAGAGTTTTTTTATGAATAAATAAATCAGATACCTCCTACGTCATTTTATGATATATTTATTAATAAATCATATATTTAATATGGCCTTGGGGTCAGGGGGGCAAAGCCCCCCTGCCTTAGTCAACGCTATTTTAAACAATAATATTAATTAATTTTTAGGTAAGGTAAAGAACCATCTGACACCTGAGCTTAAAGCTCCTAAAAAAGTGTGTCCGCGCCCCTTATTTAATTTTGTATAATAAATCTATTAATCCGGCAGTTTCCCCGCAAGTATGCTTGCTGCTGGTCTATTTTCGCTTTTTGATAATTTTTTGATATACCTCATAACTTTCTCATATGATTTTACGCCCTTTGCAGCAATCCATTCCTGTTTAAACTGTTCGGGTCCCGAGACTTTTAACAAAGTTGTCGGCGTATACATATTTCTTTCGGAAGGGCTATAACTTGATTTTGATAAATTTATATTAGCCGTTTTTTTGGAAGAATTAATATTTTTAATTTTTGAATTAATGCTATTATCAAAATAATTTTTGCTGTTTATTATATTTTTTTTACTATTTTTTTTAATTGTTGTATTCATCGGAATATATTTTTTAGGCAGCGCCGCTCCTAATTTTAACCTTAACTTCTGAATATTAGAACAGAGTCCGGGATTAAGCCTCTTTTTAACCGTTAAATTTACATAATTATAAGGTTTATAATCCGGTTTTTTCGTAAATCCGTTTATTATGACTTTAGCATTGGCATCCCACTGGCTCATAGGAGGAAGATGAAAAATAGCCTCAATTGTTTTTACTATTGAAACCTGGGAATACCTTTGCTTGACAAGAGCGTCTTTTTTGACATACGGACCCATCATTAACGCAAATGTTCTGTGCGCCGAAATATGGTCGGCTCCCGACTGAGCATCGTCTTCCGTTAAAAATACAAGCGTATTTTTCCATAATTTTGAATGAGATAAATAAGATAATACTTTACCTGTTGCATAGTCATTATTGGCAACATAATACTGGGGCGTGTAATAACAGGGGGCTAGTCCCGCTGTATGGTCGTCTGGAAGCCAGATATAAGTAAAATCAGGAAACTTATTTTCTTTTATTCTTTTTTTAGCCCAGTTAATAAAAATATTTGCCCTTGTGCTATCCAATATATCCCTATCCCAACCCGGATATTCGGCAACGATGTGCGCTCTCATTTTTCTGCTTATTCCGTTAACGCGGGTATGAGCCACAAATTCTCCAAAATCTTGAAACGTAACATTATGCGAAAGCATGTCGTTAAATAAATATAATTTGTATGGATATGAAATCCAAATATTAGTTAAATGGACATTTAGTTTTTTCATTAGCTTATTTCCGATATAAGCTGGATTTAAAAATGTATTTTTTTTATTAGGCATTGCAGGTAATAATAAATTTCTGTGCTGCGGATATCTAAGTCCCCTTCCTGAATAATTTTCGGGCCACGTTCTCTGCACGTAATCGGAGTCAGATGCACCTGTCGTCCATTCATGCCCCTGCGCCGTTACCTCGCCGTCGGCGTCAAAATTTACAAATAACGCATATTTGTTTGCTAATTTATAAAGATTAGGAAGTTCTTTTTTGTTATACATATCAAGATGCGGGTCTGCCCATTTTCCGGCACGTTTGTAATCACCTAAATCTTCGTCAAATGTTTTATTTTCGCGGAGAATAAAAACGATATGTTTTATATGTTTTCTTAAAAACTTAACCATAGATGCTTCCTTTTTCTTTCTTTCACTTCTCTGTTTATATGTAAATCCGTCATCATGCAGACTAAGATGCGTAAGATAATTTTTATTTTTTAAAAAATAATTTATTTTAACCTTTTGCAGAGCTCCGTCCATAAAGGAGCCTATCCACTGATATTCTAAATTAGGTCCTGCACCTAAACCTTTGGCATCAGCAACATAAATACTTTTATTGGTTGAAGTTATAGCGGTTGGATACCACGCCGTTGGAATTAACCCGATTGGTTTATAGTCTGATAAATTAAATACCTCTGCGTCATTATTGCCTGCGTTAGCTACAAAAAAATATTTGCCGCTTACGGTTATACTGTCAGGGTAACTTCCATACGGGGCATTTTTATAAGGACTGATATGTATAATTTTGACAACTCTAAGGGTTTTTGTGTTGACTACAAAAATTCTGTCATTATTTGATGCGGCAATTAACGACAGAGGACTGTTCGGAACCGAATCTATCGCAGTGGGATGCATTCCGGCAGAAGGCATAGGATTTTTATCAAACAATATTTTACCAAGATATTTCAGAGATGCGGTAAATACCCGAACATCGTCTCCGCCCCAGTCGCTTACTATAATTCTTTTTCCGCTATCCGCCAGACTAACGGCAAAGGGATAAGGGCCTGCATTTGCATATTTTACGGTACCCGTCTTTAAGTCTATTTTAGCTATTGAGTTTGAAAGCAAGCCGGTTGCATAAATATAGTTCTGATTTTTTGATAATGTTACATAGTCGGGATAAAAAAGGTAAGGGCGTATATTCTCATGACCCTGATACTGATAAGGATACTGATTTTTAGGAAAACTCTGCCATTTAAGATGATATGTTCTTACTGCTTTAAGCCTGCCTTTTATGTATTTAACCGCTAAAACATTGCCAGTGACCCCGCCTGCCGCATAAATTGTTCCGTTTTTACTTATTGTGAGACCCTGAAAAAAGCTCTGGCTTCTAATTACAGTGGTAGGAATTTCAGAATTTGGTATTCTGGCAATACTGCTTGCCCATATAAGAGATGTTGCATAACCGCTATTACTGCTGTTTCTTTTAATATTGGGCTGTTCGCCGTATTGAATTATCGGACCTATATACGGCAAATTACTTTCGCCTCTAAAAGCCTCCAGAATTGCGAGCGGTTTTAAATTTTTTCTGTTATATAATGTGAGTTTTTGAATTTTTTTTGCCGGATTAGTAAGTACTATTATATAATTTTTATAAACTTTTGCATTTGTAGGAAAATTCTCCGTTGCGCTTATCAGTCCTACAGGGCTTATAAGCCTACCAGTCGGGAGTTTGCGCATATATTCTTTAATATTTTCTTTTGTTATTTTAACAGGATTTTGCTTAAGAAAATTATTTGGGATATTATGATGGGGTATTGGTACGGAATTATAAGCGTAAGCAGCGGATATTGACATCATATAAAACAAAAAGCCTGCGAATAACGTATATATAGCAATACATATTTTGAATTTATAATTATTTTTCATTTATAATCTCCAAATTCTAAAATAATATTTATATTCCATAACAGTTGTTATCTAACAGCAAATTATTATTTAAATTGAAAAAGCCATAGATTATAGATCAAAAATATTAAAAATCTATGGCTTAAAATTTTATTAACGTTAATTTGATTTGTTAATAATAATACTTAATATTTCACATTTAAAACATCATACTTGCGCTTAAGAAAATTTCTCTTGGCGCGCCCTGCCAACCCTGTAATATACCGCCGGACGGGGTTTGATAATAATTATAGATATTCTTGCTACCCCCGCCTGCGTTGTAAGTTTCCATTGAATTATACTGCTTATTTAATAGATTAGAAACCGATAAAGTAATTTTTGTCATTTTTAAACCCGGCAGATAATTATTTAATATTGTTGTTTTCATTCCAATCGAAGCATTAACCAAATTAAACGCGGGCATTGATGTATATGTCGGCTCTCCTGCTCCTACCGCGTAGCTCCATATATATTGAGAACCGTTATAATTATCCCAAAGTTTCAACGAATAAATGTTATTATTAACAGGAATATTATAATATGCCCCAACATTAAACACAGTGTACGGCGTATTCGGGTCAGGATAATTATTATAACTCGTACCTGCGGTAGAATAGCTTATTATATGAGAATCGTTAAGGGATATATTTGTATATAAATGTAAATTACGAATTGGATTATCTGATGCATCTATGTTTACTCCTCTATCCAAGTTTTTCGCCAATGAACTATAATATATAAAGCCTTGATTTACTGTAGAAACGGCGTTTGAAATATTTTCATTACTAAAAATATTTTGAAAATAATTTGCATTTAGAACAAAATTGCGTAAATATAAATTTCTTCTTATTAAAAATCTAATGCCAGCTTCAAATCCTTCGCTTCTGACGGGTTTTGTACCTGAATGATATTCTGGCTGAAAGCTTCTATCATTCGGATTTTGATAAGCTACGGACCAATTGCCAAACAATGAAATATTTTTATTAAGTTTATAATTTAACCCAATGGATGGCTCCAATTCATAATAATTTTTTGCTTCCGCAGGAGTAAAAGCTGAATCATCATAGTGCTCGGGTCCATTTATATAATAAGGATAATAAATATATGCGGCATCGTTAATATATTGATTTTGAAATCCCACATAATCTATAGCTGGTGTAATAGTTAAATTTTTAATAGATTTGATAGCATCTTGCAGATATATTGACGAATAGCGTAAATTTGCATTAAAAGCGCCGTAATCTAATGTATTGTTGGGATAGAACGGCGCAACGGTCTGACCTTCTGAACCATCATAAAGATCTGCCATAGTACTCCATATATAATATTCACCCAATTTAATATTATTTTTTAATATATGATAATCAAATGATAATTTTTCGCCAATTATATTTGTTGGTACGTTATAATATTCTTCTGCCATCCCAAATCCCGATGCTAAACCTTCCGCAGTATCTCCATAATGATCAAGCATGTAATGGTATCTATCGGCATGCATATACCATATCATAGAATGTAGTTGTAATCTTTTGGTTAAATTTAAATCTAATTTAGAATATGTTAGCAATACCTGATTAGTAACATATTTTTCCCAATTATATTGACTTAACTGAGAATAAAATCCCGAAGTTTGCTGGCTGTATAATGGGGCATTAGGAATGCCGTAACCAACTGTATTTACGCCTGGAACTGGATTAACAGGAGTTCCTTCTGAAAACGCATAATCTTTATATCTTACAGCATAAGCTCCTAAACTGAATGAATTATGATTAAACAACTTTACAACTTTACCGTAAAATGCATAAGCATGGTCAGGTGCATTGTAATCAGTGTTTAAAAATGTATCGGTATGCGTATAACCTGCAGCCATTACAGCATCCCAACCGTCATGCATTCCAGTGGATATTTCATCATCTAAAGTATAAGTATTATAACTGCCATATGACATATTTACTTTATCATACATATTAGGGGTAGGCTGAACGGGCACAAAATTAACCGTTCCTCCAAGACTGTCAAACCAACGGCTATTGGGATTTCCTGGTCCATTTATAACATTTATCCCTTGAAAGAAATTTGCAAAAGGAAGCTCCATAGTATCAAAGTGACTATCGTAACTGGCGCCCAGATACATCATTGGCACACCGTCAAATAAAAAACTTATTGCATTATTTGCCAAATCTTGTCCTCCTCTCCAAGGATATGCAGCTTTTACACCATTTATCACTATTGCATCGCGCCCCATTGATCCGCCAGCGGCACCACTTACGGCATTCACATTTACACCCGGCGACATCACTAATGCGTTTGCAATACCGCCTCCCAGTGAAGCAATTGCTTTTATCTGCTTTTTACTTACAACATGTTCCGCCTGCGTAGATTTAAAAATATGCTTTTTAGTAAATTTTCCGCTTATCTTTTTAAGCTGTTTTTGTGCTGAAGAATAAGCGCCGGATGTGGTAATTTTTGCAATTTTAATGGTTTTCTTAGTATTGGCATTAGTAGCTGCAGCGGCATTAGCAGTTGAACTATTAGTTGAACTATCGGCATTAGCTATTCTTGCGCTATACGAAAGCATCATACCTGCAATAATAAATAATAAAAGACTTTTAAAAATTATCTTATAATAATTTACATTTAAACTCTTATTTCTTTCGGTGTTTAATTTAATTTTAAATCGGCGTTGACAATTTTTCGCATTACCTTGATAATAATAAAGCCCCCCCCCCTAATGCCAATAGAGAGATAGTCGGCTATTTGTTTAATTCTGTTTTTCATAACTCCTCCAAGTTATTGCTAATTTAATTGCTATTTAATTGCTATTGTTAACTTAATTATTTTTATTTTTTAGTTAAGGAATAGACAAATTAAAAGTTATTTTGATATAGACATTTTAAAAGTTATTAACATTCTTGAACATTCTTGAAATTTTTTATGGATAAAAAATATTAAATATATAAAGGACATTTATCTGCATTCATTTATTTATGATTTACAGGATTATAACAAAATATTATTACAAGATGATTACAAAATAATTAAATATTAATTAAAGTTTTGTTACAATTATTAAGCTTTTATTAATATTTTGTAATAATTAAGCAGGGACTGGAATAATAAGCAGAAAGTATAAAGATATTATTTATTGATAAATAAAAGTATATATGGTTTTTATCCGCCACATATACTTTTATTAATTCTGTATATGTATAATTGTTTG
>JAJZVN010000085.1 GCA_021845685.1 bacterium
TTTATAGATTTATCCCGATATTTTTAATGCTTGCGGGCGTGTTATTCGCTTATTTGGCAAATAAGCCCCTTATTAACGTTTTTGAGGCGTTAGGCATAGGTTTAGGGATATTTATCCTAATCGATATTTTAAAGCTCGGATCTTACGCTTTTGGAGATATATTAACCGCCGGAGCAATAGGAACTTTCGTAGGAATAGAAAATATCGTTATTATTTCGATTTGCGCTATAATATTAGGAAAGGTTATAACTTATTTCAGCGCAAGATTAGACGGCTTGTTCGATAAGAGCAGGGTAAAAGCGTTTCATTTCGCTTTCGTGCCGGTTTTGTTTTTGACATCAGCGGGTATGTTTATAATCGTAAAAAATTTTTAAAACAATATGCAGGACTCGGAAAGATTCTTATAATAACCGGAATAGTATTAATAATTTTCGGCGTATTATTTACCTTTTTCCATAAACTGCCTTTCGGCAGATTTCCCGGCGATATAGTAATTAAAAAGGGTAATTTTACTTTTTATTTTCCGCTGGGATTAAGTATCATCGCAAGCATAATACTGACGGTTATTTTATATTTAATAAGCAGGCATTAAAAATCATCGTCAAAACCTGAACTTCCGCTATCAAAGCTATCGTCGCTATTAAAACTATCGTCAGAAAAACTGGAATCGTAGTGGCCAAAACTATCGTTGTAATAATAAAAAATAATATATACTGCTAAATCCCATATTTTTACAGGCTTTAACGTTAATTTGTAGCGCATTTGTTATATAAATTAATCTTTTCGTAATATTTCTCTGGTATAATAGATATATCTCAATTATAAGAGGTTATATAGATGTTTATCGCTGAAATAATTATAGCGACGGCAGAGATTGTATATTTCTGGTTTATCTGGTTAGAAAACGAAAAGAAATAGCGAAAGAAATGCAAAAAATGGCATTAGAAAGAAAAATCCGTTAAAAATCTTAAAGATATACTCGAAGAGGATTTTAAGTGGGAACTTGAGGCAAGGAAAAATAAAATATTGGACGAATTTACGGAAAAGTTATATGGTTATCATATGTGTAACGGATGTTTTATTGCTGGGCTATTAATAGGATTATCTTTTTATAGAAAAATGATTATATCTTATAAAGTGTAAATAAATTAATTATAAAGGATGTTATATGCAAGATAAAAAAATGCAGGTTATTTATAAATACTGTGATTGCGATACCGCATTAAAAATTCTTAAAGGACCGTCAATATTATTCAATAACCCGCTTCATTTTAACGACCCTTTTGACTCTTTAATGGATATTGATTTATCCAATCGTAATAAGCAAGATTGGGAAAATTATTTTCAAAAACATGGGATTCCTAAATCGTTATGGGATGAATTATACAAACAAGTTGAGCTTGGGGAGCTTAAACAAACAGAAAGGAACTTTAAAAAACAAATAACAACGATAAGGGTTAGTTGTTTTTCCGAAAACAATGACAATATATTGCTTTGGTCACATTACTCAAAATACCATACCGGTGTTTGTTTAGGTTTTAAGGTTTATAATGAATATGAAAGTAACTGTTTACATTTTAACAGTGAAGATCTATCTGGATTTGATGATTATTCTTTACTTGCCAAAGGAATATTACCGTTACTTAAGGTAGAATATTCGAATGATAAGCCGTATCCGTTTAATCCTATAACCGATAATCCTGAACGTGTAATGGAATTTATAAGAAAAAAAAGTAGATCATGGGAATATGAAAATGAATATAGAATTCCAATTTATAGAAAACATATAAATTTACCAGATCAGCGAGCTGTGCGTTTAGAATCTCACATGGAAATAGATAGTATTATATTTGGGGTGAATAATGATCATAAAGATATGGAGAAAATTATACAAACTATAAATCAATTCCCTGACAATGGAAACTGGATAAAGTTATATAGGGCAGACAAGAATAGAATGAAATATAAAATAGATATTACAGAATATCATTTTTAGTCTTAAGAAAGCGTAAGGAATGGGAAAATGAGAAAAATATAGGGGAGTTAATATATTATTGGAAGTTTTTCCTAAAAATTTGATAGGTTTTGTGGAATTAGATTTGCGACGTCAGAAAAATAAAAAATGTGTTTTAAAAAAATCAGAGGCTTAATCGGATTGCTTAATTTTTGGGCGGGACGTCCTTCGAGCGCGGACATTATTTCAGATTTAAGCCGAATTATTCCGTTAGGGCAGTCTTTTTTTTGAGTCAGGCTCCTTCATCGAGGAGACGAGGCTTAAGGTGTATTCCATGTCGTTTTCGGCCGCTTAGGCGAATAGTGATAAATTACTTGTAATAGAAATTTTTATCATCTTTATTTTTTTAAGTCTTTGTTTTACAATATTATATATTATGGTAAAATTAAATCAAAAGAGGACATAAAATTAACTTTATGCAATGTCCCGTTTGTAATGAAAATATACCAGAATATACGAGAACTTGCCCTTGCTGCCAAAAGGATGTGGGGTTTCCGAACGTGCGTAAGGCTAATTCTTCCGAAGAAATACTAGCTCTTAATGAAAAGGTTATATTAAGGGAAAGCGAAGCAATATCAAATGGCTGCATTAGTATACTGGAACAATTCAAAGAGGCGGTTTTAAAGTCTTCTGCCGTTATGTGCACTGCTTTAGGTAAAATTAACGAATTAGTATCAGACGATAATTATCTATATCAAAATTTCTATAAAGCCGTGGGAAGTGAGGGAAGATTGCCGAAAGATAATAAATATGACAAAATTAGGGGTTCTGTGGATAGTATGTTTTTTCCTAATTATCATGAGGAAATACGTTTTGCTGTTCTATCTATAGACGGGACCGGTCTAACAGGATATGGAAACTGTTGTATGAAATTAAAAGATATAGCTATAGAAAAAAGAACGACCGTTTTTATAGAGAATACATTATTATTTATACAAAAAAATAGAATAGTTCCTGGAGATCCTTTGCCGTTGGGTTGCCGTGCTTCATGGCCAAATAGATATCTCTTAGCGGTTGCAAAACTGGGTGATAGAATTACTGCCGAAACCAAAGAAAGCGAATTTTCAGGCCTTTTAATGCCCTCTCGTGAACGTGATGGGGATTTTATTGAAGTCCATATATATGGTCCCGTTAAGGGAAGTGCTATTGAATCTTTATCATTCGATAAGTCCACAAAAAAATATCGGAGAGAGGATTTGGTTTTATTCAAGTCGGTATTGAATAAAGCTAAGAATAAAGGTATTATTACGGAGACGATAAATCAATGAAAGCTATTTTATCCGGTCAAGCCGGAACAGCGGTTTGTTTTGAAGATAATAGATTCTTTTCTGTAACCTTGGATTCCGAAGAACCTTTATGGGTCGAACTTAAAAAATGGGATGTTTCTTATTTGTTTGCTGATTACAATGATATAATTGAAACGGAGTATGCATCCCGCTCTGAGGTCTTAGAAAAATTAGAAATAGCATGGAAACAAGATAGAGGTTTGCAACTTACTTTAATAGCCTTAGATAGCGAAGAACATCAAGAAACCAGGATAGAGGCCATTGAGTGCTTAAATAATCTTGTTAATAGGTTAGAGGTTATAGAATATATAGAAAATCGTTTATATTCTGCACCCATGCCTAATAATGCAGATCTGGAAGGAGCCATTTCGTTAAGCAATAGAATGTTGTTAAATAAAACAAAGGATTTTTTTTTAAATATTTTAAATGAACAGGATGAAATATTAAAAAGATATAACGCATGGAACGACTTGCCGGATAATATTTTTGACGATACGGTCGGCAGTAAACAAGATTTTTTTTATGAGGCTATCAGATACGGTGCATTCAGATTATTTGTCAAAAAACGGCAAAAAAAAGGCCTCGCTTTATTAGACTTAATAACTCACTCCCATTTTAAAGGATTTAATACAGCTGTTAAAATATTTCAGAAGTGGGATGCTCCTTTTAAGGAATCCAATAAAATAGAATTTGAAAAGCCTGAAATTGAATATGATAATTATAATAATGCAGGGCAAGTTATCCATAAAAAACATATGTCCGCAGATGATGCTTTAGAAAGAGTAGAAAAGCAAAAAGAAAAGATTAAAACACTCCTTCTGAGCGGAGATGCAGATACAGCTTTCAAATATGCCAGTTCACTTATTGAGATACAAAAAATAATTAGCAAGCCTAAACATATAGCTATGTCCCTTTGCGATTTAGCACAATTCTCAAAAGACTCTATAGGGAATCCAGAGCTTCAGGCTAAATTCGCAGAAATGGCAGTATTAGAGGTTCCTAATGATTCTCGGTCTCACTCTACACTCGGAGATGCATATAGATTGCTTGCAAAATATAATGAATCAATTGATATGTATCATGAAGCTGGTGTTAAAGCAAAAACCGCAGAAAATATTATTGTTGCACTTAATGGACATGCTGAAGTATTAAAGGACCTTGGGAGAATAGAGGAAGCTATGAATATTTACGAACAATGCATAAATGAATATGGCGATTATGTTTCTAAAAACGCCATGGCAGCAGCATTAGCTCATCATGGCAGATTGGAAGAGGCATTACTTATCTACAATAAAATATTAGATGAAAACCTCTTAGATGAAAATATGGTTACACATTGCGGCCGCGCCATGGTACTGAATGCAATTGGTAGAGAAAATGAAGCCTTGGAGGAAATCGAAAATATTAGTTATAAAGGAGATGGTGATATACTAAAGCTTAATGCTTATTTATTGAGAGAATCAGGAAAATTAGAAGAAGCTGAAAAAATATTATCCGATTTAATTAAGCAAAATTACTCTATTTATGAAACCAAGGCATCACATGCAAGAATTTTGGCGGATTTGGGTAAATTTGAGGAAGCCATACAAGAAAATAATGACAATATTACTAATTCTTGTTTAAGTCCTTGGTCTTATATTAGCAATGCTGAGATTTACAGAAAAATGGGGGAGTTAACTAAGGCGTTAGATGCTTATAATTTATTTATTGATAAATTTCCCTATAATGGATTTTATAAAAATGGGAAGGCATCAGTATTGGTTGGTTTAGGAAGATATCAAGAGGCTTTGACTATACTTAATGAAAGGGAAAAACCCGCAAGTAAAACCGAATGGGTTGCATACCACATTAGAGGCATGGCATATTTGCGTAAAGGTGAATTAACTGAGGCTGAAAAAATTTTTGAATGGGGATTAAAAGAGTGTTCATGGGTATCCCAGCGGGAATATTTTAAAACCGCTCTCGCAAGCCTAAGGATCAGGCAAGAAAAATACCTTGAAGCTATATCTCTTGTGGAGGAAATAAATAACCCACGTATTAAACCAGTAGCCATTGTTCTTGTAATGCATGCCTCAGCAGAATTAAGTGATAAAAATTTATTAATGAAATCCTATGAAGCCATACCTATTTCGGGAATTTCAGATAACATAATTAAGCTACGAGACGTAATAATAAATAAATATAAGAAAAATAATAAATATGCAAATGAAGAAATTTATACCAAAGAATGCGATATGATACTTTACGATGCTGCTGCTTAATTAGTTTGTTATTATAACAAATAACGGAGGGGAATATGGTGCTTGAAAAAATTCAAGTTCAATATGTTTGTTGATAACGAACTTTACATTATAGCGTCGTCCGAAGTCGGCAGTTCCGAATTATGCCACATCAAATCCGGATATTATGAGCCTAATACATTAACTATTTATCCTGGAGCTATTCTTCAAGAAGGACAATATGATATAACTATGATAGGAATAAATTGGGGCGGACCTTACAAATTTAGGATAGAACTGTTTGGAGAAGGTATCACAGACTTAGATAAAGTATGTTCAGGTTCCGATACTTCAGATTCTGCTCTCGTCGGATGTGTTTGGAATAAAACGGTAAAAGGTGTTTCCGTTAAAACTCCTGGTACCAAATAAAAAACAAATATTTTTTTAAAGTCCTTATTCCCCGCCGGGTTTTTGGAGTTTTGGAGATTTTATAAATCCGTCTTCGAAGACGTCGTCGACCGCTTTCTTAAGCGTCTCCGGCTTCAAATGAGCATATCTTTTCGTCATCTGCGTCGTCCGGTGTCCTAACAGTGACCCCATAATATAAAGGCTCGTCCCGTCCATAACCATTTTAGAGGCGAATACGTGCCTTAAATCGTGAATATGCATATCCTTAAATCCCGCATTTTTACAGGCGGTATGAAATGACTTCTTAAAATCGCCTAATTTAGCCCCGTTTTTATTAAATACGTATAAACAGTCCCGATATTTTTCAATGCCGGTTAAAAGGGTTTTTAAGGGCTTGGAAACGGGTATATAACGGTCGTACTTCGTTTTTTAGTAGCTTTAATCGCTATAACGCCGTTCTTAATATCAACGTCGTCCCATTTTAAATTAAGGGCTTCGCCTTTTCTGCAACCCGTATATATCAAAAAAGATATTAAATCTTTTGTAAGCTTATTCGTAGCTCCGTTAATGAGCTTCTCGATGTCATCGTCGGCTAATGTTTTAAGGCGGGATAATTCGTTTAGTTTTTTAATGCCGTCGCAGGGGTTTTTGTCGATATAACCTTTTTTGATACAGAAGTTAAAGAAATTAGAAAGAATTAAAATCTCTTTATTTAGATAGGCAAAAGAAATCTCCGATTCTCTCTTACCTGCATTTTTAGGCATATCTAATATCTCAAGACGTCTTTTGAATCGATAATTTTCTATCTGGTCGTTAT
>JAJZVN010000086.1 GCA_021845685.1 bacterium
CGGTTTCGTAATCGTCTATATTATATCCGTTTTCTATAACTTCCGTAAGTTCCCTGAAAGCTCCGTTTAAATTAGAAAAATAAGTCTTATATCTTACGCCGTTATAGAACTTGTCCGCAATGAAAACGAAAATTTTGTTATATAAAATTCCGTTTTCCGATAGCTGGGATTTAATAGAAGATGTTATTTTACCGATTAAGGAATTTTTATCCATGAAATTTATAAGATTTAAGGTTTTATTTTGTCCGGTTGTCGGACAAAGTTTTGCCGACAGGCTATTTTTTTAACTCCCCCACCGAGAAGTCCCCGTCCATTAGGGCGGGGTGATTGGCTGTCCATAATTAAATCCTTTTGCTGTTTTTTTCACTAAAACATTTGGTCAAATAAACAATCCTTATTTATTCCCATTACTGAATTTTTAGTTTCATAATAGAAAAAATGCGAGCCTTTATAAATCAGGAACGCTTTTTTGGGCGTATCTGGTATCTTGCATTGAGTATTCATGAATACTATTTTCTCCGTTCTTCCGCCCAAATTAAACTCTCTTAAAAATACTCTTTGCGGCGAATACTTAAACTTGGCGAATCCGCTTATAAGTATTAAAACAAGCATAAACACTGCCGTTATCTTAAATACCGTCTTAAATATTTTTTCGCTGTTAAAAAATATAGAAACCATCAACGGCGTTAAAAGCATAAAAATAAAATATATAAACGGTATAACTATCCTACCGCTCAAAATAGCCGGAGCGTGATACTCGATAGTATATTCGAGTAGTAATATAAAGGTTATCATTATCGACGCTAATACCGATAAAAGAGTCAATTTAAAAAAGCTAAATTTAGTTTCCATTTTTACATCCTACGCTATTAATAAGCGCCTTGAAACGCTTATTAACTGATTAGAAAATCCTACCCTTTTCCGACAAGTAATACTTATCCATCAATTACTACAGTAATACCCCTACTCTCTTATAAATTATGCCATATATCTCCTATGCGAGCATCTTTTAACATACAAAACACCATTGTTTGTGTAAAAACCACTATACTTACAGTTATTACATAAAATATCCACATATACACTACTTTAATAAGTGGATATGGGATTTCAGTACGGCTTATCATTCCATAAGCACCATATATTACTAATAGACTCGCTACCTCTAAAATCAGAGATAGCACTACTGCAAGTATGATATTTATTTTTGGGTTTGAATTGTTTTTTTTCATAATTATTCCTCCTTTTAAAAAGTATTTTATTTTTATTTTTATTCTAAAAAAAGCCAAATATGCCTTAATATTTTTTCAAAAAAATCAATCTTTTTTGTATCACGTGTAAATTCTATAATATTTCTTTTCCATAAAAAATTTACTATTATTGATAAAATAAGCATAATTATTACATATAATATACATATAGAAAAAAATAATGCTACAGTAAACAACATTCCTACAAATGGATAAGCAAGGTATAGGTATCCTCCTTGAGGAATAGAATTGAAATTAAGCATATGAGTATATCTAACTATATATCCCGCTCCGAATAAAATAGAACAGACCAGAGCAAAACATAAAATAAAAATAAATATATTGACAATTAACTTATTCAAATTCTTAACATTTAAAGAAACCATAAAACCTCCTTTTTATTATATTTAAATAGCGAAGTTATTTCTTATTCTATCAAATTTTCTCCGCTTTCCTCAATCAATAAAACATCGGATATCGAAGCCCCCGCTATTCCTTTAATCGAACCGCTAAATCCAATCAAATTCGTTAGAATAACATCTATTTGCTTATCCCTCTCCCTGAATACTTTTTCCGCCTTTAACTTTTCATTATATATGGAATTTTTAAGATCTTTGAAATTATTCACTATAGCTTCGAAATTAGCCCTGAACTCGTTTGAGTTAAGGTAGTCGTATAAAAGCTCGGCTTTTGTGCCCCTATTTGCGCTTGAAACATTGTTTTCGGCTATCTTTAATAAGAAGTTCCTGATGAATGCGGCGACCGCCTTGAACTCTTTAAATGAAACGACGTAAACACCGTCCATATAAGAAAAAATGTTGCCGTTAGGAAGGGTTTCGGTTATTATGACAAGAGCGTCTGCCCCTACGCTCAGGTTGTCGTCCTTGAGCTTTTTAATCCATTCTTGATTAAACGCCTTAGTCCTTTTGCTTTCGTAGTAAATCTTTCCGCACTCTGTGCCGTTATTGGCGATTACAGTCTGAAGTATGTCCGCTCCGGCGACACCTTTTTTGATTTCTTCGATTTTATCCAGAGGATATATAGCCCCAAGTTCGTTTTCGATAACGAGTTCCTGTATCTCCCCCTGCATTTGAACGGAGCCCTGTTCCGCCTGCCTTTTTAATTCCGTCGCCTGAGCGGTTAAATCGCTTATTTTCTTTTTGTATTCTTCTTCCTTAAGGTAATTTTCGTCGTGCAGCTGCTTTGAGATTTTTTCCCTTTCGAGAGATAGCTTCTCGTTAAGCTCTTTCTCTTTGGCAAGGGTTATTTCAGAGGCAACCTCGGATTTTTCCCTTTTAAGCTTTTCTATGTCGATTTTAGCCTGATTAAGCTCTTTAACCTGTTCGGATTTTCTGTCAAGCTCGTCCTGAAGCGATTTAAAGGCGCCGGATTTTTCCTCTTCTATTTTTGCCCGTAAAACGTTTTCGAGATTAAGCCGTTCTAATTTCAGCTTTTCGGAAACTTCGGCATCTATTTTTTCGTTTAGTTCCCGCGCCTGTTTTTTAACGTCTTCCTCTGTTTTTTTTAACTCTTTGAGTTTATTTTCGTATTCTTTTTGCGAAAGATTGTTTTTCTCGATATATTTCCGCTCGAGTTCTTTGCTTATGTTCTGATAAAGAACCTCGTTGACGTCAATTTCGGTTCCGCATTGCGGACAAACTATAACTTGTTTTTCCATAATTTTATCCTCATCCTTTTATGTTAATTATAGGCATAAACCTATCTACTATTTCTATATTTTTGCCATTCTGCGCATTTATAACATCTTCCAAATTTTTATAAGCGAATGGCGATTCGTCAAGCGTTTCTCTATCTACTTTAGCAAAAATTCCGCTCATTACGGATTTAAAATCATTTATATCTATCGTCTTTTTAGCCTTACCTCTGCTCATAACCCTGCCTGCTCCGTGAGATGCGGAATTAAGATAGTCGTTATTGCCGAGTCCTTTGACTATATAAACCCCGTCTCTCATATTTCCGGGGATTATCCCCATTTCGTCTTTTTCGGCGGATATCGCTCCTTTGCGATGCAATATGCCGTCCTGCGTAATAACAGCATGATTATGATTTTTATTAATAAAATCATACATAAAAACGCTGATATTAAGTTTTAATATATTTAATACTATCTGCATTATTTTCTTTCTATTCTCCAAGGCAAACTCAAGGCAGTAGTTCATATCCTCTAAGTATGCCTGTCCTAATTCTGAATTTATATCGAACATCCGCCCTTTTTTCATATAAAATTCGGCGACGGTATGCCCTGCGTTTCTGGACCCGGAGTGGACGGTTATTCCTATTTCGTTTTTATCATTAATGCCTATTTCGATAAAATGGTTACCTCCGCCCAATGTCGCATATTGCATGTTTATCTTATTCCTTACCGTTTTAGTTAATTGCTTATCGCCGGATACGGACGTAAACTCCTGTTTAATATAGCATGCCGGCTTGGACAGAGAATTAAATCCTACGGGAATTTGTTTATATATTTCGTTGAATACGTAATCCCTAAACTCATCATAATCTTTATCTGTCTTATCTAATAAGACCTTAGTATTTATATGAGATACGCCGCAGCCTATATCGTAACCGACGAATGACGGCGATATTTGATTATCCAGCAAAGCGACCCCGCCGATAGGCATATCGTAACCGGCATGAACGTCTGGCATTATAGCAAACGATTTTAAACAGTCTAAACTTTCGATATTTTTTATTTGATTATGCGCTTCCGACTCGATACTTTCTTTTGGAATACCGTAAAATGTCTGCATTTTTTATTCTCCATATTTAGTTATATAAAAATCTTTACTACATATATAGCGAAGTTAATCTTTCTACAACCTAACCAACGACTCTTTAGCTTTATTTATTAATCGAAAAAGTTTCGTAAAATTTTCTACAATAAAATCGTATATATTATTAATTAACTTTCGTTCTTCTATCAAACACAAGATATTTTCAATTCCTGACGGATTTTCACAGTTAAGAACTATATATTCTCTGTCATCGAGAAAGTATAGCAACTCTGACAATAGATATTCTATTGCAAACAGCATAAGCGATAATAAAGCGATAAGTATAGGCAATATCACAAACTCTGCTATTGCTCCGACAAATATCATAATGATTATTTCTGACATTAATAAAATTCCATTGTTTACATAATGCAAATGCACAACATGAGGAGCAATATATCTAAGAAAAAAGAAAAAAATCTTGCCAATCGCAAAAGTAATCAATAAATACGGCGTTAATAAAATGGCAAAAATAATAGTTTTTAAAAAAAATTTTAAACTATCTTTCAAAATTTTAGAATAATTAATAATCATAAATCCCCGCTATTAGCTATTATCTGGCATACCTATAAGTAAACTAATCAAAAGGATGCCAAGCATACCTTAATATTTTTTCAAAAAAACCATTTTTTCTATTATTATTATCTGTAAATTCTATAATATTTCTTTTCCACAAAAAGTTTACTATTAAAGATAAAATAATCATAACAATTATACACAATAGAAGTCCAAATATAAGTAATGCCGTAAGCAATGCAATCCCTAATAACGGGGTGTTGAAATATGAATGCAGCGAAGCATGAAAAGAGCTAAAAGCCTGGATATTTCTAACTGTATATCCTATTCCAAACAAAACAAAATAAATTAATATAGAACTTAAAGAAAATATAAATAATTTATTAATTAACTTACGCAAATTTTCAATATTTAAAGAAACCATAAAACCTCCAATAAATAAAATTATATAACTATAGAAATTTAGTTTTATTTATCTTTCTTCCAATCTATAGAACCTTTTAACTTTTTTTCGATAAAAGACTCCTTGCCTTTTTCCGTAAAACTAAAAGCTCCTTTGTTATATAAATATTGCAATAAAGCATAAAACGTTGCAAGTATTAACACTACCAACATTATTACATCAAAAATAATCAATACACCAATAACAATATAGGCAAAATCCATGCCGATATTACTTGACAAACGCAATAAGTTATTTATATTGCGATATAAAAACAACACAAAAACCAACCTGCCCGCCAAATAAAAAAGAATGATGGCAGAAAAGTATAATGCTATCTTAAAAACTAAACGCAATATCGCGGTAAAAAAGTTTTTAGCGTTAAAAACTACCATAAAACCTCCTAATAACTGCTTTTTTTGGTAAAAAAACTATAAGCCGTTTTTTTTAATTTGATTTTCAAGCTCTCTTTGCCTCTGCAATTTTCTTTCTTCGTACTCGTTTCTTTCCTTTTGGAGCAAAAGCGCTTTGTTAATATCGTCTCTATTAACCCAAATATAAGCCCTAATATTCGGCTCAACTTTTTCGTCTATTAAACCTGTTGCTATTTCCTCTATAACAATATATTTATGCCATACTTTTCTTATTTTTCTTTCTCGTGACCTGTCATTACAAAAAGTAAAAAACCAATATGCGCCATTCCCAAACGAAGTTTTTGAGAAATAATGTTTATATCCATCTAAAAATAAATTGACGTCTTCATATGTCTTAATGACTTCTATTTTTGGCACATCTTTAATATTTAAAAGCTTTTTAATTTTTTTTAACATTTTACATCCTATGTTAAGGTTACATTAATTTTATTTGATAAGCCACAAATCCAAGAAAAATAATAGTAAAACCAATCACAAATATAAGGAAAACTATGGTAAATGTTTCTCCACTGAAATAATCGAGAAAATATATGAAAAACTCCGCAAAATTTGAATTTTTAAATATTTTCTGATTATCGAATACTATCATTTTATTTGCCTCCTATTATAGCCGTTTTTTTTATTTACCATAACTAACGCTTTATATTAAAAAGAACATTAAATAATGTCGGATCGGCTAAGAAAATTGCAGCGAAAACGCTAAACAAAATAACCACCATTCCAGCCCACATAACCATTCCAAACATTTTGCCGGCTTCATATTTAACGCCGTCATCACCTTTTAAATGAGCAATTATAAAAAGTATAGTACCTACAATTATTGCAACTGCAAGACCATTTACTATAGATCTAATCATTTCAGAACCGCCGAAATTCATAATAACCTCCTTTAGACTTGTCCGACAACCGGACAAAATTATTTTTTTTATTACTAACAGTCCCCGCCCTTACGGACGGGGTAGCCCTGCTTTTTCTCTAAACAGGGCTATTATCAAAAGGGATGTCGTCCTCATCGCCAGTGCTTGGCGGCGGCGCTTGATATTTTTGTCCGCTTTGCGTTTGCGTCCGTTGCGTCGCTCCCGCAGTCTGTCTTTGTGTTTGCGCCTGAGGCGGTTTTTCATCATAATAATCGTCTTGTCCGCCCTGTGAATCTTCTTTTCTGCCTACTAAAACAATATTATTTGCTATTATTTCAGAGATGTATTTCTTATTGCCCTCAGCGTCGTCATAAGAGCGGTTGTTAATCCTGCCTTCTACAAAAACCTGCTTGCCCTTACTAAGATAATT
>JAJZVN010000087.1 GCA_021845685.1 bacterium
GTTTGAGCACAAAAATGAGTTCCAGTATATTTTTGCAACCTGTAGCACCTCAGGACAAAATTGTTTATGTTAGCGTTAGAAATACTTCTACCGCAACCGGTCTAAATTTTAGACAACAGCTTATTTCTGAGCTTATAAGCGAAGGCTATAAAATTACTAATAATCCTCAAGAAGCTAATTTTATGCTAATGTCTAATATTCTTTATATAGGAAAAACAACAAAATCTTATACTATGGCAGGAGCTTTGGCAGGAGGTTTCGGGGGCGCGTTAATAGGTTCAAGATATAATACGGCAACCGGTGTAGTCGGCGGAGGATTACTCGGGGCCGCAGTTGGAGGATTAATTGGCGACTTGCTTAAGCACAAGGCCTATATGATGGTAGTCGATATTCAGCTTGAACAAAGACAGAAAGGTTCATACACTACAAACGGAACATCCGCAAGCGAAGGTCTCGGCAATTCTACCACAACTTATAACGCAGGAGTAAAAAATTGGGCTATATATAGAGACAGGGTTGTTTCACAGGCTAAAGCCATTAATTTGCAATTCAGTACAGCAGAACCGTTGTTGAAGAAACAAATTGCTCACGCTATCGCAAACTTAATGCCTTAATCTAAGTGGCGCAGTAACAATAATCAAAGTAAAAAAGGTGCAGGATTTTAAAATCCTGCACCTTTTTTATTTTAAAAAAATAAATAAAATAATTTAATTTTAAATAAAAAAAATTAAGGTAACTATAATCCACCTCCTAAAATGGCACCTATTCCTCCTACTTTAATTTCTTCCTGCATATAACGCGAAACCATCTGCATGTTGCCCAATTTTTGATAAGACAACATAATTCCGTGTATAGCAGGCATATAACTTTGATTATATTTCAACGCAGAATTAAATTCTTTAACGGCGGCATTATATTTTTGCATATTATTATAAAGATTACCGCTCAATGTATAATAATTAACGGCATTGTCTATATTTCCCAATTTAACATATGTATTTGCTATATTTTTATACGGATATATATAATTCCTATATAATTTTATAGAAAGTTTAAACGAATTAATCGCCTGCAAATAATTCCCCGTTCTAAAATAGGTCAGGCCGGACTTATTGTATTCTTTAGCCGCCCTTCTGTCTTCGCCTAATTTTCTAAAAATAGAACCTAAGTTTAAATACGCCATAGTGTAAAATGGATTTAAAGAAACGGCTTTATTGAAAAATTCAATAGCTTTATGATTTTTTTCCCTTTCTTCTTCGATAAAACCTAAATTATTATAATAAACTGGATTTCTTGAATTTATTTTAACTAGTTTTGAAAATGCTATATAGGCATTTTTGTAATTATGATTTTTATTATACAGCAAACCTAAACTATTATAGGACTTTATATATTTAGGGTTCTGCTTTATAGCTTTTTTATAATACATTATAGCTTTATCGTCATTATTTAATTTGAAATAAGATTGGCCTAGATAATAGTATATTTTTGCATTTTTTAAATTTTTATTTTTTTTATTTATTAATATTTTTAATTTCTTTATGGCAGCTTTAGGATTTTTATATAATATTTTTTGAATGCTTTTTAAATTATTATCATTTTTTGCGCTAAGCTTTGCGCTTTTAATTTTATTTGCATTAGCTGCTTTAGCCGCTGTTTTCTTTGTTGTGGTCGTACCAGTACTGACGACTTTATTTTCAGTTAAACCATAAACGGATCCAGATATTAATAAAGAATAAGCGATTAAAAATAAAACGGATGCATTAATAATTTGTTTAACTTGTATTTTCATTAGATTTCACCTCGATTAATTAATAAAATATTTATTGTTTAAATTTTTTAAATTGATAATATTATTGTTACAATATACTTATTTATTGACTATTTGTCAAATATTACTCTTATTTACTTTTTATAGTTTATTTTTTTTCTTTATAAGATGAATAGATGATTTTTTGAGAGAGATATTTACCGCTTTACTTTCAAAAAGATTCATTACTTCATAAGCGTGAAAAGGTATTAATATTTTAAAGTTTAAATATTTTTCCGTTTCGACTATTATTTCCATCATTCTTGAAGTAAAAATAGACGAAATAATTTTACCGGAAAACCGATTTTCTTTTACTCCTGCCGACATACCGCGGTCTTCTCTTAATATCATAATATCCTCAGGTCTTACAGCCATATAAACACGCTCGCCCGTTTCAAAATTAATGTTAAAATCGGCTTCCATAACAATTTCCGAGTTAATTTCATTACCGTTATTATTGCGGCTTTTTTTTTCGTAAAGATTCATTTTATTATAATCATACAATTCTTTCTTGCTTTCGTTTTGGATTTTAACTCTAATTTTCATTAAATTATCGTTTTGCCTTATTTCAGATACGATGCCTTCTAATATATTTTCCGTTCCTATAAGAAAAGCTGTATCGATTGAAGAAGGCTTTTTTAAAACGTCTTTAGGATATCCTGAATCTTGAATTTTACCTTCGTTCAAAATAAACATTTTATCGGATAAGTTCATAACGTCTTCTATATCGTGGGTTACCAGCAATATAGAAACATTAAGCTCTTTATTGATATCCTTTATTAATTTTCTTACTTTTACTTTTGAAATTATATCGAGATTAGAAAACGGCTCGTCCATAAGAATTATGTCGGGGTTGACCATTAAAGCTCTTGCCAATGAAATTCGCTGCGCCTGCCCCATGCTTATTTCACTTGGATATCTTTTTTCTAGCCCGGTTATTCCAAGCAGTTCCATTATTTCTTTTGGAGAATAAAATTTATTTCCACTCCTTTCTATTTCTCCCCTTGCCTCTATTTCTTTATTATTTTTCTTTTCTTTATGACTTTTATTTAATTTTAAACCGAATTCGATATTCTCTATTACGTTCATATTTGAAAACAATAGAGGTTCGTCCATTACAAGCGGAGTGCGCCTTTTATATGATTCCATATTATTTATATTTTTCCCGTTTATAAAAACGTCGCCTTCATCCTGTTTTAATATTCCGCAAATAATTTTTAAAACAGTGCTTTTACCTTCGCCGGAAAAACCGAAAATAGAAGAAATTTCACCTTTTTCTATTTCTAAATTTACACCGTCCAACACTTTTTTGTCGTAAAAAGATTTGTGTATATTTTTTATTTCTAAAAGTTTCATTATAATTTACGATTTATTATTTACAGAATATTATTAATTATCTATTTTAAAATTTAAAGTATAAGTCTGTCGGAAAATTATAAACCTTATAAAATCTATCTATTGCTGCCGCTGTTTTTTATACCAGTTTTATAATTAAAATATTTAAAAATACCAAGCGAAAAAAATGATATTATCATTAAAATACCTGCTATTGCAATTGCCGCCGGATAATTTCCGTAACTTGTTTTAACGAATACTTCTATAGGCGCAGTTTCCGTAAGGTTTGGTATAACGCCCGAAACCATCTGCGTCGCAGCATATTCGCCTATTGATCTGGACCAGCTCATAGCCAGTCCCGCTATAATTCCGTTATAAGAAAGAGGGATAATTATCTTAAACAAGATATCGAATGAAGAAGCTCCTAAAGTTTTGCTTAAATCTATCATTTTTCTATTTATTGAATCAAAAGACGTTTTTACTATATTTACGAAAAAAGGGAAAGATATAATTAACTGAACCAGTACTATTCCTTGTGGCGTAAACACGAATTTTAATCCATTGTCTATAAAAAATTTGCCTATCGGATTTAAAGAGCCCATAGTAATTAGAACGGCAAACCCTATAACCAAAGGGGAAGTAGTAAGCGGCAGCGTAGAAATTATATCTAATAAAAACGAAATTTTGCTTTTTTTAAATGAAAGGATGTATGCAACCGGTATTCCTATAATTAAATTTATCGATATAACAATAAATGATAGTTTAAAACTAAGCAATACCGAATTCCATAAACTATGGTTTTCCAATTCTTTGAAGAAAAGATGTGCCGAAGTTTGAAAAAAAATTCCAGACAGAAGAATTATAAGCGTGGTAAAAAATAGGAACGAAATAATATAAACTATTATGTCAAATATTCTGTTTTTTTTTAAATGCATATTCCGCGTTTAATTAATACATCAAAAAAAAATATTTTAAAATTATTAAATATCACTTTATATTTTTTTTATTTTATATTAATCATTTTATAATATATAAAATATTATTGAAATAATAAAATCCAAGCCATTAAAAAATCCCTCTTTTTTTATAAAAGAGGGATTTTTATAGAGGTGAAAGTTAAACAAGTCTTATTTTTAAAATGCGGAAGGAGTAAAACCCCAATATTTAAGTATTTTTCTTCCTCTATGCGAAAACAAAAGTTTTTCAAAATCTTTATCTAAAGATTTATGTTTTGACTGATTAAGTATAGATACCGTAAATTTTGCATGCGTATTATATTTTGCCGGAATTTTTATTATATTAATTTTAGCGCCGGCTTTTTGAAGTTCCAACAGCTGAGAAGTATATAATATTCCTAAATCGGTATTTCCGGATTCTAAAATAGGCATTACAAGCGCCGCGTCCAATAGATGGTCGGCATGGGACGTAATTGTTTTAAAAGCTCCGGGATATTTTTTATTTATTCTTCTGAACATTGCCCATGTATAATCTCCTGCAGGGTCGCTATGCGGACTTGACGTCGTTAAAGAAACGTTTTTATCCATTAATTTTTTTATCAAATTGTTTTCGGTTACATTCGCCGGGTTATTTATAGGAGTTGCGGCGGCAAGATAATCGTAAGCAAATATTTTATATGAATTTAAAAAACCTTTTTTTTCAAGCTGTCTTTGAAATTTTCCGTTGGCGGACAAAAACATATCGGCAGGTGCGCCCTCTTCTATGTCACCTTTCAAAACTCCGGCGCCTAAAAAATCGTAATATATATGAACACCCGGATGTTCTTTTTTAAAAATTTTGCCTATTTCCATTATAGGCTTAGGAAGCGCATCGGCCGCAAGTATTCTTAAGGTTGCTGCGTCAGCTTTTTTAACTGCAAAATTAATCGAAATAAATGCAAGTAAAAGTATCGGCAATAAAAAAACCGATAAGCTTGTAAAATTTTTTACGACCATTTTCTTTTCTTTTTTCATGATTACACCCTCTCCTTTAAGTTTATATTATTATTTTATTTTAAGTCTAAACATTTTTAAAGATTTATTTTAATAGAATTTTTATATATTAAAAATTACGGACGACCATAAAATTAATAGTATTCTGCGTGCTTTTACCATCTCCGAAAACTTTGTGGTTGGTTATCTGATTTTCTAATTCTACTCTGAATTGAGTATGTTTAAAAATATTCATATTAGGTCTGAATCCAAAAGTAAAAGTCGAATCGAAATAATTAAACGCTTCTCCTGGTACGCTTACAGACTCCCACATGCCGTTTGGATCCCACACCCTGACTTCTCTAATAGTTTGGGAAAATCTTCCTATTTTTGATAAACCGTAGTGATGTATATAAAAAGCTAGTCCTGAAAAATGCGATCTGCCGTATGTAGAATCCGAAGACTGAAACAGGGCGGTATTAGGAGATACTGCATTTTCTAAATTAATATTGCTACTTTGAATAATAGAATTGTTAATTCCTCCGTTTATTCCCATTTCATAATCTAATACAAAATCTAAACAATGCAATGTTTTATACTCCGCATCCATATAATTATAAAAGTATTTATTTAAATTATCGGGGATTATATTGTTGTTATAAATAAGAAAATTTTCCGCGCCGTAAACCATTCCTTCATGAAAATTAATTATTTTTAAAGGCTTGTATGAAATATAAAATTCATATGTAGGATAGCTGTTTATCGGTTCCATAGACTGATAAACGTAAGATACTTGAAAAAATGTTTTTAATTTTTTAGGAATTAAAGGATAACTTAACGCTATTCCGGTGAGCGAGCCGGGTTCTACGGAATCGATAATAGAATATGTATTTTCCCAATTTTTTGCTAAATTGTGCGACTCGAAACCTATTGGAGAATTATGCATGCCGATGTCTACCTTTAGGCCGTTTCCTATAGGTATGCCGAAAGACAAAAATAGATTTCTAAAACCGTAAAGGGGTCTTTTATAGGCCGGTTCCAAATAATACGAAAGATTGCCCATGTACGACTCTGGGTGCTGTATATTTTCTCCTGTGTCCAATGTTAAAGTAAAACCTATTCCAAACTTATGTCTTCCGTTTGAAAACGGGTTCTTAGACATTGTAATATCCAATTCATTCACCGTAAAACCGTTTGCTTTAAAATCGTCGTTATAATTTCCGTTGTAATTTCCCTTAGGATATTGCGAATCTGCAACGGGATGAGCAAAATTATAAGTATAAGATGTTGCGAAAACTCCGGAAAGCTTAATCTGCGATAAAAAATTATTTTTTTTACATATTTTATGAGCATAAGATTTTTTAGGCGCATTTAGTAAAGCTATAATCATAAAAGACATACATGCTAAAAAAATAATAAATAATTTCGAATAATAAAGCCTTTTCTTTTTCATAACGATTTTACCCCTGTCAGTTCTAGTTTTATTTATTTGATAAAATTTTTTTCGATATATCTTAATTGATATAATGCTAAATAAAAAAATAACATTATTTATTAAATCTGTTAAATATATTTTTATGATTAAAAAAATAAAA
>JAJZVN010000088.1 GCA_021845685.1 bacterium
TTTCATTTTATTTACCCCCTTAATTATTGTTTTATGATCTTTTATTATTTTTTAAATATTTTTTAGTCATTTTTCTATCCGGATATATCGTTTTTAGAAAAATTATATCTCCATTTTTTACAAATGGAACCAGACAGGCATAATCATTAAATTCCACAACATAAATCTCCTGATTTGGATATTTTTCTTTATTATGGTGTTTAATAATATCTATTAATTTGCCTTCAAAAATGGCGGTTACAATATCCTCAAAACATACATCTCTTTCTTTTTTTAGTTTCTCATTTTTTTCATTGTCCCATTGAAATTCCATATATATATTATATACGTTTGATACTAATTGTCAATCCCCTTCAATTATTATCTCCTTTTTTTAAAGATTAATTTACAATTAATTTTAAAATAAAGAGATATATTAACTTAAAATTTAATTTTTGGGTGGGGAATTTAATCCGCCATACCCATACCATGTGGAATTTATAATACCATTAACATATTATGTCGTGCAATCTGTCGATAGTTATATCGGATAGAAAGATAAATCTCCGCCATATAAAAGGTTTAATTTCTTTTAGTTCTACCCGTAAAACGTAAGTTTTATTTAGCCATTTTAATAATTCTAAAGCTATCTTAGCAATTATTATTGCATTTTTAGAGGAAATAAACTCGGATTTATTATTATATTAAGGGAAGGTCTATATCTAAGTCCGGTCAGTAAAAATGGCCAGGGAACGGCTCTTCAATATTAAGAATCTTTCCTACAGGTGCTTCATTAAACCATGGAAAATCATCGTAATATAAAAATAATTCTTTTTCTCCGGCTAAAATCCAAATTCCATTGGCGGAAATATGTGTAATCTCAACCATCCTTAAGGTTTTTCCATGCGTTTTTGAATTCATCATAATTTTCTTTGATTATGTTTTCTATTTCTTCAATTTGAGTTTTAGATAAGTTTTAGATAGACCATAGTTGCTTGCTAATTCAATTTTGGGCTAAGCCAGAATTTGGCATTCCCTTGTTCAATACGTGAGGATTAAAATAAATCAGATAAGGGATTTAAAAGGTTCTTTGACAAGCTCTGAGTGATAAAATTAAAACTAGCGATAATAACTATTAAATATTATTGGCAAAATAGTAGTACTGCATGTATGTTGCAATATTGGGAAATTATATTATGCAATAAACATAATTGCAGATATTTTGATATTTTGAATAGTTTAATAATTAAAAAGCGCCGCTCATTTTAAGTTAAGCGGCGCAAAATTTATTGGAAACCTATATATTGAAACTTATATATTTTTAAAACTTAACGGTTGCGGTAAGCATCGCAAATCTTGGAAGACCCGGCAAACCTTGTTCATAATTATATGTTGAACCGTTGTTTAACGTTATACTATTTATATACATATCATTAGCGTAATATTGCTTATTTAAAATATTATCTATACTTAAAGAAAGCATAACGCCTTTAAGATGCATTTCTTTAATAGCGCCCCTCATTCTGCTGAAATTGAAGTAATGACTTAGATATCCGTTAAATACCCAGTACCCGCCGTAATTATAACCTGAAGGAACACCGTTTAAATAATTGAAACCTGCTTGACCGGTATATGTCCCCCACAATCTTAATTGAGAATGAAACATGTGACCGTTAAATCCAATATTTGCTAAATGTCTTGGAACACCTGCAATGTGGGTTCCTGCAACTATACTGCTGGATTCTCCTTCACCTGGAACTCTCGCAAAGCTCTGTGTATAAATTGCTGTATTATATGACCAATTGCCGAACACATTTGCATATTTATCAATTCTATAATTCAAAGCTAATTCAATGCCTTCATACATTGATTTACCGACATTGCTTTCAATTGATATTCCATAAGCAGGCACGTAAGAATTCAGGAAAGTATTTTGAAAAAGTTCTCTATACCCGTCTAATGACAAATGCAAACCACGATACTTGTATCTGGTTCCAAGTTCATAATCTGTTACATATTCAGGTTTAACTGTCAATGGCGGCGTAACTGACTGACCATTTATGGTTCCTCCCCCTATTATACCGTAATAAGCACCAATTTCAGGAACTTTTTGAATTTTACCCCACGAACCGTAAACAATCCAATTTTTTAACAGTTTATAGCTAATGCCTATGGACGGTTCCCAGTAATTATAAGTATTTGAAACGGTTCCGCCCATTTTGTAATAATAGCCTTCATCATCTGCATCTGAAGTATTCACAGTGTTATATTTGAAACCGGGTTCTATATCAAACCTGTTATTCAATAGATGTATCTTATCCTGAACATATAAGGTATTGTTGGTTCTGGTATCGTGTTCATTCCACGCGTTATTATAACCTGTTCCCATAGGTACATTTGAACTGCCGTAAAAATATTCTGCAGAGCGTAGCGTGCCAAATAAAAATTGACCGCCGAATGTTATTTTATTGTATGGCAAATTCACATTAAACTGCGGAATATCTCCCGCTTCATCCGTGTTATTTACATAAAGATGATAATCTGTTCCGTATAAGATTGAACCAAATAATGCTCCCGGATTATAGCTGTCTCTGGAAGACGGCATCGTAAAATATATCAAGTAGGAAGCATCATTGGGCATATAAGGCGGAATCTGACCATCTATTGTTATTTGATTACATACACCTTGCTCGCTCGCGTTATAAATTGAACTAGACGGATTATTATAAACCGCTGGATCGCATTGAGGATTAAAATACGAAGTTCTATAATAACGATTATTATTATAAAATGCTTTATTAGAGAAATTAAAATGTCTATTTACGTAATTTTTCCAGCCAAGAATCGCATAATAGCTATCGTCAATATTATACGAATTATCGACAGAAGTCGGCCAGTTAAACGTATAGCCGTATTCCTGAACTAAAGGAAATGGGATAGAATGAGGAGTAAAACCTGTATTATCATTTCTCATATAAATAAACGAGACATTTGACCTATTTTCATTATAAGGTTTAATTAGCGATAGATAATATGAATGATTTTTATCTGCGGTATTATTCATCCATCCGTTCGAATCGTTTCTCGTAATTCTGATATACATTCTTACGCCATATGGTAGTTTACCTGTATTTATATCAAACCCATAATTTCTAGTAGCATAGGACCCGTATCCGCCGAATATTTCGCCGTTGGCTTTGTAAGACGGCATAACGGCATTATAATTTATAGTGCCGCCGAGAGAATTAAAAGAATTGACGCTCGGATTGTTTATACCTCTGTAGATATTGATAGATGAAACATCGCCAAGGGTAAAAGGGACATTATTTCTAACGGAAGCATCATTTTGAGCGGAACCGTTAAAAAGGTTGTTTAAAGGTATACCGTCAAAAGACTCCGTTATCTGACCGCCGTTAAATGCCCTCATTTCAATATTTGTTCTCATCCCGTTAGGACCAAATGATTGAGCGCTTATACTTGGCTTGGTTGATAATATAGATGCTATACCCGCCATAGGATTATTTACGGCCTTAATCTCTTTTTTAGTAATGAGAGATTCGGAAAATGAAGATTTAAATACTTTTTTCTTAAGTTGTTTAGTTTTTGATATTTCCTTTGCTCTTGCTGTTACACTTCGTATTAAATGTGCGCTTTCAGAACTGTTTAGCGTATTAGGATTGGCAGTTGAATTATCGGCATTTGCAAGTCCTGTGTTAAATACAAGGAACATCGCTGCGACAAAAAATAACAAAAGACTTTTAAAAATTATCTTATAATAATTTACATTTAAACTCTTATTTCTTTCGGTGTTTAATTTAATTTTAAATCGGCGTTGACAATTTTTTGCATTACCTTGATAATAATAAAGCCCTCTCTCCCCCCCCCCCAATGCCAATAGAGAGATGGTCGGCTATTTGTTTAATTCTGTTATTCATAACTCCTCCAAGTTATTGTTAATTTAATTGTCTTTAAATGTTTATTTAAATGTTTAATGTTAAATAATGTTAGTTATACGTATTGCTATTTTGCAATCAACAAATCAACAACGCTATAGTTTTAATAGGCTACCTATAAATCACGAACTGCCGGCACTTATAATTAAAAATTATAAAGTTATTGAATTACAAGTTTTTAATATTTAATATTGAATGCTGAGGATAGACAAGAATATTTATAATTTATAATTTATAATTTATTTAATAATTTATTTATTTTTTATTTAGTATAACAATAAATTATTACAGTATTATTACAAAATTATTACAAAATTGTTAAATTTTAGTTAAATTTTTATTACAATTTTGTAATAATTAGAATTGGGTTAATAAAAAGGGTAGATTGATTTTTAGCATAGCATTTGTGAGCTTATGCAGGAATACTTTTTCCTTTAATATTTTATACGAAGCGCATCTTTTCTTCAATAATAAATTCATATTACACAACACATTACACAACTTATTTTATTATTTAGATTTGTAAACCTATTTTATTATGGTAAAATATAAATATATGCAAACATGGCGGCTACAGAGTTTTTACCTTAAATTTATTTATATTTTATAAGGAGTTTAGCCATTATGACCCGTTCATCTTTATTGGAAAAATTAGAAGAGACATACCCCGTCGATTTGCCCAAAAAATACACGGCAAAGGATTACTTCAACCTTCCCGAAGGAAGCCCTTATCAACTAATCGAAGGAGAACTTATAATGACACCGTCGCCATTAACCGAACATCAAGCTATATTAAGAAACTTGGGGGTGCTAATAGCCAACCATTTAAAGAAAATTAAATTAGGTTATGTTTATTATGCCCCTATAGATGTCTATCTCGATAATAAAAATGCTTACCAGCCCGATATAATATTTATATCTAATGAAAATAAGGATATAATTAAAAAAAGGGGGGTAGACGGTCCCCCTGACCTTGTAATAGAGATACTTTCCCCTTCTAACGAATACTACGATATAAAGATTAAAAAAGAGGTGTATGAAAAAAGCGGGGTTTTGGAATACATAATAGTAGATCCTAAGGCAAAAAACGTTGAGGTATTCAGAAGGACAGGCGGCAACCTTAAAACGTATGCCGCTTTAGAAAAATGGGATGAGGTATTATCGGCTAAAGCAGATGATAACGGCAGAATTTATATTAAAACATTGGACTTGACGATAGATTTAAATGATATATTTACGGAGATTTAAGGCGGGCGGGCTGGAATTCTATTCTTTTAAAAATTTAAGAATTTAAGAATTTAAATTTAGTCTTTATTTGGCTAGAATAAATAAATCTGATGTCTTTTACCAAAACCCCTACCCCGCAGATTCAAGAATAATATTTTATTGGGCATAAAAATTTGAACGATTTCTTAAATTTATTTTTAATTTCATGATATTTATTTTTCCGAAACCTGTATTTTTCCAATTTTATCAAGAATTTGCTCAAATTTGTTTTGAGAATTTTTATCTGCATTTCCTTGTATTGCGCTGGTAGCTATCTGCTGTACCTGCATATATGCTTTTTCATGCTGGGAAGTTAATACTGATATATGTTTGTCCTGTTCGTCTATAATCTTTTCTAAAGATTCTACTTTTGTATTTAAAACATTAATCTTACCTTCATATTCTTTATGAATTAATTCTTTCTGCAATTCAAATTCCGATTTAAGTTGTGCTGTTGTTGTTTTAATGGCATTTAACACTTCAGCTTCAAGTTTGGCAGGGAAAGCGGCAGTCTTATCGGCAAGTTCAGCGTTGAATTGCTCTTTTTCCGATATTTTTTTCTCTCTTATTTCTAATTCTTTATTTTTTTCTGCAATATCTTTTTGGAATTTATCTTTTTCTTCTTCTATTGAGCGCTTTAGGGATTTTAACTCATCGTTTAGCTCATTTAACTTCTGGTCGCTTTCTCTTTTGAAATTATATTCAAATTCTTCTTTTTTTCTGTCCCAGTATAGCTTAAACTCATTTTCTTTATCTTTGGCAAGATTTTCATGGGATTTCTTTTCAAATTCAATTTTATTTTTTAATTCGCTAAGCTCTGTTTCTAATGTATTTTTTCTATCGGAATAATATTCTTCAAGCTGGATTGTTTTTACATTGTTAGCTTCTATAAGCGATGCTAAAGATAAAGCAGAATGCTCTATGCCGTAAATTTCCTTAAGGTCGTTATCTTTTATTTCAATTGCCGTTTTGATGTTTTTATAATCAATATCAGCCTGAGACAGTTTTGACGACAATTCATTAAGAGAATTTATTATATCTGATTTTAATGAACTGATTTTATCGTTGACATCGTTTTCAATTATTTTATCTACTTTTTCAATTATTTCCGTATTTTTTTTTTCTTCAATTTTTTTATTGGCATTTAATGATTGTTTTTCCTTTTCTTCTAATTCTTTTTTAACATTTTCATATGCTTCTAAAATTTCCTGCTTCGTGCTTTTTAAATTAATCCCGTCTAATGTTTTCTCGGTCATATAATTATCCTGCCTTTTATTATGTTTTAACATATATTATAGAACAATAATAAAAAAACAATAATTAAAAATATATCAGGGGGCAATAAAATAAATCAGTTAACTTTAATTATTCCCAGTCGTTTATATAGTTGAATTTTTCCATATTAATTATGATTATATTTTCCTTTGCTTATATTTCAAGCTTTATTCTGCCTTCTGCGAACTCAT
>JAJZVN010000089.1 GCA_021845685.1 bacterium
GAAGCAAGAAACGCGCAAGCTGTGCAAGCGGCTATTCACGCTTATAATCAATTTGAAACTTATCAGAACGACTACTACGAAGCTACAGGCTTTTTGCAAAATTTAAAAGAACTGGACGGCGTAGGCAGTTTTTTACAAAACTATAAGCAATTTATACCCAGTGTCCAAAGCGGAGCTCCTAACGATACTCTTGACCAAGATTTAGTAAACTACGTAAACGGAATGGGCAATTCAGACCTTAATGCCGCTAATCCGTGGGATAGCGCTATAGGCGTAAATTCTACTTCGGAAGATATGCAGGCTATAAGCGAAGCTGCTATTAACAGCGAATCGGCAACGGCGGCATTAGACAGTAAAGAAGCGCAGACAGCTACTACTGCGGGACACTTAATATCTACGCAGGCTACAAGCGCAAACGGTCTTGACGCTGAAAGATTAAGCGCAAGCGCAGACGGCAAAATAATAGAACTTTTAAGCGAAATACTGCAAAATCAGGCGGTAGAAAATCAGGCAAATGCGGCGCAACAAGCCCAGCAGTTAAGATATCAGAATGAGGCTACATATCAACAGCAAAAAGACACAGAAACCAATCAATCATTGGCGTCGAGTTTATCGGCGGGGTGGTAATTATGAATAAGATAATTTTAATTTTAATAATCATAACTGCTTTCACGACGGGGGCAGGTATAGCAAAAAAAGCATATGCGGATACGGGACAGACCAATATTATGACGAAGTATCCTAAAATAGGAACTGCCTCTACGATACCGTCAACATTCAATACTTTAATGAACAGCAATATAATGCCGTTAGAAAAAACTATACTGCCTTTTGCTTTTATAGTATTTTTATTTGCAATGGCTATAAGGCTTTATCTTAATCAGGAAGGCGGGTATATGAAGGAAATATTTTATATGATATTCATTATATCCTTGTTGATTATGTATAACGTGGTCTGGAACTGGCTCGATGCGGTAGTCCACGGCATAGCTACGGCAATTATGCCGGCTAACGAGGTGAGCGAGTTCTTTACGACTTTATTTAGCGAAACATCTCCGAAAATAGATATATGGGATATAAATTTGAATCTTATTCTTGGTGCTTTAGCGGCGGCCATTGCCGGCATAGCGGCGTGGATAATCGAATGGTTAAGGTTCTTACTGCTTGCCTTTATGTATTTAATCGGCCCGATAGTAATATCTTTAAGCATAATACCGCCTTTAAGACCTCTTTTAAAAGCTTGGATAAGAGATACGATAGAAATAATGAGCTGGCTTATTACCCTTGCTATTTTATATCAAATATTAAACACGTTAATAAGCACATATATAGATTTTCCTTCATTAACTAATACGGATCCTATTGTAATGGCGGCGATACTTATTTTATTTATCGTTCTTGTTATACTTGCTCCCATGCTTACCGGAAAACTTTATAAAGGCGGAATGGGAGCTTTGGGTTCGATAGCGAGCGCGGCAACGACAATGATAATAACCGGCGGAACGGCGGCGGGACTCGGAGCGGCGGGAGTAACTGGAGGCGGTCTTGCAGGCGGGGTCGGTGCAAAACTGGCAGGCAGGGGAGTTGGAACGGCGGCCGGCAAATCTGTTTCAAGTGCGCAAATACGCTCTGCTGCAAATGCAAAAAATCATAAATGGCACCCTTATAGAAAGAAAAAGAACAATGACGATGAAGAATAAACCTTCTAAAATCGTTTTTAAGGGCTTTAAAATGGAAATTAGGTATTATTCTATTCAATTAATGAGCGTAGCCGCTATCGGGCTTATTATTGCTTTAATTTGGGGAATAAAGCCCTTGGCGGCATACGGCAATACTTTTAAAAACATAGGAAGGCTTACGGGAGTTAATTATAAAATACTGGTATCGGTCGCATATGTGGAAAGCGGATTAAATCCTTATGCGGTTGACGTGGACGGACGGGCGTATTTTTTTAAGAATAGGAGAACCGCTGTAAAAGCCGTAAAAAGATACGTAAGGGAATATCCAAGCGTTGACATCGGCTTAATGCAAGTGAATTACGAAATATGGGGACAGTATTTAAATCTTCCGATAAGCAAGTTGTTCAATCCTAAAATAAATATTCTAATAGGAGCTTATATTTTAAGCCATTATATCAAGAAATACGGCTATTCTTGGAAAACGATAGGGCGTTACCATTCGGCAAGGAGCTGGTCTAATTACAATTACAGGAGGAAGATTCAATATATTTATGGACTCATTGGAAAAAATAAATAATATCAAACAAAATCTCAATAATTACTTTATAGAGAGGCAGGAAATTATTGACGGGATATTTCTGGCGATAATGACGGGCAAGCATATGCTTTTAATCGGACCGCCCGGCGTGGCGAAGTCTTATGTTTTGCAGGCAATATGCGAGCATATTAAGGGTATTGTATATTGGGAATACTTATTGACGCCAAGCACCGAAGAAAAAGAAATAATGGGAAACTGGAGCGTTAAAGAGGCGGCTCAGGACAGAATGATAAGGAACATCGAGAATAAACTTCCGGAGGCGCACGTCGCTTTCGGGGACGAGTTTTTTAAAGCAAAAGGCGAAACCTTGCAAAGCCTCTTATTGGCCATGAGCGATAAGATTTACTACAATCCGACGAGGCAGCCGATACCGCTTATAAGCTTTTTTGGAGCTTCAAACGAAAAGCCAGGACAGGGGGATTCCCTCGAAGCTTTATACGATAGATTTTTATTAAGGTTTGAACTTAAAAGATTAAAGAAAAAAGAAGAAAGGTTAAGATTATACAGTATTGACAGGTATGACCCAAAAGAAATAACTATATCATTAGATGAGATTTTGGAGCTTCAAAAATTAGTTAAAAATGTTTATCTGCCAGAGGATATGAAAAACTTGTTCGCGGACGTCATCGAGGAGTTGGAATATAAAAATATAGTCATATCTGAAAGAAGACAAATCTGGTGCTTAAGTTTATTAAGGGCAAATGCAATGCTTAACGGCAGAAATGAAATCGTCCTGGACGATTTTAAATCCTTAATACCAGCGTTATGGACCTACTCGGTCGAATACAGGCCGGTATGCCTGGTGATAAAGAATTTATTTAAAGAAGAAAATTTGGAAGTTTAAAGGTGTCCGCCCGGCGGACAGTAAAAAAGAGCCATTAAAAGATGAATACAAACCATAAAGAAATAAAATCGGATTATTTAGATACGATAGAGGCGGCGGAATATTTGCATATTAGCAAAGCGCAAATTTATCGAATGATAAAGTCCAGGAAGATACCTTTTTATAAAATAAGTTCAAAAATATTATTAAAGATTTCCGATATCGAAGATTTTATGTATAACAATAGAATAGCAAGCGTTGACGAAACTATGAAAAAGATAATGAGAGGTTAAAGTATGTTAAGAGATTGCTTTACTTTAATAGATTTTTTTAATATTATTATAAGTAATATATCATTAATAATTTTTTGTTTTTATGCTTCACACATAGATTATAAATACATCTTTTAAATTATTTTATATGTCCAATATTAATATTGAATTAGAAAACATTGTTAATTCCTTTAAACTAAAATACCATGAAAAAAAGGAAAAGGAATTTGAAAGATTTATATTTGAAATTTTAAGGCTTAAATATGATTGTTTAAAGCATATTAGGCCGTATGGAAATATTGGAGATTGGGGGGTTGATTGTTTTTGTAGAGAGGATGGTAAGTATTTTCAAGTTTATGCTCCCTCGAACTCAATTAATGTAAACAGAGCTATATCCAAAATAAATGAGAATTTTGATAGAGCTTATAATCATTGGAAGATTGAAAAAAAATTTAAGTTTGGAGAATGGCATTTTGTGCTGAATTTTGGGAATAATTCAGAGGCGTTGCCGCCTCAAATTTATGAATGCGTGCAATCTATCGAAAAAAAATATGCAATTTCGACCGATATCCTACTTTTTGATAATATTAAAAGCATAGTAATTGATTTGTATGGGAATAAATTTAACGAAATTAAGCTTATTTTAAATGATAAATTTTTCGATACTTACACTCAAGAGCAGATGTTGGAATTTTCTAGCAATAAGGCTATGAATGAGGTTATTCATTTTATTTTAAATAGTAGAAAAGCCGTAACCAATCCTTTTGCTCCAATTAAAATAAGCATCGAAACAGAGAGAAAAATTCAAATAAATGGCCTAGATAATGCATTAGCAGAGAGTCTTGGTAGTGCAATAGACAAAGGTTATTTGGTCGAAGAATATAAAAAAGCAGATTTAGAGTATGACTTAGAAGACTTAAAGCCGGAAATAAAAGACCTTTATAAAAAATTATCGGAAACTCACATAGACAAAAATGTGGTGATTAAAAAGATTTTTTATAATTATTTTGATGATTTTCCAAAAAAAACGGAAAGCACGCAATACGCGCTTCTAATTGTCATAGGACACTTTTTTGAAATATGTGAGATAGGAGACTCATAATGTTAATGCCTAATAAGATAACAAGGCCGGTAGATTCGTTAATTGCGATAAGTGGACATATAATATCTATTATAAAAGATAAAAGTGCGCATATAGACGAAATTAGATATGAATTAAATCAATTATATCCTAAAAATGTGTATATTGAGGAAATTATATTAAGCATTGATTTTTTATTCCTAATAGACAAAATAGAAGTTATAAATAATGAGATAAAATTAAAATGAGATTATTAGAGCTTACATCGTCGAACGAAAATTTCAGGACATTAAAATTTAAACCTGGGTTGAATATTATTATAGGCAAAAAATCAACCGATGAGAATAAAGATACTTATAATGGAGTTGGCAAGTCTCTTTCAAATCATCTTATTCATTATATGTTAGGAGGCTCGTTAGATAAATGTTTAAGTAAAAATTTAAACACATTTAATTTTCAACTTAAATTTAAACATAATGAACATGAATACGAGATTATAAGAGATGTTTCGCAAAAAAATGTTATATTAAATCAGAACAATTACAAGATAGGCAAATATCTTTCTTTTCTAGACAATTTATTTTTGGATAAAAAAACATTGCAGAAAAATATAACGTTCAGAGGATTGTTTTCAAGATTTACAAGAGATTCAAGAGATGCATATACAGATCCTATCTTGCAAATAACAACTAAAGAAAATGGCTTTATTAACAATAAATATAATTCTTATTTACTCGGATTAGATGATAGTTTTATTGATACAAAAGATAAATTAAAAAAGAGAAAAGATATACTGAAAAATCTTCAGAATAATATTAAAGATAGTTTTTTTAAAATTGATAGTAGCGTAATGCTTGATTTAGAGGATGAGATAAAAGAAATAGAAGAAAGACTAAAAAATTTTAAGATAGCGGAAGATTATAATGCGCAGCATGATAAAGCCGATAAAATTACTGAAGAAATCAATAAAAAAAGAAATATTATGTTTAGAAACGAAAAAATAATAAATATAAAACTTAAAAATATTGAAAAATCTCCTGATATTAAAATAGATGTTATTAGACGCTTATATGAAGAGGCAAAGTTTTTTTTTAATGAACTCGTGGAAAAAGAACTTAGAGATGTTGAAGAGTTTCATAGAACATTATTAGAAAATAGGTTTAATAAGTTTAATCAAGAAATAAATTTTTTAAAAAATGAAAATGAAAAAATTAAGTATGAAATAAACGACTTAGACAATGAAAGGGCAAAAATATTTAATACAATAAATAATAGTGGTGCCCTTGAAGAATATAATGGCTTGAACTTAATATTGCAACAATTAAAAGAAAAAAGGGTTGAATTAAAGCAAAATGAAGATATTATAAAAAAATTAAAGCAGCAAGGAAATGAACTAAAATTTGAAATAGACGCTTTTAATAAGCAAATTTATGAATATTATCTTGGCGTAGAAAGTAAGATTAAAGAAATACAGAAATTATTCAGGCAAATTACAAAATATTTTTACGATAAGCATTCTGGAACTATTGAAATAAATGTAAATGATAATCTAAAAGCTAACAGAGTTTTCAATATTATTCCCAAAATTCAGGATGATCGTAGTGATGGTATAAAAGAAATAGTTATATTTGCCTATGATATGCTCTTATACGAACTAAATAATAATCTATTCAATTTCGTATCGCATGACAGCAGGCTATTCGATCCTATTGATCCAAGGCAAATCGCAAAAGCATTTGAATATATTTTAGAGAAAACTACATCTAATGGTTTGCAATATTTTTGTTCTTTGAATAAAAATATATTTGAGTCTATGATAAATGAGTTAAAAAATGATGAAATCAAGAAACAGATAAAGGAGAGTGTGATTATGGAGCTTTCCGAAAACAATAAGCTTTTCGGATTCAATTTTGATTGTTAATTCTTAGCATTCACATTGTGAAGTATTTAAAATTCACAATATATACCACACAAATAATTCTGCTGTTTATTTGCTAATAAAATAAATAACATATAACATAAGTATTATGCCTGTCACGCCGGAGGTCGCGGGTTCGATCCCCGTCGGCCCCGCCATTTTTTAAAAGCCTTTTAAAAATACCTCAAAAAATTTCCACTTTTATTTAATTTTTGATATAATTATAAAATTTACAATAATTATTTATCTTTAATTTATATTTGCGAGAGTGGCGAAACTGGTATA
>JAJZVN010000020.1 GCA_021845685.1 bacterium
ATGAGTTCGCAGAAGGCAGAATAAAGCTTGAAATATAAGCAAAGGAAAATATAATCATAATTAATATGGAAAAATTCAACTATATAAACGACTGGGAATAATTAAAGTTAACTGATTTATTTTATTGTTCCAGGATATATTTTTAATTATTTTTTTTATTATTATTGTTCTATAATGAATGTATTCATATTGATTACATTAGATAGAAATATTTAAGAAATTATTTGTAAAGCTGGGTGATAAAATGCTTACCGTCAGGATACCAAAAGAACTGGAGAAAAAGATACGGGCGAGAGCCAAGGTCAACAATAGGACCATATCGGAACAACTTAGGGAGTATCTCTTGATTGTTACCGCGGCGGAAGAAAACGACGATTTGCCGCTTTCATTTATAAAAGATACTTTAGAAGCTAAAAAAGAAATAGAAAACGGAATATTCTCAAATTATAAATTTGGAATATTGAAATAAAATTTAATTATTGAATTATGCAAATAATAGCTTCTAATAAATTGATTATATTATTATTCTGTTTTAAGTTATTTAAATTATTTTAAGCCCAAATCCCATATTTCCCCTATTTTTGGGATATAATAATTTTAGTTTTGCCGTAATTATAGGATAAAAGCCACAAAAATGAGAGATAGCTTGCGAAAATTTCTATTATAAGTATAAAATTACCGGTCCAGAAAAATAAAAGTCTTGCCGCCAGATTTAAAAGAAAAGAACGCCAAAATATGCCCCACCACAAGCGTGTTGCAATATTCCATGTCAGAGGTAAATCTAAAATATTGTTATTATGTTCTATAGAAAAATTGGATTCGACGCCTTTGTTATAAAAACTCTTTTTAAATATATTTGCTTTAAAAAGCCATACGCCGAATACAAATAGGGCGATAAAAAAAATTAAAAGGAGTGTCGGTATTATTAATGCTATTTTCATATCGTACGGCGTGAAATGGCGCAGGTGATTTTTAAGCATTTTGGCAAATATAGCGCCTCTCCCTTTTCCAAGCAGCATTTCTCCCGAAATTAATAGAATAATACCGATAAATATCATAAAAAGCCACAATCTCCAAGTATATCTCCACCATAACCGCAGAGCCGGACTTATTTTTTTAATATTTTCAATATTCATAACAAGTACTCCCTTTTGCCTATTTCCATTTATTTTAAATATAAAAATAAATATTGTCAAATTTACTGTAAAATTATTTAAGGTAATAAGCTATAATATCCGATATACTATCGTCTATATAAAAGTTAATAAATTAAATTATAATACTACCATAATAATACGGCATGAAAATTCTTCATATAATTTCCTCAAGGGGCTGGGGCGGCGCGGAAAACAGCGCTGTTTATCTTGCAAAAAAACAGATTGAAAAAGGACATAAGGCATTTTTTTTTATACACCACCTTAACAAAAAAATGATTTTTTTATTAGGTAGCGCCGGCGTGCCTTATTTTTCAATTTTAGATCCTGAAAGGAAAAATGTTTTTGCTGTTAAAAAAATAATAAATATTTGCAAGACGGAAAATATAGATATAATACATACCCACCTGGGAACGGGAAATTATCTCGGAGTTTTAGCCGGGAATTTCCTTAAAATACCTGTTTGCAGCACTATTAATATTTTTAGCGGCTATCCATACTACGCCATGGCAGATAGATTGCTTTTCGATAGTCTGGCAGTAAAAGATTATTTTATTAAATATTTATCGGGCGATGAATATAAAAGATATGCGCCTGGTTATATTGAAAGGATTATAAATAAAATTTTCAAATTAAAATATAGGGCTGCAGATATAAAAGAGATTGTAAACAAAATGGAAATAATTTACGAAAGGATAGACGAAGCAAAATTTATTGATTATGATATTAACCACGATATTAACAATATTAATTTGAGCAGCTGCGGCGCGGATATCAAAAATAATATAAACACAGACGTTAATTCAAAAAGCTATAATTCATATATCAACAATGGCAACGGTATTAAAAATAATATCAATAACTGTGAAAATGAAAATCTCTGTAAGTTTAAAAATTTCTTGAATATTGGAATTACAGGAAGAGTTACAGAACAAAAAGGGCAGGTCTATTTTGTTAAAGCCGCAGGGTTATTGTTAAAATCGGGTCTAAAATCTTTGTCCGGTAAACCGTTAATGTTCCATATCGTAGGAAACGGAGATGACGAAAAAAAGCTAAAAAATATGGTAAATAAAATGGATATTGCCAATAATTTTAAATTTTGGGGCTATCAATCTGATGTAAGAAAATTTGTGAGTATGTTTGATATTGCCGTTTCATGCTCTTTAAATGAACCTTTCGGCATTAATAATATAGAATACATGTTTATGAAAAAACCCTGTATTGCGACAAATACCGGCGGAATACCTGAAGTTTACGGCGATACGAATATTATCATACCACCTAAAGATGCTATTCAACTTAAAGAAGCAATCGAAAAATATATTAAAAATCCTGATATTATGGAAAGAGAGGCATTGAGGGGTTTTGAAAGGGCGAACAGACTTTTTAAAGCCGATATTTCAGTAAATAGGATTATGGGTATTTATGAAGATGTGCGTGCTAAACGTGCGTAGCATAAAAATGCTATAAATAATAAATAATAGATAAAGGCTAAAAAGCTTTTAATCCATGCCATTTTATATTGTATTTAAAGGTAATGTATAATTAATTGTGTAAATTCATATGACAAAAAAGATGCACCTCGTATAAAATAATATTAATTTTTTTATTAATTTTTATAATTTTTGCTTAATAAATAACACAGTTATTTAATTTAATACCTTAAATTAAATAAAAATCAGTTAACTAAAATTTCTTTCAATGTCATTTTTGACGTTAAATTTAAAATTTAAAATTTTAATAATTAATAATTTAATAATTATAGATGAAAATATGTTACAAAATTTTAACAAAAATTTAACCCTATTGTAATAATAATTATGCTTAAATATAAATAACATTGTGTAATCTTTACCCCCTATCTCCTCTCTTGTTAACATACCGTACTACTTACTGTGAATATTTAGTACGGTATGTTATTTTTCTTAATGTGATAATAGCAGCGATAATAGTAATTATAATTTGCATTTAATGATATAATTTGCGCTAAATTTGATGAGCAACGCAATAACCGTTGTCTTTTTTACACATTGTTAGTTCAGGCTGTATTACGGCATGATTTATTTTAAACTTCTTTGACAGCATATATTGAATATTATTTATTATACAACATAAGTCGGCAGAATCTTTAATTTTATCATCTATCAGCACATGCGAGCTAAGAAGTATAAAAGACTTTGAAAGACTCCATATATGAAGATCGTGAACATTTTTTACACCTTCTATTTCAAGAATTTCTTCCTGAACTTTTATGTAGTCTATTTCTTTAGGAACGGCTTCCAGCAAAATATTTATAGTCTCATTTATTACTGAAAAAGCCCCGATGGCAATGATAGGCGCTACAAGTAAACCTATAATTGCATCAAAATAATATAGCCTTGTTAAATATATTAAAATACCTGCTACTATTATCGAAAAAGAAATAATGCTATCTCCTATTATATGAAAAAAGGAGCTTTTTATGTTTAAATTTTGATGAATATCTTTATAAATTTTAAACCCTATTATTATATTAATAATAAAACTTATTGACGCAAACAAAATCATAAGTTTAGAATTAACTATTTCAGGATGAATTAACCTTAAGTAGCTTTCATACATTAAGGCAATAGAAATGATTAATAATAAAGCCGCATTCAACAAGGCAGTAAGTATGCCGAGCCTATGAAAACCGTAAGTATTTTTAGCGGTGGGTTCTTTTTTTATTTGAGATTGAGCAATCCATGCAAGCAATAAAGAAGACGCGTCCACAAAAATATGACCCGAATCGGCATAAAGCGCCATGCTTTTTGATATTATAGCGCCGAAAAATTCCGTTGCAAGCACGCATAGCGTTAAAATAAAGGCTAATTTTAAATTTTTTTCATGCCGAATATGATGATTATGTTCATCCATAAACAATATATAAATATGTAAAAGAAAAGGCTTTATAAATATTTATAAATATTAAATATTTAATATTAAATATAAATATAAATATAAATATAAATATAAATATAAATATAAATATAAATATAAATACCTTAAATCACCGTTAGAAATTTCTTTTTCCGGATTCCTGCGTTGGCAGGAATGACTTTGCTAAGGTTTAAATTTTAACCTATTTGGTGTCATTCTTATTATATAATTTAATTATATATATTGCTTTCGAGTTTAAATTTTAACCTATTTGGTGTCATTCCCGCAAAAGCGGGAATCCAGTATTTATCATATTCTGAATCAGTTTTAATAATTTCTAACGGTGATTTAAATAAATATAATATAAATATAATATAAATATAACAATAACTAATTTTGCTTTAAATTTATTTTATTACTCGGAAATCTTTAAAATTTGAAAGACTATCCTGTTCATAAAGCTTTACTTCTTTTACTTTAGCGTGAACAGGTCCAATATGAACTATAGATATAAGTTCTTTAATTTTTTCCTCTTCTCCTTCAAAGAAAGCTTCAACATGCCCGTCATGGGTATTGCTAACATATCCTTTAACGCCGATTCTTTCAGCCTCCATTTTCGTGAAGTTTCTGAAATTAACCCCTTGAACTATGCCTTTAATAATAACCCTGTAAGATTTAATATTTATATCCATAACTATAACCAATTTTTCAAATATCGCAGCTATTTTTTATAAACTTTGAACTTAGATATTATTATTATTATTTAATAAAATACTTAATTAAACAATGCCAACCCACCTTAAGAATATGAAATTTTAGTCCGAACATTGGGGAGAACTTCGGTTAGATTATAAAATTAAAAATATAATAACATAATAATATAATTTTTCAGTATAATTATAATAAATACTATCTATCTAATCTCTTTTATATGATATCCTTTTCCCCATATCCATTATTTATTATCATCTTAAATACTACTCATTATTTTTTGTAGTTGCATTTATAGTTGCATTACTTGTATTTGCTGCTTTGTTTTTCGTATTAAATAAATCTCTGCGCTCAATCTTAGCATCTTTGCCTGTTTTATCTCTTAAATAATAAAGTTTTGCTCTTCTGACTTTACCGCTGTAAACAAATTCTATTTTTTCAATCAATGGAGAATGAGCAAGAAATGTTTTTTCAACGCCTACACCGTATGAATTTTTTCTAACCGTAAATGAAAATCTTATTCCGGCACCTCTTTTAGCAATGACTACGCCTTCAAATATCTGTATTCTCTGTTTATCGCCTTCTTTAATTTTCTGATGAATTCTAAGAGTATCCCCTGCTTTAAATTCCGGAATATCTGTTTTTAAGGCTTCATGTTCAATTTTTTCTACGATATTCATGATAATTGTTTCGCTCCTTATTATGATATATTTATATATTTATTTGTTTAAAATTATAATCTAATAATTTATTTTATAAAAAGATATATTACCATATTTCTTAAATTATTATTTTGTTTAATTAATTCAATTTGATAATTTAATATAAATTTAATATAAATAATATGCATTATAAAAATAGCATATTATTTAAGTTGTTCTTTTATTCTAAAGTTATTCAAATATTTATTTAATTATTTAAATAAATATTTGAATAAATAAATAAATAAATAAATAATTAATTATTTAAATAATTAATTAAATAAATTTTAGTTTGACAGAAATTCAGGTCTATTCCTAATAGTTTTAGATATTGAGTTTTCTAATCTCCATTCCTTTATAAGTTTGTGATTGCCGTTTAGTAAAATTTCAGGAACCTCTAAACCCCTAAAGTTTTGAGGTTTAGTATATTGCGAATATTCCAATAAACATTTTCCTCTATCGTCGCATAAATCATCCGAATAGCTTTCTTCAGTCAATGATTCGGTATTGCCGAGAAAATTTGGATAATATCTGCAAATTGTTTCTATTAAAACAATAGAAGCAATTTCTCCTCCCGAAAGAATATAATCTCCTATTGAAACTTCTATGCTATGCGTAAGTTCAGCAACGCGAGCATCTATACCTTCATATCTTCCGCAAATAATTATTAAATGATCGTTTTTTGCAAGATCTTTTGCAAGCGAAGAATTTAATAATTTTCCTGATGCCGACATAATAATAGATGAAGATGTTGATTCCGCATTATTCTTATTTGTTTTATAGATATTGCCATTATTGATGTTGCTAATATCTCCGGTTATTTTATTATTAATTATATTTTTAGCAGTTTCGCATTTGTTATTGATATTATTACTTTTATAAGAACTGTTTGAATATTCCCATGCTTTAATAATAGGTTCAGGCATTAAAAGCTGACCCGCCCCGCCTCCGTAAACTTTATCGTCTACTCTCCTATGTTTGTCTGTTGAGAAATCTCTAGGATTAATTATATTAATTTTTATAATATTGTCTTTAATAGCTCTGCTGATTAATCCTGTTGAGAGAAAAGAATTAAAATAATCAGGCATTATAGAAATAATGTCAATTACTTTTTGCATAATTTTATTTTAAATTTTGTATAATTCTTCATTTTGAATTACGGCAATTTTGTTTTTAATATTTATTTCTTTAATATTGTCATCAGTCATAGGTAAAAAATATACTGCGTTTTCAGATTTTATTTCTATAATGTCGGTATCGCCCTGATATATTTCCATAATAGTTCCTATATCGTTATTTAAGGCATTTAAGCATTTTAAACCTATTAAATCTGAAATTAAATATTCATTTTTTTCAAGATGCAGTTGTTCTTTTTTTATAAAAATTTTAGTATTTCTAAATTTTTCAGCCTCTTCAATAGTGTCAATATTATTTATTTTAATAAAATATTGCTTATTTCCGTTTTTTATCCGGGCTATAGATAAAGGCAAATAGCTTAATTCTAAAGCAATATTATTATTGCTGTTGTTAAAATTATTACCGATTTTTTTTAAATATTTGCTTGTATCAAGTATATATAATATTAATTTTTTTTCTTTAATTATTTGTTCATTAAAAACAAAATCGGGATTAAAAAATCTGGTTACAATTTCCCCTTTAATACCATGAGGCTTTATGAAACTGCCCGCGGCAATATATTCAGACATTAACAAAATCCCGAAAAAAAGTATTTATATATAAAAATAATTAAAAAAAATTAAAAAATTAAATATAAATAATTAAAACAATTAAAATTAAACAGTTAAATTGAAAAAATTTATTATTTAATTAATTAGCGGCGCCTATTTTGCTTGTTTTTCTAATTAAAGATTTAACCGTATCTGACGGTTTAGCGCCCAAACTAATCCATTTATCAAACTTATCTTTGTTTATTTTAAAGTCGGCCGGGTTCAGATGAGGATTATAAGTTCCTAAAATCTCAATAAATTTTTTGGTTGCAGATTTTTCGCTTGATGCCGCAACAACACGATAATAAGGTTTTTTGTGAGAGCCGATTCTTGCCAATCTAATTTTTACAGCCACTTTAAATCTCCTTTGTTAATTAATAATTAATATTGTTAATTAATATTTAATGATAATTTATTTTTTAATAATTGTATTTATTGTTTATGATTTATTTATCTATTATTAATCGTATCTATATTATTTTATTATTTATTATTGCTTATTAATTAATATTATTAAACATATTTTTTATATTTTTTAACGGACCGCCAAATTTATTTTTTTTAAATGATTTCATCATTTTTTTTACTTCTTCAAATTTATTAATAAAAATATTTACGTCATTAACCGTAACACCGCTTCCGAGAGCTATTCTTTTTCTTCTCCCGCCGTTTAATATATCAGGATTTTTTCTTTCTTTTTCAGTCATAGAGTTAATTATAGCTTTAATTTTGACAAGCTCTTTTTCGGCAGCTTCGGGATTAAATTTATCTTTTATTTTTGAAAAGCCGGGAATCATTGAAGCAATTTGAGCAACTCCTCCAATTTTGGAAACCATTTTTAACTGGTCTGCAAAATCTTTAATCGTAAAATCTTTTTTTGTAATACCGGCTTCTAAAGATCTGGCAGTTTTTTCATCTATTGATTCCTGAGCCTTTTCAATTAAAGAAAGAACATCACCCATTCCTAATATTCTTTCTGCTATACGATCTCCGTGAAAAACTTCAAAATCGCTTAATTTTTCGCCGACGCCTATAAACTTAATCGGCTTATTTATCGTTTTTTTTATGGATAACGCCGCTCCGCCCCTTGAATCCCCGTCAACTTTAGTAAGAATGACTCCGCTGATGCCGAGCGTATCGTTAAATTTTTTAGCAACGTTAACGGCGCTTTGTCCAAGCATGGAATCCGCAACGAATAAAATTTCATTAGGATTAAATTTATTTTTTAATTCTTTAAGCTCATCCATAAGCGGTTCATCAATTTCAAGACGACCCGCCGTATCTATTATAATTGTGTCGTAGGCATATTTTTCAGCAATATTAATTGCTTTTTGAACTATTTGAACAGGTTTTTCATCAGGATTAGCCTCATTTCTTGTGTCGTAAACAGGAATATTGATGCTTGCGCCTATTTTTTTTAGCTGAAGTATAGCCGCCGGACGATAAATATCGGCAGGAACAAGATAAGCGCTTCTTTTAATTCTTGAAAGATAAAGCGCAAGTTTCCCCGCAGTCGTAGTTTTCCCTGAACCCTGCAAACCGGCAAGCAAAATAATTACCGGAGGTTTGGCTTTTATATCTAAAGGCTCCGATTGACCTAATAACTCAACCATCTCATCCCTGATGATTTTAATCATTTGCTGCGATGGAGTAAGACTATCCATAACCTTTTCGCCTATTGCCTTATTTTTTACATTTTCAATAAATTCTTTGACGATAAGGTAGTTGACGTCGGCTTCTAAAAGGCTTAGTCTTACATCTTTAAGGGCGTCCTCTATGTTTTTTTCGGATAACTTACCGAATCCCCTTAGATGTTTAAATACTTTTTCTAATTTTGAACTTAAATTATCAAACATTATTAATATATTGTGTACTTATTAAATTATTTATTTTATTAATATAATATATTGTGTACTTATTAAATTATTTATTTTATTTTATTAATATATAGAGTGTACTTATTAAATTATTTATTTATTTTAAATAAAAAAATAAAATAAATATGTTTAATTATTAGTTTAGAGTGATAAATTATCTATTTTATTTAATTTTATAGATTATGTCAATAACAAATTTACCTTAACCCTTTCATTGAAATTTATTTTCTGGATTACCGCTTCGCTCTCGGCTTATAGCATCGTGAACAGAAACGGCGTGCATATCTATCTTCGGAACTTTCCTGCCTGCGCAGAAATGACTTTTAGAGATTTTATCCTTTCACCTATCTGGTGTCATTCCCGCAAAAACAGGAATCTAATGTTCCTTAATGCATTGATGTATACATTGATGTATATTCAACAATCTCAATCCGGCAATTTTGGGATATATTTATATATTTAAATTTTTTTTCTTGCAATTTTAAATATATAAATATACCATATTAAATTAAAAATAATTAAAATTTTATATGATAAAATAAGGGTTTTATTTGCTTATAAAATAAAATGACGAAAATAAAAACTATTTTATTTATTTTTACTTGGGGCGAACCGATACTTTGAACGGCGCAGTTATTTTAATGGTTATTTTAATAGTTATTTTATTTTTATTCCTGTTATCAATACCTTTTATTATTTCATTTAATCCAAAACTATCTTTAATATTCAGTTCTGCAATATATCTGCTCCTTTCCGTTTTTCTGCTATTTTCATTATTGTTCGGATATGCAAAATTGCCGCTATCATTGCCGTTTTCTATTCAGCTAAGCGAACTGTTCGGATTGCGCTCATCTACTTCAGACCATATTACTTATTTAACCACTATACCTTATCTTAAATTTTCATATCTTTTTGACAGCCTGTCGCTTTTCTTCGGTTTTTTAATAGCATTTTTAGGTTTTATTTCTTCTTTATATTCATTTAATTATTTATATGAAGAACATTATAAAAATAAATCATTGTTTGTAATATTATTTAACGGGTTTATTATTTCAATGCTTTTTGTTGTGTTCAGCGCTAACGGGCTGTCATTTCTTATATTCTGGGAAATTATGTCAATTCTTTCATTTTTTCTTGTCTTATTTGAGTACGAAAAAGAAGAAAGCAAAAAAGCGGCTAATCTTTATATAATTATGACTCATATCGGCACATTTTTCATTTTCTTGCTATTCCTTTATATGTTCATGAAAACAGGAAGTTTTTCTTTTGAAACATGGAAGCATTTAGGTATTAGCGGCGGTTTAAGCGTTGCTGGCATGACGATAATTTTCATCCTTACCCTTCTTGGCTTTGGAATGAAAGCAGGTATTTTTCCGCTTCATGTATGGCTTCCTAAGGCTCATCCTGAGGCTCCGTCTAGCGTATCCGCTTTGATGTCCGGTATTATGATAAAAACGGCAATTTACATGATGATAAGATTTTATTTTGAATTTATGAAATCATACGGGTGGGGTTTTGGATTTACTATTCTTTTAATTGGCGCTCTTACGTTAATTTACGGGGTTCTGAATGCCGGAATTCAGGATAATATAAAGCGGCTTTTAGCGTATTCTTCAATGGAGAATATCGGAATAATGCTTATGGCATTAGGTTTAGCAATGATATTCTATTCTCAAGATATGTATCTTCTTTGCGCATTTGCAATGATGGCTCTTTTGTTTCATATTATGAACCATGCTTTATTTAAAGGACTTTTATTTCTCGGTTCAGGCGCTATCGCTTCTCAAACCCATACAAAAAATATGAATAAATTAGGAGGGCTTGTTAAAAAAATGCCTGCAGCCTCATTTATTTTTCTTATCGGAGTTTTATCGGCGTCAACGCTTCCGCCCTTTAACGGTTTTGTCAGCGAATGGATGATTTATCAATCTTTACTGATGGCAAGCAGTGTTAATATTGAAATTATTAAAGTATTTACGCCGATATTTGCTTCGGTTATGGCCTTAGCCGGCGGGTTGGCGGCGCTTGCGTTTGTTAAAGCATACGGCATATCTTTTCTTGGAAGAGCAAGATCTCAAGGAGCAAATAGCGCAAAAGAGCCTCCTTTTTTAATGCTTGTATCAATGGGAATTCTTGCGTTCTTATGTTTTTTGCTGGGTATATTTTCATTTATAGGACTTATGCCTATAAACAAAGTAGTTAAAGAAATCACGGATATATCTATTTATAAAAATATTACAATATCTTACGGTTCAATAGTTACTCTCCCAAAGTACAGTTTAGGAGTTGTTTCTCCGTTAGGGCTATTAGCCGCAGGAGTTATTTTTATGGCTGCGGTATATCTATTTATAAAAATATTTGGAAATATGAAAATAAGAATTTTTGAAACATTTGCATGCGGTCTTGAAAATAAAGATGTTTATAATTTTTCTGATGCGCAAATCAGTAAAGATGTTTGTAATGCAGGCACCAGCAATAATCATGAAGGTAATAATGATAATACAAATAATGACAATATAAATGCATATACTAAAATCAATAATGCTCAATATAGTTCAACAGGTTTTTCTCAGCCGTTAAGAAGAATTTTTGAAAAAATATATAACATTAAAGAAAACTTAATAAATGAAGAGTATAAAAGAAAATATTTTTTTCCGGTTAAAAACTATATATTTAAAGCCGGCGATTTATTTGAGTGTTTTTACAATTCATTTGCAAGCAAATTTTTAGAAAAAATTTCAAAATTAAGAGCCTACATTCAGGGCGGAGTCGTTCAGACTTATATAGCTTACATAGTCGGCACCCTTATAATTTTATTAATATGGGTAAGCTGGTTTTATCATGCGGGCTGATTAAATTAATTAATAAGTTAATAAAAATTGCTAATAAATTAATAAATTAAAAATAAATAAAATCAATTAATAATTAAAAATAATAATTGAAAATATATCTATAATTAAAAATTAAATTAAATTATAAATCTCTATCGGCAATTTTGGATAATTAATAATATTTGCAATTTTTATTTAATTAAATTAAAAAAAAATAAGTTAAAAAGTAAAAATGTGGAATGATATATTAAATTTAAAGGTGGCTTTAATCGGGATAGCACAGATTTTAATCCTTATTATAATAGCGCCTTTTATAAATTCTTATATAAATAAAATAAAAAGCATTTTAAGAGGACAACGCGGAAGACCTTTGCTTCAAGGGTATAAAGACATTTTTAAACTTATACGCAAAGAAGTTGTTCTTTCAGAAGATGCGTCATACATTTCTAAAATTGCGCCGTATATAGTTTTTGTTTCTATTCTGGTATCGGCTTGTTTTCTTCCTGTATTTAGCCCGCAGGCTTTGCTTTCATTTACGGGAGATATTATAGCATTAGTTTATACAATTGGGCTAGGTACTTTCTTTATGGCTTTATACGGTATGGATCAGGCTTCAAGTTTTGGCGGTCTGGGTTCAAGCAGGGATATTTTAATAGCTTCTTTAGCAGAGCCTACCCTTATGCTTGTCATTTTTGCTTTTGCTCTGCAAACAAAAACAACCAACATAAGCCAAATTTTTATTGATATACATAAAAACGGATTCTTAAATTACCCTGTTTCTTATGTTTTTGCATTAATGGCATTTTTGATAATTTCTATTGCTGAAAACGGAAGAATACCGGTTGATAATCCTGATACCCACTTGGAACTGACTATGGTTCATGAAGCTATGATTCTTGAAGGTTCAGGAAGACATCTTGCCCTGTTTGAGTATTCGTCATATTTAAAATTAATAATATTTATAACGCTTGCTTCTAATATCTTTCTCCCTATCGGTGTTTACAGCGGTGTTTCGTCTTCAATTTCATCTTTTTCATTTTTAACGATATTATATGCGATTTTATTTTATATTTTGAAGGTGTTAATTTTTGCAACACCGATTGCTTTTATTGAAATATCCATGGCAAAATTAAGGTTTTTCAGGGTACCTGATTTCTTAATGCTCGGTTTTGTGCTGTCTATAATTTCATTAGTCCTTTATTCAATTTGAGCCGTCAAAAACGGAAAAAACGAAAAATAAGAAGTGAGAAGTGATATAAAATTAATATTAAATAAAACATTATAATCGCATTATAATCGAGTCTATAATTTCATTAGTTTTTATGTTATCAGATTTGATAGTATTTGATCGGAAAGATGTCAATAAATTATTAAATTATAAATAATTATAAATATAAACGATTATAAACGATTATAAACAATACAGATAAAATATTATAAATCTATAAATTTAATTATGCTAAATATCGCAAGTTTTATTGAATTGATGGGCGCTTTTGTTTTATTTTTTGCAATACTGCAAACCGCCAGCCACAGAGTTGATTTTTCAATCAAAGTTTACAGTATTCAATCTTTATTTTTAAGTATAACTATTTTTGTTATGGGCATACATTCAAATAACGGCGAGTTATATTTGTCCAGTTTCCTTACTTTTGCAATAAAAGTTGTTGCGATACCATTTTTTTTAAATAAAGTAACGAGGAGAATTTCTATAAGAGAAAAGATTATCCCTTATATTAATATGACAAATTCCGTGCTTATTACAGGAGCTATAACCATATTTGCCTTTTTTATTACGAAAGGAGATTTTGCAAGCCATGAATTTATAGCCCGCCGTGTCTTTCCAACCGCATTGGCGGTTATTTTGATAGGTGTTTTTATAATGATTGCGCGCAAAAAGGCAATTATACAGATTATCGGTTTTTTGACCCTAGACAATGGAATCATTCTTGCTGCAACTTCAATAACTAAAGGCTTGCCGCTTGTCGTGGATATAGGAGTATTTTTTGACGTATTTATAGGAGCTATTATGGCGGGAGTGCTAATATACCGCATAAGAACATCATTTGACAGTCTTGATACGTCAAAAATGTCAAACTTAAAAGAATAAAAATTAAAAGTAATAATAAATTGAAAGATAAAATAATAGATTACAAAGTAAATTAAAAAACAAACAAGAATAGCTAAAAAATAGCTAAAAATATACAAATAAAAACATAAAAAAATAAAAATACGATATAAATTTCAATAATAGATTGATAATAGACAATTAAAACAATAAAAATAGATTTTTAGATTATAATTTTAGATTCTATGTCTATGTCTATGTCTATATCTTTTGTTATTAACCGTTAATATTTTAATATATTAACGGTTAAAAGCTTGACATAGAGTCATGAACGGTATCTATATAATAAAAAAGGAAAAAATAATCAAGTGATAGTTCTAGTTTTAACATTTTTAATTTTTGCAATTTTATACAGATTTATAAACATAAAGCTGACATTTTTAATTCAGCCCGTGATAACTTTTTTAATTTTATTATATGCTTTATTTCTTACTAATATCGTTCTTAAGCGCCAGATAATTTTCAGCTTTTATAATCTTTTATTTTTAGATTCTTTAAATACTATTCTTATTATTATAATTACTTCGCTATCTTTTTTAGTTGCTATTTATTCTATTGGATACTTTAAAAAAGAATTAAAATCAGGACTGCCCGGAAAAAAAATAAAAGAATATTACTTCTGGATGAATTTTTTTATTTTTGCTATGCTTTTGCTTTCAATTTCAAACAATCTCGGTGTCTTATGGGTAGCAATTGAAGGAACTACGCTTGCAACTACTTTTCTCATCAGTTTTTACAGAAATAAAGAAGCGGTTGAAGCCGGCTGGAAATATATTATAATCTGCTCGGTAGGAATTGCTTTTGCTTTTTTTGGAATAGTGCTTTTATATTTTGCATCTTCAAGTTTTCTGGGAGAAAGTTTGAGCGCTCTTAACTGGACTGATATGATGAAGGTTGCTCCTCATTTTAATAAACATATCCTAGATATTGCTTTTATTTTTGTTTTAGTCGGTTTCGGCACAAAAGTTGGTTTTGCTCCCTTTCATTTCTGGCTTCCGGATGCACATTCAGAGGCTCCGACACCTGTAAGCGCTTTAATGTCCGGAGTATTATTAAATTGCGCTTTATATGCCATTATAAGAGTTTACGCTATTTTAAATATGGACGGTCAGGCATATTTTGCCAACGAACTTTTGATGTTTTTCGGATTGTTTACGGTATTTATCGCGGCTATTTTTATAATCAAGCAAAATGATTACAAAAGGCTGCTGGCATATTCTTCAATGGAACATATGGGTATAATTGCTTTTGCTTTTAGTATAAGTACTCCCCTCGCTATATTTGCCGCAGTACTTGGAATGATAAATCATGCTTTTACTAAAAGCCTCATGTTTTTTTCAACGGGTTCTATACTTTCAAATTATCATACAAAGAAAATATCAGACATTAGAGGATTATTTAAAATTTTGCCCTTTACCGCAGTATTTATGATAATAGGAGTTTTGGCTATTACCGGAAATCCGCCGTTCAGCATTTTTATAAGCGAATTTTTAACATTGATTGCTTCATTTAAAGCAAATTATGCTCCCGAAGGTATATTACTTTTAATTTTTTTAGTTGTTATATTTATTGGGTTTATCAGGCATTTTATTGGAATGGCTGCCGGAAAACCGACTCTTGAAAAGAAAAAAGAAAGTATTTATATGATTTTGCCGATGTTTTTAATTTTAATAGTTATATTGAGTTTTGGAATTTATATTCCCGTCGATTTTAAAATTTTAGTAAATAATATTGTGGTGATAGTTAAAGGAACTAATAACGGCAAGGGATTATAGTATAGGATTATAGTATATATAATTGATTATAAAACAACTGATGTAATATTAAAAAATATTAAACTTTATCCTGCTATAGGATTTTATATTCTGGATGGCTGCCTATGCAGATGACTTTGAGCTCCTTTATCCTTATTCAGCTTACACACGCAATGGGAGAGGCAAAACAAGATATTACTCTCGGCATTGACAAAGAAGAAATTAAAGCTAAAAAGTTGTAGAAAGTTATAAATAATTTCTGCTATATAAAAACAGGGAGCTAAAAATGAGAGGATTTACGGATTATAATATTGATGTAGTTATAAAATTCGGCGGGAGCATACTTGCCGATAAGGATATGTGCCAGAAAACTATTAACTCGATAACCAGCTTAGTCGAAAACAGGTATAGAGTTATGGTTATTCCCGGCGGAGGACCCACGGATAATACAATAGAGGCTTTAGATAAAAAGCATCCCTTCAACCCCGATACCCACCATAAAGCCTGCGCGAGAGCGCAAGACCAGACTGGTCTTATGATTTCCGACCCTGTCTGGAACGGCAGGTTAACTCCGTGCGAAACCCTCTATGACGTAAGAAAAGCAAACGATAACGGGTTTGCGGGAGTGCTTCTCCCATCAAGGCTGATATTCGATTTGGATCCATTTGAACGGACGTGGGAAATTACGTCCGATGCCATGAGCGTATATTTCTCTTGGCTTGTAGGAGCAAGGCGCACTATTATCCTGACAAATGTTGACGGCATTTATTTGGATGGCGATATAAATAATCCAGATAAGTTCGTAAAAAGTATAACAGCGGGCGAACTCGAACTCTTAGGACATACTGCCGTCGATGTTTGCACTCCTGCGTTTCTTAAAGCCAAAAAAATGGATTGCTTTGTAATGAACGGACTCCGTTCGAAAACCATGCTTGATTTCTTAAGTGGCAAAGAAGCAATAGGAACTTTTATAAAAGGGGCATAATGAATAACATTGCAAAAGAAAAAATAAAACAGTCTAAGCTCGGAATGCTTGTTTTTTCCCCAGACGCGATAAAGAGTAATTCGCCCGGAAGTATTATTTTTAAAATCAGAAAGGACATAGGATTAAATAATATCGGACAGCAATGGTTCCAGCACAGTGATAATTCTATTATAAAATTTTACCAGAACAGCATACCGGATAATGCCCCACATATTCATTTAATCCAGAAGCTCTTTACTTATTCCAAGGTTCTTGTAACATTCTGGAAAGGCGAAGATGTTTTTACTAAACTTCAGAAAATAAAAGGCGCAAGCCACCCTGCGGACGCTAAAGCAGGCACTATCAGAAGCAGTTTTTATTGCGATAACTCGATAACTAATTTAATACATGCAAGCGACAATGCCGATGAAATGCTGATGGAAATGGACGTGATGGGAATATCTGAAATACCCAGCACGATTTATCGAAACTCTGAAGTAAATGCCTATAGTTTTGAGCATAACGGCGGTTATCAGCTCTTAAAGGCGTTACAACAGTATGTAAGACCGTTAGATAAAATTAAACGCAGTATGTTCTTTATCCCGCACGATAATATTCCGGCCGATGCGGACGCACGGAAAACTTTTAATGTTGTTTCAGGGATATTAAAAAAAATAGAAGTTGAAACCCAGGACGATACGGTAAAAATGGCGGTAAAATGCTTTTTTGAAAGCAAGGCATGCGAACTTGATAATATCCTGCTTAATAATCCCGGTATGGATGTAAGTCCATGGAGTAGGATAGTTATCCAAAGCGGTTCGGTTTGCATAGGTAAATGGCGCAGATTAAGAATAGACGACGTAGTCCATAAATTAAAAACAATACTTGGGGATTCTAAATATTTAATAAGCGGTAGTTCAGCTTTGTATTTAAACGATATATCTGTAAAACCTAATGATATTGATATATGGTGTGATGAGGATAATCTTGTTGAAATAAGCAAAAAACTTAATATAAAAATAATTAAAGACGAAAATCAATTTTATACGGCAAATAAGGTTTTACTTAATATGGACGGTTGGGATATTGAGATAGTCGGCAATGTTTATCTTAAATCAGATAAACATCTTTTTATAGACGAGTTAATGCTGAAAACATCAAAAAACAAGGTGGAATTATAAAGCGTTTTCGGCATCCGCTTTTAAAATTTACCCTAAAGGTTCCCGTTTATTTACAGCGCGCAACGGCAAGCGCGTAAAAAAATGTCCGTGCCGTTAAAAATCTTTGGGGGTAAATGCCGAATTGTGATACCACCACTGATAATTAAATAAATTTGTTCGGAGTTTATAAACAAAAATTTTAAAAAAAATAAAAAAAATTAAAACCGCCGGTAATAGAAAATATCAAGGTTTTAGGGATTAATAAAAGATAAAAATTAATTTATTTTTTCAGCATCTCGGAAAAATCGTATATATAACAGGAATAAAAAAAATAAATAAAGAGGGCAGTAAAAATGAAAAATAAATTAGATTTTATTCAAAATTTAGATAAAGATATTAAGGAAGCCGTAACGGAAAATTTTTATAATCAGGATAATGAACTTGTTTTAAAAATAAACTTGAAAGATTTAAAAAAAATATGTCTGTATTTTTTTAAAGATTTAAAATTTTATTTGTTATCAGCTTTTGCAGTCGATGAAAGTAAGAATGACGGCAATAAATTTAAAATAAGATATATTTTTTCTCATTCATCTATAGATTTGTTCATAATTATTGAAACGGAGACGAGTGGGACATTTCCGTCTTTATCGGAAGAAATACCGGCTTTAAACTGGTACGAAAGAGAGATGAAAGATTTATTCGGATTAATTCCGGAAGGACATCCTGACCCCAGACCGCTCATGCTGTTTCCTGAAAATTATCCGCAGGATATTCAAAATATGCATCCTCTAAGGAAAGACTATCCGTTTAATTTCAGACCGGAATTCAAAAAATACGGCGAATATAATTATAATAAAGACGTTAAAGGAGTCGGGGTTTTTAATATATTAGTCGGACCTGTTCATGCAGGTATCATTGAACCGGGGCATTTTAGATTCAGCATGTCGGGAGAACCGATACTGCAATTGGAAATAAGGCATTTTTGGAAGCATAGAGGGATAGAAAAAATTGCCGAAGGGAAAACAATATATGAGGCATTATCTTTAGCCGAAAAAATATCTGGAGACCATTGTGTAGCCCATTCTTTAGCCTTTTTGGCGGCAGCCGAAAAGATTTTAAATATAAAAATTCCTGAAAACGTATTATATATAAGAACTATTTACGCCGAATTAGAAAGATTATTGTGTAATATCAATGATTTTGCTTGGCTGTTTCAGGATGCGGGGTACAGTTTCGGCGCTCAGGAAACTTTTGTGTTAAAAGAAGATATTATGGAATTAAACAAATATTTGTCCGGAAGCAGATTTAATAAAGGCATCTTATCTCTTGGGGGAATAAATACCTGCGGGAATATTGATAACTTGAGAAAAAATGTTTTGAAGGAAAAATTATCTGATTTTAGCAAACGTTATCTGAATTTAAAAAAAATGCTTTTAAATTCATCAACTATAGGCGAAAGGTTTGAAGAAACAGGATATATAAACAAAGAAACTATTTTAGATTTATGCGCTTTGGGTTTCGCGGCAAGAGCATCGGGAGTGCCGTCAGACACTAGAAAAGAACATCCTTACCTGATTTATGATAAATTGCATTTTAACTCAAAAGTTTTAAAAAACAGAGATGTTTTTGCAAGGCTTTTAATAAGATTTTACGACATAGAAGAAAGTTTTTCAATTATAACGCAGTGTTTAAACGAACTGCCGGCAGAGGATATAAATAAAGCAGGCGGAGAGTACGCTGATAATAATGTTAATAATACAGGCGATAATATAAGTAAAAATAAAAGCAAAAATGACCGCTGTATTATAGCTAAGAATGATAAAATAGACGCAGCTCAACAGTTATCAACTGATAGTTTACGCTCATGGGCATTAGGCTATTGCGAAAGCCAGAGGGGCAATATCATTCATTTTGTTAAACTTGATGAAAAATCAAGAATTTCAAGGTGGAAAATAAGAGACCCTTCTTTTCATAATTGGCAATTAATAGAATTTGCGGTTATAGGAGATATAATAGCCGATTTTCCAATAGTAAATAAAAGTTTAAATCTAAGCTATGCCGGAAATGATTTATAATGAAGATTTATAATGAACTATTTTTAAAAATAATAATAATAATATAAAAATAAAATATACGGAAAAAAAATTTTATGTTCAATATTATAAAAACACGAATAAAAGAAGGAATAAAAACAAAAAAAATAAATATAGAAGATATTAAAAAAGATAATATTGTTATATTCAATGAAGAGCTAAAAAATAAATTACTGAATAAATCAAAAAATAAAAACTTTACCAACAATATTTCCGTAAGAGTCGTTGATTCCGGAAGCTGCAATGCCTGCCTCCATGAAATGTCCGCCCTTACTAATCCTTATTATGATATGGAGAGATTTGGATTTAAGTTTGTGGCGGCTCCAAAACACGCTGATGTTTTAATGGTCGCGGGATGCGTGGCAAGAAATATGTATTCGGCATTGTTAAAAACATACGAGAATATTCCACATCCGAAATTTGTCGTTGCTATAGGCGATTGTGCAATGAACGGAGGTGTTTTTAAAGACAGCTATGCTACATTAGGCGGCATTCAGGATAAATTGACGGTTGATATTTTAATAAAAGGCTGTCCGCCGGAACCTATAGACATATTAGCAGGTTTATTATTAGCTTTTGGAAAATCTGCAAAATAAGGGTTCAAAATCAGTATATTTACACTTGACTTTCTGAATTATCGGGTTAAAATAAAAGTATGGAGCTAATTAAAAGAAATATATATAAAGACCTGCTTTCCCACGCTGAAAAAAAAGAGATTTCGCTTCTCACAGGTCCAAGACAATCCGGCAAAACAACTTTAATGAATTTAATGAAGTCCGAGCTTGAAAAAGACGGAAAGCACACACTGTTTTTAAATTTGGACAGCGAAATGGATAAAAATTATTTTTCTTCGCAGCAGATGTTATTAAAAAAAATAGAACTGGAATTTGGAGATAAAAAGGGTTATATATTTATAGACGAGATTCAGAGAAAAAACGATGCGGGTATTTTTTTAAAGGGATTATACGATATGAATCTGCCCCATAAATTTATCGTTTCCGGTTCAGGCAGTCTTGAATTAAAAGAAAAAATTCATGAGTCTTTAGTTGGCAGAAAAAGAATATTTGAGTTAGGTACGGTTTCTTTTGATGAATTCGTAAATTTTAAAACAAATTATAAATATAAAGATGAATTGTCAGCTTTTTTTGAATTAGAACATGAATTAATAAATATTTATTTGATGGAATATCTTAATTTTGGAGGCTATCCCAGGGTTATTTTAGAAAAAGAACAAAGGGAGAAAATTTTTATTATAAATGATATTTTTCACAGTTATTTAGAAAAAGACATTTCTTATTTATTAAAAGTAGAAAGAGTAGATGCATTTTCCGACTTGATAAAAATTATTTCAGGCAGATTTGGGAGCCTTACAAATTATTCTAATATCGCTTCTGAAATAAATATTTCCGTTCAAACTTTAAAAAATTATCTTTTTTATGCTGAAAAAACATTTATTTTGCAAAAATTGACGCCTTATTTTAAAAATTCTTCAAAAGAAATCGTAAAATCCCCCGTTTATTATTTTTACGATATCGGTTTAAGAAATTTTAGTATAAATTTATTCGGTAATATTACAGATTTTGGACATGTTTTTGAAAATTTAGTTTTAAATATTATTAAAGAAAAAATTAAATTTACCAACGGAAGTATTCATTTCTGGAGAACATTAGATAAAGCAGAGGTTGATTTTGTTTTAGATTTCGGTAAAGAAATTATCCCTATAGAAGTTAAATATAAAAAATATAAATTGCCGAAATTAGAAGCATCGCTAAGAAGTTTTATAGACAAATATGCGCCTAAGAAGGCATTTGTAGTAAACTTAGAATTAAATGCCATGTTAAATGTTAATAATACAAATGTTTATTTTATTTCGTTCGGCGAATTGTTTAAATTAAAAAGCCCCATTGCTGCATTGAATATATAGTGGCGCATGAATTAATCCATTTATTAGAAAAAAACCATAATAAAACATTTTTCTGTTATATGGATAAATTTATACCTATATGGAGAAGCTATAAAAAAGAATTAAATGAATACTTATCGCCGTATGACGCGATTAGCTTTTCTTAAATTGATTTTTTAAAATTTGACCAGTATAATAATAACTATGAATGAAATTAATAAAATTGAAGATTTTTGCGGTAATCATGATAGTCACGCTTCAAATTGCCTGATTTGCGGAAGCAAGCTTCAATACTTGCAATCTTCCAAAGAATTAACGTGTTTTTACTGCGGAAAAAAGGAAAAATCAAATATAGTCTGCGCAAATGACGAATCGCATTATGTTTGCGATGACTGCCACAATATTTCTTCAATTAGTTATATTAAAGAATATGTCATAGACACTGCTGCCGAAAATCCTTTCGAAATTGTATTTTCTATATTAGAAAATAAAGATATTCCTATGCTGGGCTGTCATCATAGCTATATTTTAACGGGAGCGGTTCTTGCCGGTTTGAAAAACAAGAAACTTTTTAATATAAACAATGATGACATAGAAGAGGCTTTTTTCAGATTATCGAAACAGGCTGTCGGCGGATATTGCGGATTAAGCGGAGTATGCGGAATTGTCCCTGCTTGCGGGGTAATTTATTCTATTTTAACAGGGGCGGTCTGCGGCAAAGATATAGAGCAAAAAATTACTATGAGTTTAACCTCTTCCGTTTCAAGCGCCGTTTATGAACTCACAGGACCTTCATGCTGCAAAGCATATATGTTTAAAGCCCTTGAAATTATTATTTCAGGTATTTATCAAGATTTTGGAGAAGCGCTTGCCGTTAAAGATTTTGAAATTAAATGCGGTTTTGTCGAATTGCATCCTCACGGATGCAGAAAAGGAAAATGTCCTTATTACTCAGGTGTAATATTCAATGTTTACAACAATAACAATCAAGCTGTTTGCATACCTGCAGTCGCGACGGAAAACTGGAATACGTCGGTTTCCTCAGTTTCCTTAAATTTATCTGCTTCGTCTTCATCCGTTTCATCTGCCGCTATAACAAATGTCAGTGTATGTGATGCCGGCGTACAGTCTGCTGAATATAATAATAAAATGAATACAATGAATACGATAAAATATACGTTTGGCGAAAATAAAGTAAAAGCCGATAGCGCGCCGTGCTGAGGCTCCAAAGCCTGAGTTCAGGTAATGCAAAAAATATTAAAGAAGACATAGAGAAAAAACCTTTCAGAGATGTGCTTAACAGGCTTGAAAAATTAGAAATCATTGAAAATGCAAATGTCTGAATTGAATTAAGAAAAGGCAGAAATACGAAGTTTTTTTTATGATATTATATAATTTTATTAAATAAAACATAACTATAGTATAGAAAGAAGTTAATAAAAAGTTCCTGTATAATTAGAATTACAAGAAATACCGATTTTAATATAGAAAAAGGTGTTGAAGATTTATCGGAAACAATAGAATACGAACTTTCTAAAAGAAAAAAGGGAAACATTCTAAGATTTGAGCTATAGAAAATATAGAAAACAATCTAAACTTAATCTTGCAAGACTTCAACGGAGGCGTTTTTAAAGATAACTATGCTATATTAGGCGGCATTCAGGATAAATTGCCGGTTGATATTTCAATAAAAGGCTGTCCTTCCGAACCTATTGATATATTGTCAGGCTTATTATTAGCCTTTGGAAAATAGGTTTTTATATAATAATGCAATTTGAAAGTTTAACTTGCAAATTGCATTATTATATAATATAGTTTATAATATTATTATGATAAAGAGAATAATAGAAGATGTTTTAAAAAATCTTGCAAATCAATATCCCGTCGTTACTATAACAGGTCCGCGGCAAAGCGGAAAAACTACGTTAATAAGAAACGTCTTTGCGAATAAGCAATATGTAAATCTTGAATCACCGGATATAAGGCAGTTTGCCGTTAACGATCCGAAAGGTTTTTTAGCTCAGTATAATAATGCAATTTTAGATGAGATTCAGCGCGCTCCCGAATTACTTTCTTATATTCAACCGATTGTGGATGAAAATAAGGAGCAGGGGCAGTTCATTATTACCGGAAGCCAACAATTTGAGGTTTTAAACAATATATCCCAATCTCTTGCAGGCAGAACCGCTTTGCTTAAATTACTTCCGTTTAGTATTTCGGAAATAAAAAATATTGTCGACGTATCGTTAACGAATAAGCTTATTTATACGGGCTTTTATCCAAGAATTTATGATATGAATTTAGATCCGCATCAAGCAATAGGAGATTATATCGTAACATATGTTGAACGGGATATAAGGCAGCTTATTTCTATTAAAGATTTAAATCTTTTTGAAAAGTTTCTTAAATTGTGTGCGGGAAGAATAGGACAATTATTAAATTTCCAGGGATTAGCTAACGACGTCGGAGTATCCCATACAACTGTCAAATCATGGATTTCAATACTTGAAGCAAGTTATATAATTTTTTTATTGCCCCCATGGTATAATAATTTTTCAAAAAGATTGGTAAAATCGCCTAAATTATATTTTTACGACGTAGGACTTGCTTCTTATTTACTTGGAATAGAAAATGAAAAGCAGGTATTTCGCGACCCTTTAAGAGGCAATTTATTTGAAAATTTAGTTGTAGCCGAAGTTTTGAAATATAGATTTAATAAAGGCAAAAAAAGTAATTTATTTTTTTATAGAGATAGCACGGGTTTGGAAATAGATTTAATTTACGAGACAGGCAGGAATATTTATCCTATTGAAATAAAATCAGGCGCAACGATATCCGAAGATTTCTTTAAAAATCTCAAAAAATTCATTAAATTTGATGGGTTAGACATTCCTTACGGCGGCGCTATATTTTACGGCGGCAATGAAATACAAGAAAGAACGGATTTTAAAATTTATCCTGTTTCAAAAACAACCGAATTGCTTAATTCTATTCCTTGACATACTTATAATAGCTCTATAAGCTTACAGGCTTTACAATTTTGGCAATTGTATAAATTGTATATTTTATAAACCTATTATATAATCTATTATATAAACATATAAACTTCCCCCTATATTTATAAATTTATAATATAAAATATTCACGCAGCTTATGAGACTAAAACAGCAAGAATTAGATATAATTAAACAGAGTGCGATAAAATTTTTTGGAGATAGTTCTCATATATATATCTTCGGGTCAAGAGTTGACGATGCAAAAAAGGGCGGAGATATAGATATTTTTATTGAAACAAATAAAAACGAAAATATTTTAGAATCTAAAATAAAATTTCTTGTTGAACTTGAAAAAAAATTAGGTGAGCAAAAAATAGATTTAATTGTTCAAAATATCAATTCCGATGAAATTCTGCCTGTATATGATATTGCTAAGCGTCAAGGAGTGCGTTTATGACGGAAAATAAATATAAAGATAAATATATTGATAAATACAATATAGAGCAAATGAGGTTACGCAGTGCAATTAGCGAATGCGAAAAACATATTCTAAAAATAAATCATGCCATATCAAAAATGGAAAGTTTTATGCCTTTAACTCCGGATAAATTAAATTCATTATCAGAAGACGATAAAGAACATATAGATCAATTGATTTTTAGATATTCTAAATTACAGGATGTAATGGGTGAAAAACTTTTTCCTTCCGTATTAATAAATCTTAAAGAAGACATAGAAAAAAAACCTTTCAGAGATATACTTAACAGACTTGAAAAATTAGAAATCATTGAAAATGCAGATGTCTGGATTGAATTAAGAAATAGTAGAAATATTTTATCGCATGAATATTCTTCAGAAAATAATGAATTATCAAACAATATAAATGAAATATTTTATAAAAATACCCCTGATATATTTTCTATTTATTATAAAATTTTTGAATATGTTAAAAAAAATATATTTTAGTATATTTTATATTTTTTTTTATTTATAAATTTAATATTGTATTATATATATTATTTATATTAAATTATATTAAAACAGCTAATGAGCGAAATAATAGAAATAGAAGTAAAAACGGGTTCAAAATTAAAAAAATTTGAAATATCGGAAAAAACAGGCAATAAAAAAATTAAGCTTTATATTCCAGAAAGACCTGTTGACAATAAAGCAAATGAAGCGGTAATAAAATATCTCTCCGAAATTTTAAACATTCCTAAAAAAAATATTGAAATAATTAAGGGATTAAAAATTAAAAATAAACTTGTTAAAATTTCTGAATAAATACGATATGAGTCATTTATTTTTATTTGTTAATTTATTTAATCGTTATTTCTTCAGCATAAGACGGGATATAGGCATTGAAACCCAAAGGAGTAATTTTTTCTTTAAAAATTTCCATTTTATCGTCGTCGCCGTGAATTAGACATATTTTTGTTTTTATCCGGTTTTTTAATGCGCTGAGCCATTCTATAAGCTCGTTTTGGTCGGCATGCGAAGAAAAACCGTTTATAGTATGAACCGACGCATTTACGTCTATATGCTCTCCAAAAACCTTAATTGTTTTATTTCCTTCAACGATTCTTCGTCCCAATGTTCCTCTTGCCTGATATCCTATAAAAATAATAGAATTTTCTTTGCGCCACAAATTATGCTTTAAGTGATGAAGCATCCTTCCGCCTGTGAGCATTCCGCTTCCCGCAATTATTATCGCGCCTTCGGAAAACTTATTAATTTCTTTAGATTCTTCTATATCTCTTGTTTCTGTGAGATTTGGCATTTCAAAAGGATTATTATTAGTAAATAGCCGCAGCTCGTCTTTCCTGAAATATTCAGGATTTCTAAGAAATATATCGGTTATATTGATTGCTAAAGGAGAATCAAGAAATATTTTGCATTTCGGAAGTTCACCGCTTTTGTAAAACTCTTTTAATACATATAAGATATCTTGCGTTCTTTCCATAGCGTAGCTTGGTATCAAGACATTGCCGCCGCTGTTAATTGTTTTTTGTATAATATTTAAAAGCTCAACTTTTGAATCGTCAAAACTTTTATGCAGCCTATCCCCGTAAGTAGTTTCAATATAAACGGCATCGGCTTCATCAGGGTAGGAAAAATTATTGACTATCGGTTTGTTTTTATTTCCGAGGTCTCCTGAAAATATAGCCGATTTATTGCCTATTGTAAGTTTTACAAAGCTTGAACCCAGAATATGCCCGGCATCTTGAATTTCTACGGCAATATTATGTTTTTCATCTATAACAAAAGGCGTGTTATAAGCTAATATAGGGTTAAAATGGTCTAAACTTTCAAACACATCAATTTCATTATATAAAAGTTCCGCATTAAAATTATATTCATTTTTGCTGCCTTCATTTTCGGTGTTTTTGCTTTTGTCTATGTTTATGCTATGTGCTGCAGCAGTATGATGATTATGTTTATCATAATCATGATGATTGCCGTAATTTGTCTCATGGGTGAAACGATTAGCGGTATAAGCCGTATGATGATGAGTTGTTTGAAATTTTTCACTGTTTATATAAGCTTTATCAGATTTATTTGAATTTAAAATATTTTCTTCCGTTGCTTTTTTGGGATTATACCTGAGCCGTCTTTTTAAATTATGTTTGTAATCTTCAAGCATAATTTTAGCGGTATCAAGCATTATTAGTCTTGCAAGCTGAAAAGTAGGTTTTGTGCAGTAAATTTTTCCTTTGAAACCGCCTTTGATGAGCATAGGAATCCTTCCGCAATGATCAAGATGCGCATGCGTCAATATTAAATAATCAATTTCTTCCGGATTAAAACCTAAATCAGAATTTTTGCTTTCTTCATCTTTGCCCTGAAAAAGTCCGCAATCTATCATTACAGAAACATCACCTTTTTTAACTATATGACAGCTTCCTGTAACAGTTTTTGCCGCTCCAAAAGATTGTATTTTCAATTTTCCTCCAAATTATGATATGTAATGTATTTATATAATATGTAATATGATAAATAATTATGATATATAAAATATAATATAATGTAATATTATATTTTATATACCAATGCAATAATTTTTAAAGAATAATTTAGATATTTATGTTTATTGTGTATTTTGTGTATTTTTATTTATCTTTACAATTGTATCTTACAGTCTCTTATTATATAATATCATATTGTTAAAAAATTTTAGATAAAATAATAAATTTTATGCTTACTTTAAAATGTTCTCAAATTAATAGCAATATTTATTAGCATGTTTTATTATCAGGTTAGTTTGGTATATTGTTTATAACATAGTTCAATGTTCTCAAGCGGACAATGGAGTGATTATAATGGAGTGATGAATTTTTTGTTTTAATAAAGTTAATAAATATTATTAGAGGATTTTAAATTCTATGTACTATTCAAATAATTTAAAAAAAATAACATATTTTTTTGTTTTTTCTTTTACAATAATTACTTTTTCCATTTTTTTATCAGGCTGCCCAGCTAAACCAAAACCTAAGCATATATATTCTTTAAAGTATTATAAATCTCATATAAAAAAGGCAAAAGCCGAAGTATTTAGCTGCAATCAAATCCTTGTTGCCGCTATCGCTCCTCATATTCCGAAAAAACCGATACACTGGAAAAAAAATATTGGAGATAATTTTAGGCATCTTGCCGATTTATACGGAACTCTCCTTGAACCTGTTCAAACATATAGGAATATTATAACAGGCGGCGGGTATAGTTTTAAAAATTGTATAAATGCTTTATCGGTGCTTTATCATAAAAGCAAAGGAATATATAAAAAACAACATCCTTCAATGTTTTAATTTTATTAAAATATCCTCTTTATGCAGCATTGGATAATGTTTTGTATTTAAAGTAAATAATTTAAAACTATAAATTTTTGCAGCTGCTCCAATAATAGCGTCCGCTAATTCAATGTTATGCGATTTTCTATATTTATGCATATATTCTCCTGCTAATTCGCCTATTGGTTTATTTATATCTAAAAAATAAAAGCTTTCTATCAGTTCTTTAGTTTTTTTTGTTTCATTATTCATCATACCTGAATAAATCTCGGCAACTTGAATAGGCGTTATGTATATTTTTCCGTGTGTTTCTACGGATATCAATTTAGCTTTAGATACTATATCGCTATCGCCTCTTAATATCCAGATAATAATATCGGTATCAAAGATTATCAATTCTGTTTCCTTTTCTTAATTTTCTTATAAAGCTGTTTACCTCAAAATTAGTTTTGTCTTTCCATGCACCTTTAGAGTTATCTATGGCATTAATAATTTTTTGCTGCCGGTTCAAAATAGAATCTTTCAAATTTTCCCTTATTATTTGGGAAGCGCTCTTTCCAAGGAGTTTGCTTTCTTTTTTTACAATATCATAAATTTCTTCATCTAAATATATTTGAGTTCTTCTCATTAAAATCACCTCTTTTGCTATTAACAAAACATATCTTATATGATGTATATTATATATTAATTATATGTATATATCAATTAGAAAAAAAATATAAAAAAATAAATTAGGATATAAAATTGGGGGAGGGGGTGGGTGGGAAAAAAAATCGGTTGACAATATTTTAAATCGTGCTTGGAGTCTTCAAGCATAATTTTTGCCGTATCCAGCATTATCAGTCTTGCAAGTTGAAATGTCGGTTTTGTGCAGTAAATTTTTCCTTTGAAACCGCCTTTGATAAGCATAGGAATCCTTCCGCAATGATCAAGATGCGCATGCGTCAATATTAAATAATCAATTTCTTCCGGATTAAAACCTAAATCATAATTTTTGCTTTCTTCATCTTTGCCCTGAAAAAGTCCGCAGTCTATCATAACTTTAACGCCGTTTTTCTGAACTATGTGACAGCTTCCCGTGACAGTTCTTGCTGCGCCGAATGATTGTATTTTCAATTTTCCTCCAAATTATGATATATTAATAATTATATAATATATAATATAGTAAATAGGCTCGCAATAAAATAAATATAATAAATATAAATAATAAAAAATATAACTAAAATTAACCGAAAACAATATTATAATTAATTTAATGGATAATAATATAGGTTCCGGTAATGCAAAAGTTCAGCTTTTAAAAATTAATAAACCGGAAATAATTGACCAAATTTTAAATAATGTTTTAATTTCTAGAAAAAATATATTAATTGTTTTATATCCGAGTGAAGAATATTTTAAATCTTATTTAATAGAAACTACAAAAAAATCTATAATAATAGATTCTCTTATGCCTTTTGAAGGCAATAAAAATATTATATCGTCAAAATTTTTAAAGATTGGCATCGGAAACGGCGATGATATTTTCGAAAGATATTTTTTAACTAATTATATAAATATTATATCTATAGATAATAATGATTATAATTTTGAGATAAATAAACCTAAAGAAGTTATATTTATTGAAAAAAGGAAGGCGTTAAGAGTTTCAACCGATGATACTGATACAGTCTATATTAGTTTTTTATACAATAAAAATATTTTATTCTATAAAGTTTACGATTTGAGTGCGGGAGGTCTTGCTTTTGATAGCGATATTAAATTTGAACAAGGTATTGTTTTTAAAAATGTTTTAATAAAACTTGAAAACGATGATTTTAAATTAGATATAAAAATTATGCATTCAACTTATATAAATATAAATGGAAAATATAGAATAGGGATTATGTTTATAGATATTCCCTCAAAAATTTTAGATAAAATAATAAATTTTATGCTTACATTAGAGCGTTCTAAAATTAATAGCAATATCTATTATTAGTAGTAGCATGTTTTATTGCCATGCTTGGTTTAGTCTATCGTTTTTTAACGCAATTCCACGTTCTTAAGCGGATAAGAGAGCAATGAATATTTCTTTGTTTTAATAAAGTTAATAAATATTATTAGAGGATTTTAAATTCTATGTACTATTCAAATAATTTAAAAAAAATAACATATTTTTTTGTTTTTTCTTTTACAATAATTACTTTTTCCATTTTTTTATCAGGCTGCCCAGCTAAACCAAAACCTAAGCATATATATTCTTTAAAGTATTATAAATCTCATATAAAAAAGGCAAAAGCCGAAGTATTTAGCTGCAATCAAATCCTTGTTGCCGCTATCGCTCCTCATATTCCGAAAAAACCGATACACTGGAAAAAAAATATTGGAGATAATTTTAGGCATCTTGCCGATTTATACGGAACTCTCCTTGAACCTGTTCAAACATATAGGAATATTATAACAGGCGGCGGGTATAGTTTTAAAAATTGTATAAATGCTTTATCGGTGCTTTATCATAAAAGCAAAGGAATATATAAAAAACAGCATCCTTCAATGTTTTAATGAGGCCGCAAATATTTATGGATAATATTAATAATAATTTAAATAATTTGATAAAAGTATTAAAGATATTAATATTTACAACACTTGTTAGTTTAATAATTTTTTTTAATGCAAGTTTTGTATATGCTAATACTAACGTTAAATTAATCAGCCCTGAATCAACCGTCAATAAATCAATCAATATTACAATTAATAATACTAAAACGGCCGTTCCGCATATAAACTTAAATAAAAGGCTTTATTCGGTAAATTATTTTAAGAAACATAAAAAGCAATATGAAGCCGCCCTTAAAAAATGTAAAACGCTAAATTATCAAACAGCCTCTTTAACGGCAAGAAATAATTGCAGTAAAGCTACAATGCTAAAGTTTTTTAAGGTAATTAAAATTAAAAAAAAGTAATTTATGATTGTATTAATTGATTATTTAAAGTTAAAAAATAAAAACATATTTTAATCACTGTTCATATATTTATTTCTCTCCTGTGCCCTATTGCCTGAATTATTAAAGAATCCGATTCAATCGTATAGATAACTCTCCAATCGCCGACTCTAAATTTGAATAACCCATACAATTCGCCGGATAAAGGTTCAGGAATTATATTTTCGGTCTGTTACTCAAAATTGCCGATAGAGATTTTAAAATTGCTTCAAAGTGTTATAAATACTGGATTATAGCTTTAGCGGGAATGACACCTGTTGGGTGAAAACTTAAAAATCTACAAAGTTATCCCAGCTAAAGCGGAAATCCAGAAAAATAATTTTCTATCGGCAATTTTGAATGTTAATTATTTCTGTTGTCAACTTTTAATTTGTCTATTGAATTTAACTTTTAATTTGTCATAATATCCTTTGTATTATTATTTTGCCTTTTAATACGTTTTATTAATAATCGCAATCAACTTCCATCACCCCCTTTG